>JAVEDI010000117.1 GCA_030841035.1 Actinomycetota bacterium
CGATCTCGGCCAAGCAGATCGAGACGCTGGCGCGTAACTGCAAGGAGTTCGGCATCCGCTGCTACGCGATGGGTGATCCCGGCCAGGGCATCGTGCACGTGATCGGACCCGAGCAAGGGCTCACCCAGCCGGGCATGACGATCGTGTGCGGTGACAGCCACACGTCAACCCATGGTGCGTTCGGCGCGCTGGCGTTCGGCATCGGCACCAGCGAGGTCGAGCACGTGCTCGCGACCCAGACGCTGCCGCTCAAGCCGTTCAAGACCATGGCAGTGACCGTGGAGGGCAGCCTGCCCCCGGGCGTCACGTCCAAGGACCTCATCCTCGCGGTGATCGCCCAGATCGGCACCGGCGGCGGCCAGGGCTACGTCCTGGAGTACCGCGGTGCCGCCATCCGCGCGCTGTCCATGGAGGCGCGCATGACGATCTGCAACATGTCGATCGAGGCCGGTGCGCGCGCCGGCATGATCGCCCCGGACGAGACGACGTTCGGCTATCTCGAGGGGCGGCCCCGCGCACCGCAGGGTGCCGACTGGGACGCAGCGCTCGAGGCCTGGCGCGCTCTGGTGAGTGACGCGAACGCGCGCTACGACCACGAGGTGGTCATCGACGCCGAGAGCCTGACGCCGTTCGTCACGTGGGGGACCAACCCCGCTCAAGGCGCACCGCTGGGCAGCGTGGTGCCCGACCCGGCGTCCTACGCCGTCGCCGGCGAGCGGCTCGCCGCCGAGAGGGCCCTGACCTACATGGGCCTCGAGGCCGGTACGCCGCTTCGGGAGATCGCCGTCGACACGGTGTTCCTCGGCTCGTGCACCAACGGGCGCATCGAGGACCTGCGCGCCGCGGCCGAGGTCATCCGTGGCCGCAAGGTGGCCGACAACGTGCGGTTCCTTGTGGTGCCTGGCTCGGTTCGCGTGCGCCTGCAGGCTGAGGACGAGGGCCTCGACGTGGTGTTCAAGGAGGCCGGCGCGGAGTGGCGGCACGCTGGCTGCTCCATGTGTCTGGGCATGAACGCCGACCAGCTCGCCGTGGGCGAGCGCAGTGCGTCGACGTCCAACCGCAACTTCGAGGGGCGGCAGGGAGCCGGGGGGCGCACCCATCTGGTCTCGCCGCTGGTGGCAGCCGCCACCGCGGTCGTCGGGACGCTGGCGTCCCCGGCGGACCTCGCAGAGGAGGCGAACAGCTGATGGACCAGTTCGTCCGGCACACCGGTCGCGCGGCGGCGCTCGTGCGCTCCAACGTGGACACCGACCAGATCATCCCTGCGGTCTACCTCAAGCGGGTGGCCCGGTCGGGGTTCGAGGACGGCCTCTTCGCCGCCTGGCGCGAGGACCCCGACTTCGTCCTGAACCGGCCCGAGTCCCAGGGCGTCAGCATCTTGGTGGCGGGGCCCGAGTTCGGCACCGGCTCGTCGCGCGAGCACGCGGTCTGGGCATTGCAGAACTACGGCTTCCGGGTCGTCATCTCCTCGCGGTTCGCCGACATCTTCCGGGGAAACGCGGGCAAGGGCGGCCTGCTCACCGCGGTCGTGGCGCAGCCCGACGTCGAGCGGTTGTGGGCCGCGATCGAGGCCGATCCTGACACGTCGGTCACCGTGGATCTCGAGTCGCGCACGGTGACCTGGCGCGACGAGTCGGTGCCGTTCGACATCGACGACTACACCCGCTGGAGGCTGCTCGAGGGCCTGGACGACGTCGATCTGACGTTGCGCCACGCTGAGGACGTCAGCGAGTTCGAGCGGAACCGCCCGAGCTGGCTGCCCACCACCGCCTGAGGTGCCCTGAGGGGCGAAAACCGTTGTAGCACAACGGTTTTCGTCCCTCTTCCATGTCCGCCGGACGATGTTCGCAGTACTTCCCGGAGTCGAGAACACCTGCGACACAAAGGGATTGAGGGCGGTTGGTCATTGTTTCGGCGCTCGTTGCGGCCTAACGTCGCATCGGATCGAGCGACTGCTCGGCACGACACATCGCGAAGGGTTCCCACAGTGAACAAGGCTCAGCTGATCGACTCGCTGTCCGCCCAGCTCGGCAGCAAGAAGGCCGCGACGGACGCCGTCGACGGCGTCATCGACGCGATCACCCGGGCGGTCGCCCGTGGCGAGCGCGTCGCCATCACCGGATTCGGTGTGTTCGACAAGGTCGCGCGTCCCGCGCGCACCGGCCGCAACCCTCGTACGGGCGCAGCCGTGAAGATCAAGAAGACCTCCGTGCCGAAGTTCAAGGCCGGGCAGAGCTTCAAGGACGTCGTCAGCGGCGCCAAGAAGCTGCCGAAGGCTGTCGCGAACGCGGCGACCAGCGCCACCGGCCGGTCGACCGGCGCGTCGTCCACGGCGAAGAAGGCGGCCCCGGCACGCAAGACGGCGACCACGAAGAAGGCGGCACCGGCCCGGAAGACGGCGACCGCCAAGAAGGCGGCACCGGCGAAGAAGACCACCGCCAGGAAGACCACGGCGACGAAGAGCACCGCCCGCAAGACCACCGCCACCAAGACCACCGCCCGCAAGGCGCCCGCGAAGCGGGCCGCGAAGCGCTAGTCGCCCGGCGCGACTCACCTCGGCGCGCAGCGCCGAGCCGCTGAGCGCCGAGCCGCCCAGGGCCCGACGACCACATCGATCGTCGGGCCCTGGCGCGTCCGCCCGCGCGCCGGCCCGCCCCGGTCAGCGCGGGTCGGGCAAGGTGGCGATGGTGAGGAAGGTGACGCGGCGGGGCGGCTCGTCACCGGCGACCTCGATACGGACCCGTTGCCCGACCCGCAGGAGGCGCACCCGCCCCGCGTCGAACGCGTCGCCGTCGTAGGGCAGCTCGGCGCCGTCGTCGAGCAGCACGGTCCCTGACCGGGTCAGCGGGTCGAAGCTGCGGACGGTGGCCTGCACGCGCGGGACCTTACCCGGCTGCCCGGCCGTCGGACTCGCCACGCAACGATCCTGTCAGCCGACCGTGGTGCGGCAGACTGCGGGACTGACAGACTGCCTGGCGGCCCGGGTGGGTTGGATCTGGCGCTCGGGCCCGGAGCGGAGAGTGGGTACGGCGTGCAACGACCTCGGGGTGCCCGGCGCCGTATCGGGTTCTGGTACCGCCTCGCCGTCGTGCTGCTGCGTCGCCCCTTGCTGGTGCTGACCCGCCGTGACTGGCAGGGCGGCGAGCACCTGGGACGCGACGGCGAGGGCATCGTGGTGGTCACCAACCACGTCTCCCATGTCGACCCGCTGACCTTCGCCCACTTCCTCTACGACAACGGGCGCACGCCGCGGTTCCTGGCCAAGGCGGGGCTGTTCAAGCTCTTCTTCGTCGGCTCCGTGCTGCGAGGCGCTCAGCAGATCCCGGTCTACCGCGAGACGTCCGATGCGGCCCAGGCCTACTCCGCCGCCGTCGCTGCCGTCCGCGGTGGCGAGTGCGTGGCCATCTACCCGGAGGCGACGCTGACCCGTGACCCGGACCTGTGGCCGATGCTCGGCAAGACCGGCGCGGCGCGGGTGGCGCTCGCCACCGGGGCACCGGTCATCCCGGTGGCCCAGTGGGGACCGCAGGAGCTGCTCGCGCCCTACGGCAAGCGTCCGCACGTGCTGCCGCGCAAGCTGATGCGCGTCAAGGCCGGACCCCCCGTCGATCTGTCGGAGTTCATGGGTCGCGAGGTCGACGCGCCGCTGCTGCGCGCGGTCACCGCGAAGATCATGGCGGCGATCACCGAGCTGCTCGAGGACCTGCGGGGTACGCCGGCGCCCGCCGTACCCTTCGACCCACGCCGCGAGGGCCTGCCGTCGACCGGCAAGCCGGTCGCGACGCACCAGCCAGAGGGAACCCCGGAAGGAAGGCAGAGCGCATGACGCGGGTCGCGGTCCTGGGCAGCGGGTCGTGGGGCACCGCCTTCTCGATGGTGCTGGCCGACGCCGGTTCGGAGGTGACCCTGTGGGGGCGTCGCCCCGAGCTGTGCGAGGCGATCAACAACCAGCACCACAACCCTGACTACCTGCCCGAGCTCGCGCTGCCCGAGTCGATCACCGCGACGCCGTCACCGGCCGACGCCCTGCAGGGCGCGCAGGTCGTCGTGCTGGCACTGCCCGCGCAGACGCTGCGCAGCAACCTGCAGCGATGGGCGCCGCTGCTGCCCCCGGGCAGCGCGCTGGTCAGCCTCATGAAGGGCATCGAGCTCGGCACCTCGCGCCGGATGAGCGAGGTCATCGCCGAGACGACCGGCGCGGGGGCGGACCGCATCGCCGTGGTGTCGGGCCCCAACCTGGCCAAGGAGATCGCCGCCCGGCAGCCGGCGGCCAGCGTCATCGCCTGCATCGACGAGGCGGTCGCCGAAAAGCTCCAGCAGGTGTGCATGACGGCCTACTTCCGCCCCTATACCAACGTCGACGTCATCGGCGTCGAGCTCGGGGGAGCGGTCAAGAACGTCATCGCGCTCGCCGTCGGGATGGCGGAGGGCATGGGCATGGGCGACAACTCCCAGGCGTCCATCATCACCCGCGGCCTGGCCGAGATGACCCGGCTCGGGCTCGCGTTGGGGGCCGATGCGACGACCTTCGCGGGGCTCGCCGGCGTGGGTGACCTGGTCGCCACCTGCATGTCGCCGTTGTCGCGCAACCGCACCTTCGGCGAGAACCTCGGTCGAGGCATGACGCTGCAGGAGGTGATCCGCTCGACGAGACAGACGGCCGAGGGCGTGAAGTCCTGCGAGTCGATCCTCGCCCTCGGCCGACGCCACGGCGTGGAGATGCCGATCACCGAGCACGTCGTCGCGGCCGTGCACGACGGGTTGCCGCCGCGGGAGATCGTGCACCGCATCATGAGCCGCACCGCGAAGGCCGAGAGCGACTGAGATCAGCCGGCAGCTGCCTCCAGCGCCTGCGACAGGTCGGCCCACAGATCCTCGACGTCCTCGATGCCCACGGACAGGCGCAGCAAGGTCTCGGGCACCAGGGCGCTCTCCTTGGGCCAGCGGCGTCGACGTTCGAGGCTCGACTCCACGCCGCCGAGGCTGGTGGCGTGCACCCACAACCGCGTGTGGGAGCCGACGCGCTCGGCGGCATCCGCGGTGGCAGCCAGCTCGACGCTGAGCATCGCGCCGCTGCCGGGGTAGTGCACCCGGGACACCCGAGGGTGAGCCGTCAAGCGTCCTGCGAGCACGCCGGCGTTGGCCTGGCCCCGCTCGACCCGTAGCGCCAGGGTGCGCAGCCCGCGCAGCGCGAGCCAGGCCTCGACCGTGCCCGGCACCGAACCGTTGACGCTCCGGTAGGCGACCAGCTGCTCGGCGAGCGCCGCGTCACGCACGACGGCCACGCCCATGAGGAGGTCGGAATGGCCGGAGAGGTACTTGGTCGCGCTGTGCACGACCACGTGGGCGCCGAGGTCCAGCGGGCGGGTGAGGATCGGCGTGGCGAAGGTGTTGTCGACGACACTGAGCGCGCCGACCCGGTGGGCCGCCGCGCACAGCCGGGGCAGGTCGACCACACGCAGCATCGGGTTGGTCGGCGACTCCAGCCACACGAGGTCGGCACCCTCGAGGGCCGGCTCGGACGCGTCGGGGTCGGCCAGGTCGACGAGCCGCACCGCGACCCGGCCCTGGTCGCAGCGGCGGGCGAGCATCGCGAGCGTGCCGTAGTACGCATCGGGTGACGCCACCACGGTGCCTCCGTCGGGGACCAGCTCGAGCACCGCGGCCACCGCGGCCATCCCCGAGCCGTACGACGTCGCGACGCCACCCTCGAGCGCGCCGACGGCGGTCTCCCACATCTCCCACGTCGGGTTGCCGTAGCGCCCGTAGCCCACCTCGCCACCCGCGTGGTACGTCGAGGCCAGCACGATCGGGGGGTTCATCGGCCCGTCGGGGCGCCGCGGCGGCCGACCTGCGGCGACCGCGATCGTGGCGGGGGACAGCGACACCTCGGAGGACTCGGCCATGCCAGGAGTATCGCCGGGCGACGAGTAGGGTCGCTGCCGATGACCACCGATGTGCAGCCGCCGTCGAGGAGACCGCGCGTCGCAGTCGTGTTCGGAGGCCGCAGCACCGAGCACTCGGTCTCGTGCGTCACGGCCGGCAGTGTGCTGGCCGCGCTCGACCGCGAGGCCTACGACGTCATACCCATCGGCATCTCGCGAGAGGGCCGTTGGGTGCTCGCTCCCGACGAGCACGAGACGCTCGCGATCGCCGGGCGCAGCCTGCCCGAGGTCCAGGACTCGGGGGCCGCCGTCGTGCTCTCCGGTGACCCGACGCAGCGGGCGCTCACCGTGCACGAGCCGGGCAGGGTGCCGCACGAGCTCGGCGAGGTGGATGTCGTGCTGCCGCTGCTGCACGGGCCCTACGGTGAGGACGGCACGATCCAGGGTCTGCTCGAGCTGGCCGGTGTCCCCTACGTGGGCTCCGGCGTGTTCGCGTCCGCCGCAGCCATGGACAAGGGCCACATGAAGGCGCTGCTGTCCGCGGCGGGCCTGCCCCTCGGGCCGCACGCGGTGGTCACGCCGCGCCAGTGGGCGACCGACCCGGCCGCGGTCCGCGAGACGGCCGAGGCGCTCGGCTTCCCGCTGTTCGTGAAGCCCTGCCGCGCGGGGTCGAGCGTCGGCATCAGCAAGGTGCACGACGCGGGCGAGCTCGCCGCAGCGATCGAGCTGGCGCGAAGTCACGACCCGCGCATCGTGCTCGAGGCCATGATCGAGGGCCGCGAGATCGAGTGCGGCGTGCTCGAGGGCCTCGACGGCGGCGCGCCCGAGGCGAGCGTCCCGGCCGAGGTGATCGTCGGCGGCGACCACGAGTTCTACGACTTCGAGGCCAAGTACCTGCCCGACGAGGGCACGCAGCTGGCGGTCCCGGCAGAGCTGCCCGACGAGGTGGCCGAGCAGGTACGACGGCTGGCCTGCCAGGCCTTCGACGTGCTCTCCTGCGAGGGTCTCGCTCGCGTCGACTTCTTCGTGCTGCGCGACGGCACGGTGCTGGTCAACGAGGTCAACACCATGCCGGGCTTCACCCCCGTGTCGATGTTCCCGCTGATGTGGAAGGCGAGCGGGCTCGACTACCCCGAGCTGGTCGACCGGCTCCTGCAGACAGCGCTGCACCGCCCCACTGGCCTGCGCTGACGCGACCCCTCCCTGCGGGGGGCCTGCCCGACGGACCGCTAAGGCCCCTCGGAGAACTCCGCCCTGCTCGGCAGCGACTCGAGCACCGGCCGGGCCAGGTCGACGAGCGGGGCGGTCGCCTCCTCACGCGGCACCGAGGACGGCACCCGCACCTCGACGTTGGCCACCCGGTCGGCGGTCGTGAAGACGAACGCGTCGTCGGTCTCGCGCAGGAACCAGCTGAGGCCGTCGACCTCGACCAGGCGTGAGTTGCGCGTCAGCCCGCGAGGAGGTGGTACGCCGCATCGCAGCACCACTGCCGGGGCCCCCCAGCCGGCGGTCAGCGGCGAGGACGGCGTGACCTTCGTCGGGCGCCGGCCGTCGACCCGGGTCGGCAGGGCGCGGGCGAGCCGCTCGCAGAAGGACGCGGTGCGGGCCGCAGGAGTCGGCGGCGACACCTCGGTGGCCGACGGCGAACCGTCCCCGCACCCGGCAAGAACCGCCCCGGCGAGCAGTCCCGCGCCGACCAGCAGCGCAGGCCCGCCCGTCGGCGTCACCGCCGACGACGTGGCCGAGGGCTGCCTCAGAGGTGGACCACCGGGCAGGTGAGCGTGCGGGTGATGCCGTCGACGCCCTGCACCTTGGCGACCACCAGCTTGCCGAGCTCGTCGACGTTGCGGGCCTCGGCCCGCACGATGACGTCGTAGGGGCCCGTGACGTCCTCGGCAAGGGTGACGCCCTTGATGTCGGCGATCGCCCGGGCGACGGACGCAGCCTTGCCGACCTCGGTCTGGATCAAGATGTAGGCCTGGACCACCATCGGCGAGCCCTTCTCTAGAGTCCTGGGAGTCGTGGTGCGTCGTTCGAGAGGCGAACCTATCGGATCGCCCGGTGAGCCAAGAAAGGCAGTTGAGCGGCTGATGGAGGCCACGGTCGGCGAGCTGGGCGAGTTCGCGCTCATCAGCGCGATGACCGACCGACTGCCGGTGGGCGCCCACGTGCTGCTCGGCCCCGGCGACGACGCGGCGGTCGTGGCGGCACCCGACGGCCGGGTGGTGGCCTCGACCGACGTGCTGGTCGACGGGCGGCACTTCCGGCGTGCGTGGTCGGAGGCGTACGACGTCGGCCGGCGCGCGGCGGCGGCGAACCTCTCCGACATCGCCGCGATGGGTGCCGTGCCCACCGCGCTGCTCGTGGGCCTGGCAGCGCCGGGCGACCTGGCGACCGCCTGGGTGCTGTCCCTCGTCGACGGCGTCCGGGACGAGTGCGAGGCCGCGGGTGCCTCGGTCGCGGGCGGAGACGTGGTGCGCAGCGAGACGCTCACCGTCTCCGTCACCGCGTTGGGGTCGCTGGAGGGCCGCGATCCGGTGACGCGCTCGGGCGCGCGGCCGGGAGACCTGGTTGCCGTGGCCGGCCGGCTCGGGTGGGCCGCGGCGGGACTCGCCGTGCTCAGCCGCGGTTTCCGGTCACCGAGGGTGCTGGTCGACGCGCACCGCCGACCCGCGCCGCCGTACTCCGCGGGTCCCGGTGCCGCCGCGCTCGGCGCGAGCGCGATGATCGACGTCAGCGACGGGCTGGTCGCCGACCTCGGCCACCTCGCCGTGGCCAGCGACGTGTCGGTGCGGCTGTCCTCGGACGCCTTCCACGTGCCGCAGGAGTTCCTCGACACGTCCCGGGCCCTCAACGCCGACCCGATGGCGTGGCTGCTCGCCGGGGGCGACGACCACGCGCTGGCGGCGACGTTCCCGCCCGACGTCGACCTGCCGATGGCCTGGAGCGTGGTGGGCCGCGTCGAGGAGGGCGAGGCCGGGGTCCTCGTCGACGGGGAGCCGTACGCCGGCCCGGGCGGCTGGTCGGCCTTCGACTGAACCGCCCGCCGCGCGCGAAGAGGCCGGCCCACCGCGGGGGTGGACCGGCCTGATGCTGCTCGGGAGGTCTAGCGGGTGACCTTGCCGGCCTTGAGGCAGGAAGTGCAGACGTTCAGGCGCTTCGGAGTGCGACCCACGATCGCGCGCACGGTCTGGATGTTGGGGTTGAAGCGGCGCTTGGTGCGCCGGTGCGAGTGCGAGATGGCGTGGCCGAAGCCCGGCCCCTTGCCGCAGACGTCGCAGGTGGCAGCCACGGGAGACACTCCAAGGACGAGAAGGACACGACGCGCGGACCGCTGCTCGACAGGAGACGGCCGGCCCAGCCCGGACCGGCCGGGCAACCGCAGAAGGGTAACCGACGGGTGACCCGCCACGCCAACCGGCGCGGCTGACTACCCTGCCGCGTGACCGGGCGTCACCGTAGGCCCGTCCGCCGTCCGAGTGCCGCACCTCGACGTCAGGAGCACCGCCGATGTCCCAGCCGCCTCCGCCGCAGGCGGTGGACGGTGCTGTCCTGCACCGCTGGGCGGCGGTGGCCCTGCACGCGCTCGAGGCGGCCCGTGCCGAGATCGACGAGCTCAACGTCTACCCGGTACCCGACGGGGACACCGGCACCAACCTGCACCTCACGCTCGAGGCGGCGGTGCTCGCCCTCGGGCAGCTCCCCGACGGGGCTGCGCCGGGCGAGACCCTGGGCGCGCTGTCCCGTGGCGCGCTGCTGGGCGCGCGTGGCAACTCCGGAGTCATCCTCAGCCAGGTGCTGCGCGGGATGGCGGAGACCGCCGGCGACCGTGACCGTCTCGATCCGGCGACGTGGGCGACCGCGCTGGGCCAGGGCTCCGAGGCGGCCTACGCCGCCGTGGCGGACCCCGTCGAGGGCACCATGCTCACCGTCGCCCGTGAGGCCGCGAGGGCCGCCGCGCAGTACGCCGATGGAGACCTCGCCGCCGTCGTGGTGGCCGCCGCCGACGCGGCCCGGGCGGCGCTGGCCCGCACTCCCGAGCAGCTGGAGGTGCTGCGGCTGGCGGGCGTCGTCGACGCAGGTGGTCGTGGGGTCTGCGTGCTGCTCGACGCGCTCGTCGAGGTCGTGACCGGGACCGCGGTGCCCCAGCCGGGCGCCTCCGCGACCGCGACGGGAGCAGCGAGCGCTCTCGAACGGTTCCACGGCTCGCCGCACGAGGGGCCGGCGTACGAGGTGATGTACCTGCTCGACGCGCCACAGACCGCCATCCCGGCGCTGCGCAGCGCCTTGTCGGAGCTCGGTGACGCGCTCGTGGTGGTCGGCGGCGAGCCGACGTGGAACGTGCACGTGCACGTCGACGACGTGGGCCTCGCGATCGAGGCCGGCGTCGAGGCGGGCCGCCCCCACCGGATCAGGGTCACCAGCTTCCGCGACGCCGCACGCGCCGAGGCCCTGGCGCTGCCCGACGAGGGCCGCGGTGTCGTCTCGGTGGTCGCCGGGCAGGGGCTCGGCGCCCTCTTCGAGACCGCGGGAGCGACCGTCGTCCCCGGCGGCCCCGGCCGGCGCGCGTCGACCGGCGAGATCCTCGCGGGCGTCCGTGCCACCCGTCGGCGCGACGTCATCGTGCTGCCCAACGACGCGGACAGCCTCGCGGTGGCCCAGGCGGCCGCCGCGCAGGCCCGCGACGAGGGGCTGCGGGTCGCGGTGATCCCCACCCGGGCCAGCGTGCAGGCTCTCGCGGCGCTCGCCGTCCACGACGCCGCCCGGCGGTTCGAGGACGACGTCGTCGCGATGACCGCGGCGGCGAACCACTGCCGGCACGGCGGCGTCACCGTGGCCTCGCGCGAGGCGGTCACCATGGCGGGGGTCTGCCAGGTCGGCGACGTGCTCGGCATCGTCGACGGCGACTTCGCGGTCATCGGCGACGACCTGAGCGAAGTGGCCCGCGCCGTCGTCGACCGGATGCTCGGCTCCGGCGGCGAGCTGGTCACTGTCGTGACCGGTGCCGACGGACAGCAGGCGCTGGCCGAGGCCCTCGTGCGTCACCTGCACACGACCCGACCCGAGGTCGACACGCTGGTCTACGACGGCGGTCAGCCGCGATACCCGCTGCTGATCGGGGTGGAGTGACGGTGCTCACCGACCTGCAGACCCCGCTGCGCGGCCTCGTGGGCGACCGCACCGCGAAAGCCTTCGCCGAGCGGCTCGACCTGCACACCGCTGAGGACCTGCTGCGGCACTACCCGCGCCGCTACGCCAAGCGTGGCGAGCTGACCGATCTCGCCGACCTGCGCGAGGGCGAGCAGGTGACGGTGCTGGCTCGCGTGGCACGGGCCAGCTCGCGGTCGTTCAAGAACCGCAAGGGTCACCTCCTCGAGGTGACAGTGACCGACGGCACCGGGCTCCTGCGGGTGACGTTCTTCGGCAGCAGGAACCAGCAGTGGCTGGCCGAGAAGCTGCACGGCAGGGTGGGCCTGTTCTCCGGCACGATCGACACCTACCAGGGCACCCGCCAGCTGGTGCACCCCGACTACGTCCTGCTCGACGACGGTCACGAGGACCCCGACGTGGAGGCGATGTCGTACGCCGGCGAGATCATCCCGATCTATCCCGCCGCCGCGAAGGTGGAGACCTGGAAGATCCAGAAGGCCGTCGGCACGCTGCTCGGCGTGCTCGGCGACGTGCCCGACCCGCTGCCCGACCGGGTGCGGTCCCGCCGCGGCCTGCTGGGCCTGAGCGACGCGCTGCGCCTGGTCCACCAGCCGCGGGCCGAGGGGGATCCGTGGCGCGCCCGCGAGCGGCTGCGCTACGAGGAGGCCTTCCTGCTGCAGACCGTCCTGGCCCAGCGGCGGTCGGTCACCGAGGGCCTGCCGGCGGTGCCCCGGCGGGCCGGCACGGGAGGTCTGCTGGCCGCGTTCGACCAGCGGTTGCCCTTCGAGCTCACCGAGGGCCAGCGACGGGTGTCGGGTGACATCGCCGACGACCTGGCCCGTGACCACCCGATGCACCGGCTGCTGCAGGGCGAGGTCGGCTCCGGCAAGACCGTCGTGGCCCTTCGCGCGATGCTCTCCGTGGTCGACGCGGGCGGGCAGGCAGCGTTGCTCGCCCCGACCGAGGTGCTCGCCCAGCAGCACCACCGGTCCGTCACCGAGCTGCTCGGCCCGCTGGCGGAGCGGGGCCTGCTCGGCGGCGATGACCACGGCACGCGGGTCGCGCTGCTCACCGGCTCGCAGCCGACCGCCGTACGTCGCCAGGCCCTGCTCGACGTCGAGAACGGCGACTGCGGCATCGTCGTGGGCACCCACGCGCTGATCCAGGACAAGGTCCGGTTCCGGGACCTCGGGCTGGTCGTCGTGGACGAACAGCACCGCTTCGGCGTCGAGCAGCGCGATGCCCTGCGGGCCAAGGCCGTCACGCCGCCGCACCTGCTGGTGATGACCGCGACCCCGATCCCGCGCACCGTCGCCATGACCGTCTTCGGCGACCTGGACGTCTCGACCCTCGCCGAGCTGCCGCGCGGCCGCTCGCCGATCACGACCCACGTCGTGCCGGTGGGGGAGAAGCCGCACTTCCTCGACCGGGCCTGGCAGCGCATCCGCGAGGAGGTCGCCGCCGGTCACCAGGCGTTCGTCGTGACACCACGCATCGGCGACGAGGAGGGGTCGGAGGAGCCCTCCGGCGACGAGGTGTCTCCCGCGGCCGCGACCACGTCGCGGCGGCCGCCCCTGGCCGTGCTCGACACCGTGGCCATGCTGCGGGAGGGCCCGCTCGCCGACCTGCGCGTCGAGGTGCTGCACGGCCGGATGCCCAGCGACGAGAAGGAGGAGGTCATGCGGCGGTTCGTCGCGGGCGGCTGCGACGTCCTCGTCGCGACCACGGTGATCGAGGTCGGCGTCGACGTGCCGAACGCGACCGTCATGGTCGTGATGGACGCCGAGCGGTTCGGCGTCTCCCAGCTGCACCAGCTGCGCGGTCGCATCGGCCGGGGACCGGCCCCGGGACTGTGCCTCCTGGTGACCGACACCGAGGAAGGGTCACCCTCGCGGGAGCGGCTCGGCGCCGTCGCCGCCACCGTCGACGGCTTCGAGCTCTCGCGCCTCGACCTGCAGACCCGCCGGGAAGGTGACGTGCTGGGCGCCTCCCAGTCGGGACGCCGCTCCAGCCTGCGGCTGCTGCAGGTCCTCGAGCACGAGCAGGTCATCGAGGAGGCCCGGGACGATGCCGCGCACCTGGTCGCCGAGGACCCCACGCTCGCGGGACAACCGGCGCTGCGTGAGCGTGTCGTCGCGCTGCTCGCCGACGAGCGGGCCGACTACCTCGAGAAGGCGTGAGCCCCACGTGACGCGCGTCATCTCCGGCTCGGCGCGTGGCCGCCGTCTCGCCGTCCCGCCCGGCAACGCCACGCGTCCGACGTCCGAGCGGGCCCGGGAGGGGCTGTTCTCGACGGTGGAGTCCCTGCTCGGGTCGCTCACCGGCGCGCGGGTCCTGGACCTGTACGCCGGCTCGGGCGCGGTCGGCATCGAGGCGCTCAGCCGGGGCGCCGCCCACGCCCGACTGGTGGAGGCCGATGCACGCGCCGCGAGCACGGCGCAGGACAACGTGGCCGGCACGGCGCTCCCGGGCGCCGTCGTGTCCCGCGACCGGGTCGAGCGGGTCGTCGCCGGCGCCGCTCCGCCGTCGCCGTACGACCTGGTGTTCGCCGACCCGCCCTACGACATGACCGACGACGCCCTCCGTGACGTGCTGCGCGGGCTCCTGCGCGGCGGCTGGCTGCGCGAGGGGACGTTGCTCGTGGTGGAGCGGGCGACGCGCGGTGGGGGGTGGGCGTGGCCCGAGGGCGTGCAGGGAGATCGCTCCCGCCGCTACGGCGAGGCGACGCTTTGGTACGGTCGCGCCGCCGTCGGAGACGCGGGACCGGCGGCGGACAACCGGCCCCCGGGCGCCCCACCGACCGAGGAGTGAGGGATGCGTCGTTGCGTGTGCCCCGGTTCCTTCGACCCGGTCACCAATGGGCACCTCGACGTCATCGAGCGGGCGTCCCACCTGTTCGACGAGGTGGTGGTGCTGGTCACCATCAACAAGAGCAAGACCGGCATGTTCAGCGTCGACGAGCGACTCGAGATGCTGCGCGAGAGCACGACCGACCTGCCGAACGTCACTGCCGACTCGTTCCACGGCCTGCTCGTCGACTACTGCCGCGAGCACGGCGTCAGCGCGATCGTGAAGGGGCTGCGGGCGGTCAGCGACTTCGACTACGAGTTGCAGATGGCCCAGATGAACCACCGGCTCAGCGGCGTCGACACGGTCTTCGTGCCCACCAGCCCGGACTCCTCGTTCCTCTCGTCTAGTCTCGTCAAGGAGGTCGCGACGTGGGGCGGGGACGTCTCGGGCCTGGTGCCCGTGGCGGTCCTGCGCCGGCTTGCGTCGCGTCCCGGTCGCTAGCCGGCCACCCGCCGGCACCACCTGGCACCGCGAGCAGAAGGACCTACCGCTGTGGACGTGCACGACAAGCTCGACGAGATCACCGGCCTGGTCGAGAACGCCCGCTCGATGCCCATGTCGGCCTCCTGCATCGTCAACCGCAGCGAGCTGCTCGGCCTGCTCGAGGAGCTCCGCGAGCTGATCCCCGAGGAGTTCCGCCACGCCCAGCTCCTGCTGACCGACCGCGACGTGGTCGTCGACGAGGGCCGTCGCGAGGCGGCGCGGATCGTGGCCGAGGCCGAGGCCGAGCGCGACCGGCTGACCTGCGAGACGGAGGTCCACGCGCAGGCCGTGCGCCAGGCGGAGGAGATCCGTGCGGCGGCCCGTGGCGAGGCCGAGACCATGCGCGACGAGGTCGACGACTACGTCGACACCAAGCTCGCCAACTTCGAGGTCGCGCTGGACAAGACGCTGACCGCGGTGCACCGCGGCCGCGAGAAGCTGCGGGGGCGCAGCCCGGTCGAGGACTGGGCCCGCTCCGGCGACGAGGTCGGGCATCCCCTCGACGACCAGTCGCTGCCCGGGCGCGCCGGTTTCCAGCCAGGGGACCCCTGACGTTTGGGCGGGACCGGCCCCGTCGGGTAGCCTGACCGGCGGTTTCGTCAGAAGCCGAGACAGCTGTGCCCGGAGACCAAGAACCAACCCTGAAGAAACATCACATGATCGACGAGAGCAGGAGAACCCCCGCCCGCCTCGACCCCAGGTCGCCGCTCGTGCTCGACACCCACGAGCTCGACCGACGTCCGGGGTCGATGCGTTCGCTCTCTCGCACGATCCCGGCGCCGCCTCATCTCGGTGTCGACGTGGTCGGGGTCCCCTCGGGGGCGCCGCTCGACCTCGACATCCGGCTCGAGTCGGTGATGGAGGGCGTGCTCGTCACGGCCACGGCTCGCGCCGAGGCGGTCGGCGAGTGCGTGCGCTGCCTGGACCCGGTCACCCGGCCGGTCGAGGTGGAGTTGCAGGAGCTCTACGCCTACCGGGGCCGGGAGCGCGACGACGACGACGAGACCGAGCTGCCCGAGCTCGAGGGCGATCTGATCGACCTCGAGCCCGCGCTGCGGGACGCGGTGGTGCTCGCACTGCCGCTCCAGCCGGTGTGCCGGGACGACTGTCCGGGCCTGTGCCCCCAGTGCGGGGCGCGGCTCGCAGACGACCCGGAGCACGGGCACGAGAGCGCCGACCCACGGTGGGCGGCGCTGCAAGGCCTGATGGACGCACGCCAGATGCACACCCAGACCGAGGAGAGCTAGCCGTGGCCGTTCCGAAGCGGAAGATGTCGCGCAGCAACACCCGCTCGCGGCGAGCGCAGTGGAAGACGACCGCTGCCCCCCTCGTCGCGTGCAGCCGCTGCCGCGAGCCCAAGATGGCGCACCAGGCGTGTCCCAGCTGCGGCACGTACAACGACCGCGCCATCCTCGACGTCTGAGCGCCGGGTTGCCTGACGACGCTGACCGACCAGCCGTGGTGAACGGCACCTCGGCCGAAGCGACCGCGCAGGACCTGCGCGAGCGCCTGGCGGTCCACCTCGACGCCGCGATGCTCGAGCGGGCGCTGACCCACCGGTCCTTCGCGTACGAGAACGGCGGGCTCCCGACCAACGAGCGCCTCGAGTTCCTCGGCGACTCGGTGCTCGGGCTCGTGGTCACCGACACGCTGTACCGCAACCATCCCGAGCTGCCCGAGGGACAGCTGGCCAAGCTGCGCGCGGCCGTGGTCAACATGCGGGCGCTGGCCGACGTGGGGCGCGACCTGGACCTCGGCTCCTACGTGCGGCTCGGCCGCGGCGAGGACACCACCGGTGGTCGCGACAAGTCCTCGATCCTCGCCGACACCCTCGAGGCGCTGCTCGGCGCCGTCTACCTCGACCGCGGGCTGGAGGAGGCGGCCTCGCTCGTGCACCGGCTCTTCGACGGGCTGATCGAGCAGGCGGCCACGCTCGGTGCCGGCCTCGACTGGAAGACCAGCCTGCAGGAGCTGACTGCCACGGCGGCGCTGGGCGTGCCGGAGTACCAGGTCAGCGAGACCGGTCCCGACCACCAGAAGGTGTTCACCGCCCTCGTGCAGGTGGCGGGCGAGTCCTACGGCTCCGGTACGGGCCGCAGCAAGAAGGAGGCCGAGCAGGAGGCTGCCGCCTCCGCCTGGCGCAGCCTTCGGGCCCGGGTCGGCCTGGAGGGCGTCGACGCCGATGCCGGTGAGGCCGCCGTCTAGGGATGCCGGAGCTGCCGGAGGTCGAGGTGGTCCGTCGCGGCCTCGAACGCTGGGTCACCGGACGGCAGGTCTGCGAGGTGCAGGTGCGTCACCCCCGCGCCGTACGCCGCCACGGGCCGGGCGCCGAGGACTTCCGCGCGCGCCTGCTCGGGCGGACCCTGGCCGCGGCGCGCCGGCGGGGGAAGTACCTGTGGATCCCGCTCGACGGCGACGAGGCGCTGCTCGCCCACCTCGGCATGAGCGGCCAGTTGCTGGTGCGGGGCGCCGCTGCCCCCGACGAGCTGCACCTACGGGTCCGGCTGCGCTTCGCCGACGATGCGTCGAGCGGTCACGCGCCGGGCGCCGACGGGGCCGGGCAGGAGCTGCGCTTCGTCGACCAGCGCACGTTCGGCGGGCTGGCCCTCGTCGAGGTGGCAGGTCCTGAGGGGGTCCCGGTGCCGGTCGCCCACATCGCCCGGGACCCGCTCGACCCGGCCTTCGACGACGACGCGTTCGCGGCCGCCCTGCGCCGTCGGCGCAGCGGGATCAAGCGGGCGCTGCTCGACCAGAGCCTGATCAGCGGCGTGGGCAACATCTACGCCGACGAGGCGCTGTGGCGCGCGCGGCTGCACTACGACCGGGCGACCGAGACGCTGCGCAGGCCACAGGTCGACGCGCTGCTCGGCGCCGCCCGGGCCGTGCTGCTCGAGGCGCTCGAGCAGGGCGGCACGTCCTTCGACTCGCTCTACGTCAACGTCAATGGCGAGAGCGGTTACTTCGTCCGGTCGCTGGACGCCTACGGGCGGGCCGCTGCGCCGTGCCGCCGGTGCGGAGCGCTCATGGTGCGCGAGCCGTTCATGAACCGCTCCTCCTACCGCTGCCCGCGCTGCCAGCCGCCCCCGCGCCACCGACGCTAGACGCTGGGAACCGCCAGCTCGGCACCAGCGCGACACCGTGCACCGGCGCGATACTGACCGCGATGGACGACGTGGTCGAGCAGGGGCATGGCGACCGGACGGGCCGGCGCCGGCTGCGCCCCGCGGGCGCGCTCGTCGTCGGGCTGGCGCTCGCGGTGCTCGCCCTGACCCGCCCGCACCTGTTCTCCGCGGACCGGCCGGCGCCGGACCGGCCCCCGCCGACCTCCCCTGCGGTCCGGGCGCCGAACACCAGCCAGGGCATCAGCGTCGTGGTCCGCCAGGGCGACCACCTGGAACGCTACGAAGCAGGTTCGGGGCGCCGGCCGCTCGCCCGGCTCCCGCAGGGCGTGGCCGACCCGGTGACCCTCGTGCACGTGCCGCGCGGCGACGGGACGGGGCCCCTGGTGGGCGTCGACCAGACCGTGCTGTTCCGCGCCAGTCCCGTGCGTGGCCGCGCCGTCACGATCATCGGGCGTGCGCTGCGCGTGCTCGCCGCGGCCCCGGAGCCGAACCGGGTCCTCGTGCTGGAGCCCTTCGGGGGTCCGCGCAACGGCCCCCGGCTGGTCGAGCTGGACGCGCGGACCGGCGAGGTCACCGATGACCGGCCGTTCCCCGGGTACGACCCGGGCGGACCGTGGCGACCCGCCGAGCTCGTCTCGTCGCCGGAGGCCAGCGCGCTGCTGCTCACCCGTCCCGCCGAGGGCGCCCGCCTCGACCTCGCGCTCGCCTGGGACCGCCTCAGCGTCCGCAGCGAGCACGCCCCCCGGTTGGTCCGGATAGGCAGCACGGATCGGCTGCTGGGCGTGGCCGGGACGCGCATCCTGACCGGCGAGCGCCGGCAGGCCTGCCTCGAGCACGGCTGCCCGATCACGGTGCTGACCGTCACGCACGACGCGGTGCTGACCCGGGCAGTCCAGCCGCCACCGGGCTGGGCGTACGGCGCCACGATGGCCCGCGGTGACGACGGGGACCCGCTCGTCGTCGTGGCCAAGGTCGGTGACCCGTCCCGCCTGGCGCTGGCGCGGCTGGTCGCCGGCGGCCGCCGCGGCCTGCTCGTCGGGGGCACCCAGGGGATGCTCGGCTCCGTCGCGCCCGTCGGCGGGGCGCAGGGGTCGGTGGTGTTCGCCCTCCCGCGACCCGAGGGGGTGCGCCTCGGTGTCTGGCTGCCCGGGTCGCGCTCCGCCGCCCTGCTGCTGGACCTGCCCGCGCTCGAGCAGGGCGCGCAGCTGGTGTGCGCCTGCCGGTGAGCGACCCTACGGTCGCCGGTGAGCCCGGTTGCAGATGTTCTGCCCGTTGTGACCGGTACGTCGTCCGCCTCCGCCCGAGGACCGGCACGCGCCCCTGACCTGCGGCGTTGCCCCGTCCACCCGGATGTGCGACGGGGCGCTGTCAGTGACCTGTTACATACCTGTGACGTATTGACCGCGGCGGCACGTGGTGCGACCCTGGGATGCACGCCGCCCGCGGTCACCCCCGCGACGTCCCCCGGCGGCGCATCGCATCCTCACCCGTACCCGGGTTGAACTCATGTGGAGGATCGCCCATGGCGAAGGCCCTTGTCGGTCATGTCGGTGGTCTCGACCCTCGCCTCGTCTTCGAGATGCGCAGGCTCCAGCAGCGAGTACGCGACCTCGAGTCCGAGCTCGTACGGCTGCGGGCCGAGAACGACGCACTCGTCAGCGGCGTCACGGTCACCGACGCGCAGCTGATCTCGCTCGAGGGGGCCAAGCAGCCGGTTCTGGCGTAGGCCCGCACCACCGTTTCCCGCACCGCCTGACGGGACGTCTCCGTGCACCACGGACGCGTCCCGTCCCCGCGTGTGCCGGTAGCGCCGGCCCGGCGGGCGACCCGCCCGTCCCGGGCGCGTCGGCGCGGGCGGCCCGGCGACGGCGGGTAGGGTGGCGCGAGTTCTCAAGCTGGCTTCCCCGCCCGACGAACGCCGTGGTCGCGACCCGGTAGGGCCCGTTCCCCCGGGCCCTGCGTGAGCGGTTGCGCGAGACCGGCACAGGAGTTCCGCGCGTGCACCTGAAGAGCCTGACCCTCAAGGGCTTCAAGTCCTTCGCGTCGGCCACGACATTCCGGTTCGAGCCCGGCATCACCTGCGTCGTCGGACCGAACGGGTCGGGCAAGTCCAACGTGGTCGATGCCATCGCCTGGGTCCTGGGTGAGCAGGGCGCCAAGTCGCTGCGTGGCGGCAAGATGGAGGACGTCATCTTCGCCGGCACCTCCGGCCGCCCGCCGCTGGGCCGGGCCGAGGTGTCGCTGACGATCGACAACGTGGACGGCGCCCTCCCGATCGACTACGCCGAGGTCACCATCTCGCGGATCATGTTCCGCAACGGCGGTTCCGAGTACTCCATCAACGGCCAGGGCTGCCGCCTGCTCGACGTCCAGGAGCTGCTCTCCGACTCGGGCATCGGTCGGGAGATGCACGTCATCGTCGGGCAGGGCCAGCTCGACCAGGTGCTCTCCGCCGGCCCCGAGGAGCGACGCGGGTTCATCGAGGAGGCGGCCGGCGTCCTCAAGCACCGCAAGCGCAAGGAGAAGGCGCTGCGCAAGCTCGAGGCCATGCAGGCGAACCTCACGCGTGTCCAGGACCTCACCGGCGAGCTGCGCCGCCAGCTCAAGCCCCTCGGCAAGCAGGCCGAGGTCGCCCGGCGCGCCGCAGTCATCCAGGCCGACCTGCGCGACTCACGGCTGCGCCTGATGGCCGACGACCTGGTCCAGCTGACCGCCACGCTCGAGGCGGAGCTGGCCGACGAGACCGCGCTGCGCCGGCGCCGCGCGCAGGTCGAGGCGGAGCTCGCCGCTGCGCAGCAGCGCGAGAGCGAGCTCGAGACCACCGCAGCCGAGGAGGCCGCCGCGCTCCACCGCGCCCAGGAGACCTGGTACCGCCTCTCGTCGCTGCGTGAGCGCTTCCGCGGCACCGGGTCGCTGGCCAGCGAACGGGTCCGGCACCTCGCCGCCGAGCCCGGGGACGAGCGCCCCGGCCGCGACCCGGACCAGCTCGAGGCCCAGGCCGCGGGGGTCCGCGCCGAGGAGCAGGAGCTGGAGGCGGCGCTGACCCGCGACCGTGCGGCGCTGAGCGCGGCGGTCGAGGCGCGGCAGGAGGCCGAGGCGGCGCTGGCCGCCGAGGACGCGCGGGTGACCGCGGCCGCCCGGGCCGCCGCGGACCGCCGCGAGGGACTGGCCCGGCTCGCCGGTCAGGCGGCCGCCCGGCGCAGCAAGGTCGAGGCGGGCGAGTCGGAGGTGGGCCGGCTCACGCCGGCGCTCGAGGAGGCCCGCGAGAGGGCCGGCCGCGCGCAGAGCGAGTTCAGCGCGCTCGAGCTCCAGGTAGCCGGCCTCGACGCCGGCGAGGAGGACCTCGACACCGACCACGAGGAAGCGACCCTGCGCTACGCCGCCGCCGACGAGCGCGTCGCGCAGCTGCGCGCGCAGGAACGCGAGGCCGAGCGGGAGCGCTCCGCGCTGACGGCACGCAAGGAGGCCCTCGAGATGGGCCTCGCCCGCAAGGACGCTGCCGGCACCCTGCTCGCCGCGGGCGGGCGGCTCACCGGCGTGCTCGGTTCCCTCGCCGCGCTGATCAGCGTCGAGCCGGGCTACGAAACGGCCGTGGCCGCCGCGCTCGGGGCGGCCGCCGACGCGGTCGCGGTGTCCGACGTCGGCGCGGCGGTGGAGGCCATCCGGCTGCTCAAGGAACGCGACGCCGGCCGGGCGGGGCTGCTCGTCGGCCGCGACCCCGGCGACGGCACCCCGCCGGCGTACGACGAGAGCGGCCCGCGCACGGCGCCCGCCGGCTCCCGCACCGCGCTCTCCCTGGTCACGGTCCCTGTCGCGCTGCAGCCGGCCGTGCACCGGTTGCTCCGCGGGGTCGTGGTGGTCGACGGCCTGGCGCAGGCCCGCGCCGTCGTCGAGGCCGCGCCCCGGGACGTCGCGGTAGCCGTGACCCGCGACGGCGACGTGCTGGGGCTCGACCGGGCCGAGGGCGGCTCCGCCTCCGTGCCCACCCTGATCGAGGTCCAGGCGGCCGTGGACGAGGCGGACACCCGGCTGCGCGCGAACGGTCACACGCTCGACCGGTTGCGTTTCGCGCTGCAGGCCTCGCTCGAGCAGCTGCAGGTCGCCGAGCGGGACGTGCAGGCCGCTCTGGACCGGCTGCACGACAGCGACGCCCGGATGGCGGCGGTCGCCGAGCAGCTCGGGCAGCTGGGCGCGCAGGCGCGGGCGGCGCGTGGCGAGTCCGAGCGCATCGAGCGCGCCATCGCCGCGGCCGAGGAGGCGCTCGCCGCCGACCGCGCCACCCTCGCCGAGCTCGAGGAGCGGCTGGCCGCGGCCCAGGCCCAGCCCGAGGACGCGGAGCCGGACACCGCGCTTCGTGACCAGCTCGCCGAGAGCGCGCGGGCCCGGCGGGCCGGTGAGGTGGAGGCCCGGCTCGTGGTCCGCACCGGCGAGGAGCGCGCCCGGGGCCTGTCCGGGCGGGCCGAGCAGCTCGACCGGGCCGCCGCCCAGGAGCGGGCCGCCCGCGAGCGGTTCCTCCTCCGGCGGGAGCGCCGGGCCCGCGAGGCGGCCGTCGCCCGCGAGGTGGCGCTGGCCGCCCAGGCCGCGCTCGGCCACCTGGAGCACTCGCTGCGGATCGCTGCAGCCGAGCGCGAGCAGGCGGAGTCCACCCGCGCCGAGCGCGACGTCGAGCGCAGCGGGCTGCGCGGCCGTACCCGCGGGCTGGCCACGGAGCTGGAACGCCTCACCGACGGGGTGCACCGCGACGAGGTGGCCCGCGCCGAGCAGCGGATGCGGATCGAACAGCTCGAGGCGAAGGCGGCCGAGGACTTCTCCCTCGACGTCGACACGCTGATCACCGAGTACGGCCCGGACCAGTGGGTGCCGCCGACCCAGGTCGAGGTCAACGCCGCCGAGGCCGCGGGCGAGCCGGTCCCCGACCCGGTGCCCTACCACCGGCCGACCCAGGAGAAGCGGGCCAACCGGGCCGA
>JAVEDI010000046.1 GCA_030841035.1 Actinomycetota bacterium
CGCCAAGCTGCACGAGCTGCTGTCCCATAACGAGGGCTCCGGCCTGCTGTTCAAGATCCGCAACGACCCCCGGGTGACCACCGTCGGGCGCTGGCTGCGCCGCTTCTCCCTCGACGAGCTGCCCCAGCTGTTCAACGTGCTCGGCGGCAGCATGAGCCTGGTCGGCCCCCGCCCGCACGTCACCCGTGAGGACGAGCAGTACGGCTTCGACATGGCCCGCCGGCTGCTCGTCAAGCCCGGCATCACGGGCCTGTGGCAGGTCAGCGGCCGCTCGGACCTCTCGTGGGAGGACAGCGTCCGGCTCGACCTCTACTACGTGGAGAACTGGTCGTTCACGGCCGACATCCAGATCCTGTGGAAGACGCTGTACGCCGTCGCGGCCAGTCGCGGCGCGTACTGACCCTCGCCGTCGGGTCGCCCTGCGGGTGGTGCGGCTGGCCCGGACGGCATACTCGACCGGTGACCGACCGTCGATCCCTGCCCGTCCCCGACGGTCTCGCCGGCGAGCGTCTGGACGCCGCCCTCGCCCGCCTGTTCGGCCTCTCGCGCACCAAGGCTGCCGAGCTGGTCGCCGCCGGCGCGGTGCGGCTGGACGGCGCCGAGGCGGCGAAGTCCGATCGCGTGACGCCGGGGGCGTGGCTGGAGGTCGACCTGCCGCCGGCCCCCGGACCCGTCGCGACGGTGGCCGAGCCGGTGCCCGGGATGCGCGTCGTGCACGACGACGAGGACATCGTGGTGGTCGACAAGCCGGTGGGCGTGGCCGCCCACCCGAGCCCCGGGTGGACCGGTCCGACCGTCGTGGGCGGCCTGCAGGCAGCCGGCTTCCGGGTGTCGACCAGCGGCGCCGCGGAGCGCCAGGGTGTCGTGCACCGGCTCGACGTGGGGACCAGCGGTCTGATGGTCGTCGCGAAGTCGGAGCACGCCTACACGGTGCTCAAGCGCGCCTTCAGGGAGCGCACGGTCGAGAAGGTGTACCACGCGCTCGTCCAGGGGCATCCCGACCCGCTACGTGGCACGGTGGACGCCCCCATCGACCGGCACCCGACCCACGACTACAAGTGGGCCGTCGTCGCCGACGGCAAGCCGAGCATCACCCACTACGAGACGCTCGAGGCGCACCGTGGCGCGAGCCTGCTGGAGATCCACCTCGAGACAGGACGGACCCACCAGATCCGGGTGCACATGGCGGCACTGCGCCACCCCTGCGTGGGCGACCTGACCTACGGCGCCGACCCCACGCTGGCCGCCCGGCTGGGCGTGGGCCGCCAGTGGCTGCACGCGCTCGGCCTGGCCTTCGAGCACCCCGGCACCGGAGAGCGGGTCGAGTTCGCGAGCGACTACCCCGCTGACCTCGCGCAGTCTCTCGCCCGACTGCGCGAGCCGGCGTGAGCGCGCGGGCGGATCGCCCCGCACCCGCGGACCGCGCGGTGGGTGATGTCCGCCTCGCCCGCTCCGCGCAGGACGTGGCGCTCGCCTACGCGATCCGGGCGGAGGTCTTCGTGGTCGAGCAGGGCGTCCCCACCGACCTGGAGCTGGACGACCTGGACGGCGACGCCGATCACTTCCTCGCCTACGCGCACGGGCGGCCCGTGGGCGCGGCCCGCCTGGTCGTCGAGCGGCCCGGCTTCCCGGGTGCGCCCGACGCCCCCGGCCCGGTCGGTCACCTGGGCCGGCTCGCCGTCCGGCGCGGCATGCGCGGGAGCGGGCTGGGGGTCGCCCTGGTCCGGGCCGTCGAGGCGCGGGCCCGCCAGCGCGGTCTGGCCGTGATGGCCCTGTCGGCCCAGACCTATGCGATCGGGTTCTATGAGCGGCTGGGCTACACCGCGCACGGGCCGGAGTTCGACGATGCGGGCCTCCCGCACCGCTGGATGACCGCGACGCTGTGACTGCCCGCCCCCCGCCGGACCGGGGCGCCACGACTGCCCCGTTCGGCGGCACCTGGCTACGCTGGGTAACTTCAGCAAATCGTAAGGTAACTGACAGGTGGGCCAAGAAGGGTGGCGGCGTGCCGCGCACCCTGGCACCCGCAACCGATCCACGGGGGTTTCGACATGGCCTGGCTCAGCGCACCGTCCGCACACCGCCTGGCACGCGTCCTCGCCACACTCGCCGCCCTGCCCGGCGCACTGGCGGGCGCGCTGCTCTCCGGCTCGCCGCGCGCCGACACCGCCGTGGGCAGGTTCGTCCCCCTTGCGCCGCGCCGGGGCGGCGCCGGGCCCGGATGAGCCGAGGTCCGCGCGCGCACCTGCGGGGCCTGCTGCTGTCGGTGTCCTGCGCGGTCCTGGTCGCCGCGACGGGCCCCGCCGCCCCGGCCAGGGCCGCCCTCGACGCCACGGCCGGCGTACGGCTGACCGGAGGCGACATCTCCTGGCCGAACTGTCCGAAGGGCATGGGCATCCCGAGCCGGCGCGGCGAAGGGAAGCCGTTGCCCCTCGGCTCGGCGCGCTTCGTCCTCCTCGGGCTGACGAACGGCCCCGGTTTCACGGCCGACCCGTGCCTCGCCGACCACGTCGCCTATGCCCGCCGGGCCCGGCTGTGGACCGGGGCCTACGCGATGACGACGTTCCCGACCGCCAGCCAGCAGGCGGCCTACGGCGCCACCGGGCCGTGGTCGCCCGCATCCGTGCCTGGTCAGCTGCGCAACGCCGGCTACGCGCAGGCGATGTTCAACGTGAGCTCGATGCGCTCGGTCGGTCTCGACGTACCCATGGTGTGGGTGGACGTGGAGCCCTACCCGGTCGCGCCGTGGTCGCGCAGTCGCCCGGCCAACCGTGACGTGGTCCGGGGGGCGGTGCGGGCCTACGAGGACAGCGGCTACCGGGTCGGCTTCTACTCCTACGACGGCGGTTGGCGGGCCGTCGTCGGGGCCTGGCGCCAGCCGGCGTACGCCGCCTGGGTCCCGGTCGGGCACGCGCGCCACGGCTACGCGGCGGCGTCGGCGCGCTGCGGCCGGGCGAGCTTCTCGGGCGGGCGCGTGCTGCTCGCCCAGTGGATCGAGGCCGACCGTGACCGCGACCTGACCTGCCCGGCGCTCACCGGGCGTGCGGCCGGGCCGCACCCGCTGACCCGCTGGATCGACCGGCGGCTGCACCAGGGGTCGCGTGGCGCCGCGGTGCGCGCGCTGCAGCAGGCGATCGGCGTCCACGTGGACGGCGTCTTCGGGGAGCGGACCCGCGCCGCGCTGGTGGGGTTCCAGCGGGCGCGGGGCCTGGTCGCCGACGGGGTCACCGGCCGTCCCACGTGGCAGGCACTCGGCGCCGGGCGCCGGCTGCCGCAGCGGCCGTCGCGGCTGGCGGAGGTCTTCACCGCCTACTGATCGGACCGGCAGAGCCTCGCCCTCGACCCGCGGGCGTGGCGACACGCCGAGCACCCTGGGACGCACCACGACACGCCGAAGGCCGCCCGTCGGGCCACCTAGGGTGGAGGTCTCGCACGCACCACCGGAGGCACTTCCCAGCATGGGCTCACCCGACTCGTTCGTGCACCTGCACGTGCACACGGAGTACTCCATGCTCGACGGCGCCGCTCGGCTGAGCGACCTGTTCGCCGAGACGTCGCGGATGGGCATGCCCGCCCTGGCCATGACCGACCACGGCAACGTCTTCGGTGCCTACGACTTCTGGAAGAAGGCCACGGCGGCCGGCGTCAAGCCGATCATCGGGACCGAGGCCTACGTCACCCCGCGCACGCACCGGTCCGACCGCAGCCGGGTCAAGTGGGGCGTCGGCGGCGGCGACGACGTCTCCGGTGGCGGTGCGTTCACCCACATGACGCTGCTGGCCGAGAACACCGCAGGCATGCACAACCTGTTCCGCCTCTCCTCCCGGGCCAGCCTCGAGGGGTTCTTCTACAAGCCGCGCATGGACCGCGAGCTGCTCTCGACCTACGCCTCGGGGCTGATCGCCACCACCGGCTGCCCGTCCGGCGAGGTGCAGACGTTCTTGCGGCTCGGACAGTACGACGAGGCGCTCGCAGCAGCGGCCGAGTTCCGCGACATCTTCGGGGCCGGCAACTACTTCCTCGAGCTGATGGAGCACGGCCTCGAGATCGAGTCCCGGGTCCGCGCCGACCTGCTCCGGCTGGCCAAGGACCTCGACCTGCCGGTCGTGGCCACCAACGACCTGCACTACACGAACAAGCAGGACGCTGCGGCGCACGAGGTGCTGCTCTGCGTCCAGTCCGGTTCGACGATGGCCGACCCCAAGCGGTTCAAGCTCGAGGGCGAGGACTACTACCTGAAGTCGCCGGAGGAGATGCGCCGGGTGTGGCGCGAGCTGCCCGAGGCCTGCGACAACACGCTGCTGATCGCCGAGCGCTGCACCGTGTCCTTCGCCGAGGGCGAGGGCCGCTACATGCCGCGGTTCCCGTGCCCTCCGGGGGAGTCGGAGCAGTCCTGGTTCGTCAAGGAGGTCGAGGTCGGCCTGGGCCGGCGCTACCCGGGCGGCGTCAGCGACGAGGTGCGCAAGCGCGCGGACTACGAGACCGAGGTCATCTGCAGCAAGGGCTACGCCGGCTACTTCCTGGTGGTCGCCGACTTCATCAACTGGGCCAAGGACAACCGCATCCGGGTCGGCCCCGGCCGTGGTTCCGGAGCGGGCGCCATGACGGCGTACGCCATGGGCGTCACCGACCTCGATCCGCTCGTCCACGGCCTGATCTTCGAGCGGTTCCTCAACCCCGAGCGCATGTCGATGCCCGACTTCGACGTCGACTTCGACGAGCGTCGCCGCGGCGAGGTGATCCGCTACGTCACCGACAAGTACGGCGACGACCGGGTCGCCCAGATCGTCACCTACGGCACCATCAAGGCCAAGCAGGCGATGAAGGACTCCGCGCGGGTCCTCGGCTACCCCTACGCCCTGGGCGACCAGCTCACCAAGCTGATGCCACCGGCCGTCATGGGCAAGGACATCCCGCTCGGCGGCATCTTCGACCCGACCCACAAGCGCTACTCCGAGGGCGGCGAGTTCCGGGCCCGCTACGAGTCCGACCCGGACGCGAAGCGGGTGGTCGACACCGCGCGCGGCCTGGAGAACCTCAAGCGCCAGTGGGGCGTGCACGCCGCGGGCGTCATCATGTCCAGCGAGCCGTTGCTCGACGTCGTCCCGATCATGAAGCGGGAGCAGGACGGGCAAATCATCACCCAGTTCGACTACCCGAGCTGCGAGGCGCTCGGCATGGTCAAGATGGACTTCCTCGGGCTGCGCAACCTCACGATCCTCGACGACGCGCTGCGGAACATCGAGGCCAACCGTGGCCAGATCATCGATCTGGACGTGCTGAGCAAGGACCTCACCGACCCGGCCACCTACGACCTGCTGGCGCGCGGCGACACCCTGGGCGTCTTCCAGTTCGACGGCGGTCCGATGCGCAGCCTGCTGCGGGCGATGCGTCCCGACAACTTCGAGGACATCTCCGCCGTGGGCGCGCTCTACCGGCCGGGACCGATGGGAGCCGGGTCCCACACGAAGTACGCGCTGCGCAAGAACGGCCAGGAGCCCATCACGCCCATCCACCCCGAGCTGGCGGCACCGCTGGCGGAGATCCTCGGGGCGACCTACGGCCTGATCGTCTACCAGGAGCAGGTGCTGCTGATCGCCCAGAAGCTGGCCGGCTACACCCTCGGCAAGGCCGACCTGTTGCGCAAGGCGATGGGCAAGAAGAAGCGCGAGGTGCTCGACGCCGAGTTCGTCGGGTTCTCCGAGGGCATGGCGGCCAACGGCTACTCGATGGCGGCCATCAAGACGCTGTGGGACATCCTCGTCCCGTTCTCCGACTATGCGTTCAACAAGGCCCACAGCGCGGCCTACGGCCTGGTGTCCTACTGGACCGCCTACCTCAAGGCCAACTTCCCGGCCGAGTACATGGCGGCCCTGCTGACGTCCGTGCGCGACGACAAGGACAAGTCCGCGCTCTACCTCAACGAGTGCCGCCGGATGGGCATCAAGGTGCTGCCGCCGGACGTCAACGAGTCGGACTCCGACTACACCCCGCGCGGCACCGACATCCGCTTCGGGCTCTCGGCCATCCGCAACGTCGGAGAGAACGTCGTGGCCAGCATCGCCGGGACCCGCGAGGCGAAGGGCCGCTTCAGCGGCTTCTACGACTTCCTGCGCAAGGTCGAACCGGTCGCCTGCAACAAGAAGACCGTGGAGTCCCTGATCAAGGCCGGTGCGTTCGACTCGCTCGGTGACTCGCGGCGGGGCCTGCTCCACGTGCACGCCGAGGCCATCGACTCGTTCATGGACACCAAGCGCAACGAGGCGCACGGCCAGTTCGACCTCTTCGGGGGTGGCGAGGAGAGCGACCCCGACGACCCTCACGGGCTCGCCGTGACGCCTGCGGTCCCGGTGGGCGAGTGGGACAAGTCCGTGCTGCTGGCCTACGAGCGGGAGATGCTCGGGCTCTACGTGTCCGACCACCCGCTGTTCGGCATCGAGCACGTCCTCGCGGCCGCGGCCGAGTGCTCGATCGCGTCGCTCACCGGTTCCGAGGAGCGCTCCGACGGGTCGGTCGTCACGATCGGGGGCCTCGTCAGCGGGCTGCAGCGCAAGGTGACCAGGAAGGGTGACGTCTGGGCCATCGCCACCGTCGAGGACCTGGAGGGCGCGATCGAGGTCATGCTCTTCCCGCAGACCTACCAGCTCTACGCGACGAGCCTCGCCGAGGACGCGGTCGTGCTGGTCAAGGGCCGCGTCGACCGTCGCGACGACGTGCCCAAGCTCATCGCGATGGACCTCACGCTGCCCGACCTGTCCGACGGCCCCCGCGGCCCCGTGGTCATCTCCCTCCCGCTGACCCGGTGTACGCCGCCGGTGGTCGAGCGCCTCAAGGAGGTGCTCGTCACCCATCCCGGGCCCACCGAGGTGCACCTGCAGCTGCAGTCGGCCACCCGCACGAAGGTGCTGCGGCTCGACGACGGCTTGCGGGTCAACCCGTCACCCGCCCTGATGGGCGACCTGAAGGCGCTGCTCGGCGCGGCCTGCCTGAGCTGAGCCGAGGCGGCGCCCGCGTCGTCGCCCGAGCGCCCTGGGAGGATGGCTGCGTGAGCCCCGACACCCGAGAAGAGCTGAACACCGGGGCGCGGATCGCCCTCGGCGTGCTGGCCGCCGGCGTACCCGCCGGTGTGGTGTGGTGGTTGCTCGCCCCCGTCCCGCGGGTCGTCGTGCGCGGTCCCGGTGTCTTCCTGGTCAACGGGGAGAGCGAGACCGCGATCGCAGCCGACGGCTGGTTCGCGGTCTGCACGGCCACGGCGGGCCTGGTGGCCGCCCTGGTGGTCTTCGCGCTGGCCCGACGGACCCCGGTCGGGGCCCTGCTCGGGCTGAGCGTCGGCGGTCTGGCAGCGGCGCTGCTCGCCTGGCGGCTGGGGGTGCTGCTCGGCCCGGACTCCGTGCGCAGCAGCGCCAAGGGCCTGGCGGACGGCGCCCGGTTCGACGGCCCGCTCGAGCTGTCGGCGCGGGGGGTGCTGCTGGCCTGGCCGCTCGTGTCCGTCGGGGCCTACTTCGCGCTCACCGCCGGTCTCGAGCCGCCCGGGTCCCGCTCCGGCGACCTCCCCGGGGGAGGGCGGCGCTTCCCCGTCACCGTCCTGCGACCCGGCTACGCCATCGAGGAGGTCGACGAGCTGCTGGGCGGGGTGGAGGCCGGCGACGTGACCGCCGAGCAGGTGCGGGCGGCCTCGTTCTCCTCGACCCGGCTGCGCCGCGGCTACGACGAGGCCAGCGTCGACGCCGCGCTGGTCGCGGTGACCGAGCGGCTCACCCGCCGCGACCCGGTCGACGGATAGCGCACACCGTCGCCCCGGTGACGCGCACCAGGTCGTCGGGACGCAGGCAGACCTGCAGCCCGCGGCGGCCGGCGGACACGTAGACCTGCGCGTCGTCGTGCACCGAGGTGTCGATCAGCGTCGGCAGCCGCGTCCGCGTCCCGAGCGGGCTGATGCCCCCCACGACGTACCCGGTGGCCCGCTGCGCGTCCTCCGGTTGCGCCATGGCCGCCCGCTTGCCGCCCGCGGCCGCGGCCAGCGCCTTGAGGTCGAGCGCGCCGCTCACCGGCACGACCGCGACGACCAGCCGCCCGTCGACCCGCGCCAGCAGCGTCTTGAACACCCGGTCAGGACTCACGCCGAGGGCCGTGGCCGCCTGCTCCCCGTAGGAGGCCGCACCCGGGTCGTGCGCGTAGGGGTGCAGGGCGAACGCCACCCCGGCCCGGGAGAGCGCGACGGTGGCGGGCGTCGAGCCGCCGCCCTCCCCGGTCGTCGCAGGGCTCAGTTGTGACTCACCGCCGTGCGGGTCAGCTCGACGGCCGGCACGGAGGGCAGCAGCCGCAGCAGCGTGGTCTCACGACGCAGGATGGCCAGCTCGTAGCGCAGCCGGCTGGCCGTGTCGGGCTGCGCCAGCAGGGCCTGCTTGTCCGAGCGGTCGAGCACGGACGCGGCCGCCACGAGGTAGGACAGCATCGTCGGGTCCTCCGGCAGGTCCTCCCCGGCCTGCGCGCCACCACCGCCGGTGAGGACCGAGCGGTACGCGCGGAAGACCGTGCCGACCCCGCGCGCCAGGCTGTCGGAGCCCGCGCCCACGGGTTCGTCGAGGAACTCGACCTCGGCCTGCAGGTAGGGCCGGTGGTCCTGCGGGTCGAGGAGCGACTCGACACGGAACCGGCGGGAGCCGGCCGTGACGAGGTCGAAGCGGCCGTCGTCGTACGCCTCGACCTGGTGCAGCTGCGCCAGGCAGCCGACGTCGTACAGGGCATGGACCCCGTCGGCCCCCACCTCGCGACCCTCGCGGATGGCAACCACGCCGAAGGCACGCTCCGCCTCGGGCCCCGCGATCAGATCCCGCACGAGGGCGCGGTAGCGGTCCTCGAAGACGTGCAGCGGCAGCAGCACGCCGGGGAAGAGCACCGTCCCCAGGGGGAACAGCGGCAGCCGCTGGGTCACGGGCGAAGCCTATGACCGCCGGTGCGGGCAGCGAGCCGGCCCCTGGACGGGTCGAGCACCATCGCCGGCCCGCTCCGTAGACTCGGCGGGTGATTTCCCGAGTCGACCTGCGCGGCAGGCAGCCGTCCCGCGTCGAGCTGCGCGAGGTGCTGCCCCGGGCCGAGGCCAGTGTCGAGGTCGCCCTCGACGTGGTCCGCCCGATCTGCGAGGACGTGCGCCACCGCGGGGCAGCCGCCGTGCGCGAGCTCAGCCAGCGCTTCGACGGCGTCGACGTGGCACGCACCCGGGTGCCGGGGGCCGCGCTGCAGGCGGCCCTCGACGGCCTGGACCCGCTGGTCCGGGCGGCGCTGGAGGAGGCGGCCCGGCGCACCCGCCTGGTCCACGAGGCGCAGCGGCGCAGCGACGCGACCGTCGAGGTGGCGCCCGGCGGGCGGGTCACGGAGCGGTGGGTCCCGGTAGGCCGCGTCGGGCTCTACGTGCCGGGCGGCCTGCTCGCCTACCCGTCGAGCGTGGTCATGAACGTCGTGCCCGCCCAGGTCGCCGGCGTCGCCTCGCTCGCCGTGGCGAGCCCCCCGCAGCGCAGCAACGACGGCCTGCCCGACCCGGTCGTCCTCGCGGCCTGTGCGCTGCTGGGCGTCGACGAGGTGCACGCCGTCGGGGGAGCCCAGGCGATCGCGATGTTCGCCTACGGCACCGAGGACTGCGAGCCGGTCGACGTGGTCAGCGGCCCCGGCAACGTCTACGTCGCCTCGGCGAAGCGGCTGCTCAAGGGCGTCATCGGCACCGACGCCGAGGCGGGGCCGACCGAGATCGCCATCCTCGCCGACGACACGGCCGACCCGGCGTTCCTCGCGGCCGACCTGGTCGCCCAGGCCGAGCACGACGCCAACGCCTCGTGCCTGCTGGTCACCCCGTGCCCCGAGCTGCTCGACGCCGTGGACGCCGAGCTGGCCCGGCAGGTGCCGGCCACCCGCCACTCCGAGCGCGTGCGCACCGCCTTGACCCACCAGTCGGCGCACGTGCTCGTCGACGACCTCGAGCAGGGCCTGGCCGTCGTCGACGAGTGGGCGGCCGAGCACCTCGAGGTGGTGACCCGCGACGCCGCCGGCTGGGCGGCGCGCGTGACCAACGCGGGTGCGGTCTTCGTCGGGCCGTGGGCGCCGGTCTCGCTCGGCGACTACCTCGCCGGTTCCAACCACGTGCTGCCCACGGGCGGCACGGCCCGCCACACCGGTGGGCTGTCCGTGCAGAGCTTCCTGCGCAGCATGCACGTGGTCGACTACACCCGGGAGGCGCTCGCCGAAGTCGCGCCCCTCATCGACGCGCTCGGCGGCAGCGAGGACCTGCACGCCCACGTCGAGGCCGTGCGTGCCCGCGTCCCGCGCACGACCGCGGTGACGCCCGGTCACGACAGCCGCCGCGCCGGCGCGGCGGCCGAGCGGTGAGCATCGACGGCCTGCTGCGCCACGACCTGCGCGGCCGCACGCCCTACGGCGCACCCCAGCTGGACGTCGCCGTCCGGCTGAACACCAACGAGAACCCGCACCCGCCCTCGCCGGCGCTCGTGCAGGACCTCGCGGCACGCGTGGCCGAGGCCGCCCGGTCCATGAACCGCTATCCGGACCGTGACGCGGTGGGCCTGCGGAGCGGCCTGGCGGCCTACCTGACCCGTTCGACGGGGCAGCAGCTGGGGACCGAGCAGGTCTGGGCGGCCAACGGCAGCAACGAGATCCTCCAGCAGCTGCTCCAGGCGTTCGGCGGCGAGGGGCGTACGGCGCTCGGCTTCGAGCCGACGTACTCGATGCACCACCTCATCGCCCAGGCCACCGCCACCCGCTACGTCGCCGCCGCGCGGCTGCCGGACTTCCGGCTGCGGCCCGAGCAGGCCGCCTCGGCGGTTCGCGAGCGGGCGCCCGACGTGGTGTTCCTCTGCTCGCCGAACAACCCGACCGGCACGGCGCTCGACCTCGAGGTGATCGAGGCGGTGTACGACGCCGCACAGGGGCTGGTCATCGTGGACGAGGCCTACGCCGAGTTCAGCCGCCGGCCCTCGGCGGTCTCGTTGCTGCCGGGCCGGGAGCGGCTGGTCGTGACCCGCACCATGTCCAAGGCGTTCGCGTTCGCCGCGGCCCGGCTCGGCTACCTCGCCGCCGATCCGGCGGTGGTCGACGCGCTGCAGCTGGTGCGCCTGCCCTACCACCTCTCGGTGCTCTCCCAAGCGGCCGCGCTGGCCGCGCTCGCGCACGCCGACGAGCTGATCGCGACGGTCGAGGAGGTCATCGTGCAGCGCGACCGGCTGGTCGAGGAGATCGCGGCGCTCGGCCTCGAGGTCGTCGAGTCGGACGCGAACTTCGTGCTGTTCGGTCGGTTCGCCGACCAGCACCTGACCTGGCAGGGTCTGCTCGACCGCGGCGTGCTGGTGCGCGACGTGGGTCTCACGGGCTGGTTGCGCGTGACGGCCGGGACGAAGCACGAGACGAGCGCCTTTCTCGAGGCGCTCGCTGAGGGCATGGGAGAGGTGGTCTGAGTGGCGCCGAGGGCTCGCTCCGCGGTGGTCGACCGCACGACGAAGGAGTCCGACGTCCACATCGAGCTCGAGCTCGACGGCAGCGGTGCCGTCGACGTCGAGACCGGGGTGCCGTTCTACGACCACATGCTGTCCCAGCTGGGCAAGCACGCCGGGTTCGACCTGGTGGTGCGCACCACGGGCGACCTCGCCGTCGATGCGCACCACACGGTCGAGGACACCTCGATCGCCCTCGGTCAGGCGCTGCGCGAGGCGCTGGGCGACAAGGCCGGCATCCGCCGCTTCGGCGACGCGACCGTGCCGCTGGACGAGACGCTGGTGCAGGCCGCCGTCGACCTCTCCGGGCGGCCCTACGTCGTGCACGAGCAGCCGCAGGTCGTCGAGCTGATCGGCAGCTACGACACCACGCTGACCCGTCACATCTGGGAGTCGCTGACGGCGAGCGCGCAGATCTGCCTGCACGTGCGGGTGCTGGCCGGGCAGAACGCCCACCACGTCATGGAGGCGCAGTTCAAGGCGGTCGCCCGGGCGCTGCGCGATGCCGTCGCCCTCGACGACCGGGTCGCCGGCGTGCCCTCGACCAAGGGCACGCTGTAGCGCGGGCATCGGACGGGGACCGCACGATCGAGGTCGTGCAGCACCCCGACCGCTCCTCGGCGCGGCTGCTGCTGGTCGACGGCACGCCGCAGTCCCTCGTCGACCTCGCCGAGCCGACGTACCTCGGCTTCGAGTACGTCCGCCGGCTCGGCCACGTCGTCGACCTCATGGCCGAGCCGGGACGGCCGCTGGCCGTCGTGCACCTGGGGGCGGGCGGCCTGAGCCTCGCCCGGTACGTCGCCGCCACGCGCCCGGGGTCGCGCCAGCGTGCCGTCGAGGTCTCGCCCGAGGTGGCCGCCCTGGTCCGCGCCGAGCTGCCGCTGCCGCGCGGCGTGACGGTGCCGGTGCAGGTGGCCGACGCCCGGCAGGCGCTGGCCCGGATGCGCGACGACTGCGCCGAGCTGGTGGTCCTCGACGTGTTCGCCGGGGCGAGGACCCCGGCGCACCTGACGTCGGTGGAGGCGGTGACCGACGTGGCCCGGGTGCTGCGACCGGGCGGCGTCCTGGCCGTGAACGTGGCGGACGGGCCGCCGCTGGACTTCGCGCGCCGGCAGGTGGCCACGGTCGCCGCCGTCCTGCGCCAGGTCGCGGTCCTCGCGGAACCGGCGATCTGGCGGCGGCGACGTTTCGGCAACCTGGTGCTCGTGGGCTGCGACCGGTCGCTGCCGCTGGCCGGCCTGACCCGCCGCTGCGCGGCCGACCTGGCGCCCGCCAGGGTCGAGTCGGGGGAGTCGCTGCAGCGGTTCGTGTCCGGTGCCCGACCGGTCACGGATGCGGACGCGGTGCCCTCGCCTGCGGTGCCGCGAGGGCTGTTCGGCCCCCGCTGAGCGCCGCAGCCGCGATCACATGAACAGCCAGCCGGAGACCGTCAGCACGCTGAGCGTGACCACGACGGCCAGCACGTCGAACGCCAGCCGGCGCCCGTGTGCCGGCGGCGCCGGGGGGAGCGGGCTGAGCGCCATCTCCTGGGCGACGTGCTGCTGGAGCTCGATCGACTCCGCGAGCACCCGGTGCCCGACATCGTCGCGATGCTGCCCGATTCCCAGGTGTCCCGTGGTCATGCATCCGTGGTACTCCCGGGCTCGGTCTCACGCCATGGCGCAGAGGGACCATGCCCGGGGGGCCTCACGTAGCCTTTCGGTATGAGTCAGCCCCGCGTCGTGGTGCTCGATCACGGGTCGGGCAACCTGCGCTCGGCCGAGCGCGCCCTGTCCGCGGCAGGCGCGGACACGGTGATCAGCGACGACCCTGGCGCGGCGTTCGCAGCCGACGGCCTGGTGGTGCCCGGGGTGGGCGCCTTCGCGACCTGCATGGCGGGGCTACGCGGCGTGCTCGGTCACCAGGTGATCGGCAGGCGGCTGGCGGGCGGCAGGCCGGTGCTCGGCATCTGCGTCGGCATGCAGGTCCTGTTCGAAGAGGGCAACGAGCACGGCGTACGCACCGAGGGGTGCGGCGAGTGGCCGGGTCTCGTGCAGCAGCTCTCGGCGCCCGTGCTGCCGCACATGGGCTGGAACACCGTGAGCGTGCCGGCCGGCTCGACGCTGTTCACGGGGGTGGAGCAGGAGCGCTTCTACTTCGTGCACTCCTATGCCGTGCGCCGCTTCGACCTGCAGCCGGCGCCGCCGCTCACGCCACCCCTGGTCACGTGGTCCGAGCACGGCGAGCGGTTCGTCGCGGCCGTGGAGAACGGCCCGCTCTCGGCGACCCAGTTCCACCCGGAGAAATCCGGGGCCGCCGGTGCCCGGCTGCTGGCCAACTGGGTGGGGTCGCTGTGACCCCCGGGGCGAGCCGCCGGTGAGCAGGGAACGCGCCCGGCGGCGGCTGGAGCGCGAACGCGACGAGGCCGCGCGGCGCAGCGCTGCGGACCGGTCGCGCCGGCGCAGGGTCCGCCGGCAGGCCCGGCGCGACGCGCTCGCCGCCCTGGTGCCCGCGCGGCCCCGGGGGCAGCGCCAGCACGGCCTCCTGGCCCGGCGCCGCCGCACGCAGAACGGCGTCATCGCCTGCCTGGTGCTCGCCTCCCAGCTCGTGGTCTGGCTGATCAGCCCCGACCCGTGGGTGCGGGGCACTGCGGCCGTGCTGGCCGTCATCCTCACCCCCGTCCTCGTCACCCTCACCCTCGACCGGAGGCCCTGATGCCCGCGCTCGTCCTGCTGCCCGCCGTCGACGTCTCCGACGGGCAGGCGGTCCGCCTCGTTCGTGGCGAGCTCGGCAGCGAGACGTCCTACGGCGACCCGCTCGCCGCCGCGCAGGCCTGGCAGGACGCAGGAGCGCGCTGGATCCATCTCGTGGACCTCGACGCGGCGTTCGGGCGGGGGCAGAACCACGCGCTGCTCGCCGACGTGGTCGGGCGCCTGGACGTGCAGGTCGAGCTGTCGGGTGGCATCCGCGACGACGCCGCCCTCGAGGCCGCCCTCGCCACCGGCTGCGCGCGGGTGAACATCGGCACGGCCGCCCTCGAGGACCCCCAGTGGTGCGCGGCCGCGATCGCGCGTCACGGGGAGCGCATCGCGGTGGGGCTCGACGTGCGCGGGACCACGCTGGCCGCCCGCGGCTGGACCCGCGACGGCGGTGAGCTCTACGACGTGCTGGGCCGGCTCGACAAGGAAGGCTGCGCCCGGTACGTCGTCACCGACGTCGGACGGGACGGGACCATGACGGGGCCCAACCTGGACCTGCTGCGCAACGTCTGCGCCGCCACCGATGCGCCGGTGGTCGCCTCGGGCGGGGTCTCGAGCCTCGAGGACCTGCGCGCGATCGCCGGCCTGGTGCCCGACGGCGTGGAGGGGGCGATCGTCGGGAAGGCGTTGTACGCCGGGGCCTTCACCCTCGAGGAAGCCCTTGCGGCGGTGACCGCGTGAGCCGGCGTCTGTCCAGCGGCGCGCCGTTCGAGCCGATCGTCGGGTACAGCCGCGCGGTCGCGGCCGGCGACCACATCTGGGTCTCCGGCTGCACGTCGATCCTCGACGGCGACGTCGTGTACGAGGGTGACGTCTTCGCGCAGGCCGAGCAGGCGATCCGCAACGTCGCGTGGGCGCTGGGCGAGCTGGATGCCTCGCTCGAGGACGTGGTCCGCACCCGCATCTACGTCCTGGACATCTCCCGCTGGCGCGAGGTCGGCCAGGCGCACGCCGCAGCGTTCGCCGCGGCCCCGCCGGCCACCTCCCTCGTGCAGGTGTCGGCACTGATCGACCCGCGGATGCTCGTCGAGGTCGAGGCGGTCGCCTACAAGCCCGGGTCGGGATGGTGACCCGCTGATGGGCGTCGCCGTGCGGGTCATCCCGTGCCTGGACGTCGACGCGGGGCGCGTGGTGAAGGGCGTCAACTTCACTGACCTGCGCGACGCGGGTGACCCCGTGGAGATGGCCCGGGTCTATGACGCCGAGGGAGCCGACGAGCTGACCTTCCTCGACATCACCGCCTCGAGCGGTTCACGGGAGACGACCTACGACGTCGTGCGCCGTACCGCCGAGCAGGTGTTCATCCCGCTCACGGTGGGCGGCGGGGTGCGCAGCGTCGACGACGTCGACCGGCTGCTGCGGGCGGGGGCCGACAAGGTCGGCGTCAACACCGCGGCCGTTGCCCGGCCGCAGCTGGTGACCGAGATCGCCGCTCGGTTCGGTGCGCAGGTGCTCGTCCTGTCGGTCGACGCCCGCCGTTGCACCGGTGACGTGCGCACCGACTCGGGCTACGAGGTCACGACCCACGGCGGTCGGCGTGGCACGGGGCTCGACGCCGTCGCATGGGCCGCGCAGTGCGCCGCAGCCGGTGCCGGCGAGATCCTGCTCAACTCGATGGACGCCGATGGGACGCAGGCCGGCTTCGACCTGGAGATGATCCGGGCGGTGCGCGCCGAGGTGACCGTGCCGGTCATCGCGAGCGGGGGAGCGGGCGCGCTCGACCACTTCCCCGCCGCGGTCGAGGCCGGGGCCGATGCCGTGCTGGCGGCGAGCATCTTCCACTTCGGCCAGCAGCGGATCGGTGAGGTCAAGGACGCGCTGCGTGCCGCCGGTCACCCGGTGCGCTGATCCGCGGCCTGCGCCGTCAGACGGTGAGCCCGGTGCCGTCCAGCGCGTCGCGCACCTCGGGTGGCCCGTCGATCTCCAGCCGGGCGTGGTCGCGTCGACCGAACAGGTAGAGCAGCAGCTCGGCAGGCTCGCCGGTCAGCGTCACCCGCGGCTCGCCCTCGCGCGCCACGATCGCCGTACCGTCGGGGCGGCGCAGCTCGACACCGCCCGGCAGGTGGCGCAACGCCATCCTGGCGCGGCCCCGGACGGTGAGCCAGAGGCGGTCCTGCACCGTGGCGGGCAGCCGACGCGGCGTCCAGCCCTGCCGCGCCCGCCGGACGTCCTCGTGGTGCACGAGATACTCCGTGGTGTTGAGCAGCCGGTCGGCCGGTCCCCATCCGAACGCCGACCACCGCGGCGGACCGTCGCGCACCATGGTCACCAGCTCGTCGTAGGGCCGACGCGCGTAGCCCTCCTGCACCGAGGCCGTGTGTCCCGCGAGCGCCGCGACCACGAGACCCACCGCGGCATCGGCCCGTCGCTCACGGGCGAGCAGGTGCGCCGCCAGGTCGCGGGTGGTCCACCCTTCGCAGAGGGTGGGCGCATCGGGGCCGAGCTCACCGAGCAGCGTGGCCAGCTGGGCCCGCTCGTACCGGGCGATGCTCATCGCGACCCCGGCACGGCCGCTGTCGTGGCGAAGCCGTCGCCCACCGCCGCGGCAAGCTCTCGGTAGGCGTCGGCGGTCGCGTCGTCGAGCTCCGCGAGGTCGAGCACGCCCCCCGCCTCGAGGTGGCGGTCGTAGGGAATGGTGACGACCGCGCGGCACCGCGCGGAGAAGTGCCTCTGCAGCTGCTGGACGTCGACCATCCCGCCGCCGGGCCGCACCGAGGAGATGACGACCACCGCGTCGCGGGCCAGGTGGTCGAAGCCGTGCGCTTCGAGCCAGTCCAGTGTCGCGCTCGCACTGCGTGAGCCGTCGAGGCTCGCGGAGCTGACGAGCACCAGGGAGCTGGCCAGGCCGAGGATGCCGCGCATCGCGTCGTGCAGCAGGCCGGTGCCGCAGTCGGTGAGCAGGAGGTTGTAGAAGCGCTCGAGGATGTCGACGGTGTCGCGGTAGTCGCGCTCGCTGAACGCCGCAGAGACGTGCGGGTCACTGTCGGAGGCGAGCACCTCGAGGCGTGTCGGGGACTGCGACGTGAACGCGCGTACGTCGGAGTAGCGGTGCACCCGGTCGCGCTCGGCCAGCAGGTGGCGCACCGTCGCGCCGGACTCGCGGGGGACCCGTTCGCCCAGCGTGCCGCGGTCGGGGTTGGCGTCGACGGCGACGACCCGGTCACCGCGCAGCTCGGCGAACATCGCACCGAGCGCGGCCGTGGTGGTCGTCTTGCCGACGCCGCCCTTGAGGCTGATGACCGCGACCCGGTGGCATCCCGCGACCGGCGTGCGGGCCCGGGCGCTCAGCGCGGCGCGGCGGCGGTCGGCCCGGGACGGGCCGAGGTTCCACCGGCCACCGGTGACGGCGTACACGCTCTTGCGCCAGCCGCTCTGCGGCCGGGCGCGGCGGGTCTTGAGCACCGTGGCGGCGGTCAGCGACTGCGCGCCGACGGGCACCGGGACGGCGGGCGGGCCCGGGGCGGGCCCGGGGGCGACCGGCACCGGGGCGACCGGCACCGGGGCGACCGGCACCGGGGCCGGGGCGACCGGCACCGGGGCCGGGGCGACCGGTGGGCCGTCCGAGGGTGGGCGCGGCGGTGCCGCGTGCCGGGGGCCGTCCGGCGCTGACGCCGCCGGCGCCGGCGGCGTCAGGTCGACCACGAACGACGCGGTCTGGGGGCCCAGGTCGTAGGAGGGGGTCGCGAGGCTCCGGGCCCGCACCTCGAGCAGCTCGTCGTAGCCCTGCGCCCCGTCGGCCTCCTCCGGCGGCGCCTCGGACCACCCGTCGTGCGGCGGCGAGCCGAGGCGGTGAAGGTGGGAGAAGTCGTGGGCGCTCCCGTCGGGCCGGGCCATGAGTTCTCTCCTTCTGGTCAGGCGCAGGAAGTCGGGAGTAGGGGTCGATACGTCGCCGATGGACGTCCTGCCGGGTCGTCACCTGCGAGTCAGGGTAGACGAAGGGCCATTTCCGCCCGAATCACCTGCCCGGCGCGACGGCGCCGGGTGGTCCGCCCGGGGGACGAGCAAGCCGGGGACAATGAGGGCATGTCCCTGCCCGGCCGTTCCCGCGCGGTCCGTCCCTCCGAGCTCGACCCGACGATCGCGGGGCGGCTCAAGCGCGACCCCGACGGCCTGGTGGCCGCCGTCGTCCAGCAGCACGACACGGGTGAGGTGCTGATGGTGGGGTGGCTCGACGACGAGGCGCTGCACCGGACCCTGACCAGCGGCCGGGCGACGTACTGGAGCCGCAGCCGGCAGGAGTACTGGCGCAAGGGCGACACGTCCGGGCACGTGCAGCACGTGCTCGAGGTCCGGCTCGACTGCGACGGGGACGCGGTGCTGATCAAGGTCGACCAGGTGGGCGCCGCCTGTCACACCGGTGAGCGGGCCTGCTTCGATGCCGACGTCCTGCTGGCCGGCCCACGTGGCGGCTGACCCGGCAGCCACAATGGGGACCATGAGCACCGGCGACGCCGTACCCGACCTCGCGGCCTTCCGCGCTCTCGCCGGCGACCGCCGCGTCATCCCGGTGACCCGGCGACTGCTCGCCGACGGGGAGACGCCGGTGGGCATCTACCGCAAGCTCGCCGACGGTCGCCCCGGCACGTTCCTGCTCGAGTCCGCGGAGCACGGCCGGGTCTGGTCGCGATACTCCTTCATCGGAGCGCGCTGCCACGCGACGTTGACCGAGCGCGACGGCCAGGCGGTCTGGGACGGTGAGCCCCCGGTGGGCGTACCGGTGGACGGCGACCCCCTGCTGGCCTTGCGCGAGACGATCGAGGTGCTGCGCACGCCGCACCTGCCCGACCTCCCGCCGTTGACCGGCGGCCTCGTGGGGTTCGTGTCGTACGACGCCGTGCGGCGGCTCGAGCGGTTGCCGCAGCTGGCCGTCGACGACCTGCAGGTGCCCGAGCTGGCCATGATGCTCGCGACCGACCTGGCGGTGCTCGACCACGCCGACGGCTCGGTGCTGCTGATCGCGAACGCCATCAACTACGACGCCACCGACGAGCGCGTCGACTGGGCCTACCAGGACGCCGTGGCCCGTCTCGACCGCATGACGGCCGACCTGTCCCGCCCGGCTGCGGCGACGGCCGCCAGCTACGCGACCGACGTGACACCGACCTACACCCGACGGCGCGACGCGGACCAGTACGCCGCAGCGGTCGAGCGGGCGAAGGAGGAGATCAAGGCCGGCGAGGCCTTCCAGGTCGTGGTGAGCCAGCGGTTCGAGATGCGGACCGAGGCGGACGCGCTCGACATCTACCGGATGCTGCGGGTGACCAACCCGAGCCCCTACATGTACCTGCTGCGGTTCGACGGGTTCGACGTCGTCGGGTCGAGCCCCGAGGCGCTCGTGAAGGTGACCGACGGCCGGGCGCTGCTGCATCCCATCGCGGGTACCCGCTGGCGCGGCGAGACACCCGAGGAGGACGCCGCGCTGGCCTGCGACCTGCTGGCCGACCCCAAGGAGCGCGCCGAGCACCTGATGCTGGTGGACCTCGGCCGCAACGACCTGGGCCGGGTCTGCGAGCCGGGCAGCGTCGAGGTCGTCGACTTCATGTCCGTCGAGCGCTACAGCCACGTGATGCACATCGTCTCGACGGTCACGGGTGCCGTGCGCGACGGCCTGACGGCGTACGACGTGATGGCAGCCTGCTTCCCCGCCGGCACGCTGTCCGGCGCCCCCAAGCCGCGGGCGATGGAGCTCATCGAGGAGCTCGAGCCGACCCGCCGGGGCCTGTACGGCGGGTGTGTCGGCTACCTCGACTTCGCCGGTGACCTGGACACCGCGATCGCGATCCGTACCGCGCTGCTGCGCGACGGGACCGCCTACGTGCAGGCCGGCGGCGGGATCGTCGCGGACTCCGACCCGGTGGCCGAGGACACCGAGTGCCGCAACAAGGCGATGGCGGTGCTGCGCGCCATCGCGACCGCGGGCACGCTGCGCACCGTCGGCAGCCCGTGAGCGACCGCCGTGGCATGGTCGTCGCGCTGTCCGTGACGGCGCTCGGCGCGCTCCTGGTGCTGGGTACCTCGCGGCCGCCGCGGTGGTCGGCCGGCGGGGCGCGGCTGACGGGTGGCGGGGTCCCTGCGGCCGGGGCACTGGCCCTCGTGGCGCTGGCGGGTGTCGGGCTCCTGCTGCTCGCGCGGGGCCCCGCCCGTTCGGCCGTCGGCGTCCTCCTGGTGCTCTGCGGGGTGGCGGTCGTGCTGATCGACGTGCTGACGGCGAGCGCGCGCCAGGGTGGCCTCTTCGCCTACGCCCCGCTCGACGCCCGGCAGCTGCAGGCGCACCGGTCGGTGTGGTTCTGGCTGACGGCTGCCGGGGGGGTCGGGATCGCCGTGGGTGGCGCGATGACGACGGCGCGCGGGCACCGCTGGCCATCGTCGCGACGCGACTACGCGGCGCCCGGCCAGACGCTGCCGGCCCACACGGATGCCTGGACGGCCATCGACCGCGGCGAGGACCCGACACTCTGACCGGCCTCAGGCGGTGGCTGGCACAATCGGCTGCGCAGCCGAGGAGAAGGAGCCCCATGTCCACGCACCACGGGAACACGCCGGCAGCCTGGACCGCCGTGACCATCATGTTCCTCGGGTTCCTGATCAGCGGTGTCGCGCTGCCGCTGGCCCTGCCGTGGCTCTTCTTCGTCGGGCTCGGCATCGTCGTGCTCGGTGTCGTCGTCGGCAAGGTCATGCAGATGATGGGGATGGGCAACACGGTGACGTACAAGGACGGGCGCGACCCCGAGTACGACGCGAACACCGGCTGAGCGGGCCGGCACGCCCTTGCCTGCGGGCGCTGTCCACTACGCTCTCGCGCAGTCGCCCCGTGGGGGGCGCCGACAGGGAGCCACGATGAGCGACGAGGGCAGCGCGACACCCGACCCGTACCAGCCACCGAAGGACCCGCCGGAGGGGACCGGCCCGCCCTGGGAGCAACCCGCCTCCGGCCAGCCCACCTACGGGCAGCCCCCCACCGGCCAACCCCCCTATGGCCAGCCCGCCTACGGCCAGCCCACCTACGGTGGCGAGCCGCCGCCCAACTACCTCGTCTGGGCGATCCTCAGCACGATCTTCTGCTGCCTGCCGCTGGGCATCGCGTCGATCGTGTTCGCCGCGCAGGTCAACAGCAAGTGGTCCGCCGGCGACGTGGCAGGCGCACAGGACGCGTCGCGCAAGGCCAAGCAGTTCGCGATCTGGTCCGCGGTGGCGGGCGCCATCATCGTCGCGATCTACCTGGTCGTCGTGGTCGTCGCGGTCACTAGCAACAGCTGAGCACGAGAGGCGAGGCGACCCGATGACCCTCGTCCCGACGCGGTCGCTCGCGAGCGGGCCGCTCCTCCCAGCCCGGCGGGGCGCAGCGCTGCGGCGTCCTGCCGCCGTCGCGCTGGTCGCCGTGATGGTGGTGCTCATCGTGGCCACGGTCGACCCGGAGGAGAGCGGTCACTACCCGACCTGCCCCTTCCTCGCGCTCACCGGCCACTGGTGCCCCGGCTGCGGGTCGCTCAGGGCGATCCACGCTCTCGCCCACGGCCAGGTCGCCACGGCGGCGAGTCGCAACGTGCTCACCGTCGCAGCCCTGCCGCTGCTCGGCTGGCTCTGGTTGCGGTGGGTGGGTCGCAGCTGGCGCGGGGAGCCGCGGCCGCAGCCCGCGCGTCCCGTTCTGGTCTGGGCACTGCTCGCTCTCGTGCTCGTCTTCTGGCTGGTGCGCAACCTGAGCGTCGGCGCGGCCCTCGCCCCCTAGCCGACCGCGATTCTTCGTGTCGCAGGTGCCGCAGTTACCCTGGGGGCATCTGCGCCGGAGGGCAGGCGACCGACCGGCCGGGCGAGACGAGGAGACCGATCGCGTGAGCGTGCTCGATGACATCCTGACAGGTGTCCGCGCCGACCTCTCGATCCGCCAGGAGCGCACCAGTCTCGACCAGCTCAAGGCGCGCGCCGCGACGCGCCCCGAGTGCCGCAACCCGATGGCGGTGCTGCGCGGCGACGGGGTAGCCGTCATCGCGGAGGTGAAGCGGTCGAGCCCCTCCAAGGGCGCTCTGGCCGCCATAGCCGACCCGGCCGCACTCGCGGGCGACTACGAGGCCGGGGGCGCCGCAGTCATCAGCGTGCTCACCGAGGAGCGACGTTTCGGCGGCAGCCTCGACGACCTCGTCGCGGTGCGACGCTCGGTCGACGTACCGGTGCTGCGCAAGGACTTCATCGTCGGCAGCTATCAGCTGTGGGAGGCCCGGGCCTACGGCGCCGACCTCGCGTTGCTCATCGTCGCGGCCCTTGAGCAGAACGCGCTCGTGTCCCTTGTCGAGCGGGCGCAGTCGTTGGGGCTGACCCCGCTCGTCGAGTGCCACACGGTCGAGGAGGTCAAGAGGGCAGCCGACGCCGGCGCCACCATCATCGGGGTGAACGCCCGTGACCTGCACACGCTGGAGGTGGACCGCAACGTGTTCCCCCAGGTGGCCCCGCACATCCCTGAGGGCATCGTGCGCGTGGCGGAGTCCGGTGTCCGCGGACCGCATGACGTCCTCGAGTACGCGCGGGCGGGCGCCGACGCCGTGCTGGTCGGCGAGTCGCTGGTCACCGGCCGTGACCCGCGCTCCGCGGTCGCGGACCTGGTTGCCGCAGGCGCGCACCCGGCGTTGAAGCACGACCGATGAGCACGCCCGACGCGAGCGGCCACTTCGGTGCCTACGGCGGACGGTTCGTCCCCGAGGCACTCATGGCCGCGCTCGACGAGCTCACGGTCGCCTTCGAGAAGGCCCGACAGGACGAGCGGTTCCAGGGGGAGCTGGCGGGGCTGCTCTCGTCGTACGCCGGGCGCCCGAGCCCGGTCACCGAGGCGAGGCGCTTCGGTGAGCACGCAGGCGGGGCGCGCGTCCTGCTCAAGCGCGAGGACCTGAACCACACCGGCTCGCACAAGATCAACAACGTGCTGGGCCAGGCGCTGCTGACCCGTGGGATGGGCAAGACGCGCGTCATCGCGGAGACCGGCGCCGGACAGCACGGCGTCGCCACAGCCACCGCCGCCGCGCTGCTCGACCTCGAGTGCGTGGTCTACATGGGTGAGCAGGACACCCGCCGGCAGGCGCTCAACGTCGCGCGGATGCGCCTGCTCGGTGCCGAGGTCGTGCCCGTCACGGCGGGCAGCCGCACCCTCAAGGATGCGATGAACGAGGCGATGCGCGACTGGGTCACCAACGTCGACTCGACGCACTACCTCATCGGCAGCGTGGCGGGACCGCACCCGTTCCCGATGATGGTCCGCGACTTCCAGCGCATCATCGGTGACGAGGCGCGCACGCAGGTCATCGACCTGACGGGACGGCTGCCCGACGCCGTGGCGGCCTGTGTCGGCGGCGGGTCCAACGCGATGGGCATCTTCGCCGCCTTCCTCGACGATGCCGACGTGCGGCTCTACGGCTTCGAGGCGGCCGGTGACGGCGTCGAGACGGGGCGCCACGCGGCCAGCATCACCGGTGGCTCGCCGGGAGTGCTGCACGGCTCGCGGTCCTACGTGCTGCAGGACGACATGGGACAGACCATCGAGAGCCACTCCATCAGCGCCGGTCTCGACTACCCCGGTGTGGGGCCGCAGCACGCCTACCTGCACGACACCGGCCGCGCGACCTACCGGCCGATCACCGATGTGCGGGCGATGGACGCCTTCCGGCTGCTGTGCCGCACGGAGGGCATCATCCCCGCGATCGAGAGCGCGCACGCGCTGGCGGGTGCTCTCGACATCGGCAGGGAGCTGGGAGCCGACGCCACGGTGCTCGTGAACCTGTCCGGACGCGGAGACAAGGACGTCGACACGGCCGCCACCTGGTTCGGCGTCGTCTCCGACGAGGAGTTGCTCGCCGCTGCCCGGGCGAGCGTTGCCGAGCCCGCGCAGGACGCGTCGGGTGAGGGCTGGTGAGCAGGCTCGGCGAGGTGCTGGCCGCAGCCAAGGCCGACGGTCGCGCCGCCTTGATCGGCTACCTGCCTGCGGGCTACCCGTCGGTCGAGCACGGTGCCGCCGCGATGACGGCGATGGTGGAGGCCGGCGTCGACATCGTGGAGGTCGGGCTGCCCTACTCCGACCCGTTGATGGACGGTCCGACGATCCAGACGGCCGTCGAGCGGTCCCTGGCCCGGCGCACCACGACGGCGGACGTGCTCGACACGGTCCGCGAGGTGGCCAAGACCGGCGCCGCAACGCTGGTGATGAGCTACTGGAACCCGATCAACCGCTTCGGGGTACGCCGCTTCGCCGACGAGATGGTCGCAGCCGGCGGCGCCGGTGTCATCACGCCGGACCTGACGCCCGACGAGGCGGGGGAGTGGCTCGAGGCCACCGACGCCACCGGGCTCGACCGTATCTTCCTCGTCGCGCCGTCCTCGACCGATGTGCGGCTGCGCTACACCGCCCAGCACTGCTCCGGATTCGTCTACGCCGCCTCGACGATGGGTGTCACCGGCAGCCGCACGTCGGTCGGTAGTGCTGCACAGGCACTGGTCGCCCGGACCCGCGCCGTGACCGACCTGCCGATCTGTGTCGGTCTGGGGGTGTCCGACGCGGACCAGGCGGCCCAGGTCGCGTCGTTCGCCGACGGGGTGATCGTGGGGTCGGCCTTCGTGCGTCGGCTGCTGGACGCGCCGTCGCCCGAGGCCGGGCGGGACGCCGTCGCCGCACTGGCGGACGAGCTGGCCGCCGGCGTACGCCGCGGCGCACGCCACGTCTGACGCACCCTGACCCGACAAGGCAGCTCGCCGGCGCCTGACCGAGAGGTCAGACGCCGGCGAGCCGTTGCCCTCGGGCCGGAGGGGGCGGCCTGGGGATCGGGGTGGTCGGCTTGCTCGGACCGGGCACGGTGCCTCGCTCTGGGGGGGTAGAGCAAGGCACCGTGCTGGTCGGGGACCGGGAAGTAGCGCCGCTCCGCTCGCTTCCGCTACTTCCCGGTCCCTGTCAGTCCAGCGCTCACCGTCGTCGGGAGGCTGGTGGTGTCACCGGCGACCACGAGTGACGCGCTGTATCCGATTGCAGCCGTGGGCCTCAAGGAGACCGTGATGCTGCAGGTCTTGCCCGGCGCCAGCGTCGTGGCCACGCAGCCCGCGCCGTTGTTCACGACCGCGAAGCTGGCCGCCTGCGCCCCGGTGATCGACGCCGACCCGACCCGGAATGCGATCGTGCCGGAGTTCTTCACCGTCACCGACTGGGTCTTGGTCGTGTTGCGGTTGACCGTGCCGAAGGTGACCGGGCTCGGTGAGATGGTGAAGGTCGAGCCCGCTCCGGTGCCGCTGAGCGACACCTGGGTGGGTGTCCCGGTCGCGTTGTGGGCGATGGAGAGGCTCGCCGTGCGCGCGCCGATGGCCTTCGGCGCGAACTTCACCGTGATGAGGCAGGTCCCGGCCGGAGCGATCGAGCCGCACGGCGCGCTGGTCACCGAGAAGTCGCCCGCCGCGGCACCTGCGATCGTCACGGCGCCGATGTTCAGCGCAGCCGTACCGGTGTTCTTCACCGTGGTCGACAGACTCGGCGTGGCCGGTGCCGTGACGGTCCCGAAGGACAGCACACCGGGGGTCACCGAGATGGCCGGTGCCGTGGCCGCGTCGCCGATACCGGTGAGCTTCACCGTCAGGACGGGCCCGGTTGCCGGCGTGATCCGCAGCGTCGCGGTCTTCGCGCCCGCGGAGTGCGGTGCGAAGCTGACGCTGACGGCACACGTCGTGTCGGTGGCCTTCGTGGCGGAGGAGCAGCTGTCCGTGCCGATCGCGAACTCCCCTGCGTTCGCCCCGGTCAGGGCCACGCCGGAGATCGTGGTCGGCGAGGTCGCCACGTTGGTCACCGTGATCGTCTGCGCGTCACCGGTCTGGCCGACCTGCGCGTGTCCGAGGTCCACCGTGTTCTTGTCGCTCACGAGCGGGCCGGCGAGCTTGCCCGAGACCGTGAACCTGTCCGTGGTGGACTCGATGTTGCCCGCCAGGTCGGTGATCGCGGCGTAGTTGACCGGACCGTCGGCACCCGCCGGCACGTACGTCCCACCGACGATCTTGTGGAGGGCGGTGGGGCTGCCCAGGTAGCCCACCGGTGCGGCCGGCGCGGCGGCCGGGTCCCATCGGGGGAAGCTCTGGGCGATGCGACTGCCGAGGGCGGCGGAGAAGTCGCACGTGGCGGGTGCGACCGGGGCGCAGCCGACGTCCTGGGTGCCCTGGTTGCGGGCGAGTCCACCGACGGCGTTCGTCGTGAACGGCACGGGGCCGTACGGCGTCACGAAGATGTAGTCGGCGTTCGGGCACAGCCCCCTGGTGACCGAGATGCGCAACCGACCGAAGGTCGTCTGCTCCCCGGCCGCCGGGGCGCCGTTCGCGAACGAGCCTTCCAGCGCCACGCGCAGCTGTGCTGTGCCCGGCGTGGTCTGCCCGCCGCAGCCCGTTGTGGGCAGGGCGTCCGAGTCCGCGATCGAGTAGAAGAACTCGGCCGGGAAGTTGGTCGGGAACACGGTCGGGCTTGCCGGGTTGAAGCCGGCGTCACCCAGGACGATGCAGTTGACGTCAGCCGGGTCCAGGCACTGTCCGACGCGCACGCCGTTGCTGTCCTGGTACCAGTGCGGGAAGCCGTTGTCCCCGTCGTGGGTCGCCGACACTGCCGGGTCCGCGTTGGAGCCGACACCCGTCAGCGCGACGGTGTGCGTGCCGCCCGGCGCGTTGTCCTGCACCACGAGGTCCGCGGTGAGCGAGCCGGCCGAGGCTGGTGCGAACACCACGTCGACCTTGCAGACCTCACCGGAGCCCAGTGACGTGCCGCTGCAGCTGTCGTGCAGGATGCTGAAGGAGGACGCATTGGCGCCGCCCAGGCTCACTGCTCCTACGTCGAGCGCCGCGTTGCCGCCCGCGTTCGAGACCGAGATGGTCTGCGGGGCGCTGACCTTGCCCACGTGCAGCGGCACGAACGTCGCGCTGCGTGGAGTGAAGCTGATGGCCGGCGTGGCGCCGACCGCCCCACCGATCCCGTGCAGCGCCACGAGAACCGGGTCGTTGAGACCGGTGTGGTGCACGGTCAACGTGGCGTCACGGTCGCCCACCGCCGTCGGGCTGAAGGACACCTGCGCGGTGCAGCTGTCGCCGACGCCCAGGGTCAGGCCCGGGCAGGTGCCCGGCGCGACGTTGAAGTCGCCGGCGTCCACGCCGGAGATGGCCAACGTGTTGACGGTCAGTGGCTCGATGCCGGTGTTGGTGAAGGTCACCGGCCGGTTGCCCGACGTCGAGCTCACGGCCGTGGAGGGCAGCTCCAGCGACTTCGTGGAGGGCTCCAGCGGCCCGCGGAGCTTGCCCATCACGGTGAACTGGTTCGTCTCGCCGACCGTGTCGCCGTTGGCCTGGGTGATCTTGAAGAAGTTCGCCGGGTGCACGCCGTCCGGCTTGTACGGAGCTCCGACGACGCTGTGCAGCGTTGTCGCGTCACCGATGTAGCCGGCCGGCGCCGCAGGAGCGACGGCGGGGTCCCAGCGGAGGAAGCCGCCGAAGACGCGGCTGGAGAGCGCCTCGCTGAAGTCGCACACGTCCGGCGCGACGGGCGCGCAGCCCACGTCGTCGGTGGCACGTGCCCGGGCGAGGCCGCCGCTGGCGTTGGTCGTGAAGGTGCTCTCGCCGTAGGGGTGGGTGAAGGTGTACGTCGTGTTCGGGCAGAGGCCGCCGGTCACCGCGAAACGGATGCGACCGAAGGTCATCTGGTCACCAGGGATGGGACCGGCGCCGGTGAACGCCCCCTCGACGGCGCTGCGCATGAACGCCTTGCCAGGAGCGGAGCCGTTGCAGCCGGGCGTCGTGATGATGTCCGAGTCAGCGACGGTGTAGAAGAACTCCTCCGGGAAGTTGGTCGGGAAGACAAGCGGCTGCGCCGGGTTGAAGAAGTCGTCGGGCAGCACGACGCAGTTGGGGTCCTGCGGGTCGATGCACTGGTCGAGCTTGACGCCGTTCTCGTCCCGGTACCAGCCGGGGAACCCGTCGCTCGTGCCAGCCGCATCGGGCGCCACGGCGGCGAAGCCGCCGGTGCCGGTGCCGGTCACGTTCACGAAGTGCGGGCTGCCCTGGTCGTTGGACTCGACGACCAGGCGGGTCGCGTGGTCTCCGGCCACCGAGGGCACGAAGATGACGTCCACCTGGCAGGCAGCGCCCGGGTCGACGAACTTGCCCGAGCAGGTGTCGCGGGTGACCAGGTAGTGGCTCGAGCCGGAGCCGTTGGAGCCGTCGAGGAACACCTTGTTGATCTTCAGCGGCGCCTGGCCGGTGTTGCCGATGGTCAGGGTCTTGGGTGCGCTGGTCGTGCGCACCCGCGTGGCCGGGAAGGCCAGGGCTGCCGGCGGCGCGGGGGTGAACTCGATGGAGGGCGCGTCGCCCACGTTGATCCCCCGGCCCGTCACGTCGACGCGCAAGGGCGAGCGCACGCCCCCCGTGGAGCTCACCTCGAGGGCTGCGGTGACCCGACCGGCGACGGCCGGGGTGTAGGTCAGGTCGACCGTGCAGGTCGCGTCGCGGCCGAGCACGAGGGCCGGCGTACATCCGTTGGTGGCACCGGGTACCGCGGAGAACGCGGCGGCGGCGTCGCCGGTCATCGTCAGGGCGCCGATGGTGACCGGTGCCTTGTCCAGGTTGGTGACCGTGAGGGTCTTCGCGGGGCTGGTGGTGAGCACGGTCTGGCCACCGAAGTCGAACGGCGACGGGTCGCCGGACAGCGAGCCGGCGGTCTTGCCGGCCACCGTGAACTGGTCCGTGGTCAGTCCCAGGTCGTGGTTGCCGCTGTCGAGGATCGCGAAGGCGTTGCCTGCGGTGCCGCCGACGATGGTGTGAGGGGTGACCGCGTCACCGAGGTAGCCCTGCGGAGCCGCGGGCGCGACTGCGGGGTTCCACCGCAGGAAGCCGTCGGCGGCCGTGCCGAAGACGCGGCTGGAACCCGCCTGTGCGAAGTTGCAGCGCGACGGTGCGACCGGGACGCAGCCGATGTCCTCGGTGCCCACGTTGGCGGGGATGGCGCCCGCGGCGTTCGTCGTGAGCGACGCGGTGCCGAACGGGTGGCGGAAGTGGTAGGTCGTGTTGGGGCAGAGACCGCTGGTGACCTTGACGCGGATCCGGCCGAAGACCATCTGGTCGCCGGCTGCGGGGGCGCCGTTCACGAACGCTCCCTCCAGGGCCAGCCGGACGGTTGCCTTGCCGGGCGCGGTGCCCAGGCAGCCGGCCGTCTGGACGATGTCCGAGTCGGCGAGCGCGTAGAAGAACTCGTCCGGGTAGTTGGTCGGGAACACCGTGGGCCGGGTCGGGTCGAACGTGTCGCTGGCCACGACCACACAGTTGGGGTCGTTGGGGTCGATGCACTGCTCGACGCGGTTTCCGGCGGAGTCCTCGTACCAGGACGGGAAGCCGCCCACGGGATCGACCGTGGCGGCCGGGCGGCCCGCCGCGGCGGCCGGGGACGCGGCGGCCAGGACCCCGACCACCAGCATCTGCAGCACGAGCGCGAGAACCGTACAGAGCGTGGAGCCGGACCGGATGACCGGCCGGCCTGAACCCGGCAACAGCCGGGAACGGGTGGACGTACTCATGGCAGACCTCCTGCGAGCGGGTGTACTGCCTCGACGGTCCGAGGAAGGCGCAGCTGTCACCAGCCCCCACCGGGTGAGCGGGGGCGCCTAAAATTGGGGGGGGTCGGGGGTGGTGCTACGACCACCCTCCCCTGGTCGCATCCCGTTGCTCGGTGAGCCCGTCCCGGCGACCCCGCGCACGGATCGTGCGCCTTCGGTCACGGCGTGTTCGAGTCGCCGACCTCACGCGGGCGGGGAGACCTGGCCGAGGGAAATCCGTCAGGTTGCGCCGACATAGTCGGGCAGACGGATCGAGAGGACGTTCTCCATGCCATACGCCCGCGATGGGGGCACCAGTGCGCCGCAGCGTGCGCAGGAGTCGCAGCCGAGCACGGTCCGGCTGCTCGTCGTCGACGACCACCGGACCATCGCCGACCTGTTGGCCGTGGCCCTGCGGCACGAGACCGACATCGAGTTCGTCGGCCACGCCGCCACCGCGCGCCAGGGCATCGAGCTGGCGGCGGCGCTGCGGCCGGACGTGGTGCTGATGGACTTCGCGCTGCCTGACCTCGACGGCCTGCAAGCCACCGCAGCGATCGTCGCCGAGCAGCCCGACACCCGCGTCATCCTGCTGACCGCCTCGTCCGAGCCGCGCCTGATCGCCCACGCCGCGGCCGTCGGCGCGTGCGCCTTCGTGCCCAAGAGCGCCGGCCTGGACGTGCTCCTGGACGCGGTGCGCGGTGCCCGGCAGGGTGCCATGGTCGTCGACCCCGGCCTGCTGGGCGCTCTCGCGGACCTGGCCGAGGGCACGTTGCGCCGGTCCGAGGAGTCGGCGACGGCCTCCGTCTCCCTGACCACCCGCGAGCGGGAGGTCCTCGGCATGCTCGCTGCGGGCATCGACGTGGGCGGGGTGTCCCGTCGCCTGGGGATCAGCCAGCACACCTGCCGCGGCTACGTGAAGAGCGTGCTGGCCAAGCTCGGCTGCCACTCGCAGCTGCAGGCGGTGGTCGTCGCGACCCGGCTGGGCCTGCTGGACCTGCCGCCCGATCAGCAGCCTGTCGCTCGCGCCGTCGGCTGGGGCGCCTGACCCGTGACACGGCCCCGCTCGGCGGTCCGCCGGGCCCTCCTGCTGCACCTGGTGACGAGCCTGGTGGTCCTCGTGGTCGCCGGCCTCGGCGCCGTGGTGTGCGTGCAGCGGGTCGTGGCCGGCGAGGTGGAGCGCAACGCCGTCGCGGAGAGCCGGCTGGTCGCCCACGAGGTGTTCGCGCCGCTGGTGACCGACGGCGTTCGCGCCGGTGACCCGCGCGCACTGGCCGTGCTCGACCGGGCCGTGCGCTCTCGCACCCACGGCAGCCTGTTGCTGCGCGTGAAGATCTGGGATCAGCAGGGACGGGTGCTCTACTCCGACGCGTCCGCATTGATCGGCAAGCGGTTCCCGCTCGAGGACGACGACCTCGCGGTGCTGCGCACCCAGGGGTCCGAGTCGAACGTGTCCGACGTCAGTCGGCCCGAGAACGTGTTCGAGCGCGGCCTCGCCCCGGTGATCGAGGTGTACGTCGGTGTGCGTGACGCAGCCGACCGGCCCGCCGTCGTCGAGATCTACTTCTCGGCCGCCAACATGCACCGCCAGGAGGTCGAGCTCAGCACCCGCCTCACGCTGGTCTCGTTGCTGGCACTCGCCTTCCTCGCGCTGCTGCTGGTGCCGCTCTCGCTGCGACTGGCCCGCCGCGTCGAGCGCTACGAGAGGGAACGGCTCGCGATGCTGCGCCTGGCGGTCGACGCCTCCGCCGACGAGCGCCGCCGGCTCGCACGCGAGCTGCACGACGGTGTGGTGCAGGACCTGTCGGGCACCCGCTACGTGCTGGCATCGGTCGAGAAGCAGCTCGCGGACAGCGACCTGCCCGAGCTGAGGGGAACCGTGCGCATCGCGCTCGACGTGATCCTCGTGCAGATCGAGGCGCTGCGGAGCCTGACGTCGACGCTCTTCTCGCCGAACCCGGCCGGCACGGACGTGACCGAGGTGCTCGCCGGACTGGGCCGTGACGCCGAGGCGCGCGGCCTGAAGGTTCGCCTGGACATCGGTCCCCTTCCGCCGCTGCCGGCGACCGTGGCCGAGTCGCTCACCCAGGTGGCCCGGGAGGCACTTCGCAACGTCGTGTCGCATGCCGGTGCAAGTGGCGCGACCGTCTCGCTCACCGCGAGCGGCGACGAGGTCACGCTGGTGATCGCGGACGACGGCTGCGGGTTCCATCCCGAACGCGCCCACACCGTGCCGCTCGGTCACCTCGGCCTGCAGCTGCTGCAGGCCTCGGCCCAGCGGGCCCGGGGTTCGCTGACGATCGACTCGCAGATCGGCCGTGGCACCCAGGTCCGGCTGGTCATCCCCGTGCGCCGTGGCGAGCCGGACCTGGCCGACCTGTGGCCCGGTGCCGAACCGTCGCCGGCCGAGGAGCTCACGGCCGCCGCCGCGGGGTCCCGCTCCGGCTGATCCGCCGCGTCGCCGTCGGCGTCGCGCCAGTAGCCTGGGGCGCGATGACTCTCGCCTCCATCCCGAGCCCGACCACCGGCGTGTGGCACCTCGGGCCGTTCCCCCTCCGCGCCTACGCGCTGTGCATCATCGCGGGGGTCATGCTCGCGGTCTGGCTCGGCGAGAAGCGCTGGGTGGCGCGCGGCGGGCGGCCCGGCGACGTCACCGAGGTCGCGACGTGGATGGTGCCCTTCGGGATCGTCGGTGGCCGGCTGTACCACGTGCTGACGACCCCGCAGCCCTACTTCGGCGCCCAGGGGGAGCCGATCCACGCGCTCTACATCTGGCAGGGCGGGCTGGGCATCTGGGGGGCGATCACGCTCGGCGGCATAGGCGCCTGGATCGGCTGTCGCCGCCGGGGCATCCCGCTGCCGCCGTTCGCCGACGCGCTGGCGCCGGGCATCGCCCTCGCGCAGGCCGTCGGCCGGTTCGGCAACTACTTCAACCAGGAGCTGTACGGCCGGCCGACCGATCTGCCCTGGGGACTGCAGATCGACCCGGAGCACCGGCCCGACGGCCTGGAGGACCAGGCCACCTACCACCCGACGTTCCTCTACGAGGCCATCTGGGACGTGGGCGTCGCGGCCCTGGTGGTCTGGGCCGACCGCCGGTTCAAGCTGGGCCACGGGCGGGCGTTCGCCCTCTACGTCGCGGCCTACACGGTCGGACGGTCCTGGATCGAGGCGCTGCGGGTCGACCCGGCGAACCGCCTGCTCGGGCTACGCCTCAACGACTGGACCAGCCTGGTGGTGTTCCTCGGGGCCGTGGCCTACTTCGGGGTGTCCGCCCGGCTGCGGCCCGGGCGGGAGACGGTGCACCGGGGCGCCCACGAGCCCCCTGGCCCGGGCACAGGCGCGGGCGAAGGCACGGACACGGACACGGACACGGACACGGAGATCACCGCGTGAGCGTCCCCGAGGAAGCCCAGCAGCGGGCCGCGCACGAGCTCGAGCGCATCCAGCACGAGCACTCCGACGTGACCGGGGGCTGGCTGCGCCCGGCGGTCTTCGGTGCCTCCGACGGGCTGGTCAGCAACCTGGCCCTCATCGCGGGGGTGGCCGGCGGCACCAGCGACAGCCGGACCGTGCTGCTCGCCGGGTTGGCGGGCCTCGCGGCCGGCGCCTTCTCGATGGCGGCGGGGGAGTACATCTCGGTGCGCTCGCAGGCCGAGCAGGGACTCGCGGAGATCGAGACGGAGCGCATCGAGATCGCCCGGCGGCCGCAGGCCGAGGAGCGTGAGCTCGCCCAGATGTACGTCGCCAAGGGGCTCGAGCCCGACCTGGCCGTCGAGGTCGCCCGAGCGCTCTCCCGGGACCCGCAGACGGCGCTGGAGGTGCACGTCCGGGAGGAGCTCGGCCTGGACATGGGCGCCCTGCCGTCCGCCACGCTGGCGGCCGGGTCCTCCTTCGCCTCGTTCGCCGTCGGCGCTCTGCTGCCCGTGCTGCCCTACCTCGTCGGCGCCGCGGCGATCTGGCCGTCGGTCGTGCTGACCATGGCCGGGTTGTTCCTCTGCGGGGCGTTCGTCACCCGCCTCACCCCGCGGCCCTGGTGGTACGGCGGCCTGCGCCAGGTGGCCGTCGGCGCCGTCGCCGCCGCGGTGACCTACGCCTTCGGCTCCATCGTCGGCGCCGGGCTCGGCTGACGCGCGGGGCCGCGCGATCCGGGGCCCGCCCGGCGTCCTGTGCACGCCGGACCGGGTTCGTTTGACGGAAACATGTTCGTCACAGGTACCCTGATCGTCGTACCGCAGGGCCAGCGCTGTCCCTCGGTCGATGCCACGCCGACGACCACCGGCCTGCCGCCTGCCGGTTCCCCCGGCCCGCCATCGACGAGAAGGACGCGACGATGACCGTGACACCTGTGCCGCCCGTGCGATCCGTCAGCAGGGGCGCCGCGGCGCAGCCGCAGGGCCTGTACGACGGCCTGCACGAGCACGACGCCTGCGGCGTCGCCTTCGTCGCCACGCTCTCCGGCCAGCCCTCGCACGAGATCGTCGACCAGGCGCTCACGGCCCTGCGCAACCTGGACCACCGCGGCGCCTCTGGCGCCGAGCCGGACAGCGGCGACGGCGCCGGCATCCTGACCCAGATCCCCGACGCGCTGCTGCGCGACGTGACGGCCTTCGACCTGCCTGACAAGGGCGGCTACGCCGTCGGCTGCGCCTTCCTGCCCGACGACGACGGGCGCGCCGCCGAGGCGCGCGGGATCATCGAGCGGATCGCCGCCGAGGAGGGGCTCGCGGTGCTGGGCTGGCGCGACGTCCCGACCGTGCCCGGGCTGCTCGGCGCCACCGCGCGCCGGGTCATGCCGCGCTTCCAGCAGGTCTTCGTGGCCGCCGCCAGCGGTCGGCTCGTCGGCATGGCGCTCGAACGCATGGCGTTCTGCTTGCGCAAGCGGGCCGAGCACGAGGCCGACGTCTACTTCCCGTCGCTCTCCTCGCGGACCATCGTCTACAAGGGAATGCTGACCACGGCCCAGCTCGAGCCGTTCTTCCCCGACCTCTCCGACCGCCGCTACGTCAGCGAGCTCGCCCTGGTGCACTCGCGCTTCTCCACCAACACGTTCCCCTCCTGGCCGCTGGCCCACCCCTACCGGCTGATCGCGCACAACGGCGAGATCAACACGGTGAAGGGCAACCGCAACTGGATGGCCGCGCGGGAGAGCCAGCTCGCCAGCGACCTGCTGCCCGGTGACATGGAGCGGCTGCTGCCCGTCTGCACCCCCGGCGCCAGCGACTCGGCGTCCTTCGACGAGGTGCTCGAGCTGTTGCACATGTCGGGCCGGTCGCTGCCCCATGCGGTGCTCATGATGATCCCGGAGGCGTGGGAGAACCATGCCGAGATGGATCCCGCGCGCCGTGCCTTCTACGAGTTCCACGCCTCGCTGATGGAGCCCTGGGACGGCCCGGCGTGCATCACCTTCACCGACGGCTCGCTGATCGGTGCCGTCCTCGACCGCAACGGCCTGCGGCCCAGTCGCTACTGGGTCACCGAGGACGGGCTGGTCGTGCTGGCCAGCGAGGTGGGGGTGCTGGATCTCGATCCCGCGACCGTGGTGCGCAAGGGCCGGCTGCAGCCCGGCCGGATGTTCCTGGTCGACACCGACCGTGGTCGCATCGTCGACGACGCCGAGATCAAGGCCGAGCTGTCCGCCGACGCGCCGTACGACGAGTGGTTGCACGCCGGCCAGGTCCACCTCTCGGAGCTGCCGGAGCGGGAGCACGTGGTGCACACCCGCGCGAGCGTCACCCGCCGGCAGCAGACCTTCGGCTACACCGAGGAGGAGCTGCGGGTCCTGCTCACGCCGATGGCCCGTGGCGGCGCCGAGCCGATCGGCTCGATGGGCACCGACACGCCCGTCGCCGCGCTGTCCAACCGCTCTCGTCCGCTCTTCGACTACTTCACCCAGCTCTTCGCGCAGGTGACCAACCCGCCGCTGGACGCGATCCGCGAGGAGCTGGTCACCTCCCTCGGCGTCTCGATCGGTCCGGACCAGAACCTGCTCGCCGCCACGCCCGCACACTGCCGACAGGTCGTTCTCGACTTCCCCGTCATCGACAACGACGAGCTCGCCAAGATCGTGCACGTCAACCGGGACGGTGACCTGCCGGGGTTCGCGGCGACGCGCGTACGAGGGCTCTACCCGGTGGCCGGCGGCGGCCCGGCCCTGGAGCTGCGGCTGGAGCAGATCTTCGAGGAGGTCACCGCGGCGGTGAACGAGGGCGCGCGCTTCGTCGTGCTCTCCGACCGCGACTCCGACGCCGAGTGGGCGCCGATCCCCTCCCTCCTGCTCACGAGCGCGGTGCACCACCACCTCATCCGCGCGAGGACCCGCACGCAGGTCGGTCTCGTCGTCGAGGCCGGGGACGTGCGCGAGGTGCACCACGTCGCGCTGCTCATCGGCTACGGCGCGTCGGCCGTGAACCCCTATCTCGCGATGGAGTCCGTCGAGGACCTCGCGGCGCGCGGTCTGGTGCCCGGCGTCGAACCCGAGAAGGCCGTGCGCAACCTGCTCAAGGCGCTGGGCAAGGGTGTCCTCAAGGTCATGTCCAAGATGGGCATCTCGACCGTCGCGTCCTATCACGGTGCGCAGGTCTTCGAGGCCGTCGGCCTGGACCACGCGCTCGTCGAGCGCTACTTCACGGGAACCGCGTCCAAGCTGGGTGGTGTCGGCCTCGACGTGCTCGCGGCCGAGGTGCGGACCCGCCACCGCACGGCGTACGCATCCCGCCCCACCGCGACGGCGCACCGCACGCTCGACGTCGGGGGCGAGTACCAGTGGCGCCGCGAGGGTGAGCTGCACCTGTTCAACCCCGAGACGGTCTTCCGGCTGCAGCACTCGACCCGCGCGCGTCGCTACGACGTCTTCAAGCAGTACACCAAGGCCGTCGACGAGCAGTCCGAACGGCTGATGACGCTGCGCGGCCTCTTCCGCTTCAAGGAGAGCGGGCGTACGCCGGTGCCTCTCGACGAGGTCGAGCCGGTGTCGGAGATCGTGAAGCGCTTCTCGACCGGCGCGATGTCCTACGGCTCGATCTCCCAGGAGGCGCACGAGAACCTCGCGATCGCGATGAACCGGCTCGGCGGCAAGTCGAACACCGGTGAGGGCGGCGAGGACTCCGAACGTCTCTACGACGAGCGCCGGTCGGCCGTCAAGCAGGTGGCCAGCGGCCGTTTCGGCGTGACGAGCGAGTACCTCGTCAACGCCGACGACCTGCAGATCAAGATGGCGCAGGGCGCGAAGCCGGGGGAGGGTGGCCAGCTGCCCGGCAACAAGGTCTACCCGTGGATCGCCCGCACGCGGCACTCGACACCGGGTGTCGGCCTCATCTCCCCGCCGCCGCACCACGACATCTACTCGATCGAGGACCTGGCGCAGCTGATCCACGACCTCAAGAACGCCAACAACCGGGCACGGGTGCACGTGAAGCTCGTCTCCGAGGTGGGCGTCGGCACGGTCGCGGCCGGCGTCAGCAAGGCGCACGC
>JAVEDI010000049.1 GCA_030841035.1 Actinomycetota bacterium
TCGACGGCGCGGCGTACGCAGCGCACCACACTCTCTCGGTTGTCCACCCGACCCGCGATCGCGTGCTGCATGTCCCAGACGAGGACCGCGGCCCGTGCGCCGACGAGGTCCTCGATCGACTCCGGGAAGTCTTGGCCGAAGGCTCAGGCCGCCGCAGCGCTGAACCAACGCGACCCCAAACGCCGAGCGCCGACCCGCGAGGCCCGCCGACCCCGGGACCTTAGCCCCTGTCCAGGTGCTCCCCTGGATGCGAACCTACTGTTTCGTAACCTACGTTTCCGTAACCAGTGAGAGGCACCTGTCGTGGCCGCACCGACGCCCGTTTCGCCCTCCCCCTGGACCGCTCGTCGGCTGCCGGCAGTGATCCAGGGCGGGATGGGCGTTGCGGTCTCCTCCTGGCGGCTCGCGGGGGCGGTGGCCCGGACCGGCCAGCTCGGAGTGGTCTCGGGGATCGCCTTAGACGCCGTGCTCGCGCGGCGGCTGGAGGACGGCGACGTCGGCGGCCATGCTCGCCGAGCCATCGCCGCCTTCCCGGTCCCCGAGCTGGCCGACCGGGTCCTGACCCGGTACTTCCGCCGGGACGGGCGCACCCCGGGCATGCCGTACACGCCGGTGCCTCGGTTGGCCCTGCGGCAGTCCCGACGGGCGCTGGAACTGTCGGTCCTCGGCAACTTCGTCGAGGTCTGGCTCGCCAAGAACGGTCACGACGGCCCGGTGGGAGTGAACTATCTCGAGAAGGTCCAGATGGCCACGCCTGCCGCGGCGTACGGCGCCATGCTGGCCGGTGTCGACGTCGTCCTGATGGGGGCCGGCATCCCGCGTGACATCCCGGCGCTGCTCGACCGGCTGGCGGTCCACGACAGGGTGCGGCTACCGGTCGACGTCTCCGGCGCCGAAGGCGGGTATGCCGTAGAGCTCGACCCGCGCGAGCTGCTCGGCACCGCCCTCCCGCCGTTGGCGCGACCGGCCTTCCTGGCGATCGTCTCGGCGCACGTGCTCGCGGCGTACCTGGCGCGGGACGAGCACATCCGGCCGGACGGGTTCATCATCGAAGGCCCGCTCGCCGGGGGCCACAACGCCCCGCCCCGCGGCCGGCTCTCTCTCGACGAGCTCGGCCAGCCGGTGTTCGGGCCGCGTGACGACGCCGACCTCGGCAAGGTCGCTGCGCTCGGGTTGCCGTTCTGGCTGGCCGGCTCGTACGGCACTCCTGAGCGGCTCGCGGCCGCACTCGAGGCGGGCGCCGCCGGCGTACAGGTCGGCACCTTGTTCGCGATGTGCGCGGAGTCCGGGCTCGCACTCGGGCTGCGCGCCGAGGTCATGGCCGAGCTCCGCGACGGCACCCTGGACGTCCGCACCGATGCCCTGGCCTCACCGACCGGGTTCCCGTTCAAGGTGGCGCAGCTACCTCGGACACTGGCCGACCCGGTGGCGCGTGCCGACCGGCCGCGGCTGTGCGACCTCGGCTACCTGCGCACTCCGTTCGTGCGGACCGGCGGCGACATCGGGTATCGCTGCCCGGCCGAACCTGTGCACACCTACCTGCGCAAGGGCGGGACCGTCGAGGACACTGTCGGCCGGACCTGCCTCTGCAACAGCCTGACCGCGAACGTCGAGCTCGGGCAGACCCGCCGCGACGGGTACGTCGAACAGCCACTCGTCACCCTCGGCGCCGACCTCGAGGGAGTGCGCCGACTCGTCGAGTCCCACCCCGACGGATGGTCGGCTCAGGACGCGGTGTCGTGGCTGTTGGCGGAACATCCGACTCCCCGAAGCTCGGCGGCAGCCCTAACGTCAGCGCCGTGAGGTCGCTACTCAGAAGGGGGATGGCACCGTCTGAATAGACCCCCGGCCGACCTGGTGGCTGCGCAGCAAGTTCATGCACTCCTCCACCGGGATGGACTGGGGATGCGCTGACCGTGGCGCTTCTGGACGGGGTACTGGGTCGCCCGGTCGCCTCCGCGGTCCGCTCAGATTGGGACGGCGTTGAGGCAGCAAGTGCGGCGGCCCCTCTCGACATGACTCTACGGGGGGTTCACACTGCGTGACTTAGGCTCGGCACGCGGCCCCGATCGGGCTCTAGGACGTCGTCTCGACAGGAGGACACATGCCTTCCGGGTTCCACGGCGGCAGCCGGTCGCTGCAGGACCGCTTCGACACGCGAGCCCTGGCTGACCGTATCGACGGACTGCTCGTCAGCGACACCATCAGCGAGGATGACCGCGGGTTCATCGAGGATCGCGACATGTTCTTCCTCGCGACGGCCGACGCCGAGGGACGACCGACGTGCTCTTACAAGGGCGGCGAGCCGGGCTTCGTCCGCGTGCTGGATCCGCACACACTGGTCTTTCCCAACTACGACGGCAACGGCATGTATCTGTCCACCGGCAACGTTCTGGTGAACCCAGACGTGGGGCTGCTGTTCATCGACTTTGAGCGAGGCCACCGGATGCGGCTGGAGGGCACGGCGAGCATTGACCTGGATGACCCGCTTCGGGGCGACTACCCAGAGGCCCAGTTCGTCGTTCGGGTCCGCGCGCGAGCGGTCTACCCGAACTGTCCGCGTTACATCCACCGCTACGAGCTCGTGCGGCGGTCGCGGTTCGTGCCACGCAGCGACTGCCTGACGCCGGTCCCGGAGTGGAAGCGCTCCGACTGGGCGGTCGATGCGCTGCCCGGGAACGACCCGGCACGCGATCCCAGAGGACGCGACGTGCTCGGGCGATGAGATCGGCACACAGCCGACGAGTCTGGAGGGCTTGATGGTCACTGTGGCCGCGGTGCAGGCAACGCCCGTGTTCCTTGACCGAGAGGCGACCGCGGACAAGGTCTGCGCCTTGGTCAAGGAAGCCGCGGGTCAAGGCGCGGAGCTGATCGTCTTCCCCGAGTCCTTCATCCCCGCGTATCCGGACTGGGTCTGGCGCACCCCGGCATGGAGTGACACCGAGTTCGTGAAGCGCTTCTACGCGAATGCGGTGGCCGTCCCCGGCGCGACCCTGGAGCGAATCGGGGAAGCGGCGGCGGAGGCGTCGGCGTACGTCGTGATCGGAGTGACCGAGATCGACGGCGGCACCCTGTACAACACACTTGTCTACCTAGGCCCGGACGGACGGCTGTTGCAGCGCCACCGCAAGCTCATGCCCACTGGCGGGGAACGGACCGTGTGGGGGATGGGCGACGGCTCCGAGCTCGGCGTCGTGAGCACGCCGTTCGGCGTCGTCGGGGGGTTGCTGTGCTGGGAAAACTACATGCCGCTGGCCCGGGCGGCGATCTACGCACAGCACTGTGACATCTACCTGGCTCCTACCTGGGACAACAGCGATACGTGGGTGGCCACATTGCGTCACATCGCCAAGGAGGGCAGGCAGTTCGTCATCGGCGTTGCGCCGCTGCTGCGCGGCTCCGACGTGCCCGAGGACTTGCGCGGCACGCTCTACGGGCTGGAGGACGACTGGATGTCGCGCGGCCATACAACCATCGTGGCACCGGGCGGTGAGGTGATCGCGGGGCCGGTCATCGAGCGTGAGGAGATCGTCTACGCGGACCTCGACCTGGCCGCAGCGCAGGAGCAGAGGAGGATGTTCGACCCTGTGGGTCACTACGCGCGACCCGACGTCTTCACACTTCACGTCGACACGCGCCCGAAGAGCTCGGTCGTCTTCGATGGGGAAGCGCCAACCTGACACTGCGGAAGAGCGAGTTCATCGACACGGTCATCGGCATCCCGGACTCGCGAACCGAGAGCGGCCGTCGACGGCCTGGCTGCGAAGCCCGCGACCATGCCGGTGACCGTTCCGGTGCTCCGCGTCCTCGAGGCTTGCCGTGGCGAGCGGACCGTCGGTCCGCTGATCCTGCCGCCAACATCGGGTCAGCCGATCGACCGCCGCGACGCCTACCGGATGATCGCGAGGGTCGCCAAGGCGGCGGGGATCCCGCGTCACATCAGCCCCCACTCGCTGCGTCATGCGGCGATCACCAACGCGCTCGACTCCGGCGTCCCACTGCGCGATGCCCAGATCCTGGCCCGTCACGCCGACCCACGAACCACCGAGCACTACGACCGGGCCCGCGGCAACCTCGACCGGCCCGCAGTTCACTTCCTGACCGCCTACGTCGCCGGGGTCTAACCATCACAGTGGCCGGTGCGTCCACTCCACCCACACGGACGCAGTTTGGTGCGCGGCGCGCCTTACTGACCGGCGGACTTCGCGAGTAACTCGCGACGACTCGATGTAAAGGTCTTGCTGAACACTGACTTCAGGTGATCCTGGACCGTGTGCTCGCTGATCGTCATCAACCTGGCCACTGTGCGGGTGTCGACTCCGTCGGCGAGATGGCGTAGTAGTACCGCCTCACGTCCTGTCAGCGCGTGGGAGCAGGAGAAGACGTCACGGCGTTCTGTCGTTGAGGTTGCCTCCATCGTCACGACAATGTCCCGGTCCTCGACGGGCTGATTGCCAGCGACGCGGTCTGCCCGCACAGTCAGCCAGGTGCCGCCGCCGAGATGGACGCGCGCCTGTGCCGGATGAGAATCGACACCTGCTTCGGTAGCGAGAAGCTGGGCCGCCACGTTGTACGCAGCAGCCGGCACCGGACCTCGCCCGGACTGGGGAGGCACCAGCGCGGCCAACCAGTCCTGGGTCTGTGGGGTCTGCGCCCGAACGGTGAGAGCGGGAGACAGGACCAGCGCACCTGGGCCTCGTCGCCCCGCCACAACCCCGGCAACCGTGAACCCGGCAGCCTGCACCTCACGCAACCGGGAGGTGATCGTGGGTCGTGCGCCGACCAAGGCATCGACCTCGCCGTTGGTGAAACTGCTGCCGCGACGCCACAGGTCCAAGAACCCCCAGCAGCCGAAGCGGTCTGTAAACACCACCGAGGCCACATCGAGAATGCCGAGGTCGGCCAGATGCTCGCGCCACAACAGGCTTTGCTCTGGACGCCCGCGTGTTGCCTGTTGCAAGGACGCGCAACCACTGGTGGGCAGCTCGGTCCACCTGTTCACCGACGTGAGGTACTTCAGGCGAATTAGGTGCGGCAGTGTGGCGAGGCTCGGGACCTCAGCCAGAGGTGAGCACCCAACGGTGGTGACAGGGTCGGTGAGCAAGAAGGCGTAGGCATCGAAGGGCACGAAACGCTGGATCACGTCCAGGACTTGCGAACGGTAGGCCCGATCGTCAGCGCCGGTAACGGCGATGTGCTCGACGGCCGCTGTGAGACGTGCAGCCAAGGTACGACCTGTCACGCAATGAGCGTACGCCGGAGGGCACCCCCCAGATCGTTGGGATGGCGGCTGCCCGTCGTCCCCGCCTAGCGTCAAGAACACCTGGCTTAGCTTTCTCAACTCAGACCGAGAGGGACCATGCCCACACTGCTCATCGAGCATTCCATCAGCGATTTCGACCTCTGGCACGACGCGTTCATGCGCTTCGCCGCCCGCCGCAAAGAGGGCGGCGTGTTGCGCGAGCGGATCATGCAACCGGTCGACGATCCGCACTACGTGCTCATCGATCTTGAGTTCGTCACTCTGGACGCGGCGCGAGATTTCCAGCAGTTCCTCGAGACCCAGGTGTGGTCAACACCGGCCAACTCGCCCGCTCTCGTGGGCAGCCCGCGTGCCCGTATCGTCGAGGTACCGCCGGCAGGTTGAGGCGACCCACGGCTGCGTCATACCGCCGCGAGGGTGACAGCATCCCTTCGCTCATGACCGGAGGGCCTGCGGTCCTGCCCCGGTCGGCTGGTCGCGCCGGTGCGAGCGTGTCAGGATGGGCACTCGGTCGGCGAGCGTCCTTCGGCGTCGTCGATGGAGGGTGTCGTGGAGGACTGGACTTCGTTTGACGTTCGCGCGAGCGGTCCGCCGATGTCAGCGGTCGAGCCGTTCATCGCTCCGCCCGAGGTTCAGCCGGCGATCAACGACCTGTTAGTGGAGCTGCAACGGTCCCTGGCCGAGCCGGTCCGGGGGATCACCTGCGACGGCACCGTAACCCCTGGGCTCTTCACGGGAACAGCTGGCCGCACTAGCACAGCCAAGATCCGCGAGTCCGCCGCCGCCTTCCTCGGGTCCTTGGGTGCGGACGACGCGCTCGCAGCCCGATTCCCGATCGACGCCGAGGAGTGGCGGACCTGGTTCAACGTCCACCAGTACGTGTTCCGTCACGGAGTCATGCTGGGCAACCTGAGCTCCGTGCAGCGCGACCTGGCCCTCGGCCTGGTCCGTGCGACGCTTTCGACCGGTGGCTTCGAGCAGGCCAGGAACATCATGCGACTCAACGGCTTGCTCTCCGAGCTCACCTCCAGCCCTACCGAGTTCGGTGAGTGGCTCTACTTCGTGTCCATCTTCAGCACACCATCAGCCGATCAGCCCTGGGGCTGGCAGCTCGACGGGCACCATCTGAACATCAACTGCTTGGTGCTCGGCGACGACATGGTTCTCACGCCCACCTTCATGGGCTCCGAGCCCTGCAGGGTGACGAGCGGGCGCCTTGCTGGGGTCGAGGTCTTCAGGGCCGAGCTGCAGGCTGGCCTCGACCTCATCCGCTCCCTCGACGCGCCGCAGCGGGACAAGGCGGTGCTGTACCCATCGATCATGACCGGAACCCTGCCTCCGCATCTCGAGCACTGGGTTGACGGCCGCACCCAGGCCGGTGCCTTCAAGGACAACGCCGTGCTGCCCTACCAAGGCATCCGAGGCGACGAGCTCAGCGACTCACAGCGGTCCGTGCTGATGACAGCCCTCGGCGTCCACCTCGGTTGGGCCAGACCCGACCACGCGGTGGTCCGGACCGAGCAGGTGGCCTCCCATCTGGACGACACGTGGTTCTCCTGGCTCGGCGGGACCGCTGACGACGAGCCGTTCTACTACCGCATCCACAGCCCGGTCGTCCTCGTGGAGCTCGACCAGCACCCCGGAGTCGTGCTCGACATCCCCCAGCCGAGTCGTCATCACGTCCACACCATCATCAGGACGCCCAATGGTGGTGACTACGGCGTCGATCTGCTCGCACGACACCACGCCGAGTTCGACCACGACACGGGCTCACACGTATCAACCTGACCAGCCC
>JAVEDI010000075.1 GCA_030841035.1 Actinomycetota bacterium
GCCGAACAGAGCCTCACCCACCACGCCCGCACCCTCAACCCCCACCAACTCGCGGTGGCCGCCCTACACCTACGCACCCTGCTCGACCCCGAGCACGGCACCCGACTCGAGCGCGACGAACAACACCAGATCGCCCACCGCCAGTTCCGCATCCACCGCAACCCCGACGGCTCCGCCCACCTCGGCGGCTACCTGGACAAAGAAGCCGCCGCGCTGCTGAGCACCGCCCTGGACCCCCTGACCAAACCCCACCCCCACACCACCACCACCACCGCAGCAGGACCCCGCCGCGACCACCGCTGCCACGCCCGCCGCCAAGGCGACGCCCTGATCGAGCTGGCCCGCATCGCCCTGCGCACCGACCAGCTCCCCCAACAAGCCGGCCAACCCGTCCAACTCCTGGTCGCCATCCACCTGCACGACCTCCAACAACACACCCACCCCACCACCGCGCCCACCCACCCAGCCACCCTGCACGACGGACTACCCCTCTCCGTCGCCGCCGCCCGCCGCCTGGCCTGCGACGCCCAACTCATCCCCGCCGTACTCGGCACCAACAGCGAAGTCCTCGACCTAGGCCGCGCCACCCGCCTGATCACCCCCCCACTACGGCGCGCCCTGGAACTACGCGACCACGGCTGCGCCTTCCCCGGCTGCACACGACCCGCCCGCTGGACCCAAGCCCACCACATCCACCACTGGAGCAACGGCGGACCCACCAACCTGACCAACCTCACCAGTTGCAAGCACGACCTCTCCAAGCGCTAAGTCAACTCTGCGGGGAGTCAGCTCCGAGTCGGCTTACGCCACGATCCCCTTAGGTGCTGGGGAGAGCCTTCTGGGCGGCGTCTCGGGCGGCCCTTGCCACCTCGACAATGTATTGAACGCTCTTGAACTCGTGAACTGTCTCCCAAATATGCGTCGAAAAGTTATGCATCTCCATCCAAAGCTTGTCGCCATTCGGTGCGCGAAGTTCACACGAGATGACGAATGACTCGTGTGGTGGGCGCCCACGCTCCTTCTTTTCGTTGATCCTGAAACCGTCGGCCTCGAGCGCCTCCATCACTCTTGCGGGGTTGACCATGACCACAATGACTAGGCGTCCGTGCAGGAGGTCCCACAAGGCTCCGCGCTGTATCGGGTAGAGGTAAATCGGCAGAAAAGTGACGTAGCCTCGTCCTCGCTCGTCGGGAATCTGGTTGATGATCACAGCGTTGCGTTCCGCGTTTGCGATCGACAAGATTCCGGACTCAACAAGATCGCGTGCCAGGTCGGGCCGCTTTATTTCTTCTTCGGTTAACCCTGCCTTGTTGTAAAAGGCGGCGTATAGCATTGCGTCTTCCACAGATGTGGACGCATAGCCGTTCTTCCGGGCTTCCCGAATGATCCTTCGAAGCGACTTCCAATGGCCATCGCCGATTGACTCCACCTGGGCCGAAAGCAACGGTGGCTCGCCAGGAATCTCGACAACTGCGTTGTCAACGGCGGCTTGGCGTGCGCGCGCACGCTCCATCCGGACCAATTGGCGGTCTAGTCGATTCTCAGAGGGAGGGGCTTGTTGCGGCCTTGCCGCAGCGCTCGTTTGAGCGAGGGTGCTAGCAGTCTTTGGCGCCACGATTGGAAGCGGTACTGGCTTGGCATCCAGGGGCGCGGGACCAGTGACCATGACCTCATAGGTGATCGTCGTCGCTCCGTCCTGTCCAGCTTCCTGAGACATCACGCGAGTCTTTACTTCGACGGTGCGGAGCTCCGAGACGGCCCGCGATTCCACTTTGACGAAAGTGACGTCACCAATGCGAAGACAGTCCGTTGCGTCGTGTAGGAGCGGAAAGCCCCATCCCTCACTGCCGAGATGATGGGCTACGGCCAAGACGCCTCTACTGCCGTGATCCTCGTGAGGGGAAACACCAATACGTTTGTTTGCCGCCAAGGAATGAATGACGTTCCTGTCTAGATCTAGAACAAGCCATGCCAAGGCATCCCCCAACTTACGGGCATACCAAAGGGTCCGTTGCAAGCTTGCAACTTGTTCTCTCAGATGCTTACTTCTGCGTGCGGCCATCTTTGTTGCCGACAGCGTTCCTTGAATCTCGCGCTGCAGTCGCAGTAGGTCTGTCTGCAGCGTCCACACATCGTTAGCGGACTCGAACCGCCCACCCAGCAACTGAGTTGCGAGATGCTGCGTTCTGCCCAGTAGCTTTCGGTTTACCCGCGTCAGTGCCTCGGCGCTGTCCTCGTGGGCTAGGGAACTCACGCGGCTTAGTCTCGCCTAGGGGATGGGCTGGATCGTGGATGCGCGGCGCACCCTTGACTTGAAGTAGCAACACAACTCGTCGTGGCTCATCGGGTCCCGAACAGTCTGGGCGTCCTTCCGATTGCGGCGGGTTGTAGGCGCGGGAGGAGCCGGTCAAGGGCGCGGAGCGGCGTAGCGGACCCCTGACGGGCGGGGGATGCGCCGGAGAGTCGCAGCGGGGAAGGGCGTCCGCATCAGCCATCGCTGGTTCTCACGGCGTGTCGCTGGTCGAGAGACTATCTGGTGGTGCATCCTGCAGGTGAGCACCCGATTTGGGCTCCCCTCTTTAAAGGCAGCGAGTTCCGGACGATGACGCCGGACCGCACATGAGGCCGAGGGCATTCGCCCTGTCCGCCTCGTCTGCCGGAGCCCTCGGTGTCTCAGCCCTCTCCTGTTTCGCAACGCTTGTCGCGGGTCGCCCCGGCGCGCTGGCAGTTGTCGCTGTGCGCGGCTGCTGGTGAGGCGGGCGGCGGCTTCGTCGCTTCGCGGTCGTCGGACTTTCGGAGTGGTCGTGGCGCTGCCACGGATCCCGAGCGTGCTCGGGCGGAGTCGGCTCGTCGGGCGCGGACGCGGGTCCGTCGTTACTGTGCAGCCAATGGGCTGAGCCGGTTCGGCACCCTGACCTACGGTCGCCGTTCTGCACCGATCCGGAGCAGCTGCGCGGCGACATCGCCCGCTACTTCCGGCGGCTGCGGACGGTTCAGGGTGAGGGACCGCTGCCGTATGTGTGGGTGCCGGAATTCCACGCCGACGGCAAGCGATTTCACGCGCATTTCGCGGTGGACCGGTTCATCCCGCGTAGCCGGGTCGAGGCCGCCTGGGGGCACGGCTTTTCAAGATCAAGCGGCTGACGGACCAGCCGGTCGGCTCGACGTCGTGGGACGAGTCACGTCGCGCGGCGGGCTCCGTGTCGAAGTACGTGAGTAAGACGTTCACCGGGCCGCAGGTCTTCGGCCGTCAGCGGTACGGCGTGGCCGAGGGCTTCCAACCGTCGACTCAGCGGATCGCCGGAACTAGTGCGCGGCAGGCGTGCTCGCGGAAGCGGTCGCGCGGATGGGCGGGGGTCCGAGCCGACGGTCGTTGTCGATGTACTGCTCGGCCACGATCCAGCCCAGGCTCGCCGCCAGTCGTCGGCAGTCCTCGACCTGGCGCTTGACCCCCAACCCCGAGACCTCGATGTCGCTACTGATCCGTGCGTAGACCGCCGCCGCTCGTGGTGTCGCAATGAAGGGTGAGAATAACGATTAACCGGCAACCTGGTCCTGCTCTGCACCACACACCACCACACCCTCCACCACCACGGCTGGAGCGTGCACATCCACACCGACGGCCTACCCACCTTCCACCCACCCCCCTGGATCGACCCCCACCAACAACCCCGACGCAACCACCGACACAACCCCCTCACCCACCCGCCCGGCGACCCACCCGACGGCGCCACCGTCCTACGTCTGCCAGTGCCCAGCCCGACGTGACCACCTCGACCGGACCAGCACGAACCGGACCTGCACGAACCGGACCAGCACGAACGACGAGAAGCCGTCTCGCATTGACGTAAGACACCTGCGCCGCGGGACGGGTCGGTGCCAGAGTGTGCCCATGCCGGAGATCGTTCTCGAGCTGGCGGCGCGGCTGGGTGCGGCCGCGCTGCAGCACGCGCGCAGCCTCGACATCCTCGTGTCGGTGGCCGTCGTCGACGCGGGTGGTCACCTCGTGCACTTCCAGCGCATGGACGGCGCCGAGATCGCCGGACCGACCCTGGCCGTCGACAAGGCGTTCACCTCGGTGGCACACCGTGCGAGCACCGCGGAGCTGGGCCCCCTGACTCGGCCAGGCGGCCCGCTCGAAGGGATGCAGGCCAACGGCGGCGGCCGCTACGTCGTGTTCGGCGGCGGGGTCCCGCTCTGGTCAGACGGCCGCGTCCGGGCCGGCATCGGCGTGAGCGGCGGGACCGCCGAGCAGGACGCCGCCTGCGCGGAGGCTGCTGTCGCGGTGTGGCACGAACCCACGGATCGCATCGAGGAAGGCGGCTGATGGACCCGCTGACGACCGGCACCGACGCGCCACGCCCTGTGGGGCGCATCCGGTTCATGAACGAGCAGCGGGTCAATCTCGACGGGTTCGCCCACGAGGACGTCGAGCTCGGCCTGGTCGCTCTCTCCAGCCCGGCAGACCCCGAGCCGTCACTGGTCGTGCGCGACGGAAAGGTCGTCGAGATGGACGGCCGCGCGGCGGAGGACTTCGACGTCCTCGACGCCTACATCGCCAACCACGGCATCGACCTGTCCGTCGCCGAGGAGGCGATGGCCCTCGACGACGTCACGCTTGCGCGGCTCTTCGTCGACTTCGCCGTGCCCCGCGACGAGGTGGTGCGGCTGGTCGCCGGTACGACGCCGGCCAAGCTCGCCCGGGTGGTGGCGATGCTGCGTCCGGCCGAGCTGACGATCGCGATGACCAAGCTGCGGGCTCGTCGCACGCCGAGCAACCAGGCCCACGTCACCAACCGGCTCGACGACCCGCTGCTGCTGGCCGCGGACGCGGCCACCGCGGCGGCGTACGGCTTCCGTGAGCTCGAGACCACTGTGCCGGTGCTCGCCGACGCACCCTCCAACGCCGTCGCCGTGACGGTGGGGGCTGCCGTCGGCTCCCCCGGCGTCCTCGTGCAGTGCTCGGTCGAGGAGGCGATGGAGCTGGAGATGGGCATGCGGGGACTGGTGTCCTACGCCGAGACGGTGAGCCTCTACGGCACCGAGTCGGTGTTCGTCGACGGCGACGACACCCCGTACTCCAAGGCGTTCCTCAGCTCCGCCTACGCCAGCCGTGGGGTGAAGATGCGGGTGTCGTCGGGCGCGGGGGCCGAGGTCCTCATGGGCGGTGCGGAACGCTGCTCGATGCTCTACCTCGAGTCGCGGTGCGTGTCGCTGGCCCGCGCGATGGGTGTGCAGGGTGTGCAGAACGGCGGCATCGACGGCGCGAGCGTCGCGGGCGCAGTGCCAGCCGGGGTGCGCGAGCTGATGGCCGAGAACGTCATGGTGATGGCCCGCAACCTCGAGTCGTGCTCGGGCAACGACGCGCTCATGTCCGAGTCACACGTACGCCGCACGTCGCGCACGCTGCCGATCATGCTCGCCGGCAGCGACTTCATCTGCAGCGGCTTCGGCTCGATCCAGCGCTACGACAACATGTTCGGCCCGTCGCAGTGGAATGCCGAGGACCTCGACGACTGGCTGGTCATGCAGCGCGACTGGGGCATCGACGGTGGCCTGCGCACCGCCGACCCGCAGGACATGGAACGACTGCGGCGTCGCGCCGCGGAGGCCGTGCGCGACGTCTACGCCTGGCTCGGTCTCGCGGACTTCACCGACGAGCATGTCGAACTGGCGGTCGACGCCGTCGGCAGCAAGGACCTGGGCGACCCGGACCCGATGGTGGTGCTCGGCGCGGCGCAAGCGATCCGCACCTCGGGGCTCGGCTCGCTGGAGGTGGCGCGCGCCCTGCTCGAGTGCGGCTACCACGTCGAGGCCGAGCGCGTGCTCGAGATGCTCGTCGCGCGGGTGCACGGTGACCACTTGCAGACCGCGGCCATCTTCGACGAGTCGATGCAGGTGCTGAGCCTGGTCACCGACCCCAACGACTACGCGGGCCCCGGCACGGGTTACGAGCCGACGCCCGCACGGCAGCGTGAGATCCACGCCATCCGTCAGGCCCGGGGCGTCGAGGACCTGCGCAAGGACCAGGAGGGGTTCGCCTCCGACGCGCTGCGCGTCGTCGGTCCCGCGGCGCCCGGCAGCGACCCCCGCGAGGTCGTCGTCGGCGTGTCCCCCGGCGTCGGGCGCACCGTGTGGCGCACGCTGTCCGGCCTGCTGGTCGTCGACGTGCTGCGCGAGCTGCTCGCGGGCCTCGAGGAGGAGGGCTGCCGGCCCCGCGTGGTGCGCGTCAACCGCACCCTTGACCTCGGGATGGTGGGGCTGACCGCCGCACGGCTGGCCGGGTCGGGCATCGGCATCGGCCTTCAGGGCAAGGGCACGGCGCTCATCCACCGTCGCGACCTGCCGCCGCTGGCCAACCTCGAGCTGTACTCCGTCGCGCCGGTCGTGACCCCTGACCTCTACCGGCTGCTCGGCAGCAACGCCGGCCGGCACGCGAAGGGCGCCACACCGGTGCCCGCGCGCAACCCCTACACGGACGAGGCGATCGAGGCCCGCTATCACACGAGCGTCATCGCGCTCATCGCCCTCGAGCGCAGCTGCGTCGACCCGCAGGCCGGCCCCGAAGAGCTGGAGGTTGCGCCATGACCCGCGCCTACTCGGGCCGGGCCAGCGAGGAGCTCACCGTCGACCGGCTCGCCCGCGAGGAGCTGGCCACCGACGACGTACGCATCCACCCCGACACGCTCGAGCACCAGGCCCAGGTCGCGGAGGCGCACGCGAACCCGCAGCTGGCCGCCAACTTCCGCCGGGCCGCGGAGCTCGCGCGGGTGCCCGACGACCAGGTGATGGCGATGTACGAGGCGTTGCGCCCGCACCGGTCCACCGGAGCCGAGCTGGAGGACCTCGCCCGGAGACTCGACGACCACGAAGCGCCCCGGTGCGCCGCTCTGGTGCGGGAGGCGGCCAGCGTGTACGCCCGCCGCGGCCTGCTCGCGTGACGGTCGCCGCGGGCGTCGACATCGGCAACAGCACCACGGAGGTGGTGATCGGCCGGGTCACCGGTCGCGGCGTCGACATCCTGGCCGCCGGGCGGGCGCCGACCCGGCGGGAGAAGGGCAGTGACGCCAGCCTCGACGGGGCGACGGCGCTGCTGCGCCGCCTCGAGCGGGAGGTCGGCGGGACCGTTCAGGTAGCGGTCGCGGCACCGCTGCGCCCGGTGCACACCCGGACAGTGACGCTGCCCGAGCCGGAGGCGGACACGGGACGGCTGCGCATCGTGCGCTCCGGCGTCCGTACTGCCGGGGGCACCGGCTTCGGTGTCGGGCGCCCGGTGGTGGTCGGTGAGATGCCGTCCGGCGCCGACCCGATCGTCGCGGTCGTGCCCGCCGCTGTGGGCTTCCGCGCGGCCCTCGAGCCGCTGCGCCGGCTGCGCGACGCGGGCCGGCTCGCCGCGGTGGTCCTCGAGAACGACGAGGCGGTGCTCGTCGCGAACCGGCTCGGCGACGGGCAGCTGCCCGGCGTCCCGGTCGTCGACGAGGTCCCGGCCGCCGAGGTGTGTGGCGCCCTGCTCGTCGCGGTCGAGGTCGCGTCGGCCGCCGGCGCCTTGCGGACCGTGGGCGACCCGCTGCGGCTGCTCGACGTCCTCGCCCTCGACGACGCCGAGCGGCAACACGCGGCGCGACTCAGCGCCGGCCTGGCCGACAGCAGCAACGCCGTCGTGGCGCTGGACCTCGCTCGCGCCGGGCAGCCGCTCGGTCCGCTGGGCTGGATCGAGCTGGCCGCGGACGGCGGCCGGCGACGGGTGACGCTGGCCGCGGGTCACCAGGCCGTGTCCGCCGGGGCCGTGGGACTGGTCCGGTCCTACGCGCTGCCCCCCGACGAGGTGCCCCGCGAGGTCGACGACCTGCTGACCGTGGACCTCGCCGGGATCGCCGACTCGGTCCTTGCCCGGGTCGGGGCCGCGGCGTCGCGCGCCGTGGCGCTTGCCGCCCTGCACGCCGACGCGCCCTACGCGGACCCGGCGACGGCGCTGCGCGACCGGCTGGGCGTGCCGGTGCACACCGCGTCGTCGGAGTGGGCCGCGGGCCGGCTCGGCGCGCTGACGACCCCCGGCGCGGAGCCGGGCGCCGTCGTGGTCGACCTGGGCGGCGGCACCGTGGACGTGGTGGGCGAGGAGTCCGCCGTCGTCGCGGCCGGCGCGGGCGAGCTGCTCACGGTCTCGGTCGGCGCGCTCGCCGGCGCGACCCGGGCAGCCGCCGAGTGGGTGAAGAGGGGACCGGCCTCGCGCGTCGAGTCGCCGCATCTTCTGCTCGGTGAGGACGGGGCACGCCAGTTCCTGGAGCGACCCGCCGCCCCCGAGACGTTGGGGGCGCTGGTGGTCCGCGGCCCGGCCGGTCTGCTGCCGTTCGGCCACCGGCTGTCCCCCGGCGAGTGGCGGGCGCTGCGCCTGCGGCTCAAGGCGGAGGTCCTGGGGGGCAACGTGGCACGGGCCTTGCGCACCCTCGGCGTACGGCCGCGCACGGTCGTCGTCGTCGGTGGCCCGGCCGCCGACGACGAGGTGCTCGTCTCGGTGGCCCGCGCCCTGCCCGACGGCGTGGTGGTCGGCCGCGGCGACGCCGGTGGGTCGCTGGGTCACCGCCACGTGGTGGCCTACGGCCTGCTGCTCACGCTCGCACGCTGAGTCCGACGTGGGTGAGGAAAACGTCGACCAGGGTGTACGCGCGTCGTCGGGACTCGTCCGAGCGGGCGTGGACCTCGGCGACCAGCGCCGCACCGTCCAGGCCGCACTCGAGGAGCAGACCGGGGAACCGAGCCACCCAGCCGGCCAGCACCTCGGGCCGGACCTCGGGGTGGAACTGCACCCCAAGCACACCGGGCAGAGCGAAGGCCTGCACTCCGAAGGAGTTTCGCGCGACGACCTCGGCCTGCGGCGGGGCCGCGATGACGTCGGTGTGGAAGGCCAGCCAGGGACCCTCGGGCACGAGCGCGGCATCCTCGCTGGACACCTCGATCCAACCGACCTCGGCGCGCGGCGCCCGGGCGACGGAGCCACCCAGTGTGTGGGCGAGCAGCTGAGCGCCGTAGCAGATGCCCAGCACCGGTATGCCCGCGCCGCCGAGCGACCGCACGAGAGCGCACTCCCGGGCGACGTGGTCGTCGTCGAGCGGATCGGCGACCGACCACGGGGAGCCGAGCAGGAGGGCCAGGGCGAGGTGGTCGGCGACGTCGAGGTCGGCCAGCTGCCGTGGCAGGTCCGGGGCGTCGCGCAGCACGACGTGCAGGTCGTAACCCGCCTGCTCGAGCCGCTCGCCGACGTGCCCCGGGTCGGCATCGCTGGAACTGGCCACCACCAGCGCCGTACGCCGGCTCACCGCGCCGCCACCTCGGAGCGCAGCTTGAGGAGCCGGCCCCGGGCGCGCGAGCGATCGTCGGCGGACGGCGGGGTGTGCACCGTGATCACCGTGCGGTCGGCGCGGAACAGGTCGTGGGAGAACTCGAAACGCCGACCGTGCTCGTCGCTCGTCGTGCGGGTGATGGACAGCAGCGGCGCACCGTGGTCGACGGAGAGGATCGACGCCTCGTCCTCGCTGGCGCTCACCACCTCGATGTGCTCGACGGCCTCGCCGGGGCGCGTCTGGTACTGCTGCGCGAGCAGCTCGTAGAGGGAGCCGCCGAGGGGCAGGTCGAGCAGCCCGGGGAACCGCTCGGCAGGCAGCCGCACGTGCTCGAGGGAGATCGGGATCCCGTCGGCGAGCCGGATGCGCACGACGTCGAACACGTAGGCGCCCGGCCCGAGCTCGAGCGCGGCCGCGGTCTGCTCGTCGGCTGCCACGAGCGCGGTGCTGACGATGCGTGAGCCGGCCGTCATGCCCTGCTGCCGCAGCAGCGCGGGCACGCCCACGACGTGCGAGAGGTCGCGTTCGACCTTCTGCTGACGCACGAACGTGCCACCGCCGCGTCCCGGCACCCGGCGGACCACGCCGGCCTGCTCGAGCGCGCCGAGCGCCTGGCGCACGGTCGACCGGCTGACCCCGAGCTCGAGGGCGAGGTCACGCTCGGCGCCGAGTCGTTCACCGGCCTGCAGCCGGCCCGCGGAGATCTGCTCCAGGAGGCGCCGGCGCGCCTCCTCGGCGGCGGGGCCGATCGTGAGCTGCTCGGCGGTCACGGTCAACCCGCCGCCTGCAACGCCTCGAGCGACTCGGGCAGCACCTGCCCGCCGTCGACCACGATGGTCTGACCCGTGATGTAGCCCGCCTCGTCGCTCGCGAGGAACAGGCACGTGTGGCCGATGTCCTCCACGCTGCCGAGCCTACGCAGCGGGATCGACGCCTCCATGGTCGCGATGTAGTCGGCCCCGAGGTCGGCAAGGCCCTCGGTGGCGATGTTGCCCGGCAACACGGCGTTGACGGTGATGGACCGGGGCGCCAGCTCGATCGCGGCGGTGCGCAGGAAGCCCAGCTGCGCCGCCTTGCTCGCCCCGTAGTGGCTCCAGCCGGGGAAGCCGGTGACCGGCCCGGTGATCGAGGAGGTCACCACGATGCGGCCGTGGCCGCTCGCCGCGAGCGCGTCGGTGCAGGCCTGGACCGAGAAGAAGGTGCCCTTCACGTTGACGCCGAAGACCTCGTCGAGGTCGGCCTCGGTGATCTCGGCCAGGGCACGGTCGGGGAAGATCCCGGCGTTGGCGCACAGGACGTCGATGCCGCCGTGCCGCTCGACGGCGACGGCGGCCATCCGACGACACTCCTCGGCGGAGGACACGTCGACCGACACCGTGGTGATCCGGCCCTTGCCCTCCCCGTCGAGCTCCGCCGCAGCCGCGGCCAGGGCCTGCTCGTCACGTGCTGCGAGCAGTACGTCGGCGCCGGCGCGCGCGAAGACGCGGGCGATGCCCTTGCCGATCCCCTTGCTGGCCCCTGTGACGACCACCGAACGCCCATCGAACGACGTGAACACCTGGCTCCTCCTCGCGTCAGCCGAACTGTGACAGGTAGGCCTCTGCCAGGTGGCAGCTGCCCTCGGTGTACTCCGCGCCCATCGAGCGGGCGAGCCCGGTGCCGGAGTGCGAGCCGATCCAGCAGACGAGCAGCAGCCGGCGCATCATCACGAACGTCGGGATCTCACCGACGTCCTCCGCGTCCAGCCGACGTACGCCGCGGTAGCCGCGCACCCACGAGTCGGTGAGCTGCGGGATGCGGGGGTCGTGCTCGAAGAAGCTCACGGCTGAGCCGAAGTCGTAGAGCAACCAGCTCCAGCCGCAGTCGTCGAAGTCGATGACGCAGGTGCGGCCGTCGTCGACGAGCAGGTTGGCCAACCGCAGGTCGGCATGGACGAGCCCGTAGCGGTCGTGCCCGGAGCCGAAGCGGGCCAGCCGCGTGCGCAGCGTGGCGGCGAGCCGCCCGAGCACCTCGCGCTCGGCCGGGCCGACGGCGATGCCGTCCTGCCAGCGACCCCATCGCGACACGTCGCCGAACGCGCCGTCGTAGTCCCAGGCGAACCGGCGGAAACCCCGGGGCGGCGTCCAGGTCCGCACGTGCTCGTGCATCTGCGCCGTGATGGCGCCGAGCATCTCGAACTGCCGTGGCAGGTCGTCATCGGGCGGCTCGGTGCCTGGCAGCCACTCGAACCGCGCGACGTAGCGGGGGTCGGGTGAGCCCTCCTCGTGCAGCGCCAGCAGCCGGTCACCGGCCGACGTGGGCAGCACGCGTGGCGTGCGGACGCCCGCCTCCCGGCGGAGGGCGTCGAGCCAGGCGAGCTCCGACTCGATCTCGGTGCCGTCGTGGTAACCGTGCCGGTGCACGCGCAGCACGGTGCGCTCGCCCGTGCTGGGGTCGTCGACGGCGTACGTCGCGTTCTCGCTGACGTTGAGCAAGGTCAGCTCCGCATCCGCCCCGACGCCGTAGTGCTCCAGCGCACGGCGTACCACGGGAGCGAGCCGCTGCGCGACGTCGGCGGCCGACAGGTCGTGGCCGCTCACGGCGGGCCGACCGGACGGCGTCTCATGCCTGCTCCCGCCCCTCGACCTCGGCGAGGACCCGGCCGATCTCGGCACGGGCCCGCAGGACGTCGGCGGTGCTGCCACCGAGGTAGACGCGACCGGCGGCGCCGATCATCGACACGTCGACGAGGGTGATGCCGGGAGCCACCTTCTCGGCGGCGTTGGCCGCGACCGCGGCGAAGAGCGCGGGTGTCATCTCGTACACCAGCAGGGTCTGGCCCGGTAGCAGCATGGACGCCTGCCGGGTTCGGTTGATGATCACCGCGTGCTGGTCGGTGACGTCCTCGATGACGTCGCTGTACAGCACCCGAGGACGCAGCTGGTCGCTCGGCACGGCACCGAGGCCGGCGAGGATGGCCTCGCCGGCGCGGTGTACGTCGGCGAGCTTCCCGGCGTGCACCTCGAGCACGCCGAACTGCCGCTCTACGAACAGGATGCCCGGCTCGACGTCGGGCACGGCGCGCAGCGCGAGGTCGATGACCCGCTCGATGGCCAGGCCGGGGGCGACCTCCACGATCAGCGCGTGCTGGCCCTCGAACGGCGGGTACCCGCGCGCCCGTGTCGGCGTCGCGAGGTAGGCCGCGAACTGCCGCTGCAGGTCCTCGACCATCAGGTAGACCCGCAGCTCGGGCCGCGGCGGGCCCGGCGGGGGGTCGGAACCGGGCCCCAGGGTCACGCCTGCGACCCGCCGCCGGTGTCGAAGTGGCGCCCCAGCTCGGCGTGCGGTCGCGGGATCACGTGCACGGACACGAGGTCGCCCACCTGGCCGGCGGTCTCGGCACCGGCCTCGGTCGCGGCCTTCACCGCGCCGACGTCGCCGAGGATCGTGACGGCTACCAGCCCGTCACCGACCTCCACCCTGCCCACGATGGTCACGTTGGCCGCCTTGACCATGGCATCGGCGGCTGCCAGCGCGGCCACGTAGCCCTTCGTCTCGATCATGCCGATCGCGTTGTTGGTCATGTCTCACTCCTCGTCGATTGAACCGATCACCAGTGCGTCGACCGGCGGGTGGGGACTCGGGAAGTACGCCGCGGCCACCGAGCCGGTCGCCACGAGCACCCGCTCCCCCACTCCGCTGCCGAGCACGTCGAAGGCGACCAGCCTGCTGCTGGCCCCTTCCACCTCCACCTCCAGGAACGCCCCGCTCGGCAGGCCCGCGACCCGCTTGGTGGACCACACGTTCCCGACCACTGTCGCCTGCAGCATCAGTCCTCCTTCTCCGCGTGCTCCTTCTCGACTGCGATCCCGAGAGACCGGGCTCGGTCACGGGCCAGCGGCGTGAGCACCGCGCGCGGCCCGACCACCAGCCGGTGCCCCGCGTCGGCCGCCCGGCGCACCATGCGCTCGGTCACCGCACCGCGCTCGACCCGCAGGACGCCCGAGGCGACCGCAGCGGCGCCGGCGGTGGCGGCGAGCCGGAACCCGTGCCGCCCGGCACGCAGCGCGGCTCGACGCTGCGGGTCCTCGGCCAGCTCGGCCACCTCGCGGACGAACGCGGTGAGGTCCGCGTCGCTGCGCAGCACGACGTCGCGCACCGGCGCCGGCGTGCCGCGGTCGGCCGACCCGGGCACCCCCTCGGGCAACCCCCCGGCCGATCCCTCGGGCAGTCGGTCGCGCAGCACCTCGCGCAGCACGCTGCGCACCGCCGCGCGCAGCTCGGCCGTGCTCAGGCTCGGCTCACGCTCGCTCACGTCGCCACCAGCGCCGCCTCGGCGGCTTCCGCCGCGGCCCGCACATCGGCCTCTCGGCCGCTGAGGTAGACCCGACCGGTCGCGCCGATCATGCGGTAGTCGACCACCTTGATGGGCGCCGCCTTCTCGGCCTCGTTGGTCGCGAGGATCGCGTAGGAGGCCGGCTGCATCTCCATCACGAACAGCGACTCGCCCTGCAAGGCCATCGAGCCGATCTTGTTGCGGTTGATGAGGAAGGCGTGCTGCGCGTCGAGGCGGGACACCACCTGTGAGGCCAGCACGGTCGGTCGGGTCGCGTCCGAGGCGCTGGTCTCGAGCGCCTCGAGCACCGCGGCCGCGGCAGATCGCACGGCCTCGGTCGACCGCGAGTGCAGCTCGAGGTAGCCGAACTGGCGCTCCACGACCAGGATGCCGGCCTGCACCTCGCTGTGCTTGAGAGCGACGTCGGTCAGGGGCTCGATGTCGAGCCCCGGCGCGACCTCGATGACCTGCGCCGCCATGTGCGACCGCGGCGGGCTGCCCCGCACCCAGGTGCCCAGGTAGCACATCGTCTGCGGCTGCAGCTGGTCGAGAAAGATGAACGACCTCAGCTCGGCCACGTGCTCAGCCCTTCACGATCGAGGTCAGCTCTTCGATGATCAGCCGGCGGATCTCGTCGCGGAGCGCGGGCGCGCCCTCGTCGTCGTACGCCGCTGCCGGTACCGGGGCAGCGCCGGCGGCGGTCACGAGGTTGCTCGCCACCGGGTAGGGCGGCATCGGGCCCGCCACCGAGTCCCACGGCTGCAGTCCCTCGAAGCTGGGGAAGACCTCGGACGGGTCCTCGCTGTAGGCGACCCGCGTCCAGTCGACGAGGTGGCGTGGCTGGAGGTTCTCGCCCAGCGAGCTGCGTCCGACGAAGCCGGTGCCGATCGTCATCGTGGGCGCCAGCCCGGTCCCGAACCCGGCGCTGCCGGTGCTGCCACCCTCGTTCACGACGACGCGCAGCACGCGGACCGCGGCGGCGTAGGCCATGACCGTTGCCGGGTCGCTGCTGTGGATGACCGCCGAGTGGCCGGCGCCGCCGATGCGCAGCACCGCGGTCGCCGCCCGGATGCCGCGCGCCGCGCTGGCCACCCGCACGACGCCGAGCACGGGGCACAGCTTCTCCCGGGCGAGCGGCTCCTCGTCGACGACGAGGTCGAAGGGTGCCAGCAAGACGCGCGTCCGCGGCGGCACCCGCACCCCGGCGCGCTCGGCGATCGCAACCGCGGACCGACCGACCAGCGCGGTGTCGAAGCGAGCGAGCGGGAAGAGCACCTCCCGGACGCGGTCGCGTTCCTCGGGCGTGAGCAGGTGGGCGCCGCACCTCTGCAGCTCGCGCAGGAAGCGGTCGGCCACCGCGTCCTCGACCACGAGCACGCTCTCGTTGGTGCACAGCACGGAGTTGTCGAACGCCTTGCTAGTGACCAGCTTCTCGGCCGCCCGGCGCAGGTCGGCGGTGGCGTCCACCAGCACGGGCACGTTGCCCGGCCCGACACCGATGGCCGGGTTCCCGGAGCTGTAGGCGGCACGCACGACGGGGACGCCACCCGTGGCCAGGATGACGTCGGTGCGCTCGTCGCTCATCAGGGCGTCGATCAGCGGGATCGACGGCTCGTCGACGACCTGCACGACGCCGCAAGGGGCACCGGCGGCTTCCGCGGCCGAGGCCAGCGCCCGCGCAGCGTCGGTGCACACCTGCCTGGCCAACGGGTGCGGAGACACGACGACCGCGTTGCGGGTCATCAGGGCGAACAACACCTTGACGTAGACCGTGGACACCGGGTTGGTCGAGGGGGTCAGGGCCAGCACGACGCCTGCCGGCCGGGCCACCTCGACGAGCTTGCGGGAGGTGTCGATCCGCGGGCTGACGAGGTCCTCGTCCCGGTAGGCCTCCACGATGCCCCGCGAGCACAGCCGGTTCTTGACGGCCTTGTGCTCCACGACGCCGAATCCGGTCTCCCGCACGGCCCACTCGGCGTACTCCTGGGCCTTGGCCTCCGCGACGTCGGCGACTGCCTCCACCACGCGCCACACGCTGTCGTGGTCGTAGCGGCCGAAGGAGCGCGCGGCCCACCGCGCCCGCTCCAGCATCTGACGCGCCCGGGGGACGCCTGCCGCCTCCTCGGGTCCGGGCCCGGTCACGCGCTGACCCGCTCGCGTGCCCCGCGCGCCCCGCGGACCTCTGCCCACGCCCGGCCGATGGCCACGTCGGCGCGGTCCAGCAGGTCCTCGCACAGCTCGGGAGTCATCAGGATGCCGGGCTTGAACTGCAGCACGCGGGGGTCGAGCGTCGAGAAGATCGCCCAGACGCCGTTGTCGTAGAGGTGGCGCATCACGTACTTCGCGCCCTCGGGGTGGGCGAACTCGAGACCCATCACGACGCCGTTCTGCCTGATGCCCACGAACCAGTCCGGGTAGGCGGCCTGGACCTCGCGCAGACCGCGTCCGACGAGGTCGCTGATGTAGTGCACCATCGAGCGCGTCTCGGGCCGGTTGCACACCTCGAGCGCCTTGAGACCGGCGATGCAGCCGAGCTCGGCTCCCCCGAACGTCGAGATGTGACCGAAGCCGTCCTCGGTGAGCCAGCCTGCCGCGCGCTCGCTCACGAGCACCGCCGAGATCGGGTACATGCCGCCCGAGAGGCCCTTGCCCGTCACGAGGATGTCGGGCGTGATCCCGTGCTTGGTCACCGCCCAAAGCTCTCCGGTGCGCATCAGCCCCGTCTGGACCTCGTCGGCGATGTAGAGCGCGTCGTAGCGCTCGCAGAGCCGCTTGACCCCCTCGAGGTAGCCGGGCTCGGGCAGCGGGAAGCCGTAGGTCGCCGGGATCGTCTCCATGATCACGGCGGCGACGTCACGCCCGAGCAGCGCCTGCTCCATCGCGTCGAGGTCGTTGAACGGGACGTGCGGGAACTCCTCCGGCCGGTCGGAGAGGAACAGCTTGCTGAAGCGGTCGTCGCCCGTCCCGACGGCGAGGCCGGTGTGACCGTGGTAGGCCTTCACGATCGAGACGACCTTGCGCTTCTGGGTGGCGTGGCGCGCCGTCTTGATGGCGATGTCGATCGCCTCACCGCCGCCGCTGCCGTAGACCACCTTCGTCAGCCCTTCGGGCGCCGTCGTGACGAGCGCCTCGGCCAGAGCGGTGCGGGCGAGCGACGGGAAGTGGTGGTTGCCGATGTCGAAGTGGTTCATCGCCGCGGTCACCGCGGCGGTCACCTCGGGGTTGCGGTGCCCGAGGTTGTAGGTGCCGCCGTTGAGGTGCACGTCGAGCAGCCGCCTGCCCGACATGTCGTAGACGTAGTAGCCCTCGCGCCGGTCGATGACCAGCGGCACACCGGCCTCGACCCAGAAGTCGGTCTTGCCCGGGTTCCAGAAGTCGCGGGACTTCTCGAGCATCTCCGCCTTGGACGAGAAGGAGAAGTCGCCGTAGTCGAAGGACACCGCCCGCTCCCCTCACCCGCCACGCGGTCGACCGGACCGCCCGTCCGCCCCGCCAGACCGGAACGCCAGACCGAAGCCTCTTTTGGTATGGCTAACGGTTTGTAGCAGCCCCGGGACGGTCCGGTCAATGGTTTCTTCCGCGCCGAGAGATTTAACACCGAAGTGCTTGTGCGACCGGCGGGGCGCTGCCACCATGCGCTCAGGCAGCCGACCCGTAGGTGTCGGCCACCTGCCGCACCAAGCTCGGCCACCGCGGGCGAGGGGGACGCTTTTGGTCCGTTGTGTCGCCCTCGGGCGTCACACCGGGTGGTGTGAGCGTGACCGCATGCACTCGGCTCCCCGACAAGGAAGGGCGAACTCTCCGTGACCACCAGCGAGAACCTCGAACGGGAAGCGTTCGAGAACGCACCGGGCCCCGGGGCGCAGCGGCCCCACACGCTGAAGGTCGGTGCCGTCGGCCTGCTCGGGGTGCTGTTCATGGCCGTCGCGAACGCCGCACCGATCACCGCGATGACCGGCAACGTGCCGATCGCGCTGGGCTACGGGAACGGCATCGGGGCGCCCGCGGGCTACCTCGTGGCGACCGTCGTGCTCACGCTCTTCACGGTCGGCTTCGTCTCGATGGCGCGCTACATCACGACCGCCGGCGCGTTCTACGGTTTCGTCACCCACGGGCTCGGCCAGGTGTGGGGCATGGCGACCGGTGCGCTCGCGACGATGGCGTACGTCGTCTTCGAGGGCTCGCTGATCGGCATCTTCGCCTACTTCGCCAACGACGCGCTCGACCGCTGGACCGGCGTCGACGTCAACTGGCTGCTGCTGGCACTGATCGGCATCGTGGTGATCGGCGTCTTCGGCTACTACGACATCAACATCGCCGCCGCCGTGCTGGGCGTGACCCTCGTCGCCGAGGTGGTGCTGCTCAGCGCCCTGAGCTTCTCGGTGCTCTTCAGCGGTGGCGGCCCCGACGGGCTGCTTCCCGAGGCGGTCAACCCGGCCAACGCGTTCAGCGGCCTACCGGCCGGTGGCGGCCTCGGTCTGGCCATCGACGGCAAGGCCATCGCCGCCGGCAGCGCGGCCATCGGGCTGTTCTTCGCCTTCTGGTCCTGGGTGGGCTACGAGACCACCGCGGTCTACGGCGAGGAGTCCCGCAACCCCAAGCGCATCGTTCCGCGGGCGACGTTGATCGCCGTCGTCGGCCTCGGGCTGTTCTACACGTTCGTGTCCTGGATGATGATCGCCGGCAACGGCAAGGCGCAGGCCATCGAGAAGGCCAACACCGACTCGATCGGCCTGTGGGTCAACCTCGCCGAGCAGAAGCTCGGTGGCTCCTTCGTGGGAGACATCTACCTGTTCCTCATCGTGGTCGGCTCCTTCGCCTGCGGGCTGGCCTTCCACAACGCCGCCAGCCGCTACCTCTACGCGATCGGCCGCGAGGTGCCGCTCACGAAGAACTCGCTCGGCCGCACGCACGGCACGCACCACACGCCCCACGTCGCCTCCATCGTGCAGAGCATCATCACCGTGGTGCTGACCCTCGCCTTCTACCTGCTGACGACCAACGGCAGCGACCCGCTGCGAGGCGCGTACTTCTACGAGTACGGCCTGCTCGCGATCCTCGGGACGATGGCCATCCTCATCGTCCAGGCCATCACCTCCCTCGCCGTCATCTGGTACTTCCACGTGAAGAAGGTGCAGCCGGGCAACGTGCTGACCACCGGGATCATCCCGGGCATCGGCGGGCTCGGCATGGTCTACGTGGTGTGGCTGCTGCTGAGCAACATCGACTTCGCCGGCGGCGCCGCGGCGGGCTCGCCGTTCTTCAAGGCGATCCCGTGGCTGGTCATCGTGACCTTCCTCGGCGGGCTGGTCGGTGTGCTGGTCCTGAAGTCGCGCAACCGCCCCGTCTACGACGCCATCGGTCGCACGGTGTTCGAGGAGACGCACGAGCGCGTCTGACCACCGGCCCGCGCTACGGCGAGCGGCCCCGGACCACACGGTCCGGGGCCGCTCGGCGTGGCGAGCACCCGTCGGGGGAAGGCACCCCCCATGTCTGAGCGGTGGTACAAGGAAGCGGTCATCTACTGCGTCGACGTCGACACGTTCCAGGACTCCGACGCAGACGGGTACGGCGACCTGCGCGGCCTGATCAGCCGGCTGGACTACCTCTCGCGGCTGGGCGTCACGTGCCTGTGGCTCAACCCGATCCACCCCACCCCGAACCGGGACGACGGCTACGACGTCGCGGACTACTACGGCGTCGACCCGCGCCTCGGCACGCTGGGCGACTTCGCCGAGCTCGCGCTCGAGGCGCGCGAGCGGGGCATCCGCATCGTTCTCGACCTCGTGGTCAACCACACCTCCGACCAGCACCCGTGGTTCCGGTCCGCCGTCGAGAGCCGCGACTCGCCGTACCGCGACTGGTTCGTCTGGAGCGACGACGAGCCTCCCGACCGCCGGCAGGGCATCGTCTTTCCCGGCGAGCAGTCCGAGACCTGGACGTGGTCCGAGCAGGCCGGGGCCTGGTACTACCACCGGTTCTACGACTTCCAGCCCGACCTGAACTGGACGAACCGCGCGGTGCGCGAGGAGATCAAGAAGGTCATGGGGTTCTGGCTGCAGCTGGGGGCCAGCGGGTTCCGCATCGACGCCGCACCCTTCGTGCTCGAACAGGTCCAGCCGGGCGTCACCCGCCCGCCGCAGGACTTCTCGATCCTGGACGACTGGCGCCAGGACGTGCAGTGGCGCAAGGGCGACGCGGTGCTGCTGTGCGAGGCCAACGTCGAGCCCGACAAGGTCGTGGCCTACACGTCCGGCCGGCCGGACGGACCCAACGACCGCGCCCACATGATGTTCAACTTCCTGCTCAACCCCCGGATGTGGCTGGCCCTGGCGCGAGCGGACGCCGAGCCGCTCCTCGAGTGCCTGCGGACCCTGCCGCCGCTGCCGGCGATGGCGCAGTGGGCCACCTTCCTGCGCAACCACGACGAGCTGGACCTCAGCCGGCTCACCGCGGAGCAGCAGCAGGATGTCTTCCGGGCGTTCGCCCCGCGCCAGGACATGCGGCTGTTCGACCGGGGTGTACGCCGGCGCCTGGCACCGATGCTGGGCGGTGATCGTCGCCACATCGAGCTGGCCTACTCGCTGCAGTTGAGCATGCCCGGCACGCCGGTGCTGCGCTACGGCGAGGAGATGGGGATGGGCGAGAACCTGCGGCTGCCCGGGCGGGACGCCATCAGGACCCCGATGCAGTGGGAGCCGGGCCCCACCGGCGGCTTCTCGGGCGCAGCACCGGCCGACCTCGTGCGCCCGGTGCAGAGCCGGGGACGCTACGGCAGCGGGTCGGTCAACGTCCTGCACCAGGAACGCGACCCCGCCTCGCTGCTGAGCTGGTTCGAACGCACCATCCGCACGCTGCGTGAGTGCCCCGAGGTCGGCGTCGGCGCCTGCACCCCTGTGGACGTGGCGCTGCCGCGGCCGGTGCTCGCACACCGCAGCGACGCACCCGAGGGAGCCATGCTCTTCCTGCACAACCTCGCCGACCGGCCGGTCACCGTCGACGTCGGCCCCCTCGACGGTGTCGAGGGCGCGCCGATCGAGGTCTACTCCGACGCGGGCTACTCGCCGGTGCCGGCGTCGCTGAGCGGCCTGGAGCTGAACGGCTGGGGCTACCGGTGGATCAGGCTCCGTCGCGGCACCAGCAACTAGCCCCGGCACCAGCAGCAGCACCCCGAGCTAGCTGCGGCGCGCAGCCAGCTCCGTCGCGGCCAGCCAGGCCGCGGAGGTGACCGCGCTCACCGCGGCTGCGCGACGGTAGCGCGGCGCGACCGGGACCACCGCCAGCATGCTCGCGCAGTGCAGCGCGTCGACGGCCTGGCCCACGCGGGTGCGGGCGGACCTGGGCGAGACCACCAGCAGCGTGCCTTGGACCAGGTCACGCACGGCGAGGATGCGGGCGGCCCCGAGCACGCCGCGGGGCAGCTGTGCCCGGACCGCGAGATCGGGCCGGGCCCCCACCAGCAGCGACCCGGCCCCTACCGCGACGCGCACGAGCCCGACGGCGCGCAGCGCGCGTGCGCCGTTCACCGCTTGCGCCACAGAGCCGACAGGCCGAGCAGCACGGCCGAGGCCGCCACCGTGCCCACCGCACCGTGGTGCTGGCTGGCCCACAACTGCCCACTGCGGCCGTGCGACATCGCGTCGAAGACGCCGTGTGCGCCGAAGTCCCGGCCGTCCCGGCCGTCCACGGGGTCCCAGAGGTTCACCGGCGAGTGCGGGTCGCGCGGCGCCTCGGTCTGCTGCGAGTCGAACCCCGTGCGGCCCAGGTAGCGGTCGAGCAGACCCGGCACGACGGCGTTGGCCGCGAGGGTCGCCGCCGTCGAAGCACCCACCCAGTACTCGCGGCGCCGGGGATGGTCGGCGGCGTGCAGCACGGCGCGGGCCGCGAGCTCGGGCTGGTAGATCGGCGGGACCGGCCGCGGATGGCGCGGCAGCCGGGAGAGCACCCAGGAGAACTGCGGCGTGTTGACCGCGGGCATCTGCACCATCGTCACGTGCACGTTGCTCTTCTCGTGCAGCAGCTCGCAGCGCAGCGCCTCGTGGAAGCCCTGGATGGCGTGCTTGGCGCCGCAGTACGCCGTCTGCAGCGGGATGCCGCGGTAGGCCAGCGCCGAGCCGACCTGCACGACGGCGCCGCGATCGCGCGGCTTCATCACCCGCAGGGCGGCCAACGTGCCGTGGACATAGCCCAGGTAGCTCACCTCGGTGACGCGGCGGTACTCCTCGGGGGCGATCTGCTCGAAGGGCGCGAACACCGAGGTGAACGCGTCGTTGACCCAGACGTCGATCTCGCCCAGCTCGTCCTCCACGCGCTGCGCCGCCGCGAAGACCTGCGCCGCGTCCGCCACGTCGAGCGGCAGCACCAGCGGCGTACCACCGCTGCGGCGCACGTCCTCGGCCGCCGCCTCGAGCCCGCGCTCGCCGCGGGCGATCAGTCCCACGGCGTCGCCGCGGCGGCCATAGGCCTGCGCCACCGCCCGGCCGATGCCGGCGCTCGCTCCCGTGACCACGACGACCTGTCCGGACATGGAAAGGGCTCCGTCCCTCGGGTGGTGACCACCGCTGCCTCCACGGTGGTACCCGAGGGACGGAGCCCTACTCGCCTCAGCTGGCCCAGTCGAGCAGCTCGTCGCTCACGCTGGGGTGGCGCAACTTGGCCAGCGCGAGCTTCTCCAGCTGGCGGATCCGCTCACGGGTCAGGCCCAGGTGACGGCCGACCTCGTCGAGGGTGTGGGCGCGGCCGTCGTACAGGCCGAAGCGCATCCGCACGATCGTCGCCTCGCGTTCGGGCAGCCGGTCGAGCAGCTGGTTGAGCTGGTCGATCATCGCGCCGTGCTCGACCGCCGACTCCGTCGTCGACTCGGTGGTGTCCACGAGCAGGTCGCCGAACACCGTGTCGCCGTCGTCGCCGACCGGCGAGTCGAGGCTGACCGGGTCGCGACCGATCCGGCTGAGCTCGACGATGCGCTCCGCAGCGAGCCCGGTGTGCTGCGCGATCTCCTCCGGGTCCGGGCTGCGGCCAAGACGCTGGAGCAGGTCACGACGGGCCCGCGACACCTTGGCGACCTCCTCGTTGACGTGCACGGGGAGCCGGATGGTGCGCGACAGCTCGGGCAGTCCGCGCCCGATCGCCTGGCGGATCCACCACATCGCGTAGGTCGAGAACTTGAAGCCCTTGGCGTAGTCGAACTTCTCGACGGCACGCACCAGGCCGACGTTGCCCTCCTGGATGATGTCGCCGAGCGGCACGCCGCGGTTGCCGAACTTCTTCGCGACCGAGACCACCAGACGCAGGTTGGCGCGCAGCATGTGGTCCTTGGCGGCCGCGCCGTCGGCAGCGACGGCGGTCAGCTCGCGACGCAGCGCGGCCGCGATCTTCTCCTCGCCGGCCTCGTGGCGGCGCAGCAGCTCGGCGGCGTAGACGCCGGCCTCGATGCGCTTGGCGAGCTCGACCTCCTGCGCGGCGCTGAGCAGCGCGGTCCGGCCGATCTCGTTGAGGTAGACCCGCATCAGGTCGGCGGCGGGGGCCGCCTCGTCGAGGTCGCGTGTCGCGTCGGGGTCGTACGTCGGGTCGGGGTAGCTGTCGGTCTCGACCAGCTCGGTCTCCACCGACTCCTCGGTCTCCACCGGCCCGACGGGGTTGAGCACCTGTGGACGTGCAGGCATGAAGCGGTCCCCCTCTCGGGGCTATCCAGGTTCGGGATTTCGTCGATACAAGTGACTTTTACAGCGTCACTGACAGCCGGTTTGTTCCCCTACGCGAGCTGCGGACCGCCGCACCGCCTCGAGAGCGACCTCCACGAAACTTGCGGTGGCCGAAAGCGTTGCCCGCTGCAGGTCTGCCCCGGTGCCGCGCCCGAGCAGGCGCTGCAGGGATGCCTCGACCGTCGCCAGGTCGCCGCTGCGCTCCAGGGCGGGACGGACGTGGTCCAGGAGGGCGCCGACCACCGTGCGCGCCGGGCGGGCGCTCGCCGTACGGACGTCGACGAGCTCGTCGGACAGGCCCGAGCGCGCGGCCCGCCAGGCCGCCCCGCGCAGCAGGTCGGGGCGTACGTCGAGGGCGGGGACGCCGGCGCGCCACTCGGCCGCCGCGGTGTCCACGAGCCCCCGGGAGAGAGCTGCGATCAGGACGGCGTCATCCACCTCGGGGCAGACGTCGGCGACCCGGAACTCCACGGTCGGGTACCGCGAGGAGAGCCGGGCGTCGAAGTAGACCATCCCGCTGTCGAGCACCGCCCCGGTCCGCATCAGGTCCTCGACGGCGCGGTCGTAGCCCTCGACGTCGTGGAACAGTGCGCTCGGCCCGGAGCTCGGCCAGCGGCTCCACACCTGGGTGCGATAGCTCGCGTAGCCCGTGTCCTCCTCCTGCCAGAACGGCGAGTTCGCCGACAGCGCGGTGAGGACCGCGAGCCAGGGCCGCACCCGGTCCAGGACGGCGACGCCCTCCTCGCGCGAGTGCACGGCGACGTGCACGTGGCAGCCGCAGCTGAGTGCCTCGCGGGCGGTCAGACCGAAGCGCTCGCCCATGGCGGCATAGCGCTGGTCGTCGGTCGGCGTGGGTCGTACGTCGACGGGGCTGGTGCCGACCGGGGCGACGCCCAGGCCGTAGCGGGCCGCGGCCCGCGAGAGGTCCTCGCGCAGGGCGCGCAGGTCGTCGCGCAGGTCGACGAGGCGCTCGTGGGGTCGGGAGTCGAGCTCGGCCTGCTCGCGCTTCAGCTCGTGCTCGATGCCGCTGCCGTCCTGACCGCTCTCGTCGGCGTCGGTGTCGGTGGCGACGTCGTCACCACGCGGGCGTGGCCGACCGTCGGCGAGCCCGACGAGCAGCACCTCTTCCTCGACCCCTACGGTTCGCTGCGACACGGGCCGATTGTCCCCACCCTGCACGGCTTGACTCACGCGTCTCGTCGCCGGCCTGGTACCGCCGTCCTCAGTCCCCGGCGTGAGTCGTGCGGTAGGGCACCTCGATGAAGCTGTACAGCGCGAAGCAGAAGAAGCCGCTCGCGACCAGCCACACCACGAGGCGGCCGGTGCTCGACTGGTCGAGCGCCACCAGCAGCTGGTCCAGGTCCTTGGCGCGCCCGGCCTGATCGGTCAGTGCCGCGACGACGAGCAGCACCCCGACCGGGGCGAGCGCGAGGGCCCGGGCGACGACACCGACCGGCCCGATGATGCGAGCGGCTCGGCGGGTGCGCCGCCCCATCTCCTGGGTGCGCAGGCTGTCGGCGTACCCGCCGCGCAGCGCCAGCCGCACCTGCCACGCGCAGATGCCGACCACCACCAGGCCCACGGCGAGCAGGACGAGGCGGCCCACCGGGTTGAGCAGGAGGGCCGCCGTCGTGCTGCGCTGCTGCTGCGTGGAGCCGGTGCCACCACGGCCGAGGACGAAACGAAGCGTCGTCGCGGCCATGGCGAGGTAGAACAGCCCCTGTCCTGCGGTGGTGAGCCGCCGCAACCGGCCTACGGAGTGGTCGCCCGCCGCACCGGCGAGCCGGGCCAGCCCGAACGCCAGGAACCCCAGGACCGCGCCCACCAGCGCCGCGAGCCCGAAGGGTGTCTCTGCCACGGTCGTGAGCGCGCCGTTCGCGTTGGCCTGCCGGTCCGTGCCCCAGCCGGCCGCGACCGCGGCGGCGAGGTAGGCCAGCAGCAGGTAGAAGCAGCCGCGGGCCACCAGACCCAGCCGGGCACCGTGACGCAGCACCCCGCTGCCGCGCGCGCCCTGCACGGCGCGCTCGAGCCGGGTGTCCGGTGCCACGGGTGGTTCCTCCCTACAGCTGGCGCAGACCGTTCCTGCCCTGTTCGAGCGCCGCGAAGCGGATGTGTCGTTGCCGGCGGCTAGCGTCGCACCCGATGACCACGCAGCAGCCCGACCCCGTCCTGAGCGCCCCTGCCGACGACGAAGCCCAGGCGCTGCTGCGGCGACTGGTCGGCGACCCGGCAGCGTGCTTGCGCGACGGACAGCTCGAGGCGATCGACGCGCTCGTGCGCCGCGGCGCGCGGGCGCTGGTGGTGCAGCGCACGGGCTGGGGGAAGTCCGCGGTCTATTTCGTGGCGACGGCGATGCTGCGCGCACGCGGCAGCGGCCCGACGCTCATCGTCTCCCCGTTGCTGGCCCTGATGCGCGACCAGGTCGCGGCGGCCGAGCGGGCGGGCCTGCGTGCGGTCACGATGAACTCCGCCAACGCTGACGAGTGGGGTGCCGTGGCCGGGGCGCTCGCGGCCGACCAGGTCGACCTGCTGCTGGTCAGCCCCGAGCGGCTGAACAACCCCCGGTTCCGCGACGAGCAGCTGCCGGGGCTCGCCGACGTCGCGGGGCTGCTGGTGGTCGACGAGGCCCACTGCATCAGCGACTGGGGGCACGACTTCCGCCCCGACTACCGGCGGATCCGCGACCTGCTCGAGTGCCTGCCGGCGGGCCGGCCGGTGCTTGCGACCACCGCCACCGCCAACGCCCGGGTCGTCGCCGACGTGGTCGAGCAGCTCGGCGCCGGTGGTGGCGAGGTGATGACCGTGCGCGGCACGCTGGCCCGCGAGAGCCTGCGGCTGGGGGTGCTCTCGCTGCCGACGGCGCAGGCCCGGCTGGGTTGGCTGAGCGCGCACCTGGGCGACCTGCCGGGCAGCGGCATCGTCTACGCGCTGACCGTCTCGGCGGCCGAGGACGCGGCGACCCTGCTGCGGCGCGCCGGCCACGAGGTGCGCGCCTACACCGGGCGCACGGACCCGGCCGACCGGCTGGCGCTGGAGCGGGCGTTGCGTGACGACGAGGTCAAGGCGCTGGTGGCCACGAGCGCCCTCGGGATGGGCTTCGACAAGCCCGACCTCGGCTTCGTCGTCCACCTCGGGGCCCCGTCGTCCCCGGTCGCCTACTACCAGCAGGTCGGCCGCGCCGGCCGGGCGACCGAGCGGGCCGACGTGCTGCTGCTGCCGGCAGCCGAGGACCAGGAGATCTGGCGCTACTTCGCCACGGCGTCGATGCCGCGGCAGGCCGATGCGTCGGCGGTGCTGAGCGCGCTGGCCGCCTCGGACACGCCGTTGTCGACCGCGGCGCTCGAGACGGTCGCCGACGTGCGCCGTACCCGCCTCGAGCTGCTGCTCAAGGTGCTTGACGTCGAGGGCGCCGTACGCCGGGTCGCCGGCGGGTGGCGGGCGACCGGCGAGCCCTGGGTCTACGACGAGGCTCGCTACGCCCGCGTCGCGGCCGCCCGCGACGCCGAGGCGGCCTCGATGCTGGACTACGAGTCGTCCGAGAGCTGCCGCATGCGGCTGCTGCAGACCGCGCTCGACGACTCCTCGGCGGCCGACTGCGGGCGCTGTGACCGGTGCGCCGGCCCGTGGTACCCCACGGCGGTCCCCGAGGGAGCGCTCCAGGCGGCACAGCGCGCGCTGCGGCAGGTGGGCGTCCAGATCGAGGCACGGTCGCAGTGGCCGAGCGGGATGTCCCGCCTGGGGGTGTCGCTCTCGGGGCGGATCGGTGCGCAGGAGCGGGTCGAGCCCGGGCGGGCGGTCGCGCGGCTCACCGACCTGGGCTGGGGCCGGCGGCTGCGCGGCGTGCTCTCCGTCGGCGCGCCCGACGGCCCGGCCGAGGACTCCTTGCTCGCGGCCTGCGTGTCCGTGCTGACCGACTGGGAGTGGTCGCAGCGACCAGCCGCCGTGGTCACCGTCCCCTCGCTGCGCCGCCCCGAGCTCGTCGGGTCGGTTGCTCAGCGGCTGGCCGACGTCGGTCGGCTGCCCTACCTCGGCCCGCTCGGACTCACGACCGAGGCGCCCAGCGGCGAGCCGGGCGGCAACAGCGCGTTCCGGCTGGCGGCTGTGCACGGCCGCTTCGTCGTCCCGCCGGCCCTCGCGAGCGCACTGGCCGCCCTGACCGGCCCGGTGCTGCTGGTCGACGACCTGGTCGACTCCCGCTGGACCATGGCCGTCGCGGGCCGGGCACTGCGTCGGGCCGGCGCGCCCGGCGTGCTGCCGTTCGCACTCGCCGTGGCCGCGTAGCCGCAGGGCGCAGGCAGCGACCCGACGTCACGCCGGGGGCGACTCCCCCCGCCAGCGCCGGGCTGCGAGCAACCGCGCCAGCTCCTGCTTGATCGGCGGCCGGCTGCCGAAGACCAGCAGGAACATCGCCTCACGCGCGAACCGCTGGGGGTGCTGGTCGCGCAGCACCGAGCGGGACCCGTGCGCGACCAGCAGGAGCGCCGAAACGCGCCACGCCAGCTCCGCCGCGGCCGCGCGGGCCGCGGGCATCCCCGTCGTCGCGGCCGCGTCCAGCCGCGAACGGACCTGCGAGACCTCGTCGAGCAGCTGCGCCGACCCGAGCAGCCGCGCGCACCGGGAGGCGAGGCCCAGCGCGAGCGAGCCGTTGCCGCGCAACGAGGCGGCGTCACCCGCCTGCCAGTCGGCGTACGTCGTCCGCGCCGTCCACCGGTCCCCCGGCACCGCGTGGCCCTCGAACACCGCTGTGACGGTGCCGCTGGCCTGCACCGCCACCAGCTCCTGGCGCTCGGTCCGCAGCGTGTCCGCAGCGGCGGCGTCCACGAGCAGCCAGACCACCCCTCCCTCCTCGTCCAGGGCGGCGACGTGGACGACGTCGATGCGTCCCCAGCCGGTGACCCAGGGCGCGGCGCCGACCAGCCGCCATCCCTCGCCGTCGCGGTGCACCCGCAGCGGCTCGGTGCCGGGCCGGATGCCGGCGATCGCGGCGCCCGCCCGCACCTCACCTCGGCAGAGCCTGCCCACCCAGCGGTCACGCACCTCGGGCCTCGCCTCGGCCAGCCGCCGCGCGACGCCCTGGTGCTGCAGCCAGACGAACGCCGTGGTGAGACAGCCCCCGGCGAGCTCCTCGACGACCCGGCCGACGGTCGCCGCGTCGGCGCCGAGACCGCCGAACCGTCGCGCGACCGGCAGTCCGTAGAGCCCCGCCGCGGCCAGCGCATCGAGGTGCGCCGCCGGCACGAGGTCGCTCCGGTCGACGTCGAGCGCCGCCGGGTACAGCAGGTCGTCGGCAAGGTGACGGGCCAGCGCGACGAGGTCGTCGCTCAGGGCAGCCCGTGCAGGGTCAGGCCGCGGGCTCGTACCGCCGCGATGACACCGGGCAGCGCCGCCCCGGTGTGGTCACCGTTCATGTGCATGATCACCACTCCCCCGGCCCTCACCGGCGGGGTGATGGCGTCGCCGTAGCGGACCCGCCGCACGATCGTCGCTGCCGGCGACCCGGTCCAGTCGCGGGTGTCCACGGTCCAGGTGCACAGCCGGTGCCCCGTCCGCTCGGCCAGGCTGCGCAGCCGCGCGGAGTAGGCGCCGTCGCCGAACGGCGGCCGGAGCAGGTTGACGCTGCCCCGCGCGTGCGTGTCGCCGTGGCGGATCTGCCACAGCGCGCGGCGCTCGGTGACCTTGGTGAGGTCGACATGGTCGTGCGTGTGGTTGCCGATGGCGTGGCCTGCGGCACCGATCTGACTGATCAGCCCCGGGTTGGCCGCGGCCCACGCACCGATCGGGAAGAAGATCGCGCGGACGTGCTCGGCGGCGAGCACCCGCAGGATGCGCCGGACCTGGGCGGGCGATCCACCATCGTCGAACGTCAGCCAGACCATCGGTCCCCCGTCCCAGCAGTGCTGGATGCGGGCATGTGTCGCGGCCGGCTCCCGGTGGGTCGTCGCGGCCGGAACCACCGGCAGGGGCGGGGACACGGCGGCCACGGCCATGCTGAGCAGGCCGGAGAGCACGCCCAGGAGGGCCGCACGCAGCGGGCCGGCCGCGCCGGCGCCGCGGGAGCGGCCCGTCAGCGTCGGCAGCACCGCCACCCCGCCCGTCCCGTCGGTCGTCGCACGTCGACCAGCCTTCCTGACCGGTCACCGAAGCCGCTACCCCGACACGCCCATCTCGGCGACGCTGCGCGGGTATGCACGCCCGATCCCGACACTGGGAGCATCGGCAGGTGCGCATCGCGACCTGGAACGTCAACTCGGTCACCGCCCGGCTGCCGCGGCTGCTCGACTGGCTCGGCGAGACGCAGCCCGAGGCGGTGTGCCTGCAGGAGACCAAGGTCGCCGGCGACAGCTTCCCCTACGACGCGGTGCGGGACATGGGCTACGACGTCGCGGCGCGCGGCGACGGGCGGTGGAACGGCGTGGCGATCCTCTCGCGAGCCGGGCTGGAGGAGGTGACGCAGGCCCTCGTCGGCGAGCCGGGGTTCCCGGCGTCGGAGGCACGGGCGATCGCGGCCACCGTCGCCGGCGTACGGCTGTGGTCGGTCTACGTGCCCAACGGCCGTGAGCCGGGGCACGACCACTACGCCTACAAGCTGGCCTGGCTGGCCGCGCTGCGCCGCACCGTGGAGGCGGAGCTCGCCGTGGACCGGCCGTTCGCCGCGTTGGGCGACTACAACGTCGCGCCGACCGACGCCGACGTGTGGGACCCGGCCGCGTTCATCGGCTCGACGCACGTGACCGAGCCGGAGCGCGCGGCGCTGGGCGGGCTGCGTGAGGCCGGGCTCACCGACATCGTGCCGCGGGCGCTCAAGCACGGCACCCCCTTCACCTACTGGGATTACCGCGCCGGCAGCTTCCACAAGAACCTGGGCATGCGCATCGACCTGGTCCTTGCCAACGGGCGGTTCACGGCCGCCGTGAGCGACGCCTATGTCGACCGCGAGGCCCGCAAGGGCAAAGGCCCCTCCGACCATGCCCCCGTCGTGGTCGACCTCGACCTGCCGGTGCCGGCCGGCGTGCCGGCGTCGGAGCGCCAGGTCCCGGTCACACCTGCGCTGCTGCACAATGCGGTCGACGGGTAGATCTCGAGGCCGACAGGGGAAGGCGTGCCACAGCATCCCGGGCGTGACCAGACGGCTGGCATGGAGCGGCTCGTGCGCCTGATCAGCATCCTCAACGGCTCGCAGCTCGCGACGTCCGCCGAGCGTCTGATGGGAGCACTCGGCAGCGAGGACGCCTCGGACGAGGCCCGGCGCAGGATGCTCGACCGCGACCTCGGGCACCTCAACCAGCTCGGCTACGACATCCGCAACGTCGCCGGGCCGGGCAGGGAGGGCGCGTACCGCATGTTCGCCCGTGACAACCGGCTGCGGGTCCTGCTGACCCCGGCGCAGCGCAGCGAGCTGCTGCGGGCCGTGCTGGCCACCGGTCGTGAGGAGCTCGCCGGGGACCTGGACAGCGAGGGTGGCCGCGCGGCTCGGCGCCGCCCCGGCACCGGGGTCCCGTCGCAGCTGGACCGCGCCCTGCGCGCCGCTGCACGGCACTGCCTGATCCGGTTCGGCTACAAGGGGCGTACGCGGGTGGTGCATCCCCGCGGCGTGCACAGCGGGCCGTCGGGGTGGTACCTGACCGGTCGGGAGGTCGACGGGGACGTGGTCAAGCAGTTCGTCGTCTCCCGCATGACGGATGTGACGCTGGACCAGCCCGGCTCCGCCGAGGTGGTCGAGCAGTCGCCCCGGCCCTCGCTGGACCCGCTGAGCTGGCAGCTGGACTCCCCCGTCGACGTCGTGCTGGAGCTGTCGCCCGAACACCTGCCGGTCGTGGTCGCCGTCCTGGGTCGACCGGTCTCCGTGACGGAGGCCGAGAGCGTGCTGCAGGCGACGTACCGCGTCACGCACCGCGCGGTCTTCCGGTGGCGGGTCTACGAGCTGGGCACCCGGGTCCGTGTCCTGTCGCCCGCGGACGTCCGGGCGCAGATGCTGCAGGAGCTGCGATCGATGGCGGACGGCCTCTCGTGACTGCCCCCGTGGCGCGGTACGCGCAGCGGATGGCCCGCCTGCCCGACGCGCTGGCCATCCTGGAGCTGCACCCCGACGGCCTGCCGCTCGCGCAGCTCGCGAACGAGCTGGGCGAGACGACCGAGGGGCTGCGTGAGGCGTTTCTCGCCTACTACCGGGCCGACGTCGTGGACCTCGCCGACTTCCGGCTGCCGGTGATCGAGTTCGTCGGGCCCGACACGGACGGGACAGGCGGCGAGGACGGCGACCCGGGCCAGGCCGAGATCGTGCGCGTGGTGCAGTCCGACCCCGAGCACGAGCTCGGTGTCCAGTACCTGTCCGCAGAGCAGCTCGGCGAGCTCTATGCGGCCGGTGTCGAGCTGCTGGCGCTCGAGCCCGACAACGGGTCACTGGCCGCCGCCGTGGACGCGTTCCGCGCCGGGCTGTGGACCGGCGCGAGCCCGGACGACGCGGGCCACGGCGCCGAGCTCGCTCAGCGAATCAACGAGGCGGCCCGCACCGGTCATCGCGTGCGCATCGTCTACTCACGGGCCTGGGTGCCGGGGACCGCTGCACGCGTCATCGAGCCCTACCGGGTGCTGCGCACCCGCCGTGGGTGGGAGGTGGACGCCGGTCCGGTGGCCGAGAACGGCCGCATCCGCACCTTCCTGGTGTCGGGGATCTCGGCGCTGCAGGAGCTCGAGGAGCGATTCGAGCGGCCCCCCGACGTCGATGCCCTGATCGCCGCCAACCGGGCACCGGTCGAGGTGGAGCTGCTCGTGCCGCAGAGCGGACGGTGGGCGGTCGAGCGCTTCGCGGAGTCGGTCCTCGTCGTGCAGGACGACGAGGACTCGGTGGTGCTGCGGGCCTCGTTCCTCCCGCCGGTGCAGCAGCGGATCGGCCTGATACTCCTCAGCTGCGGGCCGGACGCCTTCGTGATGTCACCCGCGCAGCTGCGCGACGCCGGTGCCGAGGTCGCCCGTCAGCTCATCGAGCACCACTCGACCCCCGGAAGTCGTCGGTGAGGATGACCGTCAGCCGCGTCGTGGAGAGGTTGCTGAACGTGGGTCGGACACGGACCGGGCCCGGCAGGTCCTCGGCGGCCCGCCGGGCCGCGCCCTTGAGGCCGGGCGGGTAGTAGACGGTCGTCCGGCTCACGTTGCCGCGGAAGTTGTCGACCTTGAAGACGGTCCAGCCCTTGTCGCGCAGCAGTGCGGCCACCTCCTGGCCCGTCCCACCGGGCGCCGACTGGTTGAAGACCACCACCTCGGGACGGTGCCGCGGCGGGCCGCTCGTCGGGGCGGCGCTCGCCGTCGACGGCGACGGGGGTGTCGTCGCGGGCGACGCGCTGCGGGACGCCGGCGTACTCGGCGACGGCGACGTCGGTGTGGACGAGGAAGAGGAGGTGGAGGCCGACGTCGAGATGCCGGCGCCAGAGTCGCCCCGCTTGACCACGGCGAAGATGCCGGTCAGGACCACCGTGATGGCGAGCACGGCCAGCAGCTGCGTGGCGAAGAGCCGGGCCAGGGGGCCCGCCGCTGGCTCCGTGCCGTCTCTCGACGGCGGGTCGCCTGGGTCCGACATGGTGGTCTCCTGCCTAGCTGATGCCCGGGGCGAGGATCTCGTCGAGCGCAGCGAGCACGCCCACGTCCCCGGAACGCTCGATGTCGCCGACGGGCGGCCGGCGCCACAGCCAGCAGTCCAGGTCGGCTGCCGTCCCGCGGACGCTGGCGGCGGTCTCGCCGCCGAGGTCGCGCGGGGCGACCCGCAGGTCCGCATCGTCGATCGGCGTGTCGTCGTCGGGATCGATGCCGACGAACCGGCCGAGGGTCAGCACCCAGGAGCCACCGGTGTCGGTGGCCGTCACCCGCACGGTCCGGGCGGGTGACGCAGTGAACACCCCCCACGGCGGCGCACCGCCGTACATGATCCGCAGCACCTCGTCGACACCGTCGGCGCTGAGCGTCGGGTCCATCGACGTGCGGTTGCCGGCCGTCAGCTCCGCGTCGAGGCGGTGGATGAGCGCCTCGTGGGCCTGGCGACGGCGGATGAAACCGACCGACTGCTCGCTGGACCAGGTCCAGGCCGCCGTCTCGGGCGGCGTCGTGGTCAGGGCGTCGACCAGCCCGCGGCTGGCCTCGTCGTAGAAGGCCTCCACCTGGGCTCGGCCGGCGGGACGGACGACCTCGAGCGCCCGGGTCCCGGAGTGCTCCGTGACGCCCTCGCGGACGATCTCGCCCCAGAACCACTGCACCTCGCCGAGGTGCCACAGCAGGTCGACCGCGTCCCAGTCGGGGCACGAGGGCACCCGGGCGCTCGAGGGCGCCTCCGTCAACGCCGCACGGAACCGGGCCGACTCCTGGGCGAGATGGCGGAGATAGTCCGGCTGTCCGGAGGTGTCCGTCATGCCCGCAATCTAGCCACGCCCGCCACAGCGCCCGCAAGGGTCACAGTCCCTGCCATGCCGGCTTGGCGGAGTAGGTCTCGCGGTAGTAGGCCGACAGTGCCAGCTCGCCGGCCGCCGCCTCGTCGACCAGCACGCTGACGTGCGGGTGCAGCTGCAGCACCGACGCGGGGCAGGACGCCGACACCGGTCCTTCCGCCATCGCGCGCACCGCGGGGGCCTTCGCCGCACCGGTCGCGACCAGCACGAGATGGCGCGCGGCCGAGATCGTGCCGAGCCCCTGGGTGAGGACGTGGCGCGGGACGTCCTCGGGCGAGTCGAAGAACCGCGCGTTGTCCGCGCGCGTCTGCGCCGTCAGGGTCTTGATGCGGGTACGCGAGGTCAGCGACGAGCCGGGCTCGTTGAACGCGACGTGCCCGTCGGTGCCGATGCCGAGCAGCTGCAGGTCGACCCCACCGGCCGCGGCGATGGCCGCTTCGTACGCCGCGCACGCGCCCGGCAGGTCGTGGGCGCGACCGTCGGGGGCCTGCACAGCGCCCGGGGCGAAGTCGACCTGCTCCTCCAGGTCCCGGCGGATCACCGAGCGGTAGCGCTGCGGGTGATCGGCAGGCAGCCCGACGTACTCGTCGAGCAGGAAGCCCCGGGCGCGGGCGAAGCTGACGTCCCCAGCTGCGTGGCGGCGGCTTAGCTCGGCGTAGACACCCAGCGGGCTCGAGCCGGTGGCCAGGCCGAGCACCGCCTCGGGTGTGCGCGCCAGCAGCGCCACGACGGCGTCCGCGGCCACAGCGGCGATGTCTCGGGCAGCGGGCAGGATCACGACCTCCATGACCGCCACCGTGTCATTGCCGCCGGCGTGACGCGAGCGCCGGTGGCCGGTCGGGGTCTGCCGGCCGAGCGTGGCCCGTTAGGTTCCCGCCATGCAGACACGCACTCTCGGACGTACCGGCCGGCCCGTCTCGGTCATCGGCCTGGGCTGCTGGCAGCTCGGTGCCGACTGGGGAGCCGTCACCGAGGACGACGCCCTCGCCGTGCTGCACGCCGCCGTCGACGCGGGTGTGACGTTCTTCGACACGGCCGACGTCTACGGCGACGGGCGCAGCGAGCGGCTCCTCGGACGGCTGCTCGCCGAGCGCGGCGACGGCCTCACCGTGGCCACCAAGGCGGGCCGTCGGGCCGATCCCCACGTGCCGGAGGCCTTCACCCCGGCGGCGCTGCGTGGCTGGCTGGACCGCAGCCGACGCAACCTCGGCGTCGACACGATCGACCTGGTGCAGCTGCACTGCCCGCCGACCCCGGTCTACTCCGAGGACCGCGTCTTCGACGCGCTGGACACCCTCGTCGAGGACGAGGTGATCGCGGCGTACGGCGTCTCGGTCGAGACCGTCGAGGAGGCCCTGACCGCCATCGCGAGACCCGGCGTCGCGACCGTGCAGATCATCCTCAACGCCTTCCGGCACAAGCCGCTCGAGCGAGTCCTGCCCGCGGCCCGGGAGGCAGGCGTGGGCATCGTGGCGCGGGTGCCGCTGGCCAGCGGGCTGCTCGGCGGCAGGTACGACGCCGCGACGACGTTCGCCCAGGACGACCATCGCAGCTACAACCGCCACGGGGAGGCCTTCGACGTGGGCGAGACGTTCAGCGGCGTCCCCTACGACGTCGGCGTCGCCGCGGCCCGCAGCATCGCCGCCCTGACGCCCGACGGCGCCACGACGGCCCAGCTGGCACTGCGGTGGATCCTCGACCAGCCGGGGGTCAGCACGGTCATCCCCGGTGCGCGCAACCCCGAGCAGGCCCGCGCGAACGCCGCCGCGGCCGACCTGCCCGCCCTCGACGGCCACACGCTCGATGCCGTGCGGGAGGTCTACGACCGCGACATCCGCGAGCACGTGCACGACCGCTGGTGACGCGTGGCCGCGATGTCGCTCGACGGCCGGCCGGCCGCGTGGCCCAGCCGCTCGAAGCGGGTGGCAGGCCGCCACGGCACCTGCGTCACGACGTCGTACGCCTCGTGTCCCTCGAGCAGCGCGCGCACCTGGCCGGCGTAGTCGGGCCAGTCCGTGGCCACGTGCAGCTGCCCACCCGAGGCGAGGCGGTCCGCGACCACGTCAAGGAACCCGGTGGTGACGAGGCGGCGCTTCCAGTGCCGGCGCTTGGGCCAGGGATCGGGGAAGAACACGCGCACCCCCTCGAGGGAGCCGGGCGCGAGCATGTCGCGCAGCACGACGGTGGCATCGCCGTCGAGGACCCGCACGTTGGGCAGACCGCGCTGGCCGAGGCGGCGCAGCAGGGCGCCCTGGCCGGGGATGTGTACGTCGACGGCGAGCACGTCGCGCTGCGGCTCGGCGGCGGCCAGCTCGACGGTCGCCTCCCCCATGCCGAACCCGATCTCGAGCACCACCGGCGCACGCCGGCCGAAGACCGCCGGCAGGTCGAGGGCCTGCCCGTCGACGGGCAGGCCGTAGGTCGACCACAGCCGCTCGAGCGCCTCCGCCTGCCCGAGCGTGACCCGGCTGCTGCGGCGCTTGAAGGACCGCACCGGCACCCGGTCCGCGGGAGAGACAGTCACGGTGTCCATCGTGTCAGCGGAGGTCCGGACCGCGGAGGCGGTGCCCGGTCGGCCGGACGGGCGCCCGGGTCAGACCAGCCTGAGCTGCTCGCCGGCGGCGTCCACCACGTCGCCGGGCCTGAGCCGGGCGCCCCGCCGCGACTCCGCCACCCCGTTGACGGTGACCCGACCGGCGCCCAGCAGCGCCCGGGCGGCACCGCCGGTGTCCACGACGTCGGCGAGCTTGAGCAGCTGTCCCAGCCGGATCCCCTCCTCTCCGACGGCCACCTCACGCACGCAGCGGCTCCGGCAGCCCGGCGACCCGCGCGATGAGCGTCACCTGGCTGCCGAACAGCGCGTCACGCGCCGCGGGCTCCATCCAGTCCAGGTGGCCGTAGGCCTCGAGCGAGGTGAAGCCGTGCAGCGCGGCCCACGCGTGCAGCATGGCCTGGAAGCTCTCGGCGGGCAGCGTGACCTCCAGGTCCTCGCTCTTGCCGTGGGCACAGACCTCCACCGTCGGGTCGACCTCGCGCAGGTAGGGCGCGCCGAGCGTGTCCGCGTGCAGCGCCTCGACGAACAGCGAGGACAGCTGCGAGAGCGCCCGTGAGGCCGCCTCGCTGGTCGGCCCCTCCTCGGGCGCGACGTAGCCGGGCACCGGCAGGCCGAGGATCAGCGCGAAGCGCTCCGGCTCCCGGTGCGCCCACTCGCGGTAGGCCTGCGCGGCCGCCTCCCAGCGCGCGCCGAGGTCGTCGGGCGCGGCGGCACCGCTGGCGGCGACGTGCCGGGCGAGGTCGTCGTAGGCGTCGGTGATGAGCGCGGTGAGCAGCTCGTCGCGGTCGGCGAAATAGCGGTAGAGCGCGGGCGGCGTCACGCCCATGACGCGGGCGATGTCGGTGAACCGGACATCCACGGTGCCCGCCCCGCGCATCAGGTCCAGGGCCGTGGCCTTGATCTCGTCGATGGTCGCTGCACGGGTGCGCTCCCGGCGGGTGGCGCTCGGGGCGGCGGTCATCGGGAGGGCCTCCTGGCACGGGGTAGTTACGTATCATCACTGACGTGAAGCCGCTTGACAAGGGCCGCGGCTTCGTGTTTGTTAAGCAGCGTAACCGATCTGAGCCCGGATCACGATCACCGAAGGATGCCATGCCCCGCGCCGCTGCTGCTCTCCCGACACCGACGACCGGCCCGCAGCCCGCGGCGCGCCCCGGCCCCCTGGGGCGGCTGGCCCGGCTGACCTTCCGCCACCGCCGCCGTACCGTGCTCGCCTGGCTGCTCGTGCTGGTGCTGGCCGGGGTCCTCTCGAGCACGCTCGGGGGCGGCTTCCGGGCCGACTACTCCGCGCCGGGATCGGACTCGCGCGCGGCCCAGCAGCTGCTCGAGGCGCGCTTCCCGGCGCGGTCGGGCACCACGGTCGACCTCGTGGTGGCGGGCAAGGGGCCGGTCACCGCACCCGCCGTACGCGGCGAGGTCCGCGCCCTGCTCGCGCAGCTGGGCGACCAGCCGCACGTGGTCTCGGTCGACGACCCGTACACGACCCCGGGGTCGCTGTCACCGGACGCGCGAACGCTGCTGGCGACGCTGCACCTCGACCTCGCCAACCCCGTGGACGTGCCCGTGCAGGAGAGCCGACGCATGCTCGACCTCGCTCGCAGCTCTCCCCTCGCCGACCGGCCCGGGGTGACGGTCGCGCTGGGCGGTGACTCGGTGGCCCAGGCCGAGCAGGGCGCCATCGGCTCGGAGGGCATCGGCATCACCGCGGCCGCGCTGATCCTGCTGCTGACGTTCGGCTCGGTCGTGGCCGCCGGGCTGCCGATCCTGGTCGCGATCGCCGGCCTGGCGGTCAGCGCCCTGCTGACCGGCCTGCTCGTCGCGGTGGTCGACGCCCCCGACTGGTCGACGTCGCTGGCCACGATGATGGGCATCGGCATCGGTATCGACTACGCGCTGCTGATGGTCACCCGGTTCCGCGAGTGGCGCGCCGTCGGCCTCGACCCCGAGCAGGCGACCGTCGCCACGCTGGACACCGCGGGGCGCTCGGTGCTGGTCGCGGGGTCCACGGTGCTGGTGAGCATGTTCGGGCTGTTCGCGATGGGCCTGTCCTTCATGCGCGGCGCGGCCCTGGTCACGATCCTCGCGGTCTTCGTCGTGCTGGCGGCGAGCGTGACGCTCTTCCCCGCCCTGCTGGGCTTCCTCGGTGCTCACGTCGACCGGCTGCGGCTGCCCGTCGGCCGCCGGCGAGAGGCCCACGTCGCCGTCGGAGGCCACATCGAGGCGGGCCGCAGCTGGCTGGCGTGGAGCCGGCTCGTGCAGCGGCACCGCATCGTCGCGACACTCGGGGGCGTGGCGCTGCTGCTGGCGCTGGCCTCGCCGTTCCTCGGCGTGCGCTTCGGCTTCCCCGACGCCGGCAACAACCGGGTGGACACCTCCACCCGGCAGGCCTACGACCTGCTCTCCGACGGGTTCGGCCCCGGTTCCAACGGTCCCCTGCTGCTCGTGGCCCAGCTGCCGCCCGGCGGCAGCACGTCGACCCTGACCACCCTGCGCGCGCGCATCGCCGACGTACCGGGGGTCGCCGCGGTCTCTGAGCCGCAGGTCAACCCGGCGGGCGACACCGCCGTTCTCACCGTGGTGCCGACCACCGGTCCGCAGGACGGCCGTACCGAGACGCTCGTGCACCGGCTGCGCGACACGACGATCCCGGCCGGCACCAGGGGTACCGGCACCACCGTGCACGTCGGCGGCGTGCCCGCCACGGCCATCGACACGACCGTGAACATCGCGCGACGCATCCCGTTGCTCATCGGTGGCGTGGTGCTGCTGTCGATGCTGCTGCTGCTGGTCGCGTTCCGCAGCCTGGCCGTGGCGCTCAAGGCAGCGGCGATGAACCTGCTGTCGGTGGCGGCGGCCTACGGCGTCGTGGCGCTCGTGCTGGACGGTGGCTGGGCCGGCCGGCTGGTCGGCATCGACACGGCGTCGCCGCTGCCCGCCTTCGTGCCGGTGCTGATGTTCGCCGTGCTGTTCGGGCTGTCGATGGACTACGAGGTGTTCCTCGTCAGCCGGATGCGCGAGGTGTGGACACGTACCGGTGACAACGGGCGGGCCATCGTCGACGGGCTCGCGGGCACCGGCCGGGTCATCACGGCGGCCGCAGCCATCATGGTGGCGGTGTTCGCGGCCTTCGTGCCGAGCCCCGACATCGTGCTCAAGGTGATCGGCATCGGCATGGCCTCGGCGATCCTGATCGACGCGACGGTGGTGCGGATGCTGCTCGTGCCGGCCGTGATGCACCTGCTCGGCCGCGCGAACTGGTGGATGCCCGCCTGGCTCGGTCGCCGGCTCCCGCAGCTGCACGTCGAGGGACGGCCCGAGGTGCACCTCCCCGCGCAGCGCTCCCCCGAGCCGGCGCAGGCCAGAACCGGCTGAGGGCGGGACCGGCTGAGGGGCGGGGCCGCCGCGCGGTCCGGTCGCTCAGCGGCGGCGGCGCGGTCGCAGCCGGGTGGTGGGCAGCTCGGGGGCGGGCAGCGGTGGACCGTCGTAGCCCGTGACCGGGTCGAAGCGGGTCGCTGCTCCGGCGCGCGACGCCTCCCACTCGGTGCGGAACGCGACGATCTCCTCGTGGTCGCGCCCGATGAAGTTCCACCACATGAGCAGCTCCTCCTCGAACGGCGCGCCGCCCAGCAGCAGCAGCCGCGCACCGGAGCTGCCCGCGGCGAGCGCGATCTCCCGCCGGCCGCAACCGAGGTAGACCAGGGAGGCTGCGGGCACCGGCGCACCGTCGACCGTGACGTCGCCCCCGAGCGCGAGCACTGCGTGCTCGAAGTCCGCCTCGACCGGCAGCCGCGCCGTGGCGTCGCGGTCGAGCACCAGGTCGGCGCCGACCAACGGCGTGTAGCTCTCGGCGGGTGACCGCTCACCCGCGACGGACCCGACCATGACGGTGGCGCGCAGCCCGCCGTCGACCACCACCGGCAGCGTGGCGTGGTGGGCGAAGTGCGGCCTCACGTGGCGGTCGCCGTCGGGCAGCGCGACCCACAGCTGTACGCCGCGCAGCAGCGGCGGGTGGTCGGGCGGCGACGTCTCGGCGTGCGCGATGCCGCGTCCGGCGGTCATGATGCTCAGCTCGCCCGGTCGCACCCGCTGCTGGCTGCCGACGCTGTCCTGGTGGTGCACCTCTCCGGCCAGCAGCCAGGTCACCGTCTGCAACCCGGTGTGCGGGTGGGGCGGCACGTGCATGCCCGAGGACCGGCTGACGTCGGCGGGACCGTAGTCGTCGACGAAGCACCAGGCACCGACGGTGGGCAGGTCACGATGCGGCAGGGTGCGGCGGACCACCATGGCGCGGGTCCCCCCGAGAGGCACCTCGCGGGGCTCGAGCAGCCGACGGGTCGGCTCGGGGCTGACGGTGGCCAGGCCCCCGGCCACCGTCTCGTGCGGGTCGCGCTCGAGATTGCTCACGCAACAACGGTACGCGGCCGGCGACCGGTCGCAGGGCGCTGCGAGGGTTCCGGGCCGGTGACCGGGGAAGGACGCCCCGCATGGTGTTCCGCTGGCTGTTCCGTTTCGTGGCGCTGTTCCTCGGCCGCAAGGCGTGGGAGGCGTATCAGCGCCGGCGGCAGCCGCCCGCGCAGCGCGGGGACGCGAGCGGGCGGCCGTCGGGCGACCGGCGGGTCCGCCGCAACCGCTGAGCGGGCCGGACGGCCGGCAGCGTCGGCGTACGGTGACGAGGTGCCCCTCGCCTGGCAGGACTCGCTCTTCGGCGACGAGCCGGGCGCTGCCACGCCCGGCGCGCTGGACCTGAGCGGCGTACGTCGCCTGGCGCTGGACGGTCGCTCGTGGCTGGACCTCGCGCCCGGCTGGCTGCCCGGGCACGGCGAGCTGTTCGACCAGCTGCGGGCCGAGGCGCCATGGCAGCAGCGCGAGCGCCGCATGTACGACCGCGACGTGCTCGAGCCGCGACTGGTCGCGGCCTGGACGGACGCGGCGATCAGGCAGCTGCCGGCCCGGCTGCAGGAGATCCGCGCCGCGGTCAGCGAGCACTACCGGGTCGACTTCGACTCGGTGCTGGTCAACCTCTACCGCGACGGGCGCGACGGCGTGGCCTGGCACGGCGACACCGTGCGCAAGCGGCTCCCCCGGACCGTCGTCGTGACGGTCGGACTGGGCGAGCGGCGCCGGTTCCTGCTGCGACCCGGTGACCGCGGCCCCGCGACCCTCGAGCTCGAGACCGGCCAGGGCGACCTGGTGGTGATGGGCGGCAGAGCCCAGCACGAATGGCAGCACACGGTGCCGAAGGCCGCGCGGGCCGGCGCGCGGATGAGCATCACGATGCGCCACCGCGCCGCGCTCACCCAGTGACCGTCAGCCGCCGGTGTTCTGGTAGGTCGGCACGACCAGGCCGCGGGCCAGGGTGTGGAACACCAGGTTGAACGCCACGAACGTCGGCGTCACCGACTCGTCGACACCGTCGAAGCTCTCGACGTCGATCGCGTGCACCGCGAAGAAGTAGCGGTGCGGCACGTCTCCCTCGGGGGGCGCGGCGCCGACGTACCCCTTCTCGCCCATGTCGTTGCGCAGCTGGAACGCACCGGAGGGCAGGCCGGCCCCGTCCGGCGCGCCCGCGCCGCGCTCCAGCGACGTGGTGTCGGCGCCGAGGCCGACGACCGTCCAGTGCCAGAAACCGCTCGGCGTCGGCGCGTCGGGGTCGAAGCAGTTGACCACGAAGCCACGCGTCTCCGCCGGGAACCCCGACCACGCGAGCTGGGGCGAGGAGTTGCCGCCGGACATGATGAACTCCTCGGCCATCGGCGCCCCGTCGGCGACGTCGTCGCTGGTCACCGTGAAGGAGCCCACTCTGGGCAGCAGGTCGTAGGGGTTCGGAGCCTGTGGGCGTTCGAGCGACATGGCTTCCTCCAGTGCTGGGTGAGTCGTGCTCGGCCGGATCGGTGCCCACCTAACCACCGAGGCGGGGGCGCCGGCGCCGGAAGGGGACACGGCGGCACCGGGAAGGTGCCGGGCCCGCGCCGGGAAGGTGCCGGGGCCGCGTCGGGTTGGCCATGGGGTGAGCGCCCTTCCCGCCGTGCCCCTGTCCGTCCTTGACCTGGCGCCCGTGGTCGCCGGCTGCACGCCCGCCGACGCCCTGCGGGCCACCCGTCGGCTGGCCCAGCACGTGGAGCGGCTGGGTTTCACCCGGTTCTGGCTCGCGGAGCACCACGGCATGCCGGGCGTGGCGTCGAGCGCGCCGACGGTGATCATCGCCGACGTCGCCGCGGCCACCGAGCGGATCCGGGTCGGCTCCGGCGGGGTGATGCTGCCCAACCACCCGCCGCTGGTGGTGGCCGAGCAGTTCGGGACGCTCGCCGCCCTGCATCCCGGCCGGATCGACCTCGGTCTCGGTCGTGCGCCGGGCACCGACCAGATGACCGCGCGGGCGTTGCGGCGCAGCGCCGAGGCGCTCTCCGACGACGACTTCCCCCAGCAGCTGGGCGAGCTGGTCGGCTTCTTCCGCGGCGGCTTCCCCGAGGACCACCCCTACCGCGCGATCAAGGCGGTGCCCGGGTACGGCGAGGCGCCGCCGATCTGGCTGCTCGGCTCCAGCGGCTACAGCGCGCAGCTGGCCGGGCTGCTGGGGCTGCCGTTCGCCTTCGCCCACCACTTCATGGCGCAGAACACCTTGCCGGCGCTGGAGCTCTACCGGCGCAGCTTCCGGCCCTCCGACGTGCTGCCCGCGCCCTACGCGATGGTCGCAGCCCAGGTCATCGTCGCCGACTCCGACGAGGAGGCGCAGCGGCTGGCCGCGCCGACGGCGCTGTCGTTCCTGCAGCTGCGCCGCAACAACCCCATCCCGCTGCCCACCGTCGAGCAGGCGGCGGCCTACGAGTGGACCGAGCAGGACCGCGCGTTCGTCGCGCAGCGGCAGGCCGGCCAGGCGATCGGTGGCGTCGACACGGTGCGGTCCGCGCTGGCCACGCTGCTCGAGCAGACCGCGGCCGACGAGCTGATGGTCACGACGATGGTCCCCGAGGCGGACGCCCGGCTGCACTCGATGACCCTGCTGCGTGGCCTGTTCGGCGAGGCCGACCTGCCGCAGGGGTGCGTCGCGGCGTAGGGCTGTCAGCCACGGCCTGGACAGCAGCGGTCGCACGACGTCCTGGCCTGGGCCACGTGACGGGCGAGCAGCCGTGGTCATGGATCGAGCGACATGAGGACTCGTTGCGTCGCGCGCTGCTCGAGGATGCCCGGTAGACGCCGTCTCGAAAACCCTTGTGGACAAAGGGCTTCTCGCGGATGAGTTTCGTCGGAGGTCGGGTCTAGCGTTCAGGACATGGACGAGACCGCGGGCCAGCTGTGCGAGACGCTGTGGGCTGCGTCGCGCGCGGTGGCGTCGGCCCAGGCGCAGCAGCTGCGGGGCGTGGCGGCGCTGGCCGACTGGTGTGCGACGCAAGCCCGTCGCGAGCTCGCCCGCGGACCGCGGGTCAGCGGTCAGCCCGACGACGAGACCGTCATCGACACTTCCGTGGTCGCCGAGGTGGCCGCCACCCTCGGTGTGTCCGAGCCGCAGGCCGGCGCGATGGTCGACCTGGCCGAGCGGTTGACCCGAGTGCTGCCCGACACGCTGTCCGCGCTCGAGGCCGGGCGGCTCGACCTGGACAGAGCACGCGCGCTGGTCGAGGCCACTGCGGTGCTCGACGACAGCACCGCGCGCGAGGTCGAGGCAGCGCTGCTGCCTCGGACCGGCGCGAGCCCGTGGGACGTCGACAGCCCGTCGCAGCGGGCGTGGCGTTCGCGGGTGTCCCGCGCGGTGCTCCGAGCCGATCTCGACGCAGCGCGTCGTCGACGTGACGCGGCGCTCACGATGCGACGGGTCCGTGCCTGGTCCACCGACGACGGGCTCGGCGTCCTGCAGGTCGTCGGGCCCCAGCACGACATCGCGATGGCCGACCGGGTCGTCGACGACCTCGCCCACGCGTGGCCGAGCGTCGACGCCGAAGGCCAGCCGGTGTCGATCGACCAGCGTCGTGCCGACGCGCTGCTCGACCTGTTCCGGCGGGTCCGCGACCAACAGCCGTTGCCGGCCGTGCCCGTGCGCCGCGAGCGCGAGATCGGGCTGGTGCTGCACGCCGACACCTTGTTCGGCGACGGGCCGGCCGCTCGGGCTCCGGGCGAGCTGCGTGGCCTGGGCGCGCCGGCGTACGTGGATCCGAGAACTGCACGCGACACGGCGCGCCGTGACCTCGGCGCCGGGCTGCGCACCACCGTGCTGCTCACCGGGCCCGCGCAGCCAGCCGGGCCGGGCACAGGGATGGTCCAGCGGGTCCTGCGTCTGCCCCACGCACGTGAGGGCCGATGGACCAGGGAGACCCTCGTCGCCGCGGTTCGCCAAGCGCTGCGCGGCGCACCGCCGCTCGACGTGTCGGGCTACGCACCGAGCCAGGCGATCGTCGCGCACGTCCGCGCCGCCTATCCGACCTGCACGCACCCCGACTGCCCTCGGGCCGCGCACCGCTGCGACCTCGACCACAACGATCCGTGGCCGCGCGGCCCCACCGCCACCGACAACCTGCGACCACGCTGCCGACGCCACCACGAGCTCAAGACCCGCGGACTGCTGCGCACCCGACTCGAGCCCGACGGCAGCGTCACCACGACCTCGCTCACCGGGCGACGGCGCGCGGGCGGACCGGAGCCGCTGCCCGGTCATGGTCCAGGAGAGGGGTACGCCGACGGAGTTCGGCTTGCAGTCGGGACCGACGCGGTGGCGCGCTCGGCCTGAGATGCACGCGATGTGGTGCGGCCTTGCCCGTGCGAGCAACGTCCGCCACTCACCCCAGCGCGACCGCCATCCGCCGGACCGCCTCGCGCAGCACCTCGGGGGAGGTCGCGATGTTCAGCCTGACGTGGCCCGCTCCCCCGGTGCCGAACTCCGGCCCGGGGCTGAGCGCAACGCGGCCGCGGTCGAGGAACACCGCTGCGGGATCGTCGCCCAGCCCGAGGTCGGTGCAGTCGAGCCAGGTGAGGTAGGTCGCCGGCGACGGCTGGTAGCGGACACCGGGCAGCTGCTCGCCGAGCAGCTGCGCGAGCAGCCGGCGGTTGCGCTCCAACCCGGTGAGCACCGCGGCCAGCCACTCGCCGCCATGTCGCAGCGCCGCGACGTGGGCGACCACTCCGAGATGGCTAGCGCCGTGGCTGACCTCTTCGGGCAGCTGCGCGAGATCCTTCGCCGCGCGCGACCCGGCAACCGCCATCGCGGCCTTGATGCCGGCCAGGTTCCATCCCTTCGACGCCGACAGCAGCGCGAACGCGTCCTCGGTGCCAGGCAGCGACAGGTAGGGCAGGAACTCGGTGCCGGGATCGACGACCGGCGCGTGGATCTCGTCGACCACGACGCGCACGCCGTGTCGTTCGGCCAACGCCGCGACGGCGGTCAGGTCGTCGCGAGTGTGCACCGTGCCGGTGGGGTTGTGCGGGCTGCACAGCAGGTACGCCGCCGGGCGACCACCCTGGCGCGCGTCGACGAACGCCGACGCCAGCGCGTCCAGGTCGAGGCGCAGGTCCGGCCCCAGCGGCGCCTCGACGATCCGGCGGTCCATGTGCCCGACGAAGGCGAAGAACGGCGGATAGACCGGCGGGTTCATCACGACCGCATCCCCGGGACCGGTGACCAGCTTGAGGACCTCGACGATCCCGAGCATGACGTCGGGCACGATCGCGGTCGCCTCGTGGTCGATCACCCACCCCCACCGGTCGGCCGCGAAGTCGACGAGCGCGTCGGCGTAGGCCTCGCCCACCGCGTAGCCGGTGTCGCCCATCGCCATCGCCTCGTTCACCGCGGCCACGATCGGCTCGGCCAGCGGCACGTCCATCTCGGCGACCCACAGCGGCAGCACGTCGGCGTCGTAGCGGCGCCACTTCATGCTGCCGCGCCGGCGAAGCTCCTCCAGGCTCAGCGCGCTCAGCGGGTCCACCGACACCTACCGCGCGGCCGGGTCGGCAGACGACCCGCGCGGCTCCTGCACCCGCCGCGCGTCCGCCAGCCGCCACGCCAGCGCCCCCATCGTCACCGCCACGACGACGACCGACGGCCACGCGCCGATCGCCAGCGCGAGCAGGTGGGACACCACGAACAGCACGAGGTACGCCGCCGCGAGCCCGGCCGCTGTCGACGTACCGGCCGAGGACCGCCACAGCACCACGCACCACGCGAGGCCGAGCAGCAGCACGAGGCCACCGAGGGCCCGGACGCCGGTGCCGGCCGCGACGGCGTAGCCGACGACGAGCGAGAGCGCCGCGACGGGTGCGGACGGGACCGAGGTCACGACGTGACGTGCGGCGCGAGCAGGGTGACGAGCACGAGCACCACCGGGAAGCAGACGAGGAACATGGCGAAGGTGTAGCCCATGATGTCGCGCGCCTTGAGGCCCAGCACCGCCAGGGTCGGCAGCATCCAGAAGGGCTGCAGCAGGTTGGCGCTCGCCTCGCCCAGGTCATAGACGACGACCATCCAGCCGGAGTGCACGTCGAGCTGGTTGGCGGCGTCGAGCACGTAGGGCGCCTCGATCACCCACTTGGAGCCGCCGCTGGGCACGAACACGCCGAGGATGCAGGAGTAGATCGCGATCAGCGGCGGGAAGAAGAACTGGTCGCTGGCCTGCACCAGCCAGCCGGCGATCCGTTGCGACAGCCCCGTGTAGACGATCATCCCGAAGATGCCGCCGTAGAAGGGGAACTGCAGCAGGACGCCGCTGGCGGCCGGGGCGCCCTCGCGCACCGCGGCCACGAGCCGACGGGGCCGCCAGTGCAGCAGCAGAGCGGTGATGATCAGCACCATGTTGACCGTGTCGAGGTCGAGCGCCGCGATGGGGTTGCTGCCCGCCCGGAAGTGCCGCACCAGGTAGAGCACCGCGATCGCGGCGATGATCAGCGTGAAGACCGGCGAGTTCTCCAGCCAGTCGCCCGGGCGCTTCGGGGCGTCGTCGTCGCCGGCCTCGTCGATCGTCGAGCCGCGGCCGAGCAGCGGGCGCAGCGTGATGCCCATGTCCTCGGCGGTGCGCGAGCGCTCGGGCGAGGGCGCGAGCATCCAAGCGAGCCCGACCGCGACGACGAACACGACGACGGTGGCGGCGATCGCCTGCCAGGTGAAGATCGTGTCGGACAGCGGGATGACCCCTGAGGGGAACCCGCCCGCCTTGACCACGTCCTGCACCGGCGGCGGGCTGCTGGCCGCGCTCGCCACCTGCAGCGCGGCCGAGCCCGACAGCCCCTGCGCCCACACCGTGCCGAGCCCGATGAAGGCCATTGCGCCGAGCGCGCGGTAGTCCACGCGCGGTAGCACCCGGGCGATCTCGCGGGCCAGGATCGCCGTGAACACCAGCGAGAACGCCCAGTTCAGGTAGGACGTCAGCATCGCCACGGCGGCGACGAACGCGATCGCCTTGCGCGGCGTCGAGGGCACCGTCGCCAGCCACACGATGAGCCGAGCCACCGGGCGCGAGGTGGCCACCGCGTAGCCGCCGATGATGATCATCGCCATCTCGAGGGTGAAGACGATCAGGCTCCAGAAGCCCTTGCCCCACGCGTCGATCAGGCCGAAGCCCTGTGTCGCGGTGACCGGGTCCTTGGGCGCCGCGAACAGCTTCTCGCCGGTGACCAGCCCGAGCACCAGCACCACGAGGGTGCCGACCAGCACGAAGCCGAACGCGTCGGGCAGCCAGCGCTCGGTGAACGCCGTGAAGCGCAGGGCCACCCTGGCCAGCGGCGACTCGCCCTCGGTGCTCTCGGGTGGCGGTGCGGTGGACGTCCCAGATGCCCGACTCATGCCGGGAATGTACGCCTGGTCAGACCTCGACGGGCCCCACGTAGTTCTCCGCCAGGGCTCTCGCGTAGGCGGTCGAGGTCGTGACGTTGCGCAGCTGCGCGAGCTGCAGCCGCGCCTGGTAGGGGTCGGAGTCGCCGAACCGGTGCAGCATCGAGGTCATCCACCACGAGAAGTGCTGGGCGCGCCAGACCCGGCGCAGCGCCGTCGACGAGTAGGCCTCGAGCAGGCCGCCACCACCGCCGGCGTACCACTGGGCGAAGGCGTCGCCGAGGAGCCGTACGTCGGCCAGCGCGAGGTTCATGCCCTTGGCGCCGGTCGGCGGCACGATGTGCACCGCGTCACCGGCGAGGTAGAGCCGCTCCCACTGCATCGGCTCGACCACGAAGCTGCGCATCGGCGTGATGCCCTTCTCGATGACCGGTCCTTCGTTCAGCGACCAGCCCTCGACCGTCTCCAGCCGGGCGCGCAGCTCGGCCCAGATGCGATCGTCGGACCAGTCGTCGATGTCCTCGTCCGGCGCGACCTGCAGGTAGAGCCGCGACACCTGCGCGGACCGCATGCTGTAGAGCGCGAAGCCGCGCTCGTGGTTGGCATAGATCAGCTCGTCGACCGCGGGCGGTGCCGTGGCCAGCACGCCGAGCCAGGCGAAGGGATAGACCCGGTCGTACGTCGACAGGACTCCGGCCGGCACGGCCCCGCGGGTCACCCCGTGGAAGCCGTCGCACCCGGCGACGAAGTCACACGTCAGCGTCTCGTCGCGCCCCTCGTGGGTGAACGTGATCGACGGCTGCTCGGTGTCGAGGCCGTGCACCGCGACATCGTCGACCTCGAAGACGATCGGCTGCCCGGCGGCCAGCCGAGCCGCGATCAGGTCCTTGACGACCTCCTGCTGGCCGTAGACCGTGATCGCCCGACCGGTGAGCTCGGTCATCGCGACGCGGTGCGACTCGCCGGCGAAGCGCAGCTCGATGCCCTCGTGGCGCAAGCCCTCGCGCTGCAGCCGGTCACCGACCCCCGACTCGACGAGCAGGTCGACCGAGCCCTGCTCGAGCACCCCGGCGCGCACCCGCTGCTCGACGTAGTCGCGGCTGCGCGCCTCGAGGACGACCGAGGAGATGCCGCGCAGGTGCAGCAGGTGAGCGAGCATCAGGCCGGCCGGCCCCGCACCGACGATGCCGACCTGCGTGCGACCCACGCTCAGAACGGGTAGGGCGCGATCCCGCCCCGGACGGTCAGCCACTGGGTCTCGGTGAACGCGTCGATGTTCGCGGCCGCCCCGCCGACCCGGGAGCCGGTGCCGGAGATGCCGACCCCGCCGAACGGGACCACGGCCTCGTCGTTCACGGTCTGGTCGTTGATGTGCACGATGCCGCTGGGGATCCGCTCGGCGAGCGCGATCGCCTTCATGACGTCACGGCTGAGGATGCCCAGCGACAGGCCGTAGTCGGTGTCGCACGCCAGCGCGACCGCCTCGTCGAGGTCGCCGAAGCGCACGACCGGGGCGACGGGGCCGAAGACCTCCTGGGCGTACGCCGGTGTCTGCGCCGTCACGTCGGTCAGCACCGTCGGCCGGTAGAACAGCCCCTCGTAGGTGCCGCCGGCGGCAAGCGTGGCACCACCCTCCACACTCGCCGTCACCAGCGCGTGGATCTTGTCGCGCTGGCTCTCGTCGATGATCGGGCCCAGGGCGACCTCGTCGGTGGCGGGGTTGCCCACCGGCAGGTGGCTCGCCTTCCCGGCGAGCTCCTCGACGTAGCGCTCGGCGACGCTCTCGTGCACGAGGTGCCGTCCGGTGGTCATGCAGATCTGCCCCTGGTGCAGGAACGACCCCCAGGCTCCCGCCGACGCCGCCAGGTCCATGTCGGCGTCGTCGAGAACGATCAGCGCGGAGTTGCCGCCCAGCTCGAGGTGAGCGCGCTTGAGGTGGCGGCCCGCGGCCGCCGCGACCTTGCGGCCTGCGGCGGTCGAGCCGGTGAAGGAGATGACCGGGACGTTGCGGTCCGCGACGAGCGCCTCGCCCACGTCCGGGCCACCCGGCAGCACGTGCAGCAGCCCGTCGGGCAGCCCTGCCTCCTCGAACACCGCCGCGACGGAGAACCCGCCGGAGACCGCGGTCCGCGGGTCCGGCTTGAGCAGCACGGCGTTGCCCAGCGCGAGCGCCGGTGCGACGGAGCGGATGCTGAGGATCAGCGGGACGTTGAACGGCGCGATCACACCGACGACCCCGACCGGGCGGCGCCGCGCGAGGCTCAGCCGCGGTTGCGCCGAGGGGATGATCTCGCCCAGGGAGCTGGACGGCAGGGTGGCGGCCTCGTAGCACTCCTGGGCCGCGGTGTGCGTCTCGAGGCCGGCCTTGGGCGGGATCGAGCCGGTCTCGCGCACGATCCACCACTCGATGTCGGCGGCGTGCTCCTCGAACAGGGCACCGGCGCGGCGCAGCACCGCGGCGCGCACCTCGTACGGCGTCGCGGCCCACGAACGCTGTGCCTCGCGGGCCCGGGCCGCTGCCCGGGTGACGTCCTCGGCGTCGGCGATGCCGATGCGGCCCAGCTCCTGGCCCGTGGCCGGCTCGATGACGGCGGCGTCACCGCCCCCCGCCTTGCTCCAGCCGTCGGAGTAGACCGCGGCGTGCCAGGTGGACCGGTCGAGAAAGCTCACGGTTGTCTCCCAGGGCGGTGTCGTCGGCTGACCGGGAAAGTCTGCGTCGGGGACGGAGGCTACGCCGAGACCCCCACCCGGCGTTTGACCGCGCCGCGAGCCGCTGGATAGCGTGCGACATGAGGACGTGCGTGCGCTGCGCGCACTCTCACGGAAGGGTGGGCAACCGGGTGGCCGAGATCGTCCCGCTCAGCGAGGCCGTCGCGAGCCTGGTGCACGACGGTGACACCGTCGCGCTGGAGGGCTTCACGCATCTCATCCCGTTCGCCGCCGGTCACGAGATCATCCGCCAGGAGCGGCGCGGCCTCACCCTCGTGCGGATGACGCCGGACATGATCTACGACCAGCTCATCGGCATGGGCTGCGCCGACCGCCTGGTGTTCTCCTGGGGCGGCAACCCCGGGGTCGGCTCGCTGCACCGCTTCCGCGACGCCGTCGAGAACTCGTGGCCCAGGCCGCTGGAGCTGGAGGAGCACAGCCACGCCGGCATGGCCAACCGCTACGTCGCGGGGGCGTCGGGGCTCCCGTTCGCGGTGCTGCGCGGCTACACGGGCACCGACCTGGTCGCAAGGACAGAGACCATCCGGGCGATCACCTGCCCCTTCACCGGCGAGACGCTCACGGCTGTGCCGGCCATGCGCCCCGACGTCACCGTCGTGCACGCCCAGCGCGCCGACCGCTCCGGGAACGTGCAGATGTGGGGCATCACCGGGGTGCAGAAGGAGGCCGTGCTCGCGGCACGCCGTTCGCTCGTCACGGTCGAGGAGGTCGTCGACGAGCTCGAGCCGGTCGCGGGCCAGGTGGTCCTGCCGTCGTGGGCGGTGACCGCGGTGGCGGTGGTCCCGGGCGGGGCACACCCGTCGTACGCGCAGGGATACTCGTTGCGGGACAACGAGTTCTACGTCGCCTGGGACGCGGTCAGCCGCGACCGCGCGACGTTCCTGGCCTGGATGGACGAGCACGTCGTCGGAGTCGGGAGCGTGCGGTGAGCGCCGCCGCGGGGTGGACGTCGGACGAGATGATGACCGTCGCTGCCTCGCGCGCGCTCGACGACGGCACCGCGTGCTTCGTCGGCATCGGGTTGCCCAGCACAGCGGCGAACCTGGCGAGGGCGACCCACGCGCCGCACCTCGTGCTCGTCTACGAGTCGGGCTGTCTCGGGTCCAAGCCGGGTGCGCTGCCCCTCTCGATCGGTGACGGCATCCTGGCCGACACGGCCGACGCGGTCGTCTCGGTGCCCGAGGTCTTCAACTACTGGCTGCAGCCGGGCCGGATCGGCGTCGGCTTCCTCAGCGCCGCACAGCTCGATCGCTTCGCCAACATCAACACCACTGTGGTCGGCGACGACTACCTGCACCCCAAGGTGCGGCTGCCCGGCGCCGGAGGGGCGCCCGAGATCGCGGCGTCGTGCCAGGAGGTGGTCGTCGTCGTGCGGCAGAACCCGCGCACCTTCGTCGAGCGAGTCGACTTCGTGACGTCCGTCGGCTTCGGCTCCGGCCCGGGCGACCGCGAACGACTGGGCCTGACGGGCCGAGGTCCGCGCACCGTCATCACCGACCTGGGCGTGCTCGAGCCCCACCCTGAGTCGTGCGAGCTGAGGCTGACGCGGTTGCACCCGGGCGCCACCGTCGAGGACGTACGGCAGGCCACGGGCTGGCAGCTCGAGGTCGCCGACGACGTCGCGGTCAACGAGCCGCCCACCCGGCACGAGCTCGAGGTGCTGCGGGCACTCGAGGCCACGAAGGGCACCCCCCGGCACAGGAAGCAGACGCCGTGACCAACGACGTCTTCGTGCTCGACGCGGTCCGTACGCCCGTCGGCCGCTACGCCGGCGCTCTGGCCGGGGTGCGTCCCGACGACCTGGCCGCCCACGTCGTGCGGTCGATCGTCGAGCGCAGCGCCGGGCTCGACCCGAGCCGGATCGACGACGTGTACGTCGGCGACGCCAACGCTGCGGGTGAGGACAACCGCGACGTCGCGCGGATGGCCGTGCTGCTGGCCGGGCTGCCGCCGACGGTGCCCGGCGCGACGGTGAACCGGCTGTGCGGCTCGGGCCTCGAGGCTGCCATCAGCGCGACACGCGCGATCGCACTGGGCGACGCATCGGTCTGCCTCGCCGGCGGCGTCGAATCGATGAGCCGGGCGCCGTGGGTGCTCACCAAGCCCGAGCAGCCCTACCCACGTGGTCACGAGACGCTGCACTCCACGACCCTCGGCTGGCGGATGGTCAACCCGCGGATGCCCCAGCAGTGGACGGTGTCGCTGGGTGAGGCCACCGAGATCCTCGCCGCGCGCTACGGCATCGGCCGGCAAGCGCAGGACGAGTTCGCCCTCGGCAGCCACCGTCGGGCCGCACAGGCGTGGGCCGACAAGGCGTTCGGCGACGAGGTCGTGCCGGTGCCGGGCACCGACCTCGAGACCGACGAGAGCATCCGCGAGACCACCACGCTCGAGGCGCTGGGCCGCCTCAAGCCGGTGTTCCGGCCCGACGGCACGGTCACCGCCGGCAACTCCTCGCCCCTCAACGACGGCGCGGCGGCACTGCTGCTCGCCGACAAGGAGGGTGCCAGGGCCGCCGGGCGCGCTCCCCTCGCGCGGATCGTCTCCCGCGGCGTCGCCGGGGTCGAGCCGCAGCTGTTCGGCATCGGTCCGGTGCGCGCCGCCGAGCAGGCGCTGCAGCGCGCCGGGCTGGACTGGGACGACATCGACGTCGTCGAGCTCAACGAGGCGTTCGCCGCCCAGTCGCTCGCCTGCCTGGCCGAGTGGCGCGGGCTGGACCCCGCGAAGGTCAACCCGCAGGGCGGCGCGATCGCCATCGGCCACCCGCTGGGCGCTTCGGGGGCCCGTATCCTCGGTTCGCTCGCGTGGCAGCTGCACCGTCGTGGCGGCGGCCGCGGACTGGCCGCGATCTGCATCGGGGTGGGACAGGGACTGGCGGTCGTGCTGGAAGCCTGAGGCCGCATCACCGACCACGAGTCGCCGAGGAGGAGGTACCGATGGACACCGAGCGCGCGCCACGTCTTGCCGTGCCGCACTACCGCCACGACCGCGACACCGACCACCCGCCGCTGGCCAGCCCCGGCTACGGCAGCACGGCACTGCGCGCGCCGGCTCGACCGCTCGTCGTGCTCCCCCAGCGGCTCACCGAGATCACCGGCCCGGTCCTGGGTGAGACGCGGGTCGGCGAGCTCGACCACGACCTGACCCGCCAGCACGCCGCGGAGCCCCTGGGTCAGCGCATCGTCGTGACCGGTCGGGTACTCGACGGCGACGGGCGCGCGGTTCGTCACACGCTGGTGGAGGTGTGGCAGGCCAACGCTGCAGGCCGCTACGCCCATGCCGTCGACAACTGGCCGGCCCCGCTGGACCCGAACTTCGCCGGTGTCGGCCGCACCATGACCGACGACGAGGGCCGCTACCGCTTCGTGACGGTCAAGCCCGGTGCCTACCCGTGGCGCAACCACGACAACGCGTGGCGGCCGGCGCACATCCACTTCTCGTTGTTCGGTCGAGCGTTCACGCAGCGGCTGGTCACCCAGATGTACTTCCCCGACGACCCGCTCTTCTTCCAGGACCCGATCTTCAACGCGGTGCCCGACCCGGCCGCCCGCGCGCGCATGGTGTCGGCGTACGACCACACCGTCACCGAGTCGCAGTGGGCACTCGGGTTCACCTTCGACATCGTGCTGCGCGGGCGGGACCGCACGCCCTTCGAGGACGAGCACGACGATGACTGACCGGCTCCAGGTCACCCCCTCGCAGACGGTGGGGCCCTTCCTGCACATCGCGCTGCAGTGGGAGGACGGGCCCTACGTCGTGCCGCCCGGCACCGCAGGCGGCCGGTGGCTGCGTGGCCGGGTGCTCGACGGGGCGGGCGACCCCGTGCCGGACGGGCTCGTCGAGACGTGGCAGGCCGACCCGGACGGCCGCTTCGACCACCCCGACGACCCGCGCGGCGCGACGGCCAGCGCCATCGAGGGCTTCCGCGGCTTCGGGCGCAGCACGACCGACCGGGAGGGCCGCTTCGAGATCTTCACGGTCAAGCCGGGGCCGCTGCCCGCCCCCGACGGCGGCACGGAGGCGCCGCACCTCGACGTGTCGGTGCTCGCCCGCGGCCTGCTGCACCGTGTCGTGACGCGCATCTACTTCCCCGACGAGCCGCAGGCCAACGAGCGGGACCCCGTGCTGGCCTCCGTCGACCCCTCCCGCCGCCCTACTCTCGTGGCGACGGCCGGTCCCGACGGCCTGCTCCATGACATCCGGCTGCAGGGGGAGCATGAGACCGTCTTCTTCGACCTCTGAGCGGGAGGGCCTGCTCAGCCCGCTCTTCGGCGCCGCCGAGGTCGACGCCGAGCTGTCCGACCGCGCCCTGCTGGCCGCGATGCTCGACGTCGAGGCCGCTCTCGCGCGCGCGTGCGCCGCGGCGGGCGCCGTGCCCGTGTCCGCCGCCGAGGCCATCACCGCCGCGTGCGACCCCGACGACTTCGACATCGCTGCCCTGGGCCGCGCCGCCATCGACGCGGGCAACCCGGTCGTGCCCCTGGTGCGAGCCCTCGGTGAGCGCATCGGTGGCGAGGCGGAGTCGTGGGTGCACCACGGGGCGACCAGCCAGGACGTGCTCGACACCGCGCTGATGCTGGTGGCCCGGCGCGCGACCGGGCCGCTGCTGCGTGACCTGGGGTCGGCGGCCGACCGCTGCGCCGGGCTCGCCGAGACGCACCGCGTGACCGTGCAGGTCGGCCGCACCCTCGGCCAGCAGGCGGCGCCGACCACCTTCGGGCTCACGGCGGCCGGCTGGCTCGGCGGGCTCTCGACGGCGGCCCGGCGGCTGGCCGACGTACGTGCGGACCTGCCGGTGCAGCTCGGCGGCCCGGTCGGGACCCTCGCCGCGCTGGGCGAGCACGCCCTCGCCGTGCCGGCCGGCCTGGCCGCCGAGCTGGGGCTGCGCGAGCCGCCGCTGCCGTGGCACACCGACCGCTCCCCCGTGCTGGACGTGTCGGCCGCGCTGGCGGGCGTCCTGTCCTGCACGGGCAAGGTCGCCCTCGATGTCGGCCTGCTCGCCCAGACGGAGGTGGACGAGCTGCGCGAGGGCGCCGCCCCTGGCCGTGGCGGGTCCTCCGCCCTGCCGCACAAGCGCAACCCCGTGACCTCGGTGCTGGTCGTCGCGGCCGCCCGCCGGGCGCCGGGTCTGCTCGGGACCCTCGTCGGCGCCGGTCTGCACGAGCACCAGCGGGCCAGCGGCTCCTGGCACGCCGAGTGGGAGCCGCTGCTGCAGCTGCTGAGGCTGGCCGGCGGCGCCGCCCACCGCACCGCCCGGCTGGTCGAGGAGCTCGAGGTGCGGCCCGACCGGATGCGGGCCAACCTGGACGCGACGGGTGGGCTCGTGCTGGCCGAGTCGGTGGCTGCGCGGCTGGCGCCGTACGTCGGCCGCTCCCGGGCGCACGACCTCGTGGGTGACGCGGTGCGCGCGGGAGGCTCGTTCCACGACGCGCTGCTGGCCACGCCCGAGGTCGCCCGGCACCTGGGCGAGGCGGGGCTGCGCGCCGCGCTCGACCCGGCCGGCTGGGTGGGTGCCGCGCCGCAGCTGGTCGACCGCGCCGTCGCGGCGCACCGGACCGAGAGGACGTGCTCATGACCCCCGCCCCGCTGCACGTGGCCGTCGACGGGGCGCCGGACGCTCCCGTGCTCGTGCTCGGCAGCTCCCTGGGCAGCACCGCCGCGATGTGGGACGCGCAGGTGCCGGCGCTCGCCGAGCGCTTCCGCGTGCTCCGCTACGACCACCGTGGACACGGCGGCTCGCCCGCGCCGCCGGGTGACTACACGATCGCCGACCTCGGTGGCGACCTGCTCATGACGCTCGACGAGCTCGGCGTCGAGCGGGCCCACCACGGTGGCCTGTCGCTCGGCGGGATGGTCGCCATGTGGGTGGCGTCGCACGAGCCGCAGCGCGTGGACCGGCTCGCGCTGGTGTCCACGTCGGCGCTGCTCGGGCCCGCGGACATGTGGCGGGCGCGCGCCACCGCCGTGCGCGCCGGCGGCATGGCGGCCATCGCGGACACCGTGGTCGAGCGGTGGTTCACTCCCGAGTTCGCGGCGGAGCACCCGCAGGTGGTCGAGCGCAGCCGCGAGATGCTGCTGTCCTCGGACGTCGCGGGCTACGCCGCCTGCTGCGCGGCCATCGCCGCCATGGACCAGCGAGGCGACCTCCCCCGGGTCACGGCGCCGACCCTCGTCGTGGCCGCGGCGCAGGACCCCTCGACGCCGCCGGAGCACGCGCAGGAGATCGCGCGGCACATCGCCGGCGCCCGCCTCGAGGTCCTGAACGACGGGGCGCACCTGGTCAACATCGAACGACCCGAGCAGGTCAGCGCGCTGCTGCTCGACCACTTCAGCGCGACCGGCGGCGGCACGTGATGGACGACCGGGAGCGCCACGACGCCGGCATGGCCGTACGCCGCGCCGTGCTGGGCGACGCGCACGTCGACTGGGCCGTCGCCTCGACCGACGAGCTGACGGCGGACTTCCAGGACTTCATCACCCGCTACGCCTGGGGCGACGTGTGGTCTCGCCCCGGCCTCGACCGGCGTACCCGCTCGGCCATCACCCTGGCGATGCTCGCCACGCTGCAGCACGAGGACGAGCTGGCCATGCACCTGGGCGCGGCCCTGCGCAACGGCCTCACTCGTGAGGAGATCGTCGAGGTCCTGCTGCAGGTCGGGCTCTACGCGGGCGTGCCCGCGGCCAACCGGGCGTTCCGGGTGGCCCAGCAGGTGCTGCAGGACAAGGCGTGAGCGAGCCCGCCGGGCGGTCACCGGACTTCGTGCAGTCGCTCGAACGCGGCCTCGCGGTCGTCCGGGCGTTCGACGCCGAGCACCCCGCGCTCACGCTCTCGCAGGTCGCCCGGGCCACGGGCCTGACCAGGGCGGCGGCGCGGCGGTTCCTGCTCACCCTGGTCGCGCTCGGCTACATGCGCACCGACGGTCGGCAGTTCTCGTTGCGGCCCCGGATCCTGGAGGTCGGCTACGCCTACCTGTCCAGCCTCAGCCTGCCGGAGGTGGCCCAGCCGCACATGGAGGCACTGGCCGCCGAGGTGCACGAGTCGTCGTCGATGTCGGTGCTCGACGGCGACGAGGTCGTGTACGTCGCCCGGGTGCCCACCAAGCGCATCATGACCGTGGCCATCAGCGTGGGCACCCGCTTCCCGGCCTACGCGACCTCGATGGGGCGCGTGCTGCTCGCCGCTGAGCCGGACGACTGGCTGCACGACTACCTGGAGCACGCCGAGCTGCGCCCGATCACCCGGCGGACCGTCACCGACAAGGCAAGGCTGCGCGCCATCCTGGGGCGGGTCAGGTCAGCGGGCTACGCACTGGTCGACCAGGAGCTCGAGGAGGGTCTGCGCTCGCTGGCCGTGCCGGTCCGCGACGCGGACGGTACGGTCGTCGCCGCGCTGAACGTCTCCGCCCACGCCAGTCGCGGCAGCTCCGAGGCGATCCGCAAGGAGCTGCTCCCGCCGCTGCTGGAGACCGCGCAGCGGGTGGCCGAGGACCTGCGCGGCGGGCTGCGCCCGGCTCGCCCTCAGCGAGGATCCCCGGTCACGGCCGCGGGCCGGTCCTGAGGCTCATGACTGCTCCTCCAGGTCGTTCTTCAGCTCGATCAGCGCCGTCACCCGGCGCTCGGTGTACTTGTCGATCCACCGGTCGTGCACCTGCCGGATGGGCACAGGGTTGAGGAAGTGCAGCTTCTCCCGTCCCGACCGGCGCGCGAGGACGAGACCGGCCTCCTCCAGCACCTTCAGGTGCTTCATGACCCCGAACCGCGTCATCTCCAGCTGGGACTCGAGCTCGCTCAGCGTGCGCCCGTCCCGCGTGAACAGCAGGTCCAGGAGGAACCGGCGGGTCGGGTCGGCGAGCGCCTTGAACACCCGGTCGTCCGCCACGCGCTCCACGCCCTCCACGTTAGGTGACCAAATGGTCACGGGTCAACCGCACCGGATGTCGTTGCCGTGACGCAGAATGCGCACGTGCTGCTCGAGCGCGTCGCCCTCACCTCGGCCGAGGTCGCCGCCACCCGCGCCCGCTCCGCCAAGGTCGCGCTCATCGCCGCCTGCCTGGCCGAGGCCGAGCCCGCCGAGGTCCCCACTGTCGTGGCCTACCTCTCGGGCGAGCTGCCCCAGCGCCGCACCGGTGTCGGGTGGGCCGCGCTGCGGGTCGTCCCGCCCCCTGCGCCGACGCCCACCCTCACCGTCGCCGGGCTGGACGCCACGCTCGCCCGGGTGGCGGCGGTGGCGGGCCCGGGCTCGCAGGCCGAGCGGTCCCGGCTGGTCGAGGACCTGTTCAGCAGGGCCACCGGTCGCGAGCAGGCGCTGCTGCGCGGGCTGCTCACCGGCGAGCTGCGCCAGGGCGCGCTGGAGGGCGTGATGACCGACGCCGTGGCGAAGGCCTCGGGCATCGCCCTCGCCGACGTACGACGCGCGGCCATGCTGCGCGGGGCCGTCGGGCCCGTGGCGCAGGCCGCGCTGGCCGGTGGCGCCGCGGCGCTGGGCCAGTTCCGGCTGCAGGTCGGCCGCCCCGTCCAGCCGATGCTGGCCTCGCCCGCCGCCGACGTCGCCGCGGCCTTCGCGAAGGTCCCCCGCGCGGCCGTGGAGTGGAAGCTGGACGGCATCCGGATCCAGGCGCACCGCCACGGCGGCGACGTCGGCATCTTCACGCGCAGCCTCGACGACATCACCGACCGGCTGCCCGAGGTGGTCGAGGTGGTGCGCTCCCTACAAGCGCACTCGGTCGTGCTCGACGGCGAGGCCATCGCGCTGCGCGAGGACGGTCGACCCCGCCCGTTCCAGGAGACCGGCAGCCGCACCAGCTCGCGCGCAGACGTCGAGCAGGGCCGTCGACGCGCGCCGGTCTCGCCGTACTTCTTCGACGTGCTGCACCTCGACGGCACGGACCTGCTCGACGCGCCCGCGCACGAGCGGTTCGACGCCCTCGCGGCGGTGGCGCCGGAGACGGTGCGGGTGCCGCGGCTGGTCACCGCCGACCCGGCGGAGGCCTCCGGTTTCCTCGACGCAGCGATCGACCGGGGGCACGAGGGCGTCGTGGTCAAGGCCCTCGACGCGCGTTACGAAGCCGGGCGGCGCGGCTCCGGCTGGTTGAAGGTCAAGCCGCGCCACACCCTCGACCTCGTCGTGCTGGCCGCCGAGTGGGGCCACGGGCGGCGGCGCGGCCGGCTGTCCAACCTGCACCTGGGGGCCCGCGACCCGGCCACCGGCGGCTTCGTCATGCTGGGCAAGACGTTCAAGGGCCTCACCGACGCCATGCTGGCCTGGCAGACCGAGCGGCTGCTCGAGCTCGCCGCCGACCGCGGCGACTGGGTGGTGCACGTGCGCCCCGAGCTGGTGGTCGAGGTGGCCTTCGACGGCGTGCAGACCTCGACGCGCTACCCGGGCGGCGTGGTGCTGCGCTTCGCGCGGGTGCTGCGCCACCGCCCCGACAAGCGGCCCGAGCAGGCCGACGACATCGAGTCGGTCCGGGCGGTGCAGGCCCGGTAGCCGACAGCCGGTCACTGCGGCGGGCCGGAGCCGGACAGCCCGAGCCTACGCATCAGGGCCATGGCGTCGTAGGGCGCCCTGACCTTGACGTCGTTGTCGAAGTAGACGACGACGTCGCGGCCCTGCCCCCAGCGGCGCACCTTCTCGGCCCACTCGTCCAGCGCGTGCTCGGAGTAGCCGCTGACGTAGAGCTCGTCGGCACCGTGCAGCCGCACATAGGCCAGGTCGGTGGTCGGCTCCTCGAACACCGGCCACTTGCCGGCCGTGTCCGCCGTCACGACCGCGACGTCGTGCGCGCGCAGCAGGTCGAGGAACTCGGGCGTCTCGAACGAGGGGTGCCGCACCTCCACCGCGTGGCGCAACGGGCGGTCGGTGTCGCTCGTGAGCCAGGCCCGGTCGGTCATCCGGTCGTCGTGCCCCGCTGCGAGCCGGGCGGCCGCCGCGGTGGTACGCGGAAGAAGCGACAGGAAGTGCTCCATGCGGTCGGCGTGGAAGCCGAGACCTGGCGGCAGCTGCCAGAGCAGCGGTCCCAGCTTGGGCCCGAGCGCCAGCACTCCCGACGCGAAGAAGTTGGCGAGGGGGACCTCGACGTCGCGCAGCTTCTTCATGTGCGTGATGAACCGGCCGCCCTTGACGGCGAACAGGAAGTCCTCTGGTGTCTCGGCACACCACTTGCGGTAGCTCTCGGGGCGTTGCAGCGAGTAGAACGAGCCGTTGATCTCGATCGAGCCCAGCCGGGCGGCGGCGTACGCGAGCTCACAGCGCTGCGGCAGCCCGCGTGGATAGAAGTCCCCTCGCCACGGCGGGTACGTCCAGCCGGAGATGCCCACCCTCGTCTGTGGCACAGGTCGAGAGTAGGTACACCACCGCCGCCGGGCTCCGGCCGGGGCAGGATGGGCGGGTGATCTCGCTCGAGCTGGCGCGCCGGCTGCGCGACGGCGGGCTGCCCTGGACGCCGGCGCGCGGCGACCGGTTCGTCGTCGCCGACCGCGACATGGACCACGAGGTCTTCGTGCTGTCCGACATGACGATCGAGCTGCACGAGTACCCCGGCGGTCCGGTGTTCGCGTTCAACGGCACCACCGAGTGGGCGCTGGACTCGCTCGAGCAACGCGAGGTGCTGTGGCTGCCGGCCGAGCACCAGCTGCGCGACCTGCTGGGTACGGCGTTCGTGCGGTTGGAGCGACGGGCCGGGCGATACCGGGTCTGCACCCGCGGGCCCGACGCCGGGAACGGCGAGGCGCCGGAGGCGACGTACGACGCCGTGGAGGCATCCGACGCCTACGCCCTCGCACTTCTGAGTGATCTCGGGCGTTTCTCGCCGCACCAGCAGTGACCGCCCGGGCAGAATGACCGCGTGCACGAGGTCACCACCCGCGAACCGGCGCGCCAGCACCCTCCGGGTCGCGACACCGCGGGCGATGTCGGGCAGTCGCCCGGCGAGGGGGCCGCGGCGCGGTGGCGCTCCCTGCCCGTCGAGCTCCTGCTGCTGTTCGCCATGTTCGTGGCGTACCGAGCAGGGCGCCTGGTCACCAGCGACCAGACCTCCACCGCGTTCGCCAACGCGCATCGGCTCTGGCACGTCGAACGGTGGATGCGCCTCCCGCGGGAGACCCACGTCCAGGCTTGGTTGCTCAACGACGTCCACCTCGCCGAGCTGGCCAACACCTACTACGCGGTCGCGCACTTCCCCGCGACCTTGGCCTTCCTCGTGTTCATGTTCCTGCGCCGGCCCCGGCACTACCCGTGGGTGCGGCGCACCATCGTGCTGCTCAGCGGCGCCGCACTGGTCGTGCACGTGCTGTACCCGCTCGCGCCGCCGCGGATGCGGCCCGATCTCGGGTTCGTCGACACCGGCGCCGTCTTCGGGCCCGACGTCTACGGACCGCCCGAGGGCGGGAACATCGTCAACCAGTTCGCCGCCATGCCCTCACTGCACATCGGCTGGGCGCTGCTCGTCGCGACGGGCCTGATCGTGGCGATGCGCAGCCGGTGGCGCTGGCTGTGGCTGCTGCACCCGCTGGTCACCGGGCTGGTGGTGGTCGGTACCGCGAACCACTGGTGGCTCGATGGCGTGGTCGCCGTGGTGCTGTTGGCGGCGGCGCTGGGCCTCGCCCTGCTGCCCGACCGGCTACGGCCACCGCCGGACGCCCCGGCTGCTAGCGCTTGGCCGGCGGGACAGGCTCCTCCTCGCCGACCTGCTCGCCGTCGACCATCTGGCTCGACCCCGTCGTGACCGCCGCGGCCTCCTGCCGGCGGGCCTCGATGCCGGACACCTGCCGCAGCGGCTCCTCCGGCAGGAAGAACACGATGACGAACGCGACGGCGAGAACCGCCATGCCGCACAGGAACACCAAGTCGATGGACTGGGCGAACCCGATCAGGAACGGGCGCGCGAGGCGCGGGTCGAGGTGCGACAGGAACGACGTGTCGTCCAGCGCGCCGGCGGGCAGGCCGCTGCCCTGCTTGATCGCACGCACCACCGCCGCGTTGGCCGGGTCGCGCAGCACCGACGGGTCCCTGAGCGCCGCCTGGAACGCGGAGCTCGACGCGCCGGCCCGGAAGGCCTGCGCGATCTTGTCGCCGACGGTCGAGAACAGCACCGACAGGAACACCGCCGTACCGAGGGTGCCGCCCATCTGGCGGAAGAACGTCGCCGAGGAGGTGGCCACGCCCATGTCCTGCGGCGGCACCGCATTCTGCAGCGCGAGCACCAGCGGCTGCATGTTCCCGCCCAGCCCGAGTCCGAAGACGGGCGCCATCAGCATGACCTGCCAGAGGGGCGTGTCGACGCCGAGCCGGCTGAACAGCAGCATGCCGATGACCAGCAACCCCGCCCCCACGATGGGGAAGATCTTGTATCGGCCGGTCCGGGAGATCACCTGCCCGGAGATGACCGAGCCGACCATGATGCCCGCCACGAGCGGGACGAGCAGCAGGCCCGCGCGGGTCGGCGACACACCCTTGACGATCTGCAGGTGGAGCGGCAGCGCGGCGAGGCCGCCGAACATGCCCATGCCGATGATGAAGTTCAGCAACGAGCCGATGGTGAACGTCCTGCCGCGGAAGAGCCTGAGCGGCAGCAGGGCGTCGTCGCCGTAGTGCCGCTCGGCGAGCAGGAACAGCGCGAGGCCCAGGGCGCCCAGCGCGTAGCAGGCCACCGCGCGGCCGGAGGCCCAGCCCCAGTCGCGGCCCTGCTCGGCGATCGTGAGCAGCGGCACGAGGCCGATCACCAGTGCGACGGCGCCCGGCCAGTCGATCTGGTGCTCACGACGCCGGTGCGGCAGGTGCAGATTACGTGCGACGACGGCGAGCGCCGCGACGCCGATCGGCACGTTCACGAGGAAGACCCAGCGCCAACCGGTCAGCCCGAGCAGGTTGTCCTGCCCGGCGAGGAAACCACCGATCACCGGGCCCAGCACGCTCGACGTACCGAACACCGCGAGGAAGTAGCCCTGGTACTTCGCGCGCTCCCGCGGCGGCACGATGTCACCGATGATGGTGAGCGCGAGCGAGAAGAGCCCGCCGGCGCCGAGCCCCTGGAACGCCCGGAAGGCCGCGAGCTGGTACATCGAGTTGGCCAGCCCGCACAGGGCCGAGCCCAGCACGAACACCGTGATCGCGGTGAGGAAGAACGGCCGACGGCCGTAGAGGTCCGACAGCTTGCCGTAGAGCGGCGTGCTGATGGTCGCGGTGATGAGGTACGCCGTCGTCGCCCACGCCTGCAGGGACAGGCCGTGCAGGTCGTCGGAGATGGTGCGGATCGAGGTGGCGACGATCGTCTGGTCGAGGGCAGCGAGGAACATGCCCAGCATGAGCCCGGACAGGATCGTGAGGATCTGTCGGTGGCTGAGCTCCCCGGACCCGCGTGGGGCGCTGGCGGCAGATGAGGTCATGTCGATCCCAGGAGCTCGGCGTTCATGGCATCGACCATCGAGGCGCGGTGGTCGATGATGGTGTCGTTGAGCCGGCGCAGCAGAGTGGCGAGAGTCCGTACGTCGTCCTCGGGCCAGCCGGACATCAGGTGGGCGAACGCCTTGTCGCGACGCTCGTGCAGGGCGCGGTGCCGTGCGGCGCCCAGCTCGGTGGCGGCTAGCAGGCTGGCACGTCCGTCGCGGGGGTCGGCGCGGCGCTCGACCAGGCCCGCGGCGACCAGCTGCGCGACCTGGCGGCTGACCGTGGAGGGGTCGACGCAGGCGTTGGCCGCGAGCGCCGACGAGCGCTGCGGCCCGTCCTTGCACAGCTGGAAGAGCAGCATGTAGCCGGCCCACTCGACGCCGTCCCCGTTGGCCGGGTGGATCTGCGTGCGCAGCGCGTGGGACGCGCGGACCAGTCGCACGACCTCCTGGCTGAGCTGCCCTACAGAACTGAGTCCCATCGCCACCCTCCTGCGGATGCGCACCCGGACAACAAACTGCATGCATGGTACATCTTGTCTGTCCGGTCTCCTGTCAGGGGCGTCGGTGCATCTTGTTACTGTCGGCATTGTTACTGTGGGCCGCCACGGCGGGTCCTGCGGACGGAGGCACGGTGTCGAGGCGCGGCTGGCTGCTCTTCGCGGCGATGTCGGTCATCTGGGGCATCCCCTACCTGCTCATCAAGGTCGCCGTCGAGGAGATCTCGCCGGCCACCCTGGTGCTGGCCCGCACCAGCGTGGCGGCCCTGCTGCTCATGCCGATCGCCTTGGCCCGTGGCCAGGTGCGCCCCTTGCTGGCGCACTGGAGACCGCTGGTGCTCTACACCGCCATCGAGATCTGCTTCCCCTGGCTGCTGCTCGGATACGCAGAGCAACGGCTGTCCAGCTCGCTGACCGGGTTGTTGGTCGCGGCCGTACCGCTGGTCGGCGCGGCGCTGGCCCGGTACGGCCCCGCCGACGACCCTCTCGACGCGCGGCGCGTCCTGGGGCTGCTGGTCGGCCTCGCGGGTGTCGGCGCACTCGTCGGCTTCGAGGTGCAGGTCGACGACACCCGTGCGGTGGTTGCCGTCGCGGTCGTCGCGGTGAGCTATGCCGTCGGCCCGCTGATCCTCGCGCGCAGTCTCACCGAGCTGCCCGGCATGGGGGTGGTCGCGGTGTCGTTGTTGCTGTGCGCGATCGTCTACGTCCCGGCCGGAGTGGCCCAGGCCCCCGCCCAGTGGCCCTCGGGCCAGGTGATCGCAGCCGTCCTGACCCTGGCCGTGGTGTGCACGGCGCTGGCCTTCCTGGTGTTCTTCCGGCTGATCGCCGAGATCGGACCGGCCCGCGCGACCGTCATCACCTACGTGAACCCGGCCATCGCGCTGCTGCTCGGGGTCGTGGTGCTCTCCGAGAAGGTGACCCTCGCCACCGGTGCGGGGTTCGGCCTCATCCTGCTCGGCTCGGTGCTGGCGACCGGCCGGTCCGGCTCCGGCGACGTCCTCGGCGGGCCACCCCGGCAACGACGCCGAGTGCGCCGAGCTGGTGACGACCGCCGTCGCGCGGCCCTGAGCCGCTGGCATGCTGAACGCTCGTGACCTTCGACGCGAGGCGGGACACCCTCGGGAGGGCGCAACCCGGACGTCTCACCTACTGGTGCGAGCTCGCCTGGCTCCCGCCCGGACGGGTGGCAGCCGGCGTCGCCGTCCAGGTCGACGGCTCGGCCATCACCGCGGTGACCGAGGGTGTCGAACCGACGGCCGGCGTCGAGCGGCTGGCGGGACTGGTGCTGCCGGGGCTGGCCAACACCCATTCCCACGCCTTCCACCGCGCACTGCGCGGGCGGACCCAGGCAGCCTCCCGGGGTCGCGGATCGTTCTGGACGTGGCGAGACCAGATGTACAGCGTCGTCGCGCGTCTCGACCCGGACACCTACCTGGCGCTCGCGCGAGCGGTCTATGCCGAGATGGTGCTCGCCGGCATCACGACGGTCGGTGAGTTCCACTACCTGCACCACGGGACGGACGGACAGCCCTACGACGACCCCAACTCGATGGGTCACGCGCTGGTCGACGCGGCGCACGACGCCGGGCTGCGCATCACCCTGCTCGACACCTGCTACCTGACCGGCGGCTTCGACCGGCCGCTCGAGGGCGCCCAGCTGCGCTTCGGCGACGGTGACGCACAGGGGTGGGCGACGCGTGCCGGCGAGCTCCGTGCGGCGTACGCCGAGGTGCCCGACGTGGTCGTCGGCGCCGCCGTGCACTCGGTGCGCGCCGTCCCGGCGGAGCAGCTGTCCACGGTGGCCCACTGGGCCCGGACCGCGACGGCGCCACTGCACGCACACGTCTCGGAACAGCCGGCGGAGAACGACCAGTGCCGGGCCGCGCACGGCGTGTCCCCCACCGAGCTGCTCGCCGCGCACGGCGTCCTCGGTCCCCGGTCGACGGCGGTGCACGCGACGCATCTCGACGAGCAGGACGTCGCGCTGCTTGCCTCGACCGTCACGGGCGTGTGCCTGTGCCCCACGACGGAGCGAGACCTCGCCGACGGCATCGGCCCGGTGACCCGGTTGCGCGACGCCGGTGTCACCCTCACGTTCGGGTCCGACAGCCACGCCGTCATCGACCTGTTCGAAGAGGCGCGCGCCGCGGAGCTCGACGAACGGCTGCTCACCCGTGCGCGAGGGCACCTCTCGGCCGCTGAGCTGCTGCAGGCCGCCACCCTCGCGGGGCACGCCGCACTCGGTTTCCCGGCCGCGGGACGCCTGGCCCCGGGGGCCGCGGCCGACCTGGTCGCCGTGTCGCTCGAGTCGGTGCGCACGTCCGGGGCGGTGCCGGACACGGCCGCCGAGACGGTGGTGTTCGCCGCGTCGGCCGCCGACGTCCGCGACGTCGTCGCGGGCGGCCGGCGCGTGGTCCGCGACGGCCGCCACGTGCTCGGCGACGTCGGGCTGCTGCTGCGCAACGCGGTGCGCGCGCTGCTCTGACGCCCCATCGGCGCCGGCCAGACGACCCCGGCTACCGCTGCTCGTCGACGGCGGCCCACCCGAGGGTGGCTCGCGTCCTGGACCGGACGACCTCGCGGCACCCGGCGGAGCGCGGGGCCGGGATGTCCACCGGGCCGGTCTGCCCCGGCGGCACCGCAGCCGCCGGGCCGCACGACCGCCGAGGACGAGCGAGCCAGATGCCCAGCGCCATCACGGCAGCCCCCGCAGCGGCGTCGAGCAGGTAGTGGTTGGCGGTCCCCAGCACCACCAGCGTCGTGCCGAGCGGGTAGGCGAGTGCGAGCAGGCGGACCCGGGTACGGCTGCTGAGCGACGCGACGACCCAGGCGCACCACAGAGCCCAGCCCACGTGCAGCGAGGGCATGGCGGCCAGCTGGTTGGTCAGCGCACCGAGCCCGCGCGGGGCGCTGCCGTCGTCGCCCCACCAGCCCCGCTGGGCGGTGGTGGCCAGGGTGTCGACGTAGCCGGGGAGCATCCGGGGCGGCGTCATCGGCAGCAGCACGAAGCCGAAGAGCCCGATCCCGGTCCCCGCCACCAGGGCGTTGCGGACTCGCCGGTAGTGCAGCGGCCGGGCGCGGTAGGCCCAGAAGAGGACGGCCGGCGTGACGAGGTAGTGCAGCAGCGTGTACCAGTAGCTGCCGATCAGCGCGAGCACCGGGTGGGCGCCGAGCGCACGGTTGGCCATCTGTTCGATGTCCAGGTGCAGCAGGTCCTCGATGTGCAGCAGGTCATAGGCGTGCGCGGTAGCGACCGGCAGGTCGGCGTCGGTGAGCAGCCGGGCCACGCTGTAGGCGAGATAGAGCAGGGCGAGCAGGATCAGCTCGACCCGGGCGCTCGGACGCGAAGGCTCGCGACCGGCCCTCGGAGCAGGTCGGGTCGTCCTGCGATCGTGCGCCGACATGACGTGACCCCCGTCCCCGAGTGCAGTCCTACCTGGTCGAGTCGCCGAGCACAACGCTGCACACGAGAGGATCTATGCCGGGCGGGTGATACGTCTTCGCAGTTTCCGGTGAACCGGTGACCTCAGCCGCCGGACTTGCGGCGGAATTGGCGCTTTCGGGTGTCGTTCGCCGAGTATCCGACGCCGCGGCCGCCCATGTGGTCCTCGCCGTGCGCGGCGCGCACCTTGGCCTGCTTGCGCTCCAGCGCCTCACGCATCTTGCGGTGCACGTCGTCCTCGGCGGGTTGCTGCGCACCCGGCTCTTGCTCGGTTCCCTCGGCCATGCTGCCTCCTCGGTCTTTCGGGACTCACTGGTGTGGGCTGGCTCTTGCGGGCCGGGTCCTCGCCCTTTCTAGCGCACCAGGTAGGCGTGCACCCCGTCGGCGAGCCCGGCGGCGTAGCGGTCGCGGCACCGGCCGCTGGTCATGCACCGGGCGTCGGCGGCGTTGCGCATGTTCCCCAGCTCCACCATGACGGTCGGCACATCGGCCATGTTCAGCGTCCCGAGGTCCCGGCGCACGTCGTAGCCGTCACCGCCGTACCCCGTGGACACCGCGAAGCCGGCACCGAGCAGCCCTCGGTGCACGTAGGTCGCGACCGTGCTCGAGGACCGCAGGATGTCATCGGTGTAGCCGCGACGCAGCCCCGGTCGGATGACGAAGAAGCCGTGCGTCGGCGCCGCCGCCCCGTCACCGTGCAGCGAGATCTCGAGATCGGCATGCACCCGCGCACCGAACCGCCCCCGTACGTCGACGCACGGCCCCCAGAGGCGGGTCGAGTTCGCCGTGCGGGTCATCCGCACGGTCGCGCCGAGCGCCTGCAGCCGGGCCCGCAGGGCCGTCGCCACCTGCCAGGTGAACGTCGCCTCGGGATACCCGCCGTTGGTCGCCGTGCCCGTCGTGTTGCAGGGCTTGCGCAGCCCGACCCACACGGGCCGGTTGATCCGGGCGAGGTGTCGGGAGTTGCCGAGCTGGTGACCGGGGTCGATGGCCACGACCCGCCCGGCCAGCGGGCCTGCGATCGGCAGCGCCGTCTCATGCGTCGGAGGTCGTTGAGCCTGCGCGGGGACCGCAGCAGCGAGCGGCAGCAGGCAGAGCACCGCGGCGGTCGCGGCACGCCGGGGGAGCAACACACCCCCACCCTGCCACCCGGACCGCCGGACCGATGCGGGCAGGGTGGTGCCGCCAGGGTGATGATGGGCGGGTGAGCCCGAAACCGGTAGCGGTCTACCTCGAGGTCGCGCCACGACGGGTCTTCGCGTGCAGCGTCGACTGGCCCGGCTGGTGCCGGTCGGGCAAGAACGAGGACGAGGCCCTGCAGGCGCTGGCCGACTACGCGCAGCGCTACGCCCTGGTCGCCGAGAAGGCCCGCGTCCGCTTCTCGGTCGCAGCAGCGGACCGGCTGCACACGGTCGAGCGGGTGACCGGCAACGCGACCACGGCGTTCGGGGCACCGGGCGTGGTGCCTGCTCTGGACGCCGAGCCGCTGACCGCGGTGGCGGCCCGCCGGATGACGCAGCTGGTCGTCGCCGCGTGGGCCGTCCTCGACGACGTCGCTGCCTCGGCACCGCAGTCGCTGCGCAAGGGCCCACGCGGTGGCGGCCGGGACCGTGACCCGATGCTCCAGCACGTGGTGAGCGCCGAGGTGGCGTACGCCCGCACGATCGACGTCAGGCACAAGGAGCCGGTGCTCGGCGACACGGCAGCGGTCACGGCGCTGCGCCGGGACATCGTCGCGGCGCTGCGCGCGGCCCGCTCGGGCCAGCCGGCGCGGGACAAGGGCTGGCCGCCTCGCTACGCCGCACGACGGATCGCCTGGCACGTCCTCGACCACGCCTGGGAGATGACCGACCGCAGCGAGCGGTGACGCTCCTCGTGCCCGACGAACGGGTCAGGAGTCGCTGGAGCGCTTCCACAGGTTGATGCCCGACTCGACGGCGTGCTGGTCGATCGCGGCCAGCTCCTCGTCGGTGAGCGGCGGCGCGTCGAGCGCGCCGAGGTTGGTCTCGAGCTGCGCCACGCTGCTGGCGCCGATGAGCACCGAGGTCATGCGCGGGTCGCGCAGCGCCCAGGCCAGGGCCAGCTGTGCCAGCGACTGGCCGCGCCCCCGGGCGATCTCGTCGAGCGCCCGCACGTGGTTGAGCACCTTCTCGTCGAGCAGCGAGGGATCCAGCGACTTGCCCTGCGCCGCCCGCGAGCCGGGTGGGATGCCGTCCAGGTAGCGGTCGGTGAGCATGCCCTGCGCGAGTGGCGAGAACGCGATGCAGCCGGCTCCGACGTCCTCGAGCACGTCGAGCAGCCCCTCCTCGATCCAGCGGTTGAGCATCGAGTAGGACGGCTGGTGGATCAGCAGCGGCGTGCCGAGATCGCGCAGGATGGCAGCCGCCTCCGCCGTGCGCTCCGGGGAGTACGACGAGATGCCCACGTAGAGCGCGCGCCCCGACCGCACAGCGGTGTCCAGCGCGCCCATCGTCTCCTCGAGCGGCGTCTCGGGGTCGAACCGGTGGGAGTAGAAGATGTCGACGTAGTCGACCTTCATCCGCGCCAGCGACTGGTCGAGCGAGGCGAGCAGGTTCTTGCGCGAGCCCCACTCGCCGTACGGCCCGGGCCACATGTCGTAGCCGGCCTTGGTCGAGAGCACGAGCTCGTCGCGGTACGGCCTGAAGTCCTCGGTGAAGATGGCTCCGAAGTTGGTCTCCGCGCTGCCGTAGGGCGGCCCGTAGTTGTTCGCCAGGTCGAAGTGCGTGACACCGAGGTCGAACGCACGGCGCAGGATCGCCCGCTGCGTCTCGATCGGCTTGTCGTCGCCGAAGTTGTGCCACAGCCCCAGCGACACCGGCGGCAGCTGCAGTCCGCTGCGGCCGGTGCGCCGGTAGGTGAGGTGGTCGTAGCGGTCGTCTGCGGCGAGGTAGCGGTCAGCCATGCGCGCCAGTCTGTCAACCGCCCGAGGCGGGCGAGCGGGCGCCCCGTACCTCCAGCACGCCGAGCAGGTCGGCCGTCGCCGCGGCCACCGTCTCGACGGCCCGGTCGAAGGCTTCGGCGTTGTGCGAGGCCGGCCTGCGGAAGCCGCTGATCTTCCGCACGTACTGAAGGGCCGCCGCGCGTACGTCGTCGTCGGTGACCGCCTCGGTGTAGGGCGGCCGCAGGGTCTTGATGCTCCGGCACATGCGAGCGAGCGTACGACGACCGGCCGCGCAGGAGTGCGGGGGCGACCGGAGGGTAGGCCGTGGTGGGAGTAGTGGCGGCGAGACAGGAGCGCGCGTGGCGTCGGAGAGCAAGGGAACCGTCCTCGTCGCCCTCGCGGCCAACCTGCTCATCGCGATCGCCAAGCTCGTCGGCGGCGTGCTGAGCGGGTCCAGCTCGATGCTCGCCGAGGCGGCCCACTCGGTGGCCGACACCCTCAACCAGGTGTTCCTGCTCACCAGCCTGAAGGTGGCCGCGCGGCCTGCCGACGCCGACCACCCCTTCGGCTACGGAAAGGCTCGCTTCTTCTGGTCGCTGCTGGCGGCGGTCGGGATCTTCGTCGCCGGCGCGGTCTTCTCGATCTACGAGGGGGTGCAGACGCTGCTGCACGGCAACGAGAGCGGCGGCATCCTGGTGCCGTACGTCGTCCTGGGCGTCGCGTTCGTCGCGGAGGGCGGCTCGTGGCTCAAGGCCCTGCACCAGGTCCGCGGGGAGGCGCGGCGCAACGGGCGGCCGTTGCTCCGCTACATCAGGCAGAGCAAGGACCCGACGGTCAAGACGGTGCTCTCGGAGGACTCCGCGGCGGTCCTGGGGCTGGTCCTCGCGGCGATCGGGATCGGCATGCACCACGTCACGGGCCAGGCCTGGTGGGACGGCGCGGCGGCCATCGCGATCGGCCTGCTGCTCGCCGTGGTGGCGGTGCTGCTCGGGAGGGACACCCGCGACCTGCTGATCGGGGAGGCGGCCGACCCGGAGCTGGTCCTCGATGTGCACGTGCGGCTGTCGCAGGCGCCCGAGGTCGAGCAGGTCGTCGAGCTGCTGACCATGCACCTGGGCCCCAACAGCGTGCTCGTCGCGGCCCGCATCGACCTGCGGGACGAGCTGCGGGCCGCCGAGGTCGAGGAGTTCAGCAACCGCACCGAGACCGAGCTGGCGCGTCGGTGGCCCGAGATCACCCAGGTGTTCCTCGACCCGACGCGCTCCGACCCGGAGGCGGCCGCGCGCACCCAGCACCACGTCGATCTGCTGCGAGCCACGATGCCGCGGTAGCCGGGGGGTGCCGCTCGCCGCGGCCCGCTCCGTCGGCCATAATGGACGGCCGCGCGGAAGGGGAGCAGTGACCGCCAGCACCGACGAGGTCGCGCACGAGCAGGCCTACCTCGACCGCCTCTACGCCCGCCTCGACGAGTTGCGGGAGCGCACCGCCACAGAGCTGGCGACCGTGCGACGGACCGGGCCGAGCGGGACCCACCAGAACCGCTCCGAGCGCGACGCGTTCGCGACGCTGCACGAGGTGCGGCTCGCTCAGCTCGAGGCGGTCGAGGACCGGCTGGCCTTCGGCCGGCTGGACCTGCGCGGCGGCGCCCGCCGCTACGTCGGGCGCGTCGGGCTCTCCGACGACGAGCAGACCCAGCTGCTCGTCGACTGGCGCGCGCCCGCGGCGCAGTCCTTCTACCAGGCGACCGCTGCCGCGCCCGCCGACGTCGTACGCCGCCGCCACCTCGCGACCCGGCGGCGGGTCGTGACCGGGCTCGAGGACGAGGTGCTCGACCTCGACCAGCTCGACCAGGCCGAGCAGGCCACGCTCAGCGGCGAGGGTGCCCTGATGGCCGCCGTCGGTGCGGCGCGCACCGGGCGGATGGCCGACATCGTGGCCACCATCCAGGCCGAGCAGGACCGGGTCATCCGCTCGGACCTGGGCGGCGTGCTCGTCGTGCAGGGCGGCCCCGGCACCGGCAAGACGGCGGTGGCGCTGCACCGGGCGGCCTACCTGCTCTACACCCACCGTGAGCGGCTGGCCCGCAGCGGTGTGCTGGTCGTGGGGCCCAACAGTCTCTTCCTGCGCTACATCGAGCAGGTGCTGCCCTCGCTCGGTGAGACCGGGGTGGTGATGTCCACGCCCGGCGAGCTCTTCCCCGGCGTCCGGGGTGTCGAGGACGAGGCCGGCGAGGTCGCGGCGCTCAAGGGCGACCGGCGGATGGCCCGGGTCATCTCCCGGGCGGTGCGGGCGCGCCAGCGGGTCCCCTCGGGCGTACGGCGGCTCGAGGTCGAGGGCTTCGTGCTCGAGCTGCGCCCCGAGGCCGTGGCCGGCGCGCGGTCCCGGGCCCGCCGCACCCGCAGACCGCACAACGCGGCGCGGGCGGGCTTCCTCAAGGACCTGCTCGGCCACCTGGCCGGCGAGCTGGCCACCGCGATGCGCACGGAGCTGAGCGTCGAGAACCGCGCGAGCATGATCGCCGACCTGCGGGAGTCCCCCGACGTGCGCCGCGAGCTCAACCTGGCGTGGATGCCGCTGACCCCCCAGCAGGTCGTCGCGGACCTGTTCGCCTCCTCCGAGGCGCTGGAGGCGGCTGCGCCAGAGCTGTCCGGCGCCGAACGCGAGCTGCTGCGCCGCGACCCGCGGGCGGCGTGGACCGTCGCCGACGTCCCCCTGCTCGACGAGGCCGCCGAGCTGCTCGGTGAGGACGACACGGCCCTGCGGCTCGCGGCGGCGCGGGCGGAGGCGCAACGCGCCGCCGAGCTCGGCTTCGCCCGGGCGACGCTGTCCAGCGGAGCCGGCGGCGGACTGGTCAGCGCCGACATGCTGGCCGCCCGGTTCTCCGACAGCGGCCCGGCGCTCAGCGTCGCCGAACGCGCCGAGAACGACCGCACCTGGGCGTTCGGGCACGTCGTGGTGGACGAGGCCCAGGAGCTCTCGCCGATGATGTGGCGGCTGCTGATGCGTCGGTGCCCGGCCCGGTCGATGACCCTGGTCGGCGACGTCGCCCAGGTGGGCTCGGCCGCCGGCGCCTCGTCGTGGGCGTCGGTGCTCGACCCCTACGTGGCCGGCCGGTGGCGTCTCGAGGAGCTCACCGTCAACTACCGCACCCCCGCCGCGGTCATGCGACTGGCCAGCGAGGTGCTGGCAGCTGCCGGTGTCAGCGCGTCGAGCCCGCAGTCGGTGCGCGAAGGGCAGTGGCCGCCGACGGCCGCGACGATCCCACCCGGCCTGGTGCACGGCGACCCGGCGTCGCTGTCCGCCGTCGTGGACGAGGTCAAGGCCGAGATCGGCCAGCTCGGCAGCGGCCGGCTGGCCGTGCTCGCACCGGCCCCGGCGGTGGGCGCCCTGCACGAGGCCCTCGTCCGCGCCCTGCCGGAGGGCACCGTCGGCACCGGGCGGGCCGCGCTCGACTCGCCGGTCGTGGTGCTCGGCGTGCGCGACGCGAAGGGCCTGGAGTTCGACACCGTCGTGCTGGTGGAGCCGGCCGGCATCCTCGCCGCGTCACCACGCGGTGCGAACGACCTGTACGTCGCCATGACCCGGCCCACGCAGCGGCTGCGAGTGCTCACCCCCGGTCCGCTGCCACCGGGGCTGGACTCGCTGGGCTGAGCGCCGGTGCCGGCCCCTGGTGGCCCAGCGGCTCAGCGGGGCGGGTTCGGCGGCCCGGACGTCGGGCGGCGCAGCCGCGCGCGGGCGGCCGTTACCGGCCGCGGCAGCCGCGCGCGGGTCGGCCACGACTGGCGCAGCTCGGCGCGGGCCTCGCTGTCGATGTCGTGCAGCAGCCGGTCGATGTTGGCGGCCAGCTCGCCGTGCAGCTCCCAGGCATCGGTCTGCAGCCGGTCGCCGCCGCGCAGCAGGCTGAACACCCGGTCGCGGTCCACCCAGGCCGCCGCCAGCGCCTCCCGCAGCCCCGCGTCCTGGGGCGCCCCGACGACCTCCGAGCCGACCAGCTGGCCGTAGGCCTCGACCGCGTCGGCGAGGTCGCGCAGCAGGGCGGACAGCGCGCTGCGGACGTCCTCGGCGTAGACCTGCTCGGGCGACCCGCTGTGCACGCGGTCGGCGAGGGCCCGGCAGATGCCGCGCAGCGCCACCGAGGTCCGCTCGAGCGCCTCGAGGCCCGAGCGCAGGCTCGGTGCGGCGTGCGCCTTGTCGAAGGCGCGCGGGTTGAGCCGCAGGCTCTCCTCCGCCCGGCCCAGAGCCTGGTCGGCGCGCAGGATGTCGCGTCCCAACGCCCTCGCCGCGTCCAGCCACGCGGCGGCCTGCTCGCGCGTGTACTCGCCGGCGACCTCGTCGGCCACCCGGCGCAGGACCTCGGCGGTCACCCCCGCGAGGTGCTGCACGGCGTCGCTGGCCGGTCGCGTGTACAGCGGCGGTGCGACGACCGCGCTGACGAGCATCCCCACGAGGGCGCCGATCACCGTCTCGGTGATGCGCCCCGATGCCGCCACGTCGTTGCCTCCCACGGCCAGCACCAGCATCGCGCTGATCGGCACCTCCGCGATCGCGTCACCGAGGTGCAGCAGCCGCCCGATCACCAACGACGCGCCGATCGCGATGCCGAGGCTCCACCAGTGGATGCGCACCTGCTCCGCCAGCACGACCGCCACGAGCACGCCCACGACGACGCTCGAGACGCGGCGCAGCCCCGACCGCAGCGTGTCGTAGAGCGTCAGCTGCACGACCAGCAGCGCCGTCAGCGGGGCCAGCACCGGTCGGGGGTCGTCCGTGAGAGGCAGCGCCACCAGCCACGCCAGGACGGCCGCGCCGGTGGTCTTCGCGGTGCGCACGCCGCGCACCCGCGCCCTCCCACGTCGCGCGAGGAGCAGGTCGGGCCAGCGCATCCCCTCACTGTGCCGCACGCGGCGCGATGGCGGCGTCGTAGCCTCTGCGGATGCTCGGCTCGCTGCTCACCTCACCCGCACTGGACCGCACCGACCTGCTCGCCGCGCCGGTGGCCTCCGCCGTCGCCGCCCTCGCGCTCGCCGACGTCCACGTCGCCGAGATCGACCCCGCACTGGCGGACACGGCGGCCTTCTGCGCGCGCTACGACGTCGCCCTCGACGTCTCGGCCAACTGCGTGGTCGTGGCGGGCCGCCGCGGCGGCGAGACCACCCTCGCGGCGTGCGTCGTCCTGGCCACGACCCGGGCCGATGTCAACGGCGTCGTACGCCGGCTGCTGGACGCGCGCAAGGCGTCCTTCGCGCCGATGGACCAGGCGGTCGCCGAGACGGGCATGGAGTACGGAGGGATCACCCCGATCGGTCTCCCCGCCGATTGGCCGCTGCTGGTGGACGAGGCGGTCGCGGCCACCGGCCTGGTCGTGATCGGCTCCGGGCTGCGCCGCTCGAAGCTGGTGGTGCCCGGCCGGCTGCTGGCCGGGCTGCCCGGCGCCCAGGTGCTCAGCCTCGCAGCCTGACCAGGCCCTCCTGCACCACCGAGGCGACCAGGCGCCCGTCGGCGGCGAACAGCCGGCCGGTCGCGAAGCCGCGACCGCCGTACGCCGAGGGCGACACCTGGTCGTAGAGCAGCCACTCGTCCGCCCGGAACGGCCGGTGGAACCACATCGCGTGGTCCAGCGACGCCGGCTGCAGCCGCGGGTCGCCGATGTAGGTGCCGTGCGGGATGACGCTGGCCGAGAGCAGCGTGAGGTCGCTCGCGTAGGCGAACACGGCCGCGTGCAGCTGCGGGTCGTCGGGCAACGCGCCGGACGCCTTGAGCCACACCCGGGCGACCGCCGGGTGCTCGGGGTCCTGCAGACCGCCGCCCTCCCGGGAGTCACCGGCGTAGCGCACGTCCAGCGCGGCCCACTCGCGGTCCCAGTGCTCGCGCGGGCGCTTGGTCAGCGCCGCGAGGACGTCGCCGAGCTGCGGGCAGTCCTGCACCGGGGTCACCTCCGGCATCGGGTCCTGGTGGTCCAGGCCCTCCTCGGGCAGCTGGCACGACACGGACATGTAGAAGATCGACCGGCCGTGCTGGCGCGCGACGACCCGGCGGGTGCTGAACGACCGGCCGTCCCGGGTGCGCTCGACGTCGTAGAGGATCGGTACGGCGGTGTCGCCGGGGCGCAGGAAGTAGGCGTGCAGCGAGTGCACGAGCCGCGCCGGCTCGACGGTGCGCAGCGCTGCGACCAGCGCCTGCCCGGCGACCTGCCCGCCGAAGACCCGCTGCAGCGACGTCTCGGGCTGCCGCCCCCGGTACAGGCCGTCCTCGAGCGTCTCGAGATCGAGCAGGGCGACGAGCTCGTCGATCGACTGCGGCATGGCCTCATCGTCGCAGCCCGCCGCCCCGTCGGGCACGCCGAGATCGGGCAGGATGTCGCCCGTGCCGACCCGACTCGCCGTCGCCGCGCCCAACCGCTCCTGTGCCGACGCGGCCGTGGCGGTCGCCGACCTGGGCGGCGGGGCCGTCGACTGCGCCGTGGCCGCCATGCTCGTCGCGATGGCCACCGAGCCCGGCGTCGTGTCGCTCGATGCCGGCGCGTTCGTCACCGTCTGGCCCGACGGCGGGGAGGCCGTGACGGTCGACGGGCACGTGGCGATGCCCGGGCTCGGGCGTGCCGTCGGCGCGCCGGCCGTGGCGCGAGAGGTGACCACGGGCTACGGCGGCGGCGTGACGATGACCGTGGGGCACGGCTCCGTCGCGACCCCCGGGGCGCTGGCCGCCCTCGACCTCGCCCAGTCGCGGTTCGGCCGGCTGCCGTGGCGGGAGGTGGTGGCGCCCGCGGAGTCGGTCGCCCGCGAGGGGTTCGCGCTGGGCAGCTCCTCGGGCTACTACCTGCCCTACGTGCGGGAAGGCGTCTTCGGCTGGGACCCTCAGACGGCCGCGGTGCTGCACGGCCCGCAGGGGCGCTGGCTCGAGACCGGCGACCGGATGGTCCTGCGCGACCTCGCCGACACCCTCGCGCTGGTCGCCGCCGACGGCGCCCGGACGATGTACGTCGGCGCCCTGGCCGAGGCGGTCGCGGCAGACATGGCCGAGCGGGGCGGCCGGCTCACCCGGGAGGACCTCGCGGCGTACCGGCCGGTGCTGCGCCCGGCCCTCGGCTTCCGCAGCGGCAGCTGGACACTGCGCACCAACCCCGCGCCGGCCATCGGCGGCCCGGTGCTCGCGGCCATGCTGACCATGCTCGGTGACCCACCCTCGCCCGCGGGCGCGACCGAGGACGTCGCGCGGCTCGTCGCGGTGGTGCGCCGCGTCCTCACCTGGCGCCGCGACCGGCTCGACGTCGCGAGCGACCGTGAGCAAGCGGCCCGCGCGCTGCTCGCGGACGCCGGGGTGGGCGGTGAGCGGTCACCGAGCACCGTGCACGTCTCCGTGGTGGACCAGGGCGGCACGGCGTGCGCCGTGACGGCGTCCAGCGGGTACGGCTCCGGGGTGACGGTGCCAGGGACCGGGCTGTGGCTGAACAACTGCCTCGGGGAGCACGAGCTGAACCGGGGCGACCCGCCCCCGCCCGGCGCCCGGCTGGCGTCGAACATGGCGCCGACCGTCGGGCGCGGCGCGGACGGCGGCGTGCTGGCGATCGGCAGCCCGGGGGCGGACCGCATCACGACCGCGCTCGCCCAGGTGCTGGCGGCCTTCACGACCGGCCGGGCCGGCCTCCAGGAAGCCATCGACCGGCCGCGGCTGCACGTGCACCTCGACAAGGGCAGCGCCCGAGTCGAGGCCGAGGAGGACATGCCGCTGCCGGAGCTGGACCTGCCGGTTCGCCGGCACGCGCCGCACTCGATGTTCTTCGGCGGGGTGTCGGCGGCGCTACGCGACGGTGGGCGCCTCCTCAGCGCGGCGGGCGACCCGCGCCGGGCCGGTGCCGTCGCGGTCAGCCGGGCACCGCGCACCGGCTGACCATGCCCCTATCCGGGTGTGCCGCGAGGGCGTAGCGTCGCGAGCGAAGGCAGGCGTTGCGCTGTGCCTCGACTCCTCGAGCGGGCAGCGCTGCGCCGGCCGGAAGGGCGCCGATGTCGCCGGACGCCGTACCCGCCGGACGAGACTCCTGGTTGCTCGAGTCCATGGCGGTCGCCGTCATAGCGGCGGATCTCGAGGGCGTGGTCACCTACTGGAACGCCGCGGCGGAGCGGCTCTACGGCTACAGCGCCGAGGAGATGCTCGGCAGCCCGGCCTTCGCCGCGATGGTCCGCCCCGTCGATGCGGGCCAAGCGGCGGCCCTGCGGGCCAGGCTCTTCGCCGGGGAGCAGATCGTCCACGAGTTCCCCGTGCTCTGCCGCGACGGACGGACCCGCCGGATGCGCGTCTCGTCCTCCCCGCTGCGCGCGGAGGGCAAGGTGGTGGGCATCCTCGGTGTGCACATGGCCGAGGCCGGGGTCGAGCGCGAGGCGCAGGACCCGCTGGAGACCGCCGACCTCCTGGTCGGCTACGCCGACACGTCCCTCGCCCGCGAGCGGGCGGCGGGGTTCGCGCACGCCTACCTGCTCGGGCGCCGCTTCGCCCTGTGCCGGATGCCCATCGTCCCCAGCGGGCAGGACTGGCCGCCCGGGCAGGGCCTCGTCTGCCAGACCTGCCTGCGTGCCGCGAGGCCGGGACAGTCGTTGCGCCGCGACGCCTGACTGATCCCGCAGGGGTGGCGCGCTACTCCCCCGCGCGTCCGTCGACGAGCTCGCGCACCACGTCCAGGTGCCCCAGGTGGCGGGCGTACTCCTGGACCAGGTGGAAGAGGACCCGCTCCAGCTGCGGCGGGTCCGTGCCCTCCCACCGCTGCCCCGGCTGGCCGACGTCGGTCAGGTCGTGCGCCTCGACGATGCTGCGGCTGGTCGCGGCCTGGGCACGTAGCGCCGTCACGAGGTCGGCGAGGGTCTCCTCCGGTGCGACGTACCAGCGGTCGGCGCGGCGGTCACCCCAGGGGTCGGCGACCTCGCGACCCGCGAACCCCCACTCGAGCCAGCGCAGCTCGACGTACCTCAGGTGCTTGAGCAGCTCGACCGGCGACCAGCCCGAGGGCAGCCGGCTGCGCCGCAGCTCCTCCTCGTCGAGGTCCTCGAGCTTGCTCACCAGCGCCGAGCGGAAGTAGTCGAGGTAGCCGAGGAACACCTCGTGGCGCGAGACGACGGGTTCGGTGGGTTCCGGGAACGGCACGCTGCTGGTCACCCCTCGATCCTGCCTTACGGTTCGAGGGTGCTCCGCTTCCTGCTGCGACCGCGCTGGCTGGCCTGGCACGCCGTCCTCGTCGCGGTCCTGGTCGCCTTCACGTGGCTGGGTTGGTGGCAGCTGGGCAGCTTCGAGCGGCGCGGCCAGCCCTCCCTGGCCACCCGCGCCGCGGTGCGCCTCGACGACGTGACGCGCGCCGGCGGGCGCTTGCAGGACGAGGACATCCTGCGGCGGGTGGTGACGCGCGGCCGGTACGACGCCGCGCACCAGCTGCTCGTGCCGGGCCGGGAGCACGGCGCTCGCCGCGGTTGGTTCGTCGTCACGCCGCTGCGCAGCGCATCGGGCGTCCTGCCCGTGCTGCGCGGCTGGGTGCCGCGGCCCTCCTCCGCCGCCGCCCGGGTGCCGTCCGGCACCGTCACCGTCCGCGGCAGGCTGCAGGCGTCGGAGCCCCGGGAGGCCAGCGCCGTCGACCCGCTCGAGGCCCTGCCGGCCGGCCAGGTGGCCTACGTCGCGACGGTGACGATGCTCGACGCGTGGCCCTACCCGGCGCGGGAGATCTACGACGGGTACCTCGTCCTGTCCCGGCAGTCGCCGGCGGCGTCTCCCTCGCCGGCGCGCGTCCAGGCGCAGCAGCCGTCCGAGGGCGTGTCTCGGTGGCGCAACCTCGCCTATGCGCTGCAGTGGTGGCTCTTCTCTGCAGCGGCCGTCTTCTTCTGGGCCTCGGTGCTGCGCCGCGCCTGGGCCGACGAGCACGAGGCGCCGCTCACCGACCGTGCGCCGCTGCCGGCCGAGACCGTCTAACGGGTCGCCGCCGCGTGCCCGCTCGCCTGGTGCCCGGCCGCGCGGCGGTGCTCGTCATGGGCCACCCGGCGCTCGGCGACGAAGGACATCAGCGGCACGGTGCCGGCCAGCAGCACCAGCAGGGTCTTGACGATCGACCAGCGAGCCGTGACCGAGAGGTGGAAGGACACCGCGACGTAGAGCACGTAGAGCCAGCCGTGCGCCGTCCACAGCCACTGCCGGACGGGGTCGCCGACCGCCCAGGGTTCGAACGACAGCCCGATCAGGCAGCTGGTGGCGAGCACGACGCCCGTGACCCACGCCATCACGCGGTAGCGCAGCAGCGCGCCGGAGTTCATGGGAGTGAGCCTAGACGCCGGTAGCGCTGCTGCCCGTCGTGGTGGTGCTGTCGGGGGACGGGGACTGCGTGCCCCTCGGGCGGTGGCCGCCGCCGTCCCCGCGTCGGAGACCTCCGAAGCGTGACAGGTCGACGACGCGCAGCGCGGTCCCGCCGGCGCTGGTCTTGCGGGCCAGCACGACCACCTGGGCGTCCTTGGCGATCGAGGTGATGCCGTCGCGGGTGGCGTTGACGACGGTGGCCGCGGTGACGTCGTACGTCGCGGTGAAGCCGTCGGCGCTCTTCACCGAGATCGAGGCCGCCGACACCGCCGTCACCCTGCCCCTCTGCACGAGGACCGTCTCGAACCCGCCCCCGGCCTTGGGGACGACCAGCTCGCCGTGCAGCGCGCGCAGCAGGCCGAACATGCCGGCGTCGCCGTGGCGGCCGCGCGGCCCGCGCCAGCCGTGGCGATCCCCGCGGCCGCGGTCCGGGGCCGCGGAGGGCGTCGCCGTCGGGCTCCCACCCGTGCTCGCGGTGGGGGTGCTCGAGCCACGGTCGGCGGCCAGCGCGACACCGCTGGCCCCCGCGACGAGCAGCGCGAGGGTCAGCAGCCCGGCGACGAGGCCGCGCCGCGGCCGGCGGGCCCGGTGGGGCAGGTCCGACGACAGGACGTCGCCGTCGTGGGGCGGTTGGCTGGAGTCCACGGAGAAGCCTCCTCGTTCGGGGTCACCGGCCGCGAGTCTGACCCACGTTCCTGTGACCGGCCTGTGAGCAGCCTGGGTGCGTGGGGCGTTGTGCGCCTGTCAGCCGTTCGCCGGTCACCCGTTCGCCGGGACGCCGGTGCGCGGCTGCTGCTCCGGCGCGGGCTGGGGCGCGCCCTCGGCCAGCGGCAGCCGCACCCAGAACGTCGCGCCCTCGCCGGGCGCGGTGTCGACCCCGACCTGGCCGTTGTGCGCGCTCACGAGCGCGGCGACGATCGAGAGCCCCAGCCCGGTGCCGCCCGCCGCGCGGGTGCGGGAGGCGTCGGCGCGGTAGAAGCGTTCGAAGACGCGCGCCGCATCGGCCTCGTCGAGGCCGGGGCCGTGGTCGCGGACGGCCAGCCGGGCCTCGTGGGCCTGCGCGGCGACCGCGACCGTCACGTCGACCGGCGTACCGGCGGGTGTGTGGCTGAGCGCGTTGGTGATCAGGTTCCCCAGCACCTGGCGCAGCCGCACGTCGTCGCCGAGCACGACGGCTGCCTCGCCCGTCGCGACCTCCAGGGAGATCACCCGCTCGGGTGCCACGGCGCGCGCGTCGTGCACGGCGTCGGTCGCCAGGGCCACGAGGTCCACGGGCGCCTGCTCGAGGGGCCGCTGCTGGTCGAGCCGGGCCAGCAGCAGCAGGTCGTTGACGAGCACGCCCATCTGGGCGGCGGAGTCCTCGACGCGGCGCATGACGCGCGCCACGTCGTCGGGGCTGCTCGCGGCGCCCTGTCGGTAGAGCTCGGCGAAGCCACGGATCGAGGTCAGCGGCGTCCGCAGCTCGTGGCTGGCGTCCGCGACGAAGCGGCGCATCCGTTGCTCCGACGCGAGCGCCGCCTCCTCGGACTCCCGCCGCGCGTCGAAGGCCGTCTCGATCTGGCCGAGCATCGTGTTGAGGGCCGCGGACAGCCGCCCCACCTCCGTACGCGGGTCGGGCTCCGTCGAGACACGCAAGGACAGGTC
>JAVEDI010000098.1 GCA_030841035.1 Actinomycetota bacterium
TCAAGTCCGGCAACCCGGCCCAGCGGGCCGAGGCCATCGTCAAGGCGACCACCTTCTACGACGACCCCGACATGCTCGCCAAGGTCTCCCGCGGGCTGGGTGAGGCGATGGTCGGCATCAACGTCGATGAGATCGCCCAGCCGCACCGCCTCGCCGAGCGCGGCTGGTGAGTGCCCCGACGATCGGGGTCTTCGCTCTCCAGGGTGACGTGCGGGAGCACCTGCGGGTGCTCACCGGGCTGGGGGCGCACGCGGTCCCCGTGCGCCGCCCGGGAGAGCTCGACCAGGTCGACGGGCTCGTCCTGCCGGGGGGCGAGAGCACGACCATGGCCAAGCTCGCGGTGAGCTTCGAGCTGATGGAGCCGCTGCAGAAGCGGGTGGCGCAGGGGATGCCGGCCTTCGGCTCCTGCGCCGGGATGATCCTGCTCGCCGAGCACATCGAGGGCGGCACGGTCGGGCAGCCGACCATCGGCGGGCTCGATGTCGTCGTACGCCGCAACGCGTTCGGCCGCCAGGTCGACTCGTTCGAGGCGGACCTGGACTTCGTCGGCGTCGCGGGCGAGCCGGTGCACGCGGTGTTCATCCGCGCTCCCTGGGTCGAGTCCACCGGGGCGGAGGTCGACGTGCTCGCCCGGGTCGAGGGGGGCCCGGCCGACGGTAGGGTCGTGGCCGTGCGCGGCGGCGACGGCGGCCAGCTGCTGGCAACCTCGTTCCACCCTGAGCTCACGGGCGACCCGCGGGTCCACGAGCTCTTCCTGAAGATCGTGAGGGAGCGTTCATGAGCGGCCACTCCAAGTGGGCGACCACCAAGCACAAGAAGGCCGTGGTCGATGCCCGGCGCGGCAAGATGTTCGCGAAGCTGATCAAGAACATCGAGGTGGCGGCGCGCACCGGCGGCGGCGACCTGGCCGGCAACCCGACGCTCTTCGACGCGGTGCAGAAGGCCAAGAAGTCCTCGGTGCCCAACGACAACATCGACCGAGCGGTCAAGCGCGGCTCGGGTGCCGAGGCGGGCGGCGCCGACTACCAGACGATCATGTACGAGGGCTACGGCCCCAACGGTGTCGCGGTGCTGGTCGAGTGCCTGACCGACAACCGCAACCGGGCCGCGTCCGAGGTGCGCATCGCGCTGACCCGCAACGGCGGCTCGATGGCCGACCCCGGGTCGGTGTCCTACCTGTTCAACCGCAAGGGCGTGGTCATCGTCCCCAAGACCGCGGGCATGACCGAGGACGACGTGCTGCTCGCCGTGCTGGACGCGGGCGCGGAGGAGGTCAACGACCTCGACGAGGCGTTCGAGGTGGTCAGCGAGGCCACCGACCTGGTCGCCGTCCGCAGCGCGCTGCAGGAGGCCGGCCTCGACTACGACTCGGCCGACGCGTCGTTCCTGCCCTCGGTCAACGTGGCGCTGGACGAGGACGGTGCCCGCAAGGTGTTCCGGCTGATCGAGGCGCTCGAGGACAGCGACGACGTGCAGAACGTCTGGGCCAACTACGACGTGTCCGACGAGATCATGGAGTCGGTCGGCTGACCCGCGCCGACGCCCGGCCTGTCGATCGGCCCGGCGCGTCGTTCGAGGGGAACGTCGGGGCGCGCCGGTAGCGTGTCGTCCGAACAGGTGTTCGGACGAAGGGGCGGTACGGCGGTGCGCGTGCTCGGTGTGGACCCCGGCCTGACCCGTTGCGGGCTGGGGGTCGTCGAGGGATCGGTGGGCCGGCCGTTGACCCTGCGGGCCGTTGCGGTGATCCGCACCCCGCACACGGACGACATCGGTAGCCGGCTGGTGGCCATCGAGCGGGCGATCGAGCAGTGGCTCGACGAGCACCACCCGGACGCCGTCGCGGTCGAGCGGGTGTTCAGCCAGCACAACGTCCGCACGGTCATGGGTACCGCCCAGGCGAGCGCGGTGGCCATCACCTGCGCCGCGCGCCGCGGCATCCCGGTCGCCCTGCACACGCCGAGCGAGATGAAGGCTGCCGTGACCGGCAACGGCCGGGCCGACAAGGCCCAGGTCGCGGCGATGGTGACCCGGATCCTGCGCCTCGAGCAGGCGCCCAGGCCCGCGGATGCGGCCGACGCGCTGGGCCTCGCGGTCTGCCATGTCTGGCGCGGCGGCGCGGCGGCCCGCATCCGGCAGGCGCTCGCGGCGGCGGCGCGATGATCGCCTTCGTGTCCGGTCGGGTCGCGGCCGTCGCCCCGGACGGCGCGGTCCTCGAGGTGGCAGGCATCGGGCTCTCGCTGCAGTGCACCCCCGGGACACTCGCGACCCTGCGCGTCGGAGAGGCGGTCCAGCTGCCGACCTCCCTCGTCGTGCGGGAGGACTCCCTGACGCTGTACGGCTTCCTCGAGGAGGACGAACGCGTCGTCTTCGAGCTGCTGCAGACCGCCAGCGGAGTCGGACCGCGGCTGGCCCAGGCCATGCTCGCGGTCCACGGCCCCGACGCGTTGCGCCGCGCGGTGGCCGGGGAGGACCTGACGGCGCTGATGCTGGTGCCGGGCATCGGCAGGAAGGGTGCCCAACGCATCGTGCTCGAGCTCAAGGACCGGCTGGGTGCACCGACCGGGGTCGCGGGTGCTGCGCGCGCCGCGGCCACGGCGCCCTGGCGCGAGCAGCTGCACGGCGCGCTCCTGGGGCTCGGCTGGTCGTCGAGGGAGGCCGACGACGCGCTCGCGCAGGTCGAGCCGCAGGCCCAGGAGGCCGCCGCCGCGGGCGTCGAGCCGGATGTCGGCGTACTGCTGCGCAGCGCGCTGCGCTCCTTGAGCCGCGCATGACCAGCCGAGCGCGCTGCAGCGGAGCCCGGCTGTGACCGACGACGACCGGTTGGTCAGCGCGGTGGCTGACGTCGAGGAGCGCGTGGTCGAGGCCGCGCTGCGGCCCCGCACGCTGGACGAGCTCATCGGCCAGCACCGGGTCCGCGAGCAGCTCGCCCTGGTGCTGCAGGCCGCGTTGCGCCGCGGTCGGGTGCCCGACCACGTGCTGCTCTCCGGGCCACCCGGGCTCGGCAAGACCACCTTGGCCATGATCATCGCCGCCGAGCTGCAGGCACCGCTGCGCATCACCAGCGGGCCGGCTATCCAGCACGCGGGTGACCTCGCGGCGATCCTGTCCAGCCTGGCCGAGGGCGAGGTGCTGTTCCTCGACGAGATCCACCGCATGTCCCGGCCGGCGGAGGAGATGCTCTACATGGCCATGGAGGACTTCCGGGTCGACGTGATCGTCGGCAAGGGACCGGGCGCGACGGCCATCCCCCTCGAGATCCCGCCGTTCACCCTGGTCGGGGCCACCACGCGGGCCGGGCTGCTGCCCGGGCCACTGCGCGACCGGTTCGGCTTCACCGGTCATCTGGACTTCTACGCCGTCGACGAGCTCGAGGCGATCCTGCGCCGCTCGGCCCTGTTGCTGGGCGTGCCGCTCGAGGCCGAGGGCGCCACCGAGGTCGCCAGCCGATCACGCGGTACGCCGCGCATCGCCAACCGGCTGCTGCGCCGGGTCCGCGACTACGCCCAGGTCAAGGGCGACGGTGTGGTCACCCTCCACGTCGCCCGCGCCGCCCTGGAGGTCTACGAGGTCGACGAGAGCGGTCTGGACCGCCTCGACACGGCCGTCCTCACCGCTCTCGTGAGCCGGTTCGGCGGGGGACCGGTCGGGCTCTCCACCCTCGCGGTGGCCGTGGGGGAGGAGACCGAGACCGTCGAGGAGGTGGCGGAGCCGTTCCTGGTGCGGGCGGGGCTGCTGGCCCGGACCCCGCGCGGCCGGGTCGCCACGCCTGCCGCGTGGGCCCACCTGGGCATTCGTCCGCCGCGTACACTGCTGACGGCTCGTGATCCCGACCTGTTCGAAGCGGCCGAGGAAACCGGACAACGATAGACTCCGGCCGGCTCGCCGCCGTTCGGGCGGGGGGACGTCCGGGCTCAACCCCCTCCGGAAGGAACGCACACCCGTGAAGTCGCTCGGCTCGCTCTTGCCGTTCATCGTGATCCTGCTCGCGTTCTGGCTGCTGATCATCCGGCCCTCTCGCAACCGCCAGCGAGCCCAGCAGCGCATGCAGCAGGAGCTCTCGGTCGGCCAGCAGGTCATGACGACCTCCGGCCTCTACGGAGAAGTGACCGCGATCGAGGACGAGGCGGTGGTCCTGCAGACGGCCCCTGGGGTGACGATGCGCTGGTCCAAGCCCGCCGTCGCGCGGATTCTGACCCCGGAGGAGCCCGAGCGGGGCGATGATGGTTCCCAGGACCCGGTCGAGGCCGACGAGGGGGATCTCGACGTGACGGGCCGGGACGGCGCGGCCACCACTGTCGACGTCACCGGCAAGGACAGCACCGAGCGGCGCTCCGACTAGCCGCCGCCGGGCGCCCCGAGGCGGGGCGTCCCGGAACGAGAGAAGGAAGAGACCCACACGTGGCAGGAACCCAGACCGCGTCGCGCCCGGGGCGCAGCATCGCGGTCCTCGCGGTGCTGACCGCGCTCGTGTTCGCACTGATCTACTTCGTCGCACCCGACAGGATCGGCACGCAGCCCGTCACGACGGCCGACAAGTACCAGCCGCGACTCGGTCTCGACCTCGAGGGTGGGACGAGCGTGATCCTCAAGCCACGCGTCGCGCCCGGCAAGACCGGCACGATCACCAAGGACTCCCTCAACCAGGCGGTCGGGATCATCCGTCAGCGCGTCGACTCGTTCGGTGTCGCCGAGGCGGAGGTCACGACCGCGGGCCAGAACATCACCATCTCGGTCCCCGGCAAGCAGGACAAGAACATCCTGGCCACGGTGCAGCAGACTGCCGAGCTGCGTTTCCGTCCGGTGCTCCTTGCCGGGCCCGGTGGCCCCGTCGTGACCGCACCGTCGCCCTCCCCTTCGGGCTCCGCGAGCCCCTCGGGCTCGCCCAGCCCCTCGGCGTCACGAGCGGCCTCGCCCTCCCCCTCGCCCTCGACGACGAACAACGGTCGAGCGATCCCGCGCACCGTGAAGGCGGGCACAGTCAAGGCGACCGGCGCGACCCCCACCGCGACGCCGCCCCCCAGCGCGTCGGCCACCGCACCGGCCACGCCGGCGACCGGCGCCGCCGGCGACATCTCCCCAGCGCTGCAGCAGGAGTACGCCCGGCTCGACTGCAGCAAGACCGCGGCTCTCCAGCAGGCCCTGCGCAAGCCTGGCGCCGACGACCCCAAGAAGTCGCTGGTCACCTGCCTGCGCGACGGCACCGAGAAGTACATCCTGGGTCCCGCCGAGGTGCTCGGCACCGACGTCAAGACGGCCTCGGCCGGGCTGGCCAACAACAGCCAGGGGGTCGCAACCGGCGGTTGGCAGGTCAACCTCACCTTCACCGGCAAGGGCCGCGTGAAGTTCGCGGACGTCACGCGTCGCCTGGCGGCCCTGAGCGACCCGCGGAACCGGTTCGGCATCGTGCTCGACGGCCTCGTCGTCTCCGCGCCGGGCCTCAACAACGGTCCCATCGTCGGCGGCTCTGCGCAGATCACCGGCAGCTTCACGCAGGCCGAGGCGACCGACCTGGCCAACGTCCTTAAGTACGGCGCCCTGCCGCTGACGTTCGACGCCGGCCAGGTACAGGAGGTCTCGGCCACGCTGGGCGGTGACCAGCTGCGCGCCGGCCTCATCGCAGGCGCGATCGGGCTGTTCCTCGTGGTCCTCTACTCGCTGCTCTACTACCGGGGCCTGGGCCTCGTGACGGTGGCGAGCCTGGGCGTCTCGGCGATCCTCACCTACGGGCTGGTGGTGCTGCTCGGCTGGCAGCTGGGCTTCCGGCTGAGCCTGGCCGGCATCGCGGGTCTCATCGTCGCCATCGGGATCACGGCCGACTCGTTCATCGTCTTCTTCGAACGCCTCCGAGACGAGGTGCGCGACGGCAAGACGCTGCGCGTGGCGGTCGAGACCGGGTGGGTACGCGCCCGTCGCACCATCCTCGCCGCCGACTTCGTGTCGTTCCTCGCGGCGATGATCCTCTACATCCTCTCTGCCGGTGGGGTGCGCGGGTTCGCGTTCACCCTGGGTCTCACGACCCTGCTGGACATCGCGGTCGTGTTCATGTTCACCAAGCCGCTGGTCACGATCCTGGCCCGCACCTCGTTCTTCGGGCAGGGCAGCAAGTGGTCCGGCCTCGACCCCGAGCGGCTGGGCTCCACCCGACGCAGTCTCCTCACGCCGGCGCCGCGCAAGCGTGCCCCGGCCGCGCCAGCCACCGGCACGGCCACCAGCACACCGAAGGAGGCCTGATGTCCCGCCTCGGTCATCTCGGCGCCCGGCTGTACCGCGGCGAGGTCTCCTACGACTTCGTGGCCCGTCGCAAGCTCTGGTACACGCTCTCAGCGATCCTGCTCCTCGTCTCGGTCGTCTCCTTGATCGTGCGTGGGCTCACCCTCGGCATCGAGTTCCGCGGCGGTGCCGAGTTCCAGGTCAACTCGCCCACGGTCACCACGAGCTCGATGCGCAACGCGGTCAGCTCCGTCGTGGGGGGCGAGGTGGTCGTGCAGAAGCTCGGCAGCTCCACCGTGCGCGCCCAGACCGAGAAGCTCACCGAGAACGAGCTCAACCGCGTGCAGACCACGCTGGCCAAGACCTTCCATGTCAGCACCAACGACATCGACACGCAGTTCATCGGTCCGAGCTGGGGCAAGGACGTCTCCAACAAGGCCCTGCGTGCGCTGATCTTCTTCCTGCTCGGCGTGATCGTCTTCCTCTCGCTGTACTTCGAGTGGAAGATGGCGGTCGCCGCGATGATCGCCCTGGTCCACGACCTCGTGATCACGGCGGGCATCTACTCGTTGGTGGGCTTCGAGGTCACGCCGGCCACCGTAATCGGGTTCCTGACGATCCTCGGCTACTCGCTCTACGACACGGTCGTGGTCTTCGACAAGGTCCGGGAGAACACCCGGTCCCTCGCCGGCGGCAGCCGCATGACCTACAGCCAGGCCGCCAACCTGGCGGTCAACCAGACGCTCGTGCGGTCGATCAACACCTCGATCATCGCGCTGCTGCCGATCGCCGCGATCCTGTTCGCCGGCATCGTGCTGCTCGGCGCCGGCCCGCTCAAGGACCTGGCCCTGGCGCTGTTCGTCGGGGTCGCCATCGGCGCCTACTCCTCCATCTTCATCGCCACGCCGATCCTGGCGAGCCTCAAGGAGCGCGAGCCCGCCATGCAGGCGCTGGCCCGGCGCGTCGCGGCCCGCGCATCCGGCGGTGGCGACAAGGGCGCTCGGCGCGGCTCTGCGGCGGCCCGAGCCGCGGCGGAGTCCGACGACGGTGAGCAGCTCGACGACGGGCTCGGCGAGCCGGAGCCCGCCGGTGCCCGGGCCGGAGGGCCTACCGACGCCGCACGTCGGCCCGCCCAGCCGCGCCGGCCGGCGACCGGCGCCCAACGCAGCCAGCCGCGCCGCGGCGCGGGCGGAGGCAAGAGCCGTCCCGGCGGCAAGAAGAAGCGCTGATGAGCGACCTCGCCTCCGTGCAGGCGCCGCGCTCGGTCGAGGAGCTGCTGCTCAGCCGTATCCGCGACGTCCCGGACTTTCCCGAACCCGGCATCCTGTTCAAGGACATCACGCCGCTGCTCGCGGACCCCGCTGCGTTCTCGGCGTTGGTCGACGCCTTCGTCGCACACACCCACCTTCCCGAGGTGGGGCCGGTCGACAAGGTCGTGGGCATCGAGGCACGAGGCTTCATCCTGGCCGCGCCCGTCGCCTACCGGCTCGGCGCCGGCTTCGTGCCGGTCCGCAAGAGGGGCAAGCTGCCCGGCGAGACCCTGGAGCAGGCATACCTGCTGGAGTACGGCGGCGCGAGCGTCGAGGTCGTGACCGACGCGTTCTCGCCGGGCGATCGGGTGCTGGTCGTGGACGACGTCCTCGCGACCGGCGGCACCATCGAGGCGACCGTGGAGCTGGTACGCCGGGCAGGTGGCGAGGTCGCTGCCGTCGCCGTGCTGATGGAGCTGTCCTTCCTTCGCGGACGCGAGCGGTTGGCCTCCGTCGCCGACCGGCTGCACGCTCTGCTCACCGTCTGAGCGTGCCCGCACGGATGCGCCGGTAGACTGGGAGGCTCCAACCAGTCCGCCCCACGGAGCCGCTCGTGGCCGACGCCCCTCCGCGCAGTCCGGTCGACCTCGACCGTGATGGTGCCGGCGCGCCCGCGCGCGCCGAGGAGGCACGCCCTGACGCGGAGCCCGTCGCCGAGGGTGGCGTCGAGGACGTCGCCGCCGCGGCCGACGGGGAGCGAGCCCTCCCGCTGGTCGCGACCGAGGTCGACGCGACAGGGCCGGAGGTACCGGTCGTCAGCCACGCGGGCGCGTCGGCCTCGCGGCGGATGCGGGCCCGCCTCGTGCGGCTCGGCGCGCAGCGCAGCAGCGTCAACCCGGTCCTCGAGCCCCTGTTCCGCATCGTCCGCCAGACCCACCCGAAGGCCGACCTGCGGCTGATCGAGCGCGCCTACGACGTGGCGGAGCGCCACCACCGCGGGCAGCTGCGCAAGAGCGGCGACCCGTTCATCACCCACCCGCTCGCCGTCACCACGATCCTCGCTGAGCTCGGCATGACCCCGCCCACCCTGTGCGCGGCGCTGCTGCACGACACCGTCGAGGACACGGCGTACACCCTCGACCAGCTGCGCATCGCGTTCGGCGACGAGATCGCCGATCTGGTCGACGGCGTGACCAAGCTCGACAAGGTCAAGTACGGCGAGTCGGCGCAGGCCGAGACGGTGCGCAAGATGGTCGTGGCAATGGCTCGTGACATCCGCGTGCTGGTCATCAAGCTGGCCGACCGGCTGCACAACATGCGCACCATCCGCTACCTGCGCCAGGAGAAGCAGGAGGCGAAGGCCCGCGAGTGCCTCGAGATCTTCGCCCCGCTGGCCCACCGGCTCGGCATGAACACCATCAAGTGGGAGCTCGAGGACCTGTCGTTCGCCACGCTCTATCCCAAGGTCTACGACGAGATCGTGCGCCTCGTGACCGACCGGTCGCCAAGCCGAGACGAGTACCTCAGCAGCGTCACCGACCACGTCACCAGCGACCTGCGCAACGCCAAGATCCGCGCGTCGGTCACCGGCCGGCCCAAGCACTACTACTCGATCTACCAGAAGATGATCGTGCGGGGTCGCGACTTCACCGACATCTACGACCTGGTGGGCATCCGGGTCCTGGTCGACTCGGTGCGCGACTGCTACGCGGCGCTCGGCAGCATCCACGCACGCTGGAACCCGGTCCCGGGCCGGTTCAAGGACTACATCGCGATGCCCAAGTTCAACATGTACCAGTCGCTGCACACGACGGTGATCGGTCCCGAGGGCAAGCCGGTCGAGCTGCAGATCCGCACCTTTGCCATGCACCGCAGGGCTGAGTACGGCGTCGCCGCGCACTGGAAGTACAAGGAGGACGCCGTCACCAAGGCAGGCGGCGAGGGTGCCGGCGGCAAGGGGAGTGCGCAGACCGACACTGCCGCCGCCAACGACATGGCGTGGCTGCGTCAGCTGCTCGACTGGCAGCGCGAGACCGAGGACCCGGGCGAGTTCCTCGAGAGTCTGCGCTTCGACCTCAAGAGCGCAGAGGTCTACGTCTTCACGCCCAAGGGTGACGTCGTCGCGCTTCCCGCGGGCGCGACCCCGGTTGACTTCGCCTACGCCGTGCACACGGAGGTCGGCCACCGGTGCATCGGCGCCCGGGTCAACGGCCGGCTCGTGCCGCTCGAGAGCACCTTGGACAACGGTGACCTCGTCGAGGTCTTCACCTCCAAGGCTGCCGGTGCCGCACCGAGCCGCGACTGGCTGTCGTTCGTCAAGAGCCCCCGCGCGCGCAACAAGATCCGCGCCTGGTTCTCCAAGGAACGCCGCGAGGAGGCGATCGAGCACGGTCGTGACGCGATCGCCAAGGCGATGCGCAAGCAGAACCTGCCGATCCAGCGGTTGCTGAGCACGGAGTCGCTGACCACGCTGGCCCACGATCTGCGCTACCCCGACATCTCCGCGCTCTACGCGGCCATCGGCGAGAGTCATGTCTCCGCGCAGTCCGTGGTGTCCCGGCTGGTCGAGTCGCTCGGTGGAGAGGACGGGGCGACAGAGGACCTCGCGGAGGCCACCACACCCGGAGTCAACCGCCGGCCACGTTCCGCCGGGGACCCCGGCGTCGTGGTCAAGGGCGCCTCGGACGTCTGGGTCAAGCTGGCGCGCTGCTGCACGCCCGTCCCCGGCGACAACGTCGTCGGCTTCGTCACGCGCGGCAGCGGGGTCTCCGTGCACCGCACCGACTGCATCAACGCCAAGGCCGCCATCTCGGGCGAGCCCGAGCGCAAGGTCGAGGTCGAGTGGTCGCCGTCGGCCTCCTCGGTGTTTCTCGTGGGCATCCAGGTGGAGGCGCTCGACCGGTCCCGGCTGCTGTCCGACGTCACGCGCGTGCTCAGCGACCAGCACGTGAACATCCTCTCGGCCTCGGTCACCACCACCCGTGACCGCGTCGCGATCTCGCGGTTCACCTTCGAGATGGGCGACCCCAAACACCTGGGTCACGTGCTGAAGGCCGTGCGTGGTGTCGACGGTGTCTTCGACGTCTACCGCATGACCAGCGCCCCGTCCTGACGCCCGCCGCAGGTCCGCCCGGGCGGACGACGAACCGGGCTACCGGCTGACCAGGGTGATCTGGAAGCTGTAGGACTCGGCCCGGTAGACGTGCCGGCCGAGCTCGACCGGCCGGCCGCTGTCGTCGTACGTCACACGTTCCATCGTCAGCAGCGGTGCCCCCTTGCGCAACGCCAGCAGCCGGCCCTGTTCGGACGTGGCGCTGGTCGCACCGATGCGCTGGCTCGCGATGCGCAGGTGGATGCCCGTTCCTCGCATCAGGTCGTACAGCCCTCGGGTGCGCAACAGCTCGGGCGAGGGAGCCAGGTCGAGGGGCAACCAGTTGCGCATGATGGCCAGCGGCACGTCGTCGGCCTTGCGCACGCGTTCGAGGTAGACCGCATCCTCCTCCGGCTGCAGCCCCAGGGCCGTGGCGACGCCGTCGTCGGGCCGACGCCTCTCGACCACCAGGACGTCTGTGGAGGGTCGGCGCTGCGCCTTTGCCAGGTCGTCGAACAGGCTGCTCAGCTCGACGTCGCGCTTCAGTGCGCCCTGTACCACCTGGGTGCCGACGCCGCGCTTGCGGACCAGCAGGCCCTTGCCGACCAGCTCCTGGATCGCCCGGCGCATCGTGGGCCGCGACACACCAAGGCGGTCGGCGAGCTCGATCTCGTTGTCCAGCCGCTGTCCGGGGGCCAACTCCCCGCAGTCGATGGCGGCCTCGAGCTGCACGGCCAGCTGGAAGTACAACGGGACCGGGCTGGAGCGATCCAGGCCTACCTCGAGCGGGGTGGTCGTCATGTCGCCTCCTAGGGCTGGTATGGAAGATAGTACGTCCCAATGTCCTAACAAAGTCTTGACGGGGGGGATGGTCAGCGGCTTACATGAGTCCGCACGAGGCCGCGTCGCGCGACCCCGACCCCCAGCTGGGAGGCAGCCGGTGTCCGTCCCCGCTCCGGTCGACGGCGCCGAGGGAGGCGATGCACCCTTCGACGTGTTGACGATGGGCCGCATCGGCGTCGACATCTATCCGCAACAGGTGGGTGTGTCGCTGCGCGAGGTCACGACCTTCGGCAAGTACCTGGGCGGCAGTGCCACCAACGTCGCCGTGGCCGCCGCTCGCTACGGCCGACGCAGCGCGGTCATCACCCGCACCGGTGCGGACCCTTTCGGTCTCTATCTGCACGACGCCCTACGGGGGTTCGGCGTCGACGACCGGTTCGTCTCGGCCGTGCCGGAGCTCCCGACGCCGGTCACGTTCTGCGAGATCTTCCCACCCGACGACTTCCCGCTGTACTTCTACCGGTTCCCCAAGGCGCCGGACCTCGAGATCTTTGTCGACGACCTGGACCTGCACGCCGTGCGGTCGGCCCGGCTGTTCTGGGTCACGGTCACGGGGCTGTCGCAGGAGCCCAGCCGCTCGGCGACGCTGGCCGCGCTGCAGGAGCGCGGGCACGGGACGCTGTCCGTCCTGGACCTGGACTACCGCCCGATGTTCTGGTCCTCACGCGAGGAGGCGCGCTCCTGGGTCCAGGAGGCCCTGCCGCACGTGGAGGTTGCGGTGGGAAACCTCGACGAGTGTGAGACAGCGGTGGGTGAGCGGGAGCCGGAACGAGCCGCGAAGGCGCTGCACGAGGCGGGTGTCGACCTCGCCGTCGTCAAGCAGGGGCCCGAGGGGGTGCTCGCCGCGCGCGGCGACGAGCGGGTCGTCGTACCACCCGTTCCCGTGCAGGTCGTCAACGGTCTGGGCGCCGGCGACGCCTTCGGCGGCGCCCTGTGCCACAGCCTCCTCGCGGGCTGGGGCCTGGCGCGCGCCATGCGCTTCGCCAACGCCGCGGGGGCCATCGTCGCCGGCCGCCTCGCCTGTGCCGACGCCATGCCGACCGAGGACGAGGTCGAGTCCAAGCTGCAGGAGGCAACAGATGCGTGAGAGCCGGCTCCGTGAGCTCGTGGACGTCCGAGTACGCCGCCCGCACGCCATCGCCGAGGCGGCCGCCCGCCGCTCCAAGCCCTCGTCCCTGCTGGGCGAGCACGGCCGGTTGATGATGATCGCGGCGGACCACGCCGCCCGTGGAGTGGTGCGCGCCGGAGCCAATCCGCTCGCCATGGCGGATCGTGGCGAGATGCTCGACCGGCTGTGCGTGGCCCTGTCCCGTCCCGGGGTCAACGGGGTCCTCGGGACCCCCGACGTGATCGAGGACCTGTTGCTGTTGGGGGCGCTCGCGGACAAGGTCGTCGTCGGCTCGATGAACCGCGGCGGGCTGGCCGGTACGGCCTTCGAGATGGACGACCGCTTCACGGCGTACGACGCGGACAGCATCGCGGCGGCCGGTTTCGAGGGTGGCAAGATGCTCACCCGCATCGATCCCGACGATCCGTCGACCGCCCCCACGCTGGAGGCGTGTGGGCGAGCGGTGTCCGCCCTCGCCGGACACCGGCTGCTCGCCATGGTGGAGCCGTTCATCTCCCACCGGGTCGACGGCCGGGTCCGCAACGAGCTGACCGCCGAGGCGATGATCAGGGCAATGGGTGTCGCCTCGGCGCTGGGGGCCACCTCGGCGTACACCTGGCTCAAGGTCCCCGTGGTCGAGGACATGGAGCGCGTCATGTCCGCGAGCACCCTTCCGGCGCTCATCCTCGGCGGCGAGGTCGCGGCGGACCAGGACTCGGCCTTCGTGAGCTGGAGCAAGGCTCTTGCGCTGCCCACGGTGCAGGGCCTGGTCATCGGTCGCTCGCTGCTGTACCCGCCCGGCGACGACGTCGCGAGCGCGGTCGACACTGCTGTGGGGCTGCTGTGACCGAGCCCCGCAGCGGTCGCGCCCTGCCTCCCGTGGTGCGCCGTGGGGAGACGGGCGACTCCACCTTCGACCTGGTGGTCACACCGGACACGGCGGGCTGGTCCTTCAGCGGCCTGCGCATCCTCGAGCTGCCGGCCGGTGGGCACGCGAGGTTCGAGACAGCGGACGCAGAGACGATCATCCTGCCCCTGGCGGGGGGAGTGCGGGTGTGCTGCGAGGGCGAGACGTTCGAGCTCGCCGGCCGTTCGAGCGTCTTCGGGGGGGTCACCGACTTCGCCTACGTCCCCCGCGACGCGACGGTCGAGCTGACCTGCGAGGCCGGCGGGCGCTTCGCGCTGCCGTCCGCCCGCTGCTCGCGACGACTCGCCGCCCACTACGTCGCGGCGGACCGCGTCGCCGTCGAGCTGCGCGGCGCCGGTCGGGCAAGTCGTCAGGTGAACAACTTCGCCTCGCCGGAGAACCTCGAGGCCGACCGGTTGATCGCCGTCGAGGTGCTCACCCCGGGCGGCAACTGGTCGTCCTACCCACCTCACAAGCACGACGAGCAGCGCCCGGGCGAGTCGGCGTTGGAGGAGATCTACTACTTCGAGGTGGCTGACGGCGGGCCGGCCTACCAACGTGTCTACACGTCGGGTCCGGGCCGGGAGATAGACGTCTGCGCCGAGGTGAGGAGCGGCGACGCCGTGCTCATCCCCTTCGGCTACCACGGCCCGTCCATGGCCGCGCCGGGCTACGACCTGTACTACCTGAACGTGATGGCCGGACCGGGGGAGCGCGTGTGGCGGTTCTGCGATGACCCCGTGCACGCCTGGGTCCGCGACACGTGGAAGGACGAGCCGATCGACCCGCGGCTGCCTCTCACCTCCTCCGGGAGGCCCGCATGACCGACACCCGCCGGCTCACGGTCGCCCAGGCGACCGTGCGCTTCCTCGCCCACCAGTACAGCGAGCGCGACGGGCAGGAGCAGCGGCTGATCGCCGGCTGCTTCGGGATCTTCGGGCACGGCAACGTGGCGGGCGTCGGCCAGGCGCTGCTCGAGGCGGAGCTGGAGGACCCGACGCTGCTGCCCTATCACCAGGCACGCAACGAGCAGGGCATGGTGCACGCGTCGTCGGCCTACGCCCGCATGCGCAATCGCCTCTCCACCCTCGCGTGCACCGCCTCGGTCGGGCCGGGCGCGACGAACATGGTTACCGGCGCGGCGCTCGCGACGATCAACCGGCTGCCCGTCCTGCTGCTCCCGGGGGACGTCTTCGCCACGCGGGTGTCGAGCCCGGTGCTGCAGGAGCTGGAGGTGCCCAGCGGCTACGACGTCTCGGTCAACGACACGTTGCGACCGGTGTCGCGCTTCTTCGACCGTGTCTGGCGGCCGGAGCAGCTGCCGCAGGCCCTGCTCGGTGCCATGCGGGTCCTCACCGACCCGGCCGAGACGGGCGCGGTCACCATCGCCTTGCCGCAGGACGTGCAGGCCGAGGCGTTCGACTGGCCGCGGGAGCTGTTCACCAAGCGCGTGTGGCACGTCTCGCGGCCGCTCCCGCAGGCTGACGTCGTGCGACGAGCGGTGCAGCTGATCCGCTCCGCCCGCCGACCGCTGATCGTCGCCGGCGGCGGGGTCATCTACTCCGAGGCGACCGAGGCGCTGCGCCGGTTCGCCGAGGCCAGCGGGATCCCGGTCGCTCAGACCCAGGCAGGCAAGGGAGCCCTGGCCTACGACCACGAGCTGTCCCTGGGTGCGATCGGCAGCACCGGCACCACGGCCGCGAACCGGATGGCGGCGGAGGCGGATGTCGTCATCGGCGTGGGGACGCGGTACAGCGATTTCACCACCGCGTCGCGGACCGCCTTCCGCGACCCGCACGTGCGCTTCGTGAACGTCAACGTCGCGCCGCTCGACGCCGCGAAGCACGCGGGCCTGATGGTGGTCGCGGATGCCCGCGAGGCCCTCGAGGCTCTGACTGGCGCGCTGGAGGGCTGGAGCGTCGAGGACGCCTACCGCTCGCAGGCCCGACAGCTGGCGCAGCAGTGGGACGAGACGGTCGAGCGCGCCTACCACCTGGGTCACGGCCCGAAGCCGGCGCAGTCGGAGATCATCGGGGTCGTCAACGAGGTCTCCGGGCCGAGAGACGTCGTGGTGTGCGCCGCGGGATCGATGCCGGGCGACCTGCACAAGCTGTGGCGGGCCCGGGACCCGAAGGGCTACCACGTCGAGTACGGCTACTCCTGCATGGGCTATGAGATAGCCGGCGGCCTCGGCGCCAAGATGGCCTGCCCCGACCGCGACGTGTACGTCATGGTCGGCGACGGCTCCTACCTCATGATGGCCCAGGAGCTGGTGACGGCCGTCCAGGAGCACATCAAGCTGATCGTGGTGCTCGTCCAGAACCACGGGTTCGCCTCGATCGGCGAGCTGTCCGAGACCCTCGGGTCGCAACGGTTCGGGACGTGGTACCGCTACCGCAACAGCGAGACCGGCCGCCTGGACGGCGACGTGCTGCCTGTCGACCTCGCTGCCAACGCCGAGAGCCTGGGCGTGCGGGTGCTGCGGGCAGATGGTGTGGAGGAGTTCCGCAGCGCGCTGCTGGAGGCCAAGCGGCATGGCGGGCCGTTCCTCGTGCACGTGGAGACCGACCCCTTGGTGGCCGCCCCCAGCAGCGAGTCGTGGTGGGACGTCCCCGTGGCGGAGGTCTCCCAGCTGGACTCGACAGAGCAGGCGCGCAAGTCCTACGAAGCGAGCAAGAGCAACCAGCGTCTGTTCCTCTGACAGCCGCACACGACCTCTAGGAGGACCGTTGAGGACCATCACGCATTGGATCGGCGGCAAGCCGACGGCAGGGTCGTCGACACGGACCAGCGCCGTGTGGAACCCCGCTACGGGGCAGCAGCAGGCCGAGGTCGTGCTCGCCAACCCGACGGATGTCGATGAAGCGGTCAGGGCGGCCGCTGAAGCGTTCCAGCAGTGGTCGCAGTCGTCACTGAGCCAACGAACCAAGATCCTCTTCAGCTTCCGCGAACTGGTCAACGCCCGTATCGAGGACATCGCCGAGATCATCTCCGACGAGCACGGCAAGGTCGTCTCCGATGCCCGCGGCGAGGTGCAGCGGGGCCTGGAGGTGGTCGAGTTCGCCTGCGGGATCGCCACCCTTCTCAAGGGCGACTACAGCGACCAGGTGTCGAACGGCGTGGACCTCTACTCGTTCCGCGAGCCCCTGGGCGTAGCGGTCGGCATCACCCCGTTCAACTTCCCCGCCATGGTCCCCATGTGGATGTATCCCGTCGCGATCGCATGTGGGAACACGTTCGTGCTCAAGCCCAGCGAGCGCGACCCCAGCGCGTCGCTGCTCGCCGCCGAGCTGTGGGCCGAGGCGGGGCTGCCCGACGGTGTCTTCAATGTCGTGCACGGCGACAAGGACGCCGTGGACGCGCTGCTCGACCACCCCGACGTCGCCAGCGTGTCCTTCGTCGGCTCGACGCCGATCGCGAAGTACATCCACCATCGAGGAACCGCCAACGGCAAGCGGGTCCAGGCCCTCGGCGGCGCGAAGAACCACGCGGTCATCCTGCCTGACGCCGACCTCGACTACGCCTCGGACCACCTGGTGGCCGCCGCCTTCGGATCCGCGGGTGAACGCTGCATGGCCATCTCGGCCGCGGTCGCCGTGGGGCCCTCGGAGGACCTCGTCGCCGCGGTCGCCGAGAAGGCGAGGGCGGTGCGCGTCGGCTCCGGGCGTGACCCGGACAGCGAGATGGGCCCGGTGATCAGCGGCGCCGCGCGGGACCGCATCGTCGGGCTGATCGGCACCGGCCAGTCGCAGGGCGCGCAGCTCACCCTCGACGGCCGCGACCTGGTCGTGCCGGGCTTCGAGGACGGCTTCTTCGTCGGCCCCACGGTCATCGACCAGGTCAGCACATCGATGGACGTCTACAAGGAGGAGATCTTCGGCCCCGTCCTGAGCGTGCTGCACGTCGAGGACGCCGACGCGGCGATCCGCCTCATCAACAGCAACCCGTACGGCAACGGTACGGCGATCTTCACCTCGAGCGGCGAGGCCGCGCGCCGGTTCGTGCGAGGAGTCGCCGTCGGGATGATCGGCGTCAACGTGCCCATCCCCGTGCCGATGGCCTACTACTCCTTCGGTGGCTGGAAGGACTCCCTCTTCGGGGACAAGCACGTCCACGGGCCGGAGGGCGTGTCCTTCTACACCCGGGCGAAAGTCGTGACGGCGCGCTGGCCGCACGTGGAGCACGACAACGCGGCGAGCCTGCACTTCCCGACGGCACGCTGACGACGCCGTGACGACAGAGACGAGGACCGCCGTGAGGGACGAGAACGGCATCCGCCGGATGCGCCTCGGTAGCTGTCCGGACTCGTGGGGCATCTGGTTCGCCGACGACCCCAGGCAGACGCCGTGGGACCGGTTCCTCGACGAGCTCGCGCGAGCCGGCTACCAGTGGCTCGAGCTCGGTCCGTACGGTTACCTCCCTACCGACCCCGCACGACTGCACGACGAGCTCGCGCTGCGGTCCCTCAGCGTGGCCGGCGGGACGGTTGCCGGCCACAGTGAGCTCCACCGCGCGGACGCCCTCGGCGGGATCCTCGCGGCCACCCGTGAGGTGGCCGAGCTGACGGCGGCACTGGGCGCCAAGCACCTGGTCTTCGTGCCGGTACCGGGTTACCGGGACGACAAGACCGGCGCCTACCTGCACGCGGCGGAGCTGGACCGGGACGAGTGGTCCACGATGGTCGCCTCGACCAACGAGATCGGTCGGATGGTGAGCGAGGAGTACGGGCTCTCGCTGCAGTTCCACCCGCACGCCGACTACCACGTCGAGACCCAGGCGCAGACCGAACAGTTCTTGACCGACACCGACCCGCGGTTCGTGTCTCTCTGCCTCGACACGGGACACCTCGCCTACCGGCGCGCCGACGTCCCGGCCATCATCCGCAACTTCCCCGACCGGATCGGCTACGTCCATATCAAGCAGATGGACCCTGCCATCGTCGAGCGTGCGGAACGCGAGGACCTGGCGTTCGGACAGGCAGTCGCACTCGGTGCGTCCTGCGAGCCGCCTGTCGGGCTCCCGGACGTGCCGGCGGTGCTCACGGCGCTTGAGCAGCTGGACGCCGAGCTGTTCGTCGTCGTCGAGCAGGACATGTACCCCGTCGACTTCGACGTGCCACTCCCGATCGCCATTCGCACGCGCACGTATCTGAACAGCCAGGGCCTCGGGGTCGCGCCCCAGCGGACGTGAGGAACAGCGGCACCACACCCCACCGATCGTCCGACCGAGGGGCCGGACACCACGAAAGGAATGACAGATGAGATCGACCCGATCTCGAAGGATCACCCGACTCGTCGCGGTAGCAGCCGTGGCGGCGGTCGTCGTCACGGGGTGCAGCAGCTCAGGTGGCAAGCAGAAGGAAGCCCCGAAGGCCAGCGAAGCAGGCGTCGGAGTGGCAGACACCCCCCGGCTGACCATCGCCATGATCACTCACGAGACACCGGGCGACACTTTCTGGGACAAGATCAAGGCCGGCGCCCAGGCTGCGGCGAAGAAGGACAACGTCACCCTCAAGTACTCCAACGACCCCCAGCCCGACAAGCAGGCGGTGCTCATCCAGAACGCCGTGGACAGCAAGGTCGACGGCATCGCCACCACGCTGGTGACGCCCGACGCCCTTGCTGATGCGGTCAGCTCGGCCACCAAGGCCGGCATACCGGTGGTGGGCTTCAACTCGGGCATCGACCAGTACAAGCAACTGGGTGCGTTGATGTACTTCGGCTCCGACGAGACCATCGCCGGCACGTCGGCAGGAAAGCGGATCGCCGACGCCGGCGGCAAGCACACGCTGTGCGTCATCCAGGCACAGGGCTCGGTCGCCCTCGAGGCTCGTTGCGCCGGCGTCAAGAAGACGTCGCCCGGAACGGAGAACATCAACGTCAACGGCGCCGACCTGTCGGCGGTCACCTCCACGCTGACGGCGAAGCTGCAGCAGGACAAGTCGATCGACTACGTCGTCACTCTCGGTGCACCGATCGCGCTGGCCGCTCTCGACTCGATCGCGCAGGCCAACAGCTCGGCCAAGGTCGTGACCTTCGACCTGAACGCCGACGCCGCCAAGGCGATCAAGGACGGAAAGATCGAGTTCTCGATCGACCAGCAGCCGTACGTCCAGGGCTACGAGGCCGTGGACTCGCTGTGGCTGTACCTCACCAACCGCAACGACATAGGCGGTGGTAGGGCCGTGCTCACCGGACCGTCGTTCGTGGACAAGAGCAACATCGACCTCATCGCGAAGTACGCGACGCGAGGAACCCGCTAGAACGCCGAGCTCGAGGGGGAGCGCGCGACGCTCCCCCTCGAGCTCCCACACAGGGAGCAAGGTATGAGCCAAACCGTCGTCCAACAGCCGTCGCCCGCAGCCGGCCCGGTGGAGCGATCCAAGCCGTCGCTCTGGAACGCGATGACGAGCCGGCCCGAGGTCGGCGCCTTCGTCGCGGCCGTCGCCATCTACATCTTCTTCTGGTTCGTCGCGCCGCCGTTCCGGCACCCCGAGTCGCTCTCCACGGTGCTCTATGCCAGCTCGCAGATCGGCATCGTGGCCGTCGCCGTCGGACTGCTCATGATCGGCGGCGAGTTCGACCTCTCCGCGGGTGTGGCCTACATCGCGTGTGGCCTCACCGCCTCGATGCTGAGCTATCAGCTCAGTGTCAACATGTGGGTGGGGGCGCTGGTCGCGCTCGTTCTCGCGCTCTTCATCGGCTTTGTCAACGGCTACCTGGTGGTGAAGACGGGTATCCCGAGCTTTCTCGTCACGCTGGGCACCTTCTTCATCCTCCAGGGCATGAACCTCGGCGTCACCAAGAAGCTGACCGGCTCGGTGGCTACCCAGAATGTGTCCGACATCGACGGTTTCCAGTCGCTGAAGAGCATCTTCGCCTCGTCGTTCGACGTGGGCGGAGTGACGGTGCGCATCACTGTCGTCTACTGGCTGGTCTTCGTTGCCGTCGCGACGTGGGTGATGCTGCGCACCCGCATCGGCAACTGGATCCTCGCCTCGGGTGGCAACGCGGCCAGCGCAAGAGCTGTGGGTGTGCCGGTCGCGCGGGTGAAGATCGGTCTGTTCATGTTCGTCGGCGTCATGGCCTGGTTCTACGGCATGCACAGGCTCTTCTCGTTCAACACGATCCAGGCCGGCGAAGGCGTGGGACAGGAGTTCCTCTACATCATCGCGGTGGTCGTGGGCGGCACGCTGCTCACCGGTGGATACGGCTCAGCCATCGGCGGCGCCATCGGTGCCTTCATCTTCGGCATGACGACCCAGTGCATCGTCTACGCGGGCTGGGACCCGAACTGGTTCAAGGCTTTCCTGGGCGTGATGCTCCTGCTCGCCGTTGCCGTGAACCTCTATGTCCGCAAGCTTGCGACGACGCGAAAGTGAAGCAGCCATGACACAGACAGCCAGTCACGACTCCATCCCCACGAGCAAGGCGGGCGACACCCTCATCGAGATGGAGGGAGTCGGCAAGTTCTACGGCGCGATTCGTGCCCTGAGCGGCATCAACCTGCGCGTGAGCGCAGGGGAGGTCACGTGCGTGCTCGGTGACAACGGCGCCGGCAAGTCGACGCTCATCAAGATCATGTCAGGGCTGCACTCCTACTCCGAGGGCAGCATGCGGGTCGACGGTGAGCAGACCCACTTCGGCTCGCCCCGCGAGGCGCTCAACCACGGGATCGCGACGGTCTACCAGGACCTGGCCGTGGTGGCGCTGATGGAGGTATGGCGAAACTTCTTCCTGGGGTCGGAGCTGAAGTCAGGCCGCTACCCGTTCGCGCCGCTGAAGGTCAACGAGATGCGCGAGATCGCCGACACCGAGCTGCGCAAGATGGGCATCGCGGTCAAGGACATCAACCAGCCCATCGGGACGCTGTCCGGCGGCCAGCGGCAATGTGTCGCCATCGCCAGGGCCGTCTACTTCGGCGCCCGCGTGCTCATCCTGGACGAACCGACCGCTGCGTTGGGCGTCAAGCAGTCCGGAGTCGTGCTCAAGTACACGGCCGCCGCTCGGGACGCCGGGCTGGGAGTGGTGTTCATCACGCACAACCCGCACCACGCCTTCATGGTCGGTGACCACTTCATCATCCTCAAGCTGGGCCAACGGGTCCTGGACAAGAAGCGCTCGGAGGTGACGCTCGAGGAGCTGACCACCGAGATGGCCGGCGGGGACGAGCTCGCCGAGCTGTCGCACGAGCTCAAGCGGCGGTGAGGCGGCGAATGCCCGGGAAAGGGGAGCGCGGGTGACACTCAACGTGGGAGTCATCGGTGTCGGCATGATCGGCCAAGATCACATCCGCCGGATCACCCAGGTGCTTTCCGGTGCCGACGTGGTCGCGGTGACCGACGTCGACCTCGATCGGGCCAGGACCGTCGCGGACGGTGTCGCCGACGCCAGGCTGCACGTCACGGGTGAGGAGCTGATCGCCGACGACTCCGTCGATGCAGTCGTCGTCTGTTCCTGGGGTGAGACGCACGAGCAGTACGTCCTCGCGAGCATCGATGCGGGGAAACCGGTGTTCTGCGAGAAGCCTCTCGCCACGACGCAGCAGGCGTGCGAGCGGATCCTCTCCGCCGAGACCGGAGCCGGGCGTCGCCTCGTGCAGGTCGGGTACATGCGTCGGTACGACGCGGCGTACCGCGCCCTGCGGGACGTCGTGCAGGGCGGGACCATCGGCCTGCCGTTGATGATGCACTGCACGCACCGCAACCCCAGCGTGCCCGGCTACTACCGCAAGGAGTCGGCGATCACGGACACGGCGGTGCACGAGATCGACATGGTGCGCTGGATGTTCGACGAGGAGATCGCCGCCACCACGGTCCTCGTGCCTCGCAAGAGCCGCAACGGCGGCGAGCTGCAGGATCCGCTCGTCCTCCTGCTCGAGATGGACAGCGGCATCCTGGTCGACGTGGAGATCTCTGTGAACATCAGGTACGGCTACGACATCCGCGGCGAGGTCGTGGGGGAGAACGGCACGGCCGCTCTGGGGGAGGCCAGCCCGGTCCGGATCCGCAGCGCAGGCCTCGTCTCGGACCGAGTCGCTGCCGACTGGCGCGAGCGTTTCATCGGAGCCTACGACGTGGAGTTCCAGGAGTGGATCGACGCCCTCCGCAGCGGTGGCGAGCTCGGGCCGAGCACCTGGGACGGGTACGCGGCGGCCATCGTCTCGAACGCCGCCCTGGAGGCGATGCGGTCGGGGATGCGCACCCCCGTGAAGCTCCCGAGCCGGCCCGACTTGTACGGCGGATGACCGTTCAGCCCGATCAGCCGCATGCCCTGGACAGGACCCCTGCAGCGGAGGCAGCACCGTGAAGCTCGCACTCGACCCTTACATGTTCCGCAGCACCCCCTTGCTGGAGCTGCCCGGCCTCGTCGCGGACCTGGGCTACGAGTACATCGAGCTGTCGCCACGAGAGGACTTCACGCCCTTCTTCCTGCACCCGAGGGCGGATCGAGGACGCGTGGTGGCGTTCAAGGCCGCTTTGGACGCAGCCGGGGTGCAGGTCGCCTCGCACCTGCCCCTGTACCGGTGGTCAGGACCTGACGAGGACGAGCGACAGGCGGCGGTGCGCTACTGGAAGCGCGCCATCGAGCTGACCGTGGACCTCGGCTGCAACGTCATGAACTCTGAGTTCAACGGCCGTCCGGAGCAAGCGGCCCGAAGCGAGGCGCAGTTCTTCAGATCACTGGAGGAGCTGCTGCCCGTCTTCGAGCGGGAGGGCGTCGAGCTGCGCCTCGAGCCCCACCCCGACGACTTCGTCGAGGACGGTCGCGTGGCCGTGGACATGATCCGTGGCATCAACTCACCGCTGGTGTCGTTCCTGTACTGCGCCCCTCATACCTTCCATCAAGGTGGGGACATCGCGGGGGTCATGGAGTACGCCGGCGACCTGCTGAAGCATCTGCACGTGGCGGACTCGTTCGACCATCGGGCCTCGTCGGGCCTGCGTTACATCGTGAACCCACCCGGATCAGCGGTGAGGGTCCACCAGCACCTGGACATCGGTCAGGGAGAGGTCGACTGGGACCAGTTCTTCGGCACTCTGGGGCAGCTCGACTTCGACGGCATCATGACCGTGTGCGTCTTCGCGTGGGAGGACCGTGCCCGGGAGTCGAGTCGCTTCATGCGCGAAGAGATCGAGCGGCGCACCAAGGTCTGGGGGGAGGGTCGGTGACGTCTTCCTCGATCGGCGTCGCAGTGATCGGGGCCGGCATGGCAGGTCGTGCACACGCGGCGGCCTACCGAGCGGCACCGACGGCGTTCGGCCCTGGCCTTCCAGACGTGCGCACGGTCGCCATCGCCGACATGGACGAGGCCTTCGCCGCGGAGACCGCTCGCCGTTTCGGCTATCGGCGGGCGGAGAGCTGCTGGGAGGCGATCGCCGACGCGGCCGACGTCGACGCGGTGAGTGTCGTCGTCGCGAACCACCTGCACCGGGAGATCGTCGAGGGACTGCTCAGCGCCGGCAAGCACGTGCTCTGCGAGAAGCCGCTGGCGCCGACCATCGAGGACGCCGAGGCGATGGTGGACGCAGCCGAGGCCTCAGCTGGTGTGGCCGCCGTCGGGTTCACCTTCCGACGATCTCCCGCCGTCGCTGCGATCCAAGGACTGCTCGAGGGCGGCGGCATCGGTCGGCCGGTCCACTTCAACGGGCACTACTGGTGCGACTACGGATGCGACCCGAAGGGCCCGATGAGCTGGCGCTACAAGGGCGGAGCCGGGTCCGGCGCCCTGTCGGACATCGGTAGTCACCTGGTCGACCTCGCCGAGTTCCTGTGCGGACCCATCCGCTCGGTCCGCGGCGCCGTGCTGGCCACTGTCATCCCCGAGCGCCCGGTTCCGCTCGGTACGGCGGTCGGCCATGCTGCGGTGCCGGTGAGCAACCGACTGGAGCCGGTCGAGAACGAGGACCTCGTCACGTTCACCGCGACGTTCGCCTCGGGTGCGGCGGGAACCTTCTCGGCCTCGCGGGTAGCCCACGGCCTGCCGAACTCCTTGGGGTTCGAGGTCTTCGCAGAGTCCGGGGCCGCGACCTTCGACCTGGCCCGCGCTGGAGAGTTCGGCTTCAGTGACGGCGCTCCGGCCGCGGTGACCAACGGGTACCGACGGGTGCTCATCGGTCCGGGCCACCCTTACGTGACGGGAGGACTGCCCATGGACTTCGCCAGTGTCAACCACGGCCAGAACGATCTTTTCGTCTGGCAGGCCCGGGCCTTCCTGGAGCAGATTGCGGGACTCGATCGGCTGCCTCCGACCGCTTCGTTCCAGGACGGGCTACGGAACGTGCGCCTGTTGCGGGCGGTGGTCGACTCCGCCCAGGCAGGCGGCACGGAAGTCTCGGTCGCATGACGCGGCTGCCTCGGATCGAGGCGTCCGTTCGCCCATTCTTCCGCCCCACCGAGGAGAGGACCGATCGTGAAGCTCGGCGCCTACACCGCCTGTCTGCATGACCGCGATCTTGCCGAGGTCCTGCGAACCCTGCATGACCTCGGGCTCGACAGCGCGGAGATCAACTCCGGTGGTTTCCTGCCTGCGCCGCACCTCCCGATCGAGGAGATCCGTTCCAGCGAGGGAGCCCGGAGCGAGTACCTGGAGCAGTTCGCCTCCGCCGGCGTCACGTTGACGGCCCTGAACTGCAACGGGAATCCCTTGCACCCTGATCCGGAGGTGCGAGAGAGACACGGTCAGGACGTTCGACGCGCCATCGAGCTGG
>JAVEDI010000099.1 GCA_030841035.1 Actinomycetota bacterium
TCAAGTCCGGCAACCCGGCCCAGCGGGCCGAGGCCATCGTCAAGGCGACCACCTTCTACGACGACCCCGACATGCTCGCCAAGGTCTCCCGCGGGCTGGGTGAGGCGATGGTCGGCATCAACGTCGACGAGATCGCCCAGCCGCACCGCCTCGCCGAGCGCGGCTGGTAGGCGCAAGCAATTCCCGGGTCCACCGCGTGGGGATCGTGTTCGGTTGCGCCGGTCGACTGCAGAGGCCCGGCTGGTGAGCGCGAGATGTGCCTGACTTGCCGGTCTGCCGGCTGTCCGGTCATTCGGGTCGTGGCTGGGCGTTAGGGCCATTGGTCAGCAGCGGGATAGCGATGATCGCGGCCAACGCGGCGGTGAAGGCGGCTTCCCGCCGCGCCACGGAACTCCCTCACTGCTTTGACGTCCTACTGCTTGCCGTACGCGACGACGACCCGGGTGGTGCGGCCCTGCCGGCCCGGCCGCCGGCGTACGACCTGCGGCAGGCATCTCGAGCGTCCTGTCTGCCCGCCGTTCAGCGCGGCTTCGCCGGCGCGATCTGCCGGACGGCCCAGAGCACGACGACCGAGAACTCGGCGAACGCGACGATCGCCTTGCTCAGCAGCCAGGTCGGCTCCTTGAAGCCGGGGAACGGACCGATTGACGGCACCGGGAAATAGACGCTGGCGAGGATCGCTCCCAAGCCGGCCACGGCCAGCACGAGCGCCACCAGCCACACCCGGTCGTGGTTGCTGAGCACCAGGACAGCCAGCAAGGAGCTGATCAGCGCGTGGGCGACGAACAGGTGGGACTGGGCGAGCAGCGGCCCGTCCATCCCGAGCTGCGTGGCGAGCCGCGCATGCACGAGCGCCGACACCACCAGCGCTAGCGAGGCAAGCACGCGGGCTGCGAGCAGGGCGCGAGGGTCACCGATGGCTCGGGGCCGCGCGGCCTCGGTGTTCGAGGAGGGCGTCCGCTCCGTCGGGACGTTCGCGGCCCGGGGGTCGGTGTCGCCGCTGAGGGTCGGGGCGGTGTCGACGGGCTTGGTGGAGATCGTCACAAGTGTCTCCTTGCGCAGGTCGTGGGCGGTCATGACGCGTCCTCGGACGGATGGGGCTGCGGCAGCGGGCGCCGCCGGGTGGAGCTCCTGGCCCGCAGCTGCGCGGCCGTGAGCAGCCCCATGACGAGCAGCCAGCCGATGCCGAGCCCGGCCATCGACACCGGGGGGAGAGCCGCGATGGTCGTGGCCGGTCCGGCGGGTTTGGGGCCGGTGAGCGCCGCCGAGACCATCAGCATGCCGAACATGCCCTTGTGCGGTGTGCACACGTAGTCGATCTGACCCACCTTGGTGAGCGTCAGGCTGTAGCGCTGACCCGGCCCCAACTTTCTGTCGAAGGAGTGATCCTTCGCCGTGACGGTGTGCGGCAGCTTACCGACGTTGACCCAGGTGACGGTATCGCCGACCCGGACGTTCAGCATGGCCGGGTTGAATGAGTTGTCCTTGACCTGCACCTCGTAGCTGGTCAGCTCGCCGTGCCGGTGCGGTGATCCCAGGGCGGCCGGGCCGGTGGCTGCGTCGGAAGACGTCGTACCGGGCACCGTCACGCCGGCCAGAGCCGGACCGACCATGAGCATGCCGTTCATGCCGGGGTGGTAGGTGCAGACGTAGTCGATGTTGCCTTCCTTGCGCAGCACGTAGTTGAACCGCTGACCGGGCGCGATCGGCGTCTTGTCGAATGAGCCGTCCTTGGCAGTAACCGTGTGCGGGATGACGCCGACGTTGACCCAGCTGATCGTGTCGCCGACGTTGGCCTTCTGCATGGTCGGCGTGAATGACATCTCGTTTACCTTGATCTCGATGGTCTTGGTCTTGCCGGCGCTGGCCGGGGCAGGCTCCTCAGCTGCGCTACCGCCGGCCGCGCCACCACCAGTGCTACCCGCCGACGCGGGCGGTACGGCGACGCCGGCGAGGGCGGCACCGACCACGAGCGTGCCGGCCATCCCGGGGTGGAAGCTGCAGACGTAGGGGGTCTTGCCCGCGGCCCGCAGCGCGTAGCTGAAGGTCTGGCCGGGCGCCAGCGGGGTCTTGTCGAACGAACCGTTGTTGGCGGTCACCGTGTGCGGCATCTTGCCGACGTTGGTCCAGACGATGGTGTCACCGACCCGCGCGTTCACGGTGCCGGGGGAGAACGTGTTGTCGCCGACCTGGATCTTGTACGTCTTGGTCTTGCCACCCGGGGCGGGGGCGGGTGAGCTGCCGGCCTTCTTGGTGCCGGCCTGGGCCTTGGGCGGGGGCGCGATGACCACGCCGGCCAGTGCCGCGCCGACGGTGATCGTCGCCTTCATGTAGTCGTGGTAGCTGCAGACGTAGTTGATGGTGCCGGGCTTCTGGAGCACCGTGGAGGCGCTCGCGCCGGGCTCGAGCGGGAGGTCGAAGATGCCGGCCGCGGTCGCGGTGTGCGGCATCGCGCCCGTGTTGACCCAGGTCACGGTGTCGCCGGCCCGCGCGTCAAGGGCGGCCGGGGTGAAGCCGGCGTCAGTGACCGTGACGGTGTGCTTGCCTGCCTTGCCCGGCGTGGACGGCACGGTGGGCGGTATGGGAACGCTGCCGGGAGCCGTCCCGGGCGGGGCGGGCGCTGCCGGCGGGGGAACGCTGCCGTCGGCAGCCTGGACGATCACGGTGCCGTTCATCCCGCCGTGCAGGGTGCAGGTGTAGTTGTAGGTGCCGGCTGCGGTGAAGGTGAACGTGAAGGTCGCGCCGCCGCCGAAGTTGGGGCTCTTGAACGCGCCGCTGCTCGAGGTCACGTTGTGAGTCATGCCGTCGTTGTTGGTCCAGGTCACTGTGCCACCGACGGCGACGGTCACCGTGCTCGGGCTGAATGCCCTGCCCGTAAGGGACACCGCTGCGGTCGCCGCGGCAGGGGGCGCGCTGGCTGCTCCGCCACCTCCGCCGCTGGGGGCAGTGCTGCTCACGGTGATCGTGCCGTGCGTCGCCGCGTTGTCCTTCTGCTCGTCATCGAGGTACCTGTAGGTCCCCTCCTTGGTGAAGGCGTGGGACCAGCTTTCGCCCTCGACCTTTCCGTCGAGCTCAGTCGGGCCCGATGTGCTGCGGATGCGGTGCTTGCCTCCGTCCGTGGCCGTCCAGGTCACAGTCGTGCCCGGAGCGATCACGATGTCCTGAGGCGACAAGGTGGCCCCGATGGACACTGCCTGGACGCCGGCCGCGAAGGCAGCGCTGCCGGCGTAGCCGATCGCTCCTGCCAGCAGGAGCAGGCTGACGAGCACAGCCAGTCGCTGCCGACCTCGGTCGAGTGCTGGGTGTCGCATGGTTGGGGCTCCTTCTCGTTTCCAGGGCCGTCACCTGTTCGGCGGACACTGGCGTACACACCTGGTGCCCCTGGCTGGGGCGAAAGGGGCGGGATCCGGGGGGACCCTCGACCCGTCGGTTGAGGCATCGACAAAGGTTGAGCTCGGTCAAGCAGGGCGGGGCAGCACCGCGGCGCCCTTCCGGCAGACCCGGAGCACACGTAGGACCTGTGTCGCCAGCAGCAGCCACACCGTCGCGACGATCAGGAACAGGGCCTTGACCAGGGTGGCGCCTGCGCCTCCGAGGGCCTTGGGAATGGCGGGGATGTAGGCGGACCTGGCCACCGTGACGTCGACATTGGTGCTGAACTGAACCGGCTCATCGCCCGGGTGGGCGGCGTAGCTGCCGACGAACTCCTGGGGGCCCACGGTCGTGGGCCGCCAGCCGTGCGACCTTGGGCCGCCCAGCACCAGGCGGGCCGTTCCGGTCTTGTCCGGAGCAACCGATCCCAGCTCGACCTGGCGCGAGCCGAAGACCAGAGTGGCGAGAGAGAAAGTCACGTCGCCCGTGGTCAGGGGAACGCCACTGGGGCTGGTGACCTTGGCGGTCAGCTGCACCGCGCCGTTCGTCTCGGTGCCGGACATCGTGATGCGGGGGGTGCCCGGCACGGTCGTCGCGACAGCCGGTCCGGCGGCCCGGACGCCGAACGCGCCGAGGCACGCGGCGATCAGCAGAACGAGGGCGGCGCCCGTCGCGCGGGACGTGGAGCTCGGCCTCCCGACGGTGATGACGTCGGCCTGGTGCTCCGCTGCCCGCGCCTCGGCGGCGCGCTGGTACTCCGCGGCCGCCTCGGCATTCTTCAACTCCTCCATCTCGTTGATCTCCTCGATCTCGTCGATGGACAGCAGCGGCACCACGCGGAACAGCAACATGAGCATGAGGGGGATCGCGGCGAGGGCGGCGAGCGTGACCGCGACCGGGATCCAGGTGAGGCGGTAGGCGCCGGCCTGGCCGGTAACGACGTCGAAGTTGGCGGGCGCGATCACCATGAGCATGCGCTTGAGCCACATCATCGGCACCACGAGGCACGACGCGATGACCATCCCGGCGATGTTCCTCGTCCAGGGCAGCGCGACGAGCAGCAGAGGCAGGACGCCGCCGACGATCGCGAACAGCCAGAACCAGCCGGCCAACCGACCGACGAGCAGCTCACCGAAGATCGCCGATGTCGAGTTGTCGGCGACGTACGCGCCCGGGAGGATGTCGGCGAAGGTCAGGTACAGGTAGCCGGCCGCAAAGGTCGCCAAGATGAAGCCGAGCCGCACGAAGTGCCGCTCGCTGATGAAGGACTCGAGCTTGTAGCCGCGGCGAAAGCCGGCGACGACCAGGATCACCAGGGCGACGCCGGAGTACAGCGCGGCCACGACGAACTGTGGCGCCCAGATGCTCTCGTGCCACCAGGGTCGAGAGGTGGTGGCGAACGCCCAGGCGAGCACGGAGTGCACTGACACCGCCAGCGGAATGATCATGATGGAAACCAGGCCGACGGCACCAGCCAGGACGCGACGCTGCCGAGGGGCGCCGACCCAGCCGCGCGAGAAAGACGCGTAGAGCCGTGCCCGCAGCCAGCCGAGGCGACCGACGTCCTCCGCGTGCAGGATCGCCATGTCAGGAATGAGGGGCAGCGCAAAGAACACGACGGAAGCAACGGTGTAGGTCGTGACTGCGATGAAGTCCCAGAAGACCGGCGCGGTCACGTTCGGCTGGGTCACCAGCTCGTAGAGCCGGTCCGGATGGCCGATGTGCGGGATGATCAGCGCGCCGCCGATGAGCACGGTGCAGACGGCGGTGCCCTCGGCGAGCCGGGTCAGTGGGGCCCGCCACGTGGCGCCGGTCAGCCGCAGGATCGCCGACACCACGGCGCCGCCGTAGCTGACGCCGATGAAGGTGATGACGTCGGCGATGTAGATCGCCCAGAAGGCGTGGTCGTTGTATCCGGCGACGCTCATCCCGCCGCGCAGCTGCAGGGTCCAAGCGTAGATCCCGACACCGACGATGGCGCCGAGCGTGCCGACCAGCAGCCACCAGCCGCCGCTCGGCTTGCCGAAGGCGCGCAGAGAGGCTTCGCGCGGGTTCGCGGTCATGACGCGTCTTCCAGCTTCTGGCCGTGACCGAGGATGTACCAGACGCGCGGGTTGGTCCCGAGTTCCTCCTTGAACCGCACCGCATCGTTCTCGCGCAGGAACTCCGAGAGAACGACGGTCGTCCCCTGCCCGTTGACGGCGACGTCGGTGACGAGATCGCCGACGTACAGCACGCCCATGGGACACTCAGCGACGCACGCGGGCAGCTCGCCCTGCGGGAGGCGGTCGGCGCACAACACGCACTTGCCGACCGTGCCCTTCTGCGCCACCGGCATCTGTGGCGTGTTCGGCATCGGCATGCGCTTGGCCGGCAGCGGCTCCTTCCAGTTGAAGTAGCGCGCCTCGTACGGGCAGGCGGCCATGCACGCGCGGGACCCGACGCACGTGTCGGTGTCGACCAGGACGAGCCCCTCGTCGGTTCGCAGCGTGGCGCTGACCGGGCAGACCTTCAGGCACGGCGGGTCCTCGCACATCATGCAGGGGCGAGGCATGTTGAACGTCCCGCCCTTCTCGTCCTCCATGGTGTAGACGTTGATCCAGGTCTGCTCCGGGCGCAGATTGTGCCGTTTCTGGCAGGCCTTGGTGCACTCCTTGCAGCCGTCGCAGTAACGCAGATCGATGACCTGGCACCAGGCGTGGGCGGGGTCGCCGGTGCCGGCCTTGGTCGCTGCCTGCGCGTCGTCCAGGTAACCCACCAGCGTCGCGCCACTACCGGCGACGCCTGCGGCCGTGATCCCGAGGGCAGCCAGCCGGGCCAGCAGGCCCCGTCGGGAGAGACCGGTGTCGGCGTCGTCGCTGATCGTGGGCGTCATCGAAAGGACTCCTCGTGGTGGATCCCCCCGGGCTCCGGATCTTGCTTCGAGTTCTTGGCCATCGTCGCGCAGCCGGCGAAACGGACACAGGGCCTTA
>JAVEDI010000040.1 GCA_030841035.1 Actinomycetota bacterium
AGCGACGGGCTTCGCTAGAGTTTCGGTCGCGCGGCAGACTTGTCGCAGCAGTGGGCCCCGTTGTGTAGCGGCCTAGCACGCCGCCCTCTCAAGGCGGTAGCGCGGGTTCGAATCCCGTCGGGGCTACAACTGCAGAAACGCCCCCTGACCTGCATCGCAGCGTCAGGGGGCGTTTCTCGTTCGGGCGACGTCTCGATCGCCGTGGGACACAGGTGGGACACACGCCGCCGAAGAGGGGCGGCCGGGCCGGCGTTAGGCTGCCCACTCGGGTCGAGCCGAGCACCGGGAGCCGACCTGCCCGCCACCCACCTGCGCTACCGCCACGACGACGGCCGCTGGTACCGGGCCGCAATCATGCGGTACCACCCGTGGTGGCACGCCGAGGAGCTGCGGGTGACGGTGGTGGATCGGCCGTGGCCGGTGGGCAGTGGGGCTACTAGGAGCGGCGCCGGCGCCTGGCCGTGCGACTCGCCGCTGTGTCAGTTCGAGCGCCGCTGCACCCTGGCCCACGAGCTGGTGCACCACGAGAGGGGCGATGATTGCCGGCTCTAGTCTGCTGCGGGGAGGACCTCGTCATGCTGGCTGATGAGTTGAGGGTTGACGTCTCGACTCTGCAGGTCCGACTCCACCATCTGCATCCTGCCGACCGCACATCTGAGGCGACGCCTGGCTTCGAAGGGGGAAGTGGCATGAAGATCGCTCACTGCGCGGCGGGGGCCGTCCTGCTGGCCTCGCTCGCCGGATGCGGCGGTAGCAGCACGACAGGGGACTCGGGCTGATCCGGGGGGCGCCGCGAGCAAGTACACCCAGACGTGGGCCAAGAACTACTCCGACACCACGTGCAGCGAGTGGAACGCGGACATGAGCGGCGATCAGCGGTTCGCTGCAGCGGCCGACATGCTCGCCGCCGCGCGCAACAAGGGGGACGGGGGGACGGGTCTGCCGCCGGACTCGCTGATCACCTCATTCGAGCTTGACGTCACCGAAGGGTGCTCTGTGCCGGCGACCGCGGACACGCAGAGCGTCGCCGAGACCGGGGCGTCGATCTACCTGATCGGCCGAGAGCAATACCGGCCGTGACCGATGAGACGTCGCGATCCGGTCGAGAGCGGACTGGTTCCGCTGGCCGGGTGATTAGGAACAGGCGATCCGTGAGCGCACCGGGATGACCAACGACCCGCTACTACCACCGGCTCACCTGGCTGATCGACACCCGGGAGGCGCTCGAGCACAACTCGTCACCGTGCACCGGCTGCGCGTCCAGAAGGGCGGCTGATGGCCTCGATCGAGCAACTGCCCTCCGGGAAGGTGCGCGACATCTACCGGGACGCTGCCGGTCACCGGCACACCGCGTCGTTCCCAAACAAGACGATGGCCCGGCGTGGGCGGGCGAGCAGGAGCGCATGGTGCGCCTGGGCCGCCACCGCGACCCGGTGGTCGGCCGGCTGCCGCTGGGGGAGTACGAGACGACGTGGTGGGCGCCCGGGTCGCCCACCAAGGCGGGGTCGGCTTTCCACGCCCGTGCCGAGCGACGGCTGACAGAGGATGCCGAAGCCGGCGTCCACCCCGCCACGCTGACTCGGCGGAAGGCGGCCTCGCTGTCCGGCGGCGGCGGGCACTCCAACCGAATCGACGTGCGGGTCGACGACGAGACCTACGAAGCCATCCGGCGACTGGCGAACGAGGGACAGGGCAGCATGAGCGACGTCGTCGTGAAGCCATTCGCAGGTCCCTCGATGCGAGCGGACCGGCCCGGCGCTTGAACGTGCATGGGGCCAGAGTCACAGCGGCGACCGCGCCGCACGCTGTGGTCTGATGTGGCGATGAGCCGATATGTGGCCTTCCTGCGGGCGGTCAACGTCGGTGGTCGGCGCGTCGCCATGGCGAAGGCGCGGACGGTGCTCGAGAACCTCGGCTACGACGACGTCGGCAGCTTTGTCAACAGCGGGAACGTGTTGTTCACCGCGCAGGGCAAGGCGGAGACGTTCGAGCGGCGCATCCGCTCGGCGCTGGAGGACGAGTTCGGCTTCGAGCTCACCACGTTCGTCCGCAGCGCCAAGCAGGTGCAGACGCTGGTGGACGAGAAGCCGTTCACGCTGACCGGGGACGACACCCACTTCGTCCTCTTCCCGCTCACGCGGATGACGGCCAAGGAGAAGCAGGCCGTCATGGCGATGGCCAACGACCACGACGAGCTGCTGATCAAGGGTCGAGACGTCCACTGGTTGATCCACGCCAAGTCCACCGAGACCACGCTCGGTCCCAAGGAGTGGAAGAAGTCGTTGCCGGACAATCCGACGACCGCCAGGAACATGACCATGCTGACGCGCCTGGCCGAGCGGCTCTAGGTGTACCCGGCCATGAGGGTGATGGGGGGGCCTGGCCGCGAGCCCACGCCGGGCACGTCTGCGCGGGCGGTCTGAGGGCCGCACACGTCGGACAGACGTCACCCGACCGGCGGGTCAAGCGATCGTCAAGAAAGGTCGATCGAAAGACCATGTCGATCACTCCGCCTGCTCGCATCGCCAGGGACGGCTGCTGGCTGGACCTCCCCACGGCCGCCGCGTACGCCGGCGTGGCCATCCCCGTCCTTGCCCGCGCGATCCACCGTCGCGATCTCGAGGCGCGGCACTCGACCGGCTGCCAGGGCCGCACCCTGGTGCTGGACCGGGCCGTCGTGGAGATGTGGGCGGAGCAGCGAGAGTCTGCCCTGCGCTGACCGACGGGTGCCGGTGCGCAGAGCCGCTCGGGCTGGACGAGGGCGCTCCACCGGGGAACCTCGGGATGCGGCCAGCTAGGCGTAGTCCCATCGACGGGCGGTCAGCGCACGGACCTCGGCATACCGTGCGCGCACCTGCGGCGTCGGCTCCGCCTCGTAGGTCTCGCTGTCGCTCAGTGGCCATGACGGTGGTTCCGCGGCGCCGCTGAGCGCCCAGGCCGCTTGGCGGGATGCGCCGTCGGCGACGTACTCACCAGCGGCCGGGACCACCACCGGGCAGCCGAGCACCGCGGGCGCCAGATGCCGGATCGCGCTCGACCGGGCCGCGCCGCCCACCAGGACGACCCGTCGGACGGTCGCGCCCTGCTCCACCAGCGCGTCCAACCCGTCTGCCAGCCCGCACAGCAGGCCTTCCACTGCCGCGCGAGCCAGGTGGGCGGGGGTGGTCGTCGTCAGCGACAGACCGTGCAGCGAGCCGGTCGCGTCGGGCCGGTTGGGGGTGCGTTCGCCCTCGAGATAGGGCACCAGCACGAGCCCGTCGGCGCCGGGAGGAGCCTGCATGGCCAGTCGGGAGAGCCCGGCATGGTCGACGCCGAGCAGGCGTGCGGCGGCATCGAGGACGCGGGAGCCGTTCAAGGTGCAGACCAGCGGCAGGTACCGGCCGGTCGCGTCGGCGAAGCCGGCCACCGCGCCGCTCGCGTCGCGGGCGGGCACCTCTGCGACGGCGCTCACGACGCCGGAGGTCCCGATGGACACCACGACGTCACCGGACTGCGCACCGACACCCAGCGCTGCGGCAGCGTTGTCGCCGGCGCCGGCGCCGAGCAGCGCGCCACCCGCCGTCGTGCCGGCACTCCCGGCGGGCGCAAGGACGTCGGGCACGACCAGCGTCCGGCCGAACGCCCGCTCGAGCAGGTCGGGGCGGTAGCCCTCATCCGCCGCCGACCAGTACCCGGTACCGCTCGCGTCGCTGCGGTCGGTGAACAGGTCGCCGATGCCGGCCGTACCCGCCAGCCGCCAGGTCAGCCAGTCGTGCGGCAGGCAGACCGCCGCCGTGCGAGCAGCGAGCTCGGGCTCGTGCTCGGCGAACCACCGCAGCTTGCTGACGGTGATCGAGGCCACGGGGACGACGCCGACGGCGTCCGCCCAGGCCTGTCCTCCGCCCATCTCGTCGACCAGCTCGCCGGCCGCATCGGCTGAGCGCATGTCGTTCCACAGCAACGCCGGCCGCACGACCTGGCCGCCTTGGTCGAGGCACACCATGCCGTGCTGCTGACCACCCACCGACACAGCCGCGACGTCTGCCAGGCCACCGGCCGCCTCGACCGCCGCGCTGAGAGCGTCCCACCACGCGTCGGGGTGCACCTCCGTCCCCTGCGGGTGCGAGGACCGGCCCTCTCGCACCAAGGCTCCCGACTCGCCGTCGCGGACGACGACCTTGCACGACTGCGTCGACGAGTCGATCCCGGCGACGAGCCGGCCGTCGGCGCGAGACACGCGCATCCTCAGCCCGCGCCCATCAGATGTTCGACGGCAAGCTGGTCCAGCACGCCGAACGAGAAGCCACGCTCTGCGGCCGCGTCGGGGTCGAACGACTCGTAGGCGGACGCGTCGGCCAGCAGGTCGGCGTACGACTCGCCCTCGGCCAACGTCGGCACCGCGAGCTGGTCGACGCGGCTGGCCCGCAACGCCTCCTGGACCCTGGGGTCGGCACGGTAGGCGGCCGCGCGCTCCTTCAGGAGCAGGTAGGTGCGCATGTTGGCCGCAGCCGAGGCCCAGACCCCGTCCAGGTCCTCGGTTCGCATCGGCTTGTAGTCGAAGTGCCGAGGACCGTCATAGGCCTGGCCACCGCCGGGGCCGCCGTTCTCGAGCAGGTCGACGAGGAAGAAAGCACTGAGCAGGTCGCCGTGGCCGAACACCAGGTCCTGGTCGAACTTCGGCCCGTGCTGGCCGTTGAGGTCGATGTGAAAAAGCTTGTTGCTCCACAGGGCCTGTGCGATGCCGTGCGTGAAGTTCAGGTTGGCCATCTGCTCGTGGCCGACCTCGGGGTTGACGCCGACCATGTCGGGATGTGCGAGCTGTTCGATGAACGCGAGGGCATGCCCGACGGTGGGGAGCAGGATGTCACCGCGGGGCTCGTTCGGCTTCGGCTCCAACGCGAACTTCATCGTGTAGCCACGGGAAATCACGTAGTCGCAGCAGATGTCGACCGCTTCGCGGTAGCGGTCCAGCGCGGTCATGATGTTCTTCGAACCGCCGTGCTCGGCGCCTTCGCGGCCACCCCAGAAGACGTACGTCGAGGCGCCCAGCTCGGCGGCGAGGTCGATGTTGCGCATCACCTTGCGCAGCGCATACCGGCGGATCGCCCGGTCGTTGCTGGTGAACCCGCCGTCCTTGAAGATCGGATGGGTGAACAGGTTGGTCGTGACCATCGGGACGACCAGACCGGTCTCGTCCAGCGCGGCC
>JAVEDI010000073.1 GCA_030841035.1 Actinomycetota bacterium
GAGCGCAACCCGACCCCCGAGCTGCATCGCGGGCTGATCCACGGCGCGCTGCGCGTCTACCTCGACCGCTTCCTGAACGTTCCCGCGGCGCGCCTGCCCGACGCGCAGTGGGGTGACGTCGACGCGCTCGACGAGTGCTGGGAGATCCAGGGGGGCGTGGACCGCGCCGGTGCGATCGCCGCCGGCTTCCTGCGCGGCGGTGGTGACCCCGCCCGCCTCGTCGCCGCGCTCGGCCAGGCGCTCCTGCGGGAGGACGCCGAGTTCCACTGGTATCAGGTGTTCGAGGCCGCGGTCGCCGAGTTCCACGCCTGGCCGGCCCGCTCGGAGGAAGGCGTCCTCATCCTCGCCGGGCTGGCCCGCTTCCTCGCCGCTCACACCCCGACCCGCCGCGAGCTGTCGCGCGTGGTCGACATCGCCGCCCGCCTGCGCCGCGGCGAGGAGCTCTACGAAGCGACGTAGGCGCCGGGGTTCCCTTCGAACGCCTGCAGGCAACCGGGGGCGCAGAACCAGTAGTCGGTGCCCTCGTGCACGGTGTGGTACTTCGCCTGGTCGACGAACACGGTCATGCCGCACACGGGGTCGACGGCCTCCTGTGGCGTCGCCATCGCGGTGGCGCGCAACTGCCCCGCGGCGCGGCGCGCCACCAGATCCGCGAGCACCGCCACCGCGATCTCGGCGTTGTCGACCGGGCCCAGGTCGAGCCCGGCCGGCGCGTGCACCCGTGCCAGCTGCGCGGCGTCGAGCCCCTGGTCGCGCAGCTGTTCGAGCAGCGCCGAGGCGCGCTTCTCCGCCGCCACCACTCCGAGGTAGCCCGCGTCGGTGTCGAGCGCGACCCGCAACGCGAGGTCGTCGTAGTGGCCCTGGGTGGCGACCACGATCGCGGTCGACGGCCCGATGCCGAGACCGTCCAGGTCGAGCGATGTCCGCACCAGCTCGGGATGCGGATGCTCGTCGGCCGCGCCGCCGTCGTCGACCACCGTCACGTCCCACCCCAACGACCGCGCCTGCACGGTGAGCGCGTGCACCGCGGGCGACCGACCGAACACGACGAGTTGCGGCACCGGGAGGAACGGCTCGAGGTAGATCTCCATCGCGCCCTCGCTCTCGCACGCCATCGGGATCGTGATGGCCTCGTCGTGCTCTCGCGCCGCGAGCTCATCGGGCGAACCCATGAACAGCAGCCGCGCGTCGCCGTCGACCAATGACGCCAGCGCTTCCCGCACCACCGTGGGCTCGGCGCACGCGCCCCCGAGCCACCCGCGCACCGTCCCGTCGCCCAGCACGACGCCCTTCGAGCCGGTGTGCCCCGAGCTCGGCGATCGCCGCCACACGACCGTCGCCAGCGTGAACGGCCGGCGGGCTCGGGTGAGGTCGACCGCGGCGGCGAGCACGTCGGCGTCCACTGGGGCGACCGACCTACCCGGAAGGGGCGGACTGGATCGCCGACCACACGCGGTCGGGGAGGAGGGGCATGTCGATGTTGCGCACACCCAGGTGCGCCACCGCGTCGATCACCGCGTTGACGTAGGCCGCCGGCGAACCCACCGTCGCCGACTCGCCGACGCCCTTGGCGCCGATCGGGTGGTGGGGCGACGGTACGCACGTCTCGAGCAGCTCGAACCGGGGCGTCTCCCACGCGGTGGGGATCAGGTAGTCCATGAAGTTTGACCCGATGCAGTTGCCCTCCTCGTCGAACGTGATCCACTGCATCGACGACTTGGCGAACCCCTCGGTGAGCCCACCGTGGATCTGGCCCTCCACGATCATCGGGTTGATCCGCACGCCGCAGTCGTCGACCGCCACCATGTTGAGCACGTCCCAGACCCCGGTCTCCGGGTCGACCTCGACCGTGGCGATATAACAGCCGAACGGCCAGGTGAGGTTGGGCGGGTCGTAGTAGGAGACGTTCTCCAGCCCGGGCTCCATGCCGTCGGGCATGTTGCTGTACGCCGCCATCGCGCACTCCTGGATCGTCACGCCACGATCCGGGGCGCTGCGCAGGTAGAAGCGACCCAGCTCCCACTCGACGTCCTCCTCGGACACCTCGAGCAGGTGAGCCGCCAGCTTGCGCGCCTTGGCGCGGATCTTGCGCGAGACCATGGCGACGGCGGCCCCCGCCACCGGCGTGCTGCGGGACGCGTAGGTGCCCATGCCGAAGGGCGCCGTGTCGGTGTCGCCCTCCTCGACGACGATGTCCTCGGCGGGGATGCCGAGCTCGTGGCTGACGATCTGCGCCCACGTGGTCTCGTGTCCCTGGCCTTGCGACTTCGCACCGGTGCGCAAGATCGCCTTGCCGGTCATGTGCACCCGCAGCTCGGCCGAGTCGAACATCTTGATGCCGAGGATGTCGTACTCGCGGCTGTTGCCGGCACCGAGCGGCTCGGTCATCACGGAGATGCCGATGCCCAGCAGTCGGCCCTCCTTCTTCGCCTCCTCCTTCTGCCGGAGGAAGTCCTGGTAGCCCACGGCTTCGAGTCCGACGTCGAGGCACTTCCCGTACTGGCCCGAGTCGGTGAGGAAGCCGAACGGCGTGCGATGCGGGAAGTCGTCGTCCCGCACGAAGTTGAGCCGTCGGAACTCGGCCTGATCCATGCCGAGGTCGTCGGCGGCCGCCTGCACCATGCGTTCCTGGAAGAACATCGCCTCGGTGACCCGGAAGGAGCAGCGGTAGGCGACGCCCCCGGGCGCCTTGTTGGTGTACATCCCCCGCGCGGTGAGGTGCGCGGTAGGAACGTCGTAGCAGGCGAACGCGGAGTGCATCAGCCCGATCTTGAACTTGCTCGGCTGTGCGTCGGAGAAGAACGCACCGTGGTCGGCGTCGGTGTGCATCCGGACGCCGAGGATCTTGCCGTCCTTGCGCAGGGCGAGCTCCCCGCGAAGGTAGACGTCGCGGCCGAATCCGGTGGAGATCAGGTTGCCGGTCTTGTCCTCGATCCACTTCACCGGTTGCTCCAGCAGGATGGAGGCCAGGATCGAGATGACGTAACCCGGGTAGACCGGCACCTTGTTGCCGAAGCCGCCGCCGAGATCCGGCGAGATGATGCGGATCATGTGCTCGGGCAGCTCGGCGACCAGCGCCACTGCCGCGCGAACGATGTGCGGCGCCTGTGTCGTCATGTAGACGGTCAGCTTGGAGGTCGACCGGTCGTAGTCGGCGATCGAGCCGCAGCACTCGAGCGGTGAGGGGTGCGACCTCGGATAGTGCAGCTCGAGCTTGGACACCAGGTCCGCCTGCTCGAAGGCCCGATCGGTGCCGGCCCGGTCGCCGACCTCCCAGTCGTAGACGACGTTGTCGTGCTGGTTCTCCTTGTCGTCGCGGATCAGCGGCGCGCCCTCGGCCATGGCCTGCCGCGGGTTGACGATCACCGGGAGGGGTTCGTAGTCGACGACGATCGCCTCGCACGCGTCCTTGGCGATGTAGGGGTCGTCTGCGACGACGCACGCCACCTCCTGGCCCTGGAAGCGCACCTTGTCGGTCGCCAGGACCGCCTGGGTGTCGTAGGAGAGCGTGGGCATCCAGGCGAGGTTGCGCGTCGCCATCATCTCGCCGGTGAGCACCAGTCGCACGCCCGGGATCGCCCAGGCCTTCGACGTGTCGATCGACCTGATCCGGGCGTGCGCCATCGGGCTGCGCAGGATCTCCATGTGCAGCATGCCCGGCAGGACGATGTCGTCGACATAGTTGCCCTTGCCGCGGACGAAGCGGTTGTCCTCGACCCGCTTGCGGCTCGCGCCGAGCCCACCGATCTTGATCTCGTCCAGCGCCTGCGTCACGTTCTCAGCTCCAGTCCCATGTCAGCTGCGGCCTTCGGCGCGCAGCTTCTCGGCGGCCCACAGCACCGATTTGACGATGTTCTGGTAGCCGGTGCACCGACACAGGTTGCCCGACATCGCCCAGCGGACCTCGTCCTCGGTCGGGTCGTCATTCTCGTCCAGCAGCGCCTTGGCGGCCAGCATCATGCCCGGGGTGCAGAAGCCGCACTGCAGCCCGTGCTCGTGCTTGAACCCCTCCTGGATCGGGTGCAGCTCGCTCGCGGTCGCGAGGCCTTCGACCGTCTCGACGTCGTGCCCGTCGGCCTGGACCGCGAGCATGGTGCAGCTCTTGATCGCCTTGCCGTCGAACAGCACGGTGCACGCGCCGCAGTTGGAGGTGTCGCAGCCGGTGTGCGTCCCGGTCAGCATGAAGCCGTAGCGAAGCAGGTGCGCCAGCAGCAGCCGTGGCTCGACGTCCGCCGCCCGCTTCTCACCGTTGACCGTCATCGTGACCCGCCGCACGGGGACGTTGTCGGGGGGATCCGGACTGATCTCCTCGTACAGGCTCGTCATGTCAGGCTGCCCTTTCCGCGCTCTCGGTGATGCGCGAGAGAATGCGCACGACGAACGTGTGGACGATGTGCCGCTTGTACTCGGCGCTGCCGCGGTGGTCCGTGCGCGGCCTGGCTGCCTGGGCCGCCAGGTCCGCGGCCTGGCCGATGCTCTCGGCGCTCAGCGGCCTGCCCACGAGGGCCTTCGCGGCGTCGACGGCGTCGATGGTGGCGCCGCCTACACCGGTCAGTCCGATGCCCGCTCGGGTGATGAGCTCGCCAGAGGTCTCGATGGCGACCGCTACCCCGGCGGTCGCGAAGTCGCCGACGCGGCGTTCCAGCTTGAGGTAGCCGCCTGCGACGGTGCCCTTCGGCGCCGGGACGACGGCCTCCACCGCGATCTCATCGATGGCGAGCACGTTCTGGAACGGGCCAGTGACGAACTGGGCCACCGGGATCGAACGGCGACCGTCCGCTCCCTGCGCGACGACGTGGCCGCCCAGCGCCGTCATCACCGAGGCCCAGTCGCCCTGCGGGTCGGCGTGGCAGAGCGAGCCGACGAGCGTGCCGCGGTTGCGGACGATGGGGTCCGCGATCAGGGGCGCCGCCGCCGCCATCGTGGGCTGTCCCGAGGACAGGACCGTGGAGCGCTCCAGGTCAGCGTGCCGGCAGAGCGCACCGATGCGGATGGTGCCGTCAGGGTCGACCCGGTGGTAGTCGAGCCCCGGGATGTTGTTGATGTCGACGAGCAGCTCGGGCGCGGCGAAGCGCAGCTTCAGCAACGGCACGAGGCTCTGCCCACCGGCGAGGACCTTCGCCTCGCCGCCACCCGTGCGCAACAGGTCGATCGCCTGGTCCAGTGAGCGCGGGGCTTCGTAGCGGAACCGCGACGGGTACACCGAGCCTCCTTAGGGCTTAGCTGGGTAGTCGTCGCGGAAGCCGGGGGCGACGTCCGGGCGCGGCGCAGGCGCCTCGGGGTCGGGCACGGCCACGGGCAGCGAGTCCTCGTCGGGATCGGGACGTGCCTGCTGGTGCGGCGGCCAGGGCCCCTGAACCGGCTGCCCCGCCACCTTCAGGTAGTCGATGAGCTCCGGCCAGGCCCAGACAGTGGGGCTCTTACCTGTCTTCGGGGCATGCTCGATCAGCTGGTACAGGCGAGGATTGCCCTGGCTGTGGCCACTGGACTCGACCGGCACGGCGCTCGTCCCTTCTGTTGGGACGGCACCGGGGGCGGCGGTGCCGTGAACTGCGTGCACATGCTGCCCTCCCGGGGCAGTCCCTGCAATAGATGCGATCACAACCCTATTCTCTTGATCAGTCCGGCGCGCGCTGTTCTGAGGACTAACTGATCGGGTGCGCGCGACGCCGTGCCGTTTGACGCGGTTTCCATATCTATTGCGGCATCTGTTGCACCCGCCGACCCGCGAAGATCGTCGGACCGCCGACGACCGGTGCGCATCCTGCTGCCCGGGAGCGGTCCGAGGGGCTGCACCGGCTCACCCCTTTTCAGGCGATGACAGCGCCGCACGGCCGTCCCCACGATGGCCGCGACCGCTCGAGCACATCTGAGAGGACGCGATGGACTACAAGCAGTTCCTCTCCGTCATCGAGGACGCGCTGCGCATCGACACCCCGACGGCCGAGCGCGCCGCGCAGGTGACCCTCTCGACGCTGGCGCAGCGACTGAACCGGGGTGAGGCCCTCGACCTCGTGCGCGAGCTGCCGCCCGAGCTCGGTCCCGCCCTGCACACCGAGGGTCACCCCGACCCGTTCGACGCCGACGAGTTCGTCCGCCGGGCCGCAGCGCGCCTGCAGGTACCCCCGGACACCGCCGAGCTGTGGGTGAAGATCGTGCTGCAAGCCCTCGCGCGGGCCATCAGCGACAAGCAGTACGACGACCTGGTGGCGCTGTTGCCGCGGTCGTTCGCCCGGCTGCTGCCCCGCGGCCCCGACATCGAGGTCGCGCCGGGCGACGCCTTCCTCGACGAGGTGGCCGCGGCCGCCGGGCTCGACACCGACGCCGCTGCCCGGGCCACGGACGCCGTCCTGCAGACCCTGGCCGAGCGCATCGCTGCGGGAGAGGTCGACGACCTCGCCGAGCGGCTGGACAAGCCGTGGCGGGAGAGCCTGATTCGCGGTCGGCGCGCCTCCGGTCCACCGGCCCCGCGGATGGGCCTTGAGCAGTTCGTGACGCGGGTGGCCGAGCGTGAGGGCGTCGACCCGACGGACGCGCGGGCCCACGCCCGGGCCGTCCTGGTGACGCTGCGCCGGACGGTCGGCCCCACCGCCTTCTCCGACATCGTCTCGCAGCTGCCGCCGGCGTACGACGTCCTGTGGGCCGGGGCCTAGGTGTTGTGCCCCGTGAGGTTGTTGACGGGGATGCGGCTGATTGGGGGTTTGCCGTCGAGCGCGGTGTGGGTCCTGTGATGGTTGTAGGTGTGGAGGAACTCTGGCAAGGCCGCGGTGCGCTG
>JAVEDI010000094.1 GCA_030841035.1 Actinomycetota bacterium
AGCATGTCGATCAGCCGGTGGCCGCCGAACGTGGTGCGGCCGAGAACGCGCCCGGGCGGCTCGTCGCGGACCTCGCCGACGATCGCGGCGTCCTGGCCCGCCGGGAGGGACCGCAGGGCCGCCAGCGCCGCGTCGGCGTGCTGCGCCGCGACGAACGCGACGAGCTTGCCCTCGTTGGCGACGTAGAGGGGGTCGATGCCGAGGATCTCGCCGGCACCGGCGACCTCCGGACGTACCGGTACGCGGGTCTCGTCGATCACGATGCCGACCTCGGCCGCGAGCGCGATCTCGTTCAGCACGGTGGCGACACCGCCGCGGGTGGCGTCGCGCATGCAGTGCAGCCCGTCACCGCAGGCAGCCAGCAGCGCGGCGGCCAGTGGCCACAGCGGCTGGGTGTCGCTGCGTACGTCGGCCTCGATGTCGAGGTCACCGCGGGCCAGCAGGATCGCGACCCCGTGGTCGCCGACGGTCCCCGACAGCAGCACCTTGTCGCCGGTCCGCACCAGCTGCGGCGCCAGGGAGACGTCCTGCTCGAGCACACCCACACCGGTGGTGACGATGTACATGGCGTCGCACTTGCCGCGCTCGACCACCTTGGTGTCGCCGGTGACGACGGGGACCCCCGCGACGCGGGCGGCCCCGGCCATGGCGGTGATCTGCGCTTCGAGGACCTCGGCGCCCAGCCCCTCCTCGAGCACGAGGGCCGCGGAGAGCGCGACCGGTCGCGCCCCGGACACGGCGAGGTCGTTGACGGTGCCGTTCACCGCCAGCTCGCCGATCGAGCCCCCGGGGAAGCTGATCGGGCGGACGACGAAGGCGTCGGTGGTGAGCGCCAGGCGAGCACCGCCCACCGTCATCAGGCCGGCGTCGGTGAGCTGCTCGAGCGCGGGGTTGGCGAGCAGCGGGACGACGAGGCCTTCGACGAGCGCCCTGGTGGCCTTGCCCCCCGCGCCATGAGCCATCGTGACGCGCGCGTCGCGGAAGCGCTGAGGCCGCCGGCGCATCGCCTCGATGCGCTCACCGACCTGGTCCTCGCTGAAGTGGGTGGTCACTGCAGGACCTCCAGCGAGAGCCGCTGCTTGGCGTACTGGCCGTAGTTGTAGTAGGCGGCGCACGCGCCCTCGGAGGACACCATGCAGGTGCCGATCGGTGTCTCCGGTGTGCAGGCGGTCCCGAACACCTTGCACTCCCACGGTTTCAGCACGCCCTTGAGCACCTCGCCGCACTGGCAGGCCTTGGGGTCGGCGACGCGCACGCCCGGCAGCTCGTAGCGCAGCTCGGCGTCGTACCTGGCGTACGTGGGCGAGAGCTGCAGAGCCGAGTGCGCGATGGACCCGAGGCCCCGCCACTCGAAGAACGGCCGCAGCGTGAAGACGTCGGAGAGCACCTTGAGAGCCACGGGGTTGCCGTCGTACTGCACCACGCGGCCGTACTGGTTCTCGACCTCGGCGCGACCCTCCGCGAACTGCTTCATGATCATGTACACGGACTGCAGCAGATCGAGCGGCTCGAACCCGGCACACACCAGCGGCATGCCGAAGTCGCGTGAGATCCACTCGTAGGGGCGGCAGCCGATGACCGTGGACACGTGCCCGGGCCCCAGGAAGGCGTCCAGCCGCAGATCGGGCGAGTCGAGGATCGCCTTGATGGCCGGGATGATCGTGACGTGGTTGCAGAAGACCGAGAAGTTCTCGATCCGCTCGGCCGCCGCGCGCAGCACCGTCAACGCCGTGGAGGGCGCCGTCGTCTCGAACCCGATGGCGTAGAAGACGATCTGGCGGTCGGGGTTCTGCCGTGCGATCCGCAGGGCATCCAGCGGCGAGTAGACCATCCGGATGTCCGCGCCACGGGCATTGGCGTCGAGGAACGACCCGCGCCCACCGGGCACCCGCATCATGTCCCCGAAGCAGGTGAGGACCACGTCCTCCCGCTCCGCGATGGCGATGCCGTCATCGACCCGGCCCATCGGAATGACGCAGACCGGGCAGCCCGGTCCGTGCACGAGCTCGATGGCCTCCGGCAGGTGGTCCTGCACGCCGTACCGGTAGATCGTGTGCGTGTGCCCCCCGCACACCTCCATGACCTTGTAGTGCCGCCCCGGCTCGCAGAGGGCCGTGATCTCCCGGCCGAGCACCTCGGCCAGGGCCGCGTCGCGGAACTCGTCGACGAAGCGCATCGTCACTCGTGCCTTCCTGTGGGGGTCAGTCGCTCGATGGCCACACCGGCGTGCACGAGCACGCGGTCGCCCGGACGGACGTCGCCGACGAGCTCGGTCGCCACCAGCTCCTCGCGACCCTGCCCGTCGCGGCACCGGGCGTCGCAGCCGTCCACGAGGGCCACGGTGAGGACGACGGCGACGTCACCGCAGGTGATGCAGCCCGGCTCGGTGGAACAGGCGGCGCCCGTCGCGGGGTCGGCCCGCTCGGCGTGCGTCATTCGATGCTCGACTCGGCCACGGCCTGCAGCTCGTCGGTGAACGCCTGGCCCATCAGCTCGAGCATCGCCAGCGCCTCGGCGGCCTCTTTCTCGTCGACCTTCGACATGGCGAAGCCGACGTGGATGAGGACGTAGTCGCCGACCTCGAGCTGCACATCCTCCAGCAGCCCGACGTTGATCTTGCGCTTGACACCGACGACGTCGACCAGGGCGAGCTGGTCGCCGTTGCCGGGGAGGAACTCCACCAGCTGACCGGGGATGGCGAGGCACACGGCTAGACCTGCTCGGGATGGGAGTGGGCGGGCACCAGCTCGTCCGGACGACCGACGGCCTCGGCGGTGTCGACATAGGCGAGCCACTCCAGGACCACCTCGTCGCCGCCCTCGAGCGCCAGGTCGAGAGAGCCGCACGACCGGCACGCCGGCGACGCGTCGGACACGTCGAAGTCGGCTCGGCAGTCCATGCAGTGCCCGTGGACCGGCACGACCACCAGCTCGACGCGGGCATCCTCGGCCGGGCCACCGAGCGCCGCGAGCCGGAAGGACTGCTCGAAGGCGTCGGCCACGACGCGGTGGACGGCGCCGACGCGGACGCCGACCCGGGCGACCCGCCGACCCGCAGCCCGTCGCTCGACCGCCTCGAGCACGCCCTCGCAGTAGCTCATCTCGTGCACGGTGAGACCCCCTACATCGATCGGATGCGCAGGTAGCGCTGCAGGTCGGGCAGCGAGCGCACGACGAGCACGGCGCCGCCCAGCGCCAGCAACCCGGTGAGGCCAGTGGTGATGATGCCGACCGTCTTCATGGCAGGTCCTCCCTGTGACGTGCGGACGCAGCGGCGCGACCGCGCTGCTCTGGTGACGGCCCCGGCAGGCCGAGCTGTTCCTGCAGCACCCCGAGCACCAGCTCAGCCGCCGGACCGACGGCGGCGGCGACCGGTGGGCTCAGGCCGATGCCCTCGCCCACGTCGGCGGGCTGGCAACCCACGACGTACGTCGGCGGAAGCGTCCCGCCCAGCCGGCCGAGGCTGGCGAGGACCGCGACGGGCGCCATGCCGTGCGCGTCGAGCTCGCCGTCGCCCAGGTCGTCGGGGCCGACCTGGAGCACCGACAGGTCACCGGGTGAGCCCGTGCCGGGCAGCGCGTCGACGACGACCAGCGCGTCGTAGCCCGCGAGCAGGTCGTAGGCGAGGTGCATGCCGCGGATGCCGTAGTCGAGGACCGTGACGCCGTCGGGCAGCGGGGCCCCGGCCAGCCGTCGCGCGACCTCGCTGCCGAAACCGTCGTCGGACAGGAACAGGTTGCCCACGCCGGCCACCAGCACGCGGCCGCTCATCGCGCCTCGTCCCGGGCCGGCAGTGCCTCGAGCTCTTCTGGGCCGAAGTAGTAGAAGCGGCCCGTGACGTCGTAGAGGTCGCTCGCCGGGTCGTCCTCGAGGGCGACGGCCACGTGCGTGCCGCCGTCCACGTCGAAGTAGACGCGCGACACCACGGCCGTGCGGCCGGCGAGGAAGAGGTCCTGCGCGTCGGCCCGGCGCGAGGGGCGCAGCAGCACCCGGCTGCCCTTGGCCACCGGCACGCCGCCCACCTGCACGGCGTCCCGTTCGGGCTCTGCCGCGGCGTCCCGCCCGGCGTCCCACCACGGCAGCTCCGGTCCGTCGCCCGGGACGGCGTCCTCGGTGCCGAGGGCACCCGCGGCCTCGTACGACGGACGGCGAGCGCCGTGCAGGTGGCTCAGGGCGTCGTCACTCATCGCGTCGCAACGCGCCACGATCGCCGCCGCCCGCGGATCGGTGCCGCGCGCGTCGGCCTTCTCCTGTTCGGTCATGGTCATGACGCGCAGGGTGAGGATCTCGTCGATCTCGGTGGCGTCGAAGAGGTCGCCGGCGCTCTCCGGGGCGATCGTCGGGTGGTCACCCAGGACGATCGGGGAGACGAGCACGGCGTCGGTGCCCTGGTCGTCGGCGACCATCACGGGCCAGCAGCGGTGCTGGGCGCAGGACGACGTGTCGGCGGTGGCCCAGTCGGGGCCCTCCAGCAGCGAGACGAACCGGGCCCCGGTAGCGCTCACCAGCAGGTGGGTGCCGACGAAGGAGTGCTCCGCGGCCAGGTCGCGTGCGGCCCGGCCCGCTGCGTCCTCGGGTGACCATCGGGTGGTGTTGGCCGTGTGCACGCCGAGGATGACGAGTCTGGCGTCGCTCCCCGGGCGGCTCGTCACGGTGACCGTGCCCTGCAGGGCCCGACGGGTGCGCACCAGCCGCCCGACCACCCGCCCGTCCTCGCGCAGCTCCTCGACGTCCTCCCCCGCTGCGGCGCTCACGTCGAGCCGGCGGCCGGCGCCGAGCTCGTCCGGTGACAGGTGCCGCAGCGGCACCTCCCGGGCCACGGCCTCGTGGAAGGGGACCCAGCGCGTGCCGCCGACGAGCAGCTCGTCGACCGGCTCCCAACCCCGGTCGGTGTGCCGCTGCACGACACGGGCCTGCACCTGCAGGAAGCGCAGGAAGAGGTCGACGGTCGCACCCGGCACCGACTCGAGCACCATCTCTGCCGACATGGCGCTCGCCTCGCCGACGCCCGCTTCCGCGGCACCGTCCGGCCCGAGGACGCCGAACTGCCAGCGCATCTGGTTCTTCGCCGAGGAGGCGCGGTAGGGGTAGAGCAGGTAGCCCTCGTACAGGACCGCGTCGGCGACGTGGCGGGCGCCGGTCAGTGTCATGACACGTTCGCCGCACTCGGCAGCAGGTCGGCGATCGTCTGCTCCCAGGACGTGAGCCCGCGCGCCGAGCGGTGCCGCGCGAGCGCGTCGATCGTGTCGCGGTCCAGCCGGATCCAGCCGCTGCCGGGGAAGTAGAGGTCCATCAGCCGGTGCCAGGCGGCGACCGGCAGGCGGCAGGGCGCCTCGAGCGACCAGGACAGCTGCTCGGCGGCGAAGCCGGTCGACCCGCGGGTGAAGACGGTGCCGCTGAAGAGCAGGACGAGAGGGACGTCGCCGCCACGCAGCGCGTGCAGGTACTTGGTGGCGGCGACCTCGAAGTCGTAGGTGCAGGCAACGGGCAGCTCGAACTCGCGGGAGCCCTCGAAGCCCTGCACCATCGCCGTCGCGTGCGTCCACAGGAAGGGCTTGAGGGTGCTGGGGTAACGCTGCGACGTGCCGAACAGGTCCAGCAGACCCTCCTGCTCGCTCGGGTCGTAGGGGCGGCGCTGGGGCTCGATGCGCAGCTGTGCGCGCAGCGCGACGGCGTGCACCACGGCGCCACTGGTCTCGGTAACCCGCAGCCGGAACAGCAGATGTGGCGACGCGGCGTGCTGCTGCGCCCGCACGTCGACGACCTCGAACGAGAGCTCGGTCATGGCAGGCTCCACGCCGCGCTGGGGGTGCTGCGGGCCCGGACCTGCGCGAAGAACTCGTCCAGCCGCCGCCGCACGTCCTGCCCGCCGTCGAAGCCGCGCCACAGCGTGCGCAGGTGCCCGACCAGCTCGTAGCACACGTCGATGGGCACGAGGAACGCCTCGACGTCCTGGCCGGCCGCGCGCACCAGAAGTGCCTCGACGTCCGCCCGCATGGCGGCCAGCCCGGGCTCCGCGCCGACCACCCGGTCCCAGGCCTCCAACGGCAGCTCCGACTCGGTGGGCCCGGCCGGTCCGGGGTAGAACGCGACGACACGGTCCAGGGCGGAGTTGACGAACAGGAACGCCGTGCCGACCGGCAGCTCCAGGTCGTCCCAGACCGGTGCGGACAGGCGGGGAAGCGAGACGTACCTGTCCGGCACGGCCCGGTAGGCCAGCGCCGCGTCGTCGTGGGTGAACAGCAGGTAGCACGGTCGGCACGTGCACAACAGCGAGCGCGTAGCGAGGTTGACGACGTGCTGGTGCTGGTCGGCCACGGGGCCGCCGCACATCTCGCACTGCTCGTAGGGTGACGGCGCCGGCCGGCCGGCGCGGATGCGCGCCAGAACGGACAGGGGCCCCGCCGGCGTGCTCATGCGGGCACCGACGCCCGGACGGCGACCTCGACGACGCCGTCGCGCTCGAGCAGCGGCATCGGCTCCAGGTGCCGCTCGGGCTGCTCGAGGTCCACGCCCGCGCGACGTACGTCGAAGTGGGTACCGCACCCGTGGCAGGTCAGCACCGCGCTGCCGGGCGTCGAGGGGGCCCGCTGCAGGCCCGCACCCTCGAACGGCGTACCGCAGGCGGCACAGGCGTCCCGGTAGGCGTAGACCCCGGAGAGCAACCGGCAGAGCAGGACGGGCAGCCCGGCGACGGTGGTGCGGCGCAGCTCTCCGACCGCAAGCTCGTCCAGCCGCGCGGCCGCCGTCCAGACGACGCCACCGGGCTGGTCGTCGGTCCGCAGCCGGGCCGTGAGCGACTCGACGGGGATGAGCCCGGGCGCGTGGGCCTCGCGCTGCTGCTCGACCTCGATGCGCACGACCTCCGGAGCGGCCGCGTAGATCGCGTCTTCGACCGCCAGCTCCAGGGTCACCGGCGAGGATGCGCAACCGTCGCAGCTGCCGAGCAGCTGCAGGCGCACCACGCCATCGCCGGTGATCTCCAGCAGCTGCACGTCTCCGCCGTGCGAGCCGAGATAGGGCCGTACGTCGTCGAGCGCGCGCTCCACCCGCTCCGCGACGCCGTAGGGGTGCAGACCGTGCACCAGCAGCAGGCTGGACACCAGCTCGTCGGCCGCGAGGCTCGTGAGCAGGTCGTCGTCGAGCGCCCCGGCCTCGTGGGCCAGCTCGAGGACCCGCTCCAGCCCGGCGCCGTACAGCTCGACGACGAGCCGCACCAGCTCCTCCGCGCGTTCACGCGCGACGGGGCCGGCGGCCGCGCTCGCCTCCAGCAGCAGCTCGATGCGTCCGCCGGTTGCTGCCGGGTCAGGTAGCGCGGTGCTCACTCCTCGCCCGAGACGGCGGCCGTCGGGGAGTGCACCTTCTTCAGCGTCTTGCCGTCACCGAGGTACATGTGGACGCCACACGGCAGGCACGGGTCGAAGCTGCGGACCGTGCGCATGATGTCGATGCCCTTGAAGCTGTCGCGGGAGTTCTCCTCGAACAGCGGCTGGTCCTGCACGGCGTCCTCGTACGGCCCCGGTGTCCCGTAGACGTCGCGCGGGTTGGCGTTCCAGGGCGTGGGCGGGTAGGGGTGGTAGTTGGCGATCTTCCCGTCGCGGATGACCATGTGGTGCGAGAGCACCCCGCGCACCGCCTCGGTGAAGCCGCAGCCGATGCCCTCGTCGGGCACCTCGAAGGTCTCCCAGGTCTTGGTGCGGCCGGCCCGGATCTCCTCCAGTGCCTTCTCGCAGAAGTGCAGCGCGCTGGCCGCGGCGTAGGCCTGGAAGTAGGTGCGGGCACGGTTGCGCTCGATGGTGTTGCTCCACTGCGGGACCTTCCACTCGAGGCTCACGGGCCCCTTGAGCGCGGTCTTCGGGAGGTTGATCTGCACGCTGTGCCCGGTCGACCTGACGTAGCCGATGTCGACTAGTTCGGCGAGCGCGGTGGACCACAGCCGGGCGAGCGGGCCACCGCCCGTGTCGAGGGCGAGGTGGTCCGCCCCGTCGTACCAGCGCGGCGACATGACCCAGCTGTACTTGTCGTCCAGGTCACGCTTCTGCGGCTTGGGGTTGGTGTGCTGGTTCCACGGGTGACGACGATCGACGGGGTTGCCCAAGGGGTCGTTCTTGACGAACATCTCCTGGTCTTCCCAGTCGTCGTAGTACGAGCTGCCCAGCAGGATGCGGATGCCGAGATTGATGTCGACCAGGCTCGTCGTGACCAGCTTTCCGTCGACGACGACGCCGGGGGTGACGAACATCTTGCGCCCCCAGCTCTCCATGTCCCTGTAGGCGAAGTTGCAGTGTTCCGGGTCCTGGAACGAGCCCCAGCAGCCCAGCAGCGTGCGGCGGAGACCGACCTGCTCGTAGCCCGGCAACGCCTCGTAGAAGAAGTCGAACAGGTCGTCGTGCATCGGGACGACCTTCTTCATGAACTCGACGTAGCGCATCAGGCGGATCTGGTAGTCGGTCATCAGCTGGATCGTCGCGACGGTCCCGACACCACCCGGGTAGAGCGTCGAAGGGTGGACGTGCCGGCCCTCCATGAGGCAGAACATCTCCCGGGTGTAGCGGCTGACCTGCAGCGCCTCGCGGTAGAACTCGCCGGTGAACGGGTTGAGCGCGCGCATGATGTCGGCGATGGTCTTGTAGCCGTGCGCCGCTTCGCCCGGAGCGCGGGTGTTCTCGGCCTTGGCGAGCACGCCCGGGTTGGTCTCCTTGACCATGCGCTCGCAGTAGTCCACCCCGACCAGGTTCTCCTGGAAGATGTTGTGGTCGAACATGTACTCCGCGGCCTCGCCGAGGTTGACGATCCACTCGCCGAGGGCCGGCGGCCGGACGCCGTAGGCCATGTTCTGGGCGTAGCAGGAACACGTGGCGTGGTTGTCGCCGCAGATGCCGCAGATCCGGCTGGTGATGAAGTGCGCGTCGCGCGG
>JAVEDI010000095.1 GCA_030841035.1 Actinomycetota bacterium
GAAGTGGCGGGTGCCGGTCAGGTAGAGCGGCACCCCGGCCGCTGCGGCCGCGGCGACGACCTCCTCGTCCCGTACCGACCCACCCGGCTGGACGACGGCCTTCACCCCGGCGTCGAGGAGCACCTGCAGTCCGTCGGCGAAGGGGAAGAAAGCGTCGGAGGCGGCGACCGATCCCGCGGCCCGCTCCCCCGCCCGGGCGACCGCGAGCCGGGCCGAGTCGACCCGGTTGACCTGACCCATGCCGACGCCGACCGTGGCGCGGTCGTGCGCCAGCAGGATCGCGTTGCTCTTGACCGCGCGCACGGCCCGCCAGGCGAACACGAGGTCGTCGAGGCCGGCGGCGTCCAGCGGCTCCCCGGTGGCCAGCGTCCAGGTGGTCGGGTCGTCGCCCGGGGCGTCCAGGCGGTCCTTGACCTGCAGCAGCAGGCCGCCGCTGATCGGCCGCATTTCCGCGCCCGGGCCAGGGATGTGCGGCAACCGGAGCAGCCGGATGTTCTTCTTCCCGGTCAGCACCGCGAGGGCGTCGTCGGTGAACGCCGGCGCCACCACGACCTCGGTGAATACCTGCGCCACCTGCTCGGCCGTCGTCAGGTCCACCTCGCGGTTCGCGGCGATCACCCCGCCGAAGGCCGAGATCGGGTCGCAGGCGTGCGCCTTGCGGTGCGCCGAGGCGATGTCCTGGCCGACCGCGATCCCGCACGGGTTGGCGTGCTTGATGATCGCGACGCAGGGGTCGGCGTGGTCGTGCGCGGCCCGCCAGGCGGCGTCCGTGTCGACGTAGTTGTTGTAGGACATCGCCTTGCCGTGCAACTGCTCGGCGTGCGCGAGCCCCGGAACGAAGCCCCGGTACAGCGCGGCGCTCTGGTGCGGGTTCTCGCCGTACCGCAGCACCTCGGCGCGCTCCCAGCTGGCACCCACCCAGGCCGGGAAGACGGTCTCGTCGTCGGGCGCCAGGACGCTGCCCATCCACGAGGCCACCGCGATGTCGTAGCTCGCGGTGTGCCGGAACGCCGCGGTCGCCAGCCGCCGCCGCTCCGCGAGCGTGAAGCCTCCGTGGGCCACCGCGGTCAGGACGTCGGAGTACCGGGCGGGGTCGACGACGACGGCGACCGACGGGTGGTTCTTCGCCGCGGCCCGCACCATGGCCGGCCCCCCGATGTCGATCTGCTCGACGCATTCGTCGGGCGTCGCTCCCGAGGCGACGGTCGCGGTGAACGGATAGAGGTTGACCACCACGAGATCGAACGGCGCGATCCGCAGCTCGTCGAGCTGCGCGACGTGCTCGGGCTTGCGGCGGTCGGCCAGGATGCCCGCGTGCACCGCCGGGTGCAGCGTCTTGACCCGGCCGTCGAGGCACTCGGGAAAACCGGTGAGCTGCTCGACCGGCGTGACCGGCACCCCGCTGGCGGCGATCTGCGCGGCGGTGGAGCCGGTCGACACCAGCTCGACGCGGGCCTCGTGCAGGCCCCGGGCCAGGTCCTCGAGCCCGGTCTTGTCGTAGACGCTGACCAGGGCGCGCCGTACCGGCCGCCGGTCCGGCGTGCTCGGTGAGCTCGGTGACTCCGGTGCGTTCGGTGAGTTCGGTGCGTTCAAGGTATGGAGACCTTCCGTCCGGTGACCGTCCAGCCCTCCCGGGCCATCCGGCCGACGACGTCGACGAGCATCCGTCGCTCCTCGACCTTGATGCGCTCGTGCAGCGTCGCCTCGTCGTCATCATCGTGCACGGGCACGGCGACCTGGGCGACGATCGGTCCGGTGTCCACGCCGGCGTCGACGAGGAACAGGGTCGCTCCCGCCAGCTTGACCCCGTGCGCCAGCGCGTCGCGCGCCCCGTGCATGCCGGGGAACGCCGGCAGCAGCGCGGGATGGGTGTTGAGGTAGCGCCCGCCGAACTGGGCGAGGAACTGCGGTCCGGCCAGCCGCATGAAGCCGGCCGACACGACCAGGTCGGGCCGGTAGGTCGCCACCGACGCGGCGACGGCCTCGTCCCAGGCGGCACGCGTGGGATGGTCGGACACCCGGTGCACGAAGGTCGCGACGCCGTGCCGCGCCGCGCGGTCGAGCGCGGCGATGCCCTCGCGGTCGGCGCCCACGGCAACCACCCGCGCGCCGTACGCCGGGTCCTCGCACGCATCGAGCAGCGCCTGCAGGTTCGTGCCGGCACCTGAGGCGAGCACGACGAGCCGCCGGGGACCCTGCGGCGGGCTCGGGGGCTCGCTCACGGGGCAGAACCCTAGTCGCCGGCGCCGGACCCGCTCCGGGCAGCCTGCAGCCGGCGCGCCGCGAGCACCGCGAAGACCGCGAGAGCCACCTCCGCGGCCGCCGCCGGTCCGAGCACCCACCAGGTCGGGCCGACGTGCGCCATCCGGCCGGGTCCGGCCGGGCCGGACGCGAGCACGCCCAGGAGCGCGAGCGCGAGTCCGGTCACGGCGCCGGTCGCCGCCGCCAGGATGCCCAGCTCGCGCCAGGACCGGGCCGGTGCGGCCGCGACCCCCCCGAGCCGTGCGCTGCGCTCGACGAGGACACCGGCGACCAGGCCGCATCCCGCGACGGTGACGGCGAGCAGCGGCCAGGCCACGCCGCCGCTGACCTGCCCGCTCGGCAGCGCCGCGAGCAGCGGCATGGCCGGCACCGCGCCGAGGTGCACGCCCGTGACCGACACGGAGGTCCCGACGCCCACCGCGAAACCGGGGCCCAGCAGGTAGGCCGCGCCCCAGACCACGGCCGTCGGGACGTAGAGCAGGCAGATCAGCCCGAGCAGCAGCGCTCCCGACCCGCCGCGGTCGATGCCGTGGAAGAGCACCTCCGCGGCGCCCCGGTGCAGCAGCAGCAGCACTCCGACGAGCAGGCCGCCGGCCGCGCCCAGCACGGCGAGCGCGCCGGCCGCGCCCGTGCAGGCCGCTCGAAGGACGAAGGGCAGCCGCACCCACCAGGCACCGGCCCGGCCGCAGCCGTGCACCGCGCCCGCGCCGCCGGCCGCGGCCGCCACCAGCCCCGCACCCAGGAACGCGGAGACGGGCTGCGGCGACACCGCGGGCGATCGGGCCAGCAGCGAGACGAGCACGGCCACGACGGCATACGTCGCCGCGAGGACGGCGGTGAGCGAGCCGACCCCCCGCCAGCTGCGGACCTGCGCCGCCCGGGCGGCCCGGCTCGCCGACGTGTAGAGCAGCAGGGCCGGCAGCACCGTGAGGCCCAGCGGAGCGAGCCCGAACTGCCCGCCCGGGACCACCAGCCGGGTGAGGTGCCCGGCCAGCCAGATCGCGAGCCCTGCGCCGACCGCCTGCGTCGCGCTGGCGCCGCTGTCGGCGGCGGACGCCCACGCCACTAGCACGAGCACCATGACCGCGAGCAGGCCGAGGCCCGCGGAGCGCAACGCGGCGAGCACGCCGACCCAGGTCAGCGGCTGCGGCGGGGGCGGATCAGCGGTGCGTGCCGGCGGGACACGTCGACCGCCCGCGGCGGCCGCCGTGGGGCGAGACGCTCCTGGACGAGAGGGCCGGGGCGGTCGTGAGATCAAGTCGGACATCGGGACCATGGTGGCCGCAGCCGGACACCGCCCCGGGGACCCCCGGCTCGTTCGGGGTGTCGCGCGGCCCGGGCGCGGGTCCCGGCGCGCCGCCCGGGCGGTCAGCTCGCGGTCATCAGCTCCCGCATCAGCCGGGCAGTCTCCGAGGGGGTCTTGCCCACCCGGACGCCGACCGCCTCGAGCGCCTCCTGCTTGGCCGCCGCGGTGCCTGCCGAGCCCGACACGATCGCGCCGGCGTGGCCCATCGTCTTGCCCTCCGGCGCGGTGAAGCCCGCGACGTAGCCCACGACCGGCTTGGTGACGTGCTCCTTGATGTAGGCCGCCGCGCGCTCCTCGGCGTCGCCGCCGATCTCGCCGATCATCACGATCGCGTCGGTCTCAGGGTCGGCCTCGAAGGCCTCGAGCGCGTCGATGTGCGTCGTGCCGATGACCGGGTCGCCGCCGATGCCGACGCAGGAGGAGAAGCCGATGTCGCGCAGCTCGTACATCATCTGGTAGGTCAGCGTGCCCGACTTGCTGACCAGCCCGATGCGGCCCGCCTGGGTGATGTCGGCCGGGATGATGCCCGCGTTGGACTTGCCGGGGCTGATCAGGCCGGGGCAGTTGGGGCCGATCAGCCGCGTCGTCCCACTGTTCGCGGCGTACTGGTAGAAGTTCGCGGTGTCGTGCACCGGCACGCCCTCGGTGATGATCACAACGAGCGGCACGCCCGCGTCCACGGCCTCGTGCACGGCGCCCTTCACGCCCGGCGGCGGCACGAAGACGACCGACACGTCGGCGCCGGTCTCTTTCACCGCCTCGGCCACCGAGCCGAACACTGGAAGGCTCGCCCCCTCGAAGTCGACCGTCTCTCCGGCCTTCTTCGGGTTGACGCCGCCCACGACAGCGGTGCCCGAGGCGAGCATCCGCTGGGTGTGCTTGCGCCCCTCCGACCCGGTCATGCCCTGGACGATGACCTTGCTGTCGTCGGTCAGCCAGATAGCCATGTTCTCGTCCCTCTACTTCGCAGCCACTGGGGGCGCCGCGGACGCGGCGGCTAGCTCGGCGGCGCGCTCGGCCGCGCCGTCCATGGTGTCGACCTGCTCCAGGAGCGGCAGGTCGGCCTCGGTGAGGATGCGCCGGCCCTCCTGCGCGTTGTTGCCGTCGAGCCGTACGACGAGCGGGTGGCTGATCTCGTCGCCCCGCTCCCGCAGCAGCCCGAAGGCCTGCACGATGCCGTTCGCGACCGCGTCGCACGCGGTGATGCCGCCGAAGACGTTGACGAAGACCGAGCGGACCGACGGGTCGCCGAGGATGATCTCGAGGCCGTTGGCCATCACCTCGGCCGAGGCGCCGCCGCCGATGTCGAGGAAGTTCGCGGGCCGCACGCCGCCGTGCGCCTCGCCGGCGTACGCGACGACGTCCAGCGTGCTCATCACCAGGCCCGCCCCGTTGCCGATGATGCCGACCTCGCCGTCGAGCTTGACGTAGTTGAGCCCCTTGGCCTTGGCCTTGGCCTCGAGGGGGTCCGTGGCGGCGGTGTCCTCGAGCGCCGCGTGCTCGGGGTGGCGGTACGCCGCGTTGCCGTCGAGGGTGACCTTGCCGTCCAGCGCCACGACGCGCCCGTCGGCGGTCGTCACGAGCGGGTTGACCTCGACGAGCGTCGCGTCCTCGCCGACGAACACCTCCCACAGCTTCTGGACCGCCGCCTGCACCTGGTCGGCCACCTCCGCGGGGAAGCCGCCCTGCTCGGTGATCTCCCGTGCCTTCGCCTCGTCGATGCCCTCGAGGGCGTCGACGGCGATCCTGGCGAGGGCCTGCGGCTTCTCGACGGCGAGCTGCTCGATCTCCATGCCGCCCTCACGCGAGGCCATCGCCAGGTACGTGCGGTTGGCCCGGTCGAGCAGGACCGAGAAGTAGTACTCCTCCTCGATGGCCGCAGCAGGCGCGATCATGACCCGGTGGACCGTGTGGCCCTTGATGTCCATGCCGAGGATCTGCCCGGCCACCTCTTCGGCCTCCTCGGCCGAGGAGGCCAGCTTGACGCCACCGGCCTTGCCGCGTCCCCCGGTCTTGACCTGGGCCTTGATGACGACCCGCCCACCTCCTTGCGGGAGCAGCCGCTCGGCTGCGGCCCGGGCCTCGCGCGGCGTCTCGGCCACCGCACCGCCCAGCACGGGCACGCCGTGCTTCTCGAACAGGTCTCGCGCCTGGTACTCGAAGAGGTCCACTGGTCCGTCCTTGCTGGTCGGGCTGGTCGCGCTGCAGTCGGGAGGTGTCGCGCGCGTGGCGACGTGGTCGCGACAGGGCCTGCTGCAACAGCGGCCCGGCCGCGAGCGTAACCGGCGCGACCGTGAGGCGTTGAACCGGGCGAACCCGGACAGCCGGCCCACGACGGAGGACCCCCAGCGTGCCCGAGACCAGACGCTCCACCCGCCGGAAGGCGGCCGTGCTGTGCGGCGCGCTCCTCACCGTGGCCGCCGTGCTCGAGCCGACGCCACCCGCGGACGCTGCGGGGCCGCCACCCGCCGCGGTCTCGGTCACGAGCAACGAGATCGACGTGCACGTCGGGCCGAGCGGCGAGCAGACCTGCACCGTCGTGTTCGACCTGTACCGCCCCTCCACGGCCACCCCGTCACGCCCAGCGCCCGCCATCCTCACCACCAACGGTTTCGGTGGCTCCAAGGACGACCAGGCCGGGCTGGCCCGCGCCTTCGCACGCCGCGGCTACGTGGTGCTCTCCTACTCCGGGCTCGGCTTCGGCGGTTCCGACTGCAAGATCACCCTCGACGACCCCGACTACGACGGTCGCGCCGCCCGCCAGCTGGTGACCTACCTCGGTGGCGGGCTCGCGGCCAACGACGGCACCCGCGTGACGTTCGTGCGCCAGGACCCGGTGTCCCACGACGGGCGTCAGCGACCCCACGACCCGCGCGTGGGCATGGTCGGCGGGTCCTACGGCGGGCAGGTGCAGTTCGCCGCAGCCTCGATCGACCCGCGGGTCGACACGATCGTGCCGATCATCACCTGGAACGACCTGGCCTACTCGCTCGCGCCCAACAACACCGACCTGCGCCGCGGGGTGAGCTCCGGCACTCCCGGCACCGAGAAGGTCGGCTGGACCAGCCTGTTCTTCGGGGTAGGCATCGCCGACGGCGTGCAGCACGCGGCGACCGACCCGTCGCGGATGCTCGGCTGCCCCAACTTCACCGACCAGGCGTGCCTCGTGAAGGCGCGGATGGACACGCTGGGCTACCCCGACGCGGCGAGCACCGACTTCGCCCGGCACGCCAGCGTCGCCTCTTACGTCGAGGACATCCGCGTGCCGACGTTGCTCATCCAGGGTGAGAACGACACGCTGTTCAACCTGCAGGAGGCGGTGGCGACGTACCGCGCGCTGCGCCGGCAGGGCACGCCGGTGAAGATGATCTGGCAGTCGTGGGGGCACAGCGGCGGCGGGAAGCCCGCACCGGGCGAGCTGGACCTGGCCCGCCCCGCACGCACCTACGAGGGCCGCCGCATCGCCGCGTGGTTCGACCACTATCTGCAGGACCGGCCGACCGGCACGGGCCCCCGGTTCGCCTACTTCCGTGACTGGGTGCCCTACTCGGGCATCGCGACCCCGGCCTACGGCAGGTCCGCGCGCTACCCGGTCGGCACCGACCGGCGGCTGTTCCTCTCCGGCTCCGACCAGCTGGTCACCTCGGCGGCGGACGTGCGGTCGGGCAGCGCGACCTACGCCAACCTGGCCGGCGAGGTGCCGCTGAGCTACAGCGAGGTCTCGGCACTGCAGGGCTCCCAGGTCCCCGACGGCGTGACGCCGCCCTACGACACCCCCGGCGCGTTCGCGTCGTGGACCAGCGCCCCCCTGGACCAGCCCGTGGACGTCGTCGGTGTGCCCAGGCTGACGCTGCACCTCTCCTCGCCGGTCGCCGAGGTCTCGCAGGCCACCGGGCCGGCGGGGCAGCTGCTGCTGTTCGCCAAGCTCTACGAGGTCGCGCCGTCGGGCGGCGTCACTCTGGTGCACCGGCTCGTCTCACCCGTGCGGGTCGCCGACGTACGCCGTCCGGTGCGCATCGAGCTGCCGGGCATCGTGCACCGCTTCGCGGCCGGCAACCGCCTGCGGCTGGTCGTCGCGGCCACCGACGCGGCGTACCGCAACAACAAGGTCGTGATGCCGGTCACGGTGTCGACGTCGCCCGGCGCTGCGGGCGTCCTGCGGCTGCCGGTGGTCGCCCCGACGCCGTGAGCCTCAGCCGGTCGGTGCCGTGGCGACGTGCTCGCGGACCCAGCCGACGATGTCGCCCGTGGTGGCGCCTGGGGTGAAGACCTTGGCGACGCCGAGCTTCTCCAGCTCCGGCATGTCGGCCGCCGGGATGATCCCGCCACCGAAGACCACGATGTCGCTCGCCTCGCGCTCGTGCAGCAGCTCGAGGACCCGCGCGAACAGCGTCATGTGGGCGCCGGAGAGCACCGAGAGCCCGACGGCGTCGGCGTCCTCCTGGATCGCGGTCTCGACGATCTGCTCCGGTGTCTGGTGCAGGCCGGTGTAGATGACCTCGATGCCGGCGTCGCGCAGTGCCCTCGCCACGACCTTGGCCCCCCGGTCGTGACCGTCCAGGCCCGGCTTGGCGACCACGACGCGGATCTGACCCGGGGCAGCCATCTCGCTCCTTCGTCGCTCCCTCGACCGGGAGTGCCCACAACGGGCCTACCGCGGGCAGCGTAACCGACGGCGGACAAGCGCGTTCTTGCGCTGCGAGGGGGTAGGTGCTGGCCACGGTCCGCAGCGCGAGCAGCTGCGGCGAGGGGCCGGCCCGGTGAGAGGAGCCGAGGTGCGCGACCGCGTGACGCGCGCCACCGACGGCGTACGCCGCGGGGCGCGGGGTCTGCTCTCGCCGGTCGGGCTGCGCGGCGCGGCCCTCGAGGTCGCCTGGGCGGCGGCGCACGCCGCCCTCTACCCGCTCGGCGCCGTCGGCGAGCGAGCCCGCCCCGACGCGCCCCCCGGGCAGCGCAGCCTGCACTCGCTGTCCCCGCTGCAGCGCGGGCTGGTCGTCGGCGACGTGGAGGCGGCCGGCACGCCGATCGTGCTGGTCCACGGCATGGTGGACAACCGCTCCATCTTCACGCTGCTGCGCCGCGCGCTGCGACGCCGGGGCTTCCGCCGGGTGCTCAGCTTCAGCTACAGCCCGCTCACCCGCGACGTGCGGCTGGCCGCCGAGGCGCTCGCCGCCGCCGTCGAGCAGATCTGCGCCGAGACCGGCGTCGAGCGCCTGCACCTGGTCGGCCACAGCATGGGTGGGCTCATCGGGCGCTACTACGTGCAACGGCTGGGCGGCGACGCCCGCGTGCACACCCTGGTCACCCTCGGCAGCCCGCACGGCGGCACCCGGCGCGCGCACCTGCTGGCGCACCCGCTGACCCGCCAGCTGCGTCCCGGCAGCGACGTCATCCGCGAGCTGGCCCGGCCGGCACCCGGGTGCCGCACGCGTTTCCTCGCGGTCTGGAGCGATCTCGACCAGCTGATGGTGCCCAAGGCCTCGGCACGCGTGGACCACCCGGACCTGGTGGCGCGCAACGTGCTGATTCCGGGGGTGGGGCACATGTCGCTGCCGATCCACCGACGGGCCGTGCACGAGATCACCCTGGCGCTGGCCCAGCTCGGGACCGACGGTGCGACGCTGCCATCGGGCAGCACGTCGGTCGCAGCGACGCGCTCCGGCGGTGCAAGCGGCAACGTTTCTGGACCGGGGCGTGTAGGGGGACGGGGCGCGGGTAGGCCGGCATCAGCAGGAGGGGAACAGAGGTCGGGGAGGGGTCCGGGCAGAAGTCCGTGAGATACCGGTTATCCGGATATTTGTCTACCAGGTACCCCGTCGTGGTGGCACTGCGTAGTTGAACAGCCTCTGAAGATCCCCCCGATTAGGGCTTGCCGTGACTTCTTCGTTATGGTCGCGCGGTCCTTACTCCCCACGACGACGAGGCTTCCCCGTGCCCCCTCGCCGCCCCACCCGCGGTCGCCACCGTCGCCAGAAGAGCTCCGCCGCCCCGGCGTGCTTCACGGCTGCGACCATCGCCGCCTTCACGGTGAGCGGACTCAACGTGCCCAGCGCCATCGGCGCCGCACGTGACGGGGCAGCGCGGACCGACCCGATCGCGCACGGCCCCCAGCGCGAGAACGCGCTGGCCGCGGCCCAACTGCGCAACCGGGTCGCGGCGCAGAGCGCCGTACGGATCAGCCGGCTGCGCACCGCGCAGCAGGAGGCGCTGAGCGCGGCGCAGGAGGCGGCCCGGCGGGCCAAGCTGGCCGCCGAGAACACCCGGCCGCAGTGGGTGCTGCCCGTGGAGCACTACCGGCTGACCGCGGGTTTCGGCGACGTCAGCGGGCTGTGGAGCCATACCCACACCGGTCAGGACTTCGCGGCACCGAGCGGCACCCCCGTGCGCGCCGTGGGCGACGGCACCATCATCTTCGCCTCCTACGACGGCGCCTACGGCAACAAGATCGCGATCCAGCACCCCGACGGGACCGTCACCTGGTACGCCCACCTGTCGGCGTTCCTGCGCACCGACGGCAAGGTGCAGGCGGGCGACCTGATCGGACGCGTGGGCAGCACCGGGAACGTGACCGGTCCGCACCTGCACTTCGAGGTCCGGCCCGACAACCAGGGCCCCATCGAGCCGATGGCCTGGCTGCGGGCCCACGAGCTGAAGCCCTAGCCGCCTCAGAGCTTTTCGACCGGCGCGTAGCGCAGCAGCAGCCGCTTGACCCCGCCGTCGCGGAAGTCGATCGAGGCCACCGCGCGCTCACCGGCCCCCTCCACCGTGACGACCGTGCCCATGCCGAACGTGTCGTGGGTGACCCGGTCGCCCGGCTCCAGGTGCACGACGACCCTGTTGCCCGGCGAGCGCACCGACGGCCGGGCCGCGAGCGAGGCCATCGCCGGCGTACTCGCCACCGTGGACTCGAGCCGTCGCCAGTCGAGCAGGGTGTCGGGGATCTCCTCGAGGAACCGCGACGCCGGGTTGGCCTGCGGAGCTCCGTAGGCGCTGCGCACCGTCGCGCGGCTCAGGTACAGCCGCTGCTGGGCGCGCGTGATGCCGACGTACGCGAGGCGGCGCTCCTCCTCGAGCTCGTTCGGGTCCCCGAGCGAGCGCATGTGCGGGAAGACGCCGTCCTCGAGCCCGCAGAGGAACACGACGGGGAACTCCAGCCCCTTGGCTGTGTGCAGGGTCATCAGCGTGACGACGCCCTGAGCAGGCTTGCCGTCCTCGGCCGGGTCAGCCTCGTCGGGGATCTCGTCCGAGTCGGCGACCAGCGCCACCGTCTCCATGAAGTCGACCAGCGTGCCCCCGGGATTGGCCTCCTCGAACTCGCGGGCGACCGCCACGAGCTCCTGCAGGTTCTCCAGCCTGCTCTGGTCCTGCGGGTCGGTGGAGCTGGACAGCTCGGAGGCGTAGCCGGTGCGCTCCAGCACCGCCTCGAGGATCGTCGCCGGTGAGGTGCCCGCCTCGACGAGGGTGCCGAGCTCGTCGAGCAGGGTGCGGAACGACTGGACGGCGCTGAGCGACCGCGCCGCGAGGCCGTAGGCGTCCTCGCAGCGCTGCAGGGCGGCGTTGAAGGTCAGCGACTCCCGCTGGGCGAGCGCCTCGATGCACGCTTCGGCGCGGTCACCGATGCCCCGCTTGGGAACGTTGAGGATGCGGCGCAACGAGACGGTGTCTGCGGGGTTGGCGAGCACCCGCAGGTAGGCGAGCGCGTCCCGCACCTCGCGCCGCTCGTAGAACCGCACGCCGCCGACCACCTTGTAGGGCAGGCCGACTCGGATGAACACCTCTTCGAAGACCCGCGACTGCGCGTTGGTGCGGTAGAACACGGCCACCTGCGAGGGCAGCACGCCCTCGTCGTCGGTGAGCCGGTCGACCTCGGCGGCCACGAAGGACGCCTCGTCGTGCTCGTTGTCGGCGACGTAGCCCACGACCGGCGCGCCCTGACCCGCGTCGGACCACAGGTTCTTGGGCTTGCGGCCCGCGTTGCGCGAGATGACCGCGTTGGCCGCGGAGAGGATGGTCTGCGTGGAGCGGTAGTTCTGCTCCAGCAGGATCGTGGCCGCGTCGGGGTAGTCCTGCTCGAAGGCGAGGATGTTGCGGATCGTGGCCCCGCGGAAGGCGTAGATCGACTGGTCGGCGTCGCCGACGACGCACAGCTCGGCAGGCGGCACACCGAGGCTGGGATCACCGCCGGAGACCAGCTCCCGCACCAGGACGTACTGGGCGTGGTTGGTGTCCTGGTACTCGTCGACCAGGACGTGGCGGAACCGTCGCCGGTAGTGCTCGGCCACGTCCGGGAAGGCCTGCAGGAGGTTGACGGTCGTCATGATCAGGTCGTCGAAGTCGAAGGCGTTGGCCTCGCGCAGCCGGCGTTGGTAGAGCGCGTAGGCCTCGGCCAGCGTCTTCTCGATGTGCGTCTCGGCACGGCCGGCGAACGTCTCGTGGTCGACCAGCTCGTTCTTGAGGTTGCTGACCTGGTTGGAGAAGGACCGCGGTGGGTAGCGCTTGGGGTCCAGGTCGAGGTCACGGCAGACCAGCGTCATCAACCGCTGCGAGTCGGCCTGGTCATAGATCGAGAACGTCGACTTCATGCCGAGGTGGGCGGCCTCGCGCCGCAGGATGCGCACACAGGCCGAGTGGAAGGTGCTCACCCACATCGCCTTGGCGCGCGGCCCGACGAGGGCCGCGACCCGCTCCTTCATCTCGCCGGCTGCCTTGTTGGTGAACGTGATGGCGAGGACCGCGCCGGGGTGCACGTGGCGCTCACCGAGCAGGTAGGCGATGCGATGGGTGAGGACCCTGGTCTTGCCCGACCCGGCCCCCGCGACGATGAGCACCGGCGAGCCCTCGTGGACGACAGCCGCGCGCTGCTGCGGGTTGAGCCCCTCGAACAGGGCGGCCGTGTCCGTGTCGGCCCGGCGCCCCGCCGCGGAAGTAAGGCTGTCCCCGCCCGTGGCCACACCCGGCGGGGACAGCGGAACGGAGTCGTCGAAGAGAGTGCTCATCCTGCCCCCGAGTCTAGGTGGCCGACAGGACAGCCCCCGCCCCTGCGCCGCCCCGGGCCCCCGGGTCGGGCGCCGCCTACCATGGCGGGTCTGAGCCGTGAGGAGGGTTGGTGCTGGACGACAGCGAGCTCGAGCGGGTGCTGGTGGTGACGGCTCACCCCGATGACGTGGACTTCGGCGCCGCCGGCACTGTCGCGGCATGGACGCGGGCCGGCGTCGAGGTGACCTACTGCGTCTGCACCGACGGCGACGCCGGGGGCTTCGACCCGAGCGTCGACCGGGCCGACATCCCGAGCATCCGCCGGGCCGAGCAGGTCGAGGCCGCCAAGCACGCCGGCGTGCACGACGTGCGGTTCCTCGGCCATCCCGACGGAACGCTCTCCCCGACCATCGGCGTACGCCGCGACATCACCCGCGTCATCCGTCAGGTGCGCCCCCAGCGGATGCTGATCCAGAGCCCGGAGCGCAACTGGTCACGGATCGGCGCGAGCCACCCCGACCATCTCGCCTCCGGTGCGGCGGCCATCGCGGCGATCTATCCCGACGCACGCAACCCGTTCGCCCACCCCGAGCTGCTGCGCGAGGAGGGTCTGCAGGAGTGGTCGGTCTCCGAGACGTGGCTGATGTCGCACCCGGAGAACAACCACTGGGTCGACGTCACCGACTTCTTCGACGCCAAGCTGGCCGCACTGCGCGCCCACGCGAGCCAGACGTCGCACATGGACGGGTTCGAGGAGCGGATGCGTGGGTGGTTCGGCGCCAACGCGAAGCTCGCAGAGCTCGCGGAGGGCCGGCTCGCGGAAGGTTTCTTCGTGGTGATGACCGGCTGACCTCACGCGCCGCGCAGCAGCGACGGGTTGACCTCGCTGACCGGCCGACGCAGCCGGGACGCCTGCTCGTAGTCGTAGGCGAGCCCCAGCAGAGCTGCCTCCTCGCGAGCGGTTGCGAGGAAGCCGAGCCCGAACGGCCGCCTGTCCGACGCGCGGTAGCCGGCCGGCACGAGCACGGTGGGGTAGCCGGCCCGGGCCCCGATGCCGGCACCGCGCCAGGACGCCACCACGATCGCGGTCGCGTCATAGGCGGCGAGGACCGCGTCGACCCCGTGCTCCCCCGCCATCGCGAGGTCGCGCGCGCGCAGCGCCTCGTAGGCCCGGCGCCGCTCGTCGTGGTCGATCTCGAGCGCCTTGAGCAGCCGCGCCTGGCCGAACTTCAGCGCGGCCTGCGGGTGGGCCTCGTTCCAGGTCACGATGTCCTGCAGCGATCGCATCGGCGCACCCTCGGGCAGCCCGGCGAGGTAGGCGTCCAGGTCACGGCCGAACTCGTAGTGCAGCACCTCCAGCTCGTCGGTCTCCGGCAGCTCGGGTACGTCGATCAGCTGCGCACCGCGGTCGCGCAGCACCGCAAGTGCCGCGTCGTACAGCGCGCGCTCGTCGACGTGCAGGCCCTCAGGCGCAGGAGGTACGGCGAGGCGGGTGCCGTCCAGCGCCGTGCCGGTGAGGGTGCCGACGTAGTCGGTCCCCGTCAACGCCCCCAGCAGCGCCGCCGCGTCGTACACGCTGCGGGTCATCGGACCCGCGCAGTCCTGACTCGTCGCGATCGGCAGGATGCCCTGCCCGCTGACCAGGCCCACGGTCGTCTTCACGCCGACCAGGCTCTGGGCATCGGCGGGACAGAGGATCGAGCCGTCGGTCTCCGTACCGACGGTGACGGTCGCGAAGCCGAGGGCGGCCGCCGCCCCCGAGCCGCTGCTGGAGCCGCACGGCGTGATGCTCGCGTCGTAGGGGTTGAGGACCTGGCCACCCAAGGACGAGTAGCCGCTGGGCATGTCGTCGGCCATGAAGTTGGCGAACTCGGTGAGGTTGGCCTTCGCGATCACCACCGCGCCGGCCTCCCGCAGCCGGGTGACGAGCGCCGCGTCCCGGTCGGGCACCGAGCGCTCGAGGCTGAGCGCCCCCGCCGTCGTGGGCACGCCGGCCACGTCGATGTTGTCCTTCACGATGACCGCGATGCCGTGCATCGGTCCGCGTACGTCGCCGCGCGCGCGCTCGTCGTCGAGGGCGTGGGCCCGCTCCAGAGCGTCGGGCACGAGACAGCGGATCGCGTTGACGGCGGGACCGCGCCGGTCGAACCGCTCGATGCGCTCGAGGTAGCCGCGCACGAGAGCGGAGGCCGTCGTCGTACCTGCCGCCATCGCCTGCTGGAGATCGAGCACTCCGGCGGTCTCGAGATCGATGTCCTCGATGGTCACCCCGGCAGCGTAGGCGCGTCCCTCGCCCGCGCCGGCACGACGTGCGAGGCTGGCCCGGTGAGCGAGGAGAAGAACGTGCTGAGCGGTCCGCTGGAGCCGTGCGGGACCGACCCGATGACCGGCTTCTACCGGGACGGCTGCTGCACGAGCGGGCCGGAGGACGTGGGCAGCCACACGATCTGTGCCGTGGTCACCGCGGAGTTCCTCGCCCACCAGCGGTCGGTGGGCAACGACCTGCTCACACCGCGACCCGAGTGGGGCTTCCCCGGTCTCACCCCGGGTGACCGATGGTGCGTGGTCGCGCTGCGCTGGCTGCAGGCCCACGGAGCCGGGGCCGCAGCCCCGGTGGTGCTGGCGGCGACGAACGCCCGCGTGCTCGACGTCGTACCCCTCGAGCTGCTGCGCCAGCACGCGGTCGACGTGCCCGCCGACCCGAGCGCGCTGAGCTGAGGATCACCAGACCAGGCCACGCTGGGCGAGGACGGCCTCGGTCTGGAGCCGTTCGACCGGCTCGAGCGGCGCCTGGGCCGCGGTGTCCACGTCGAGGACCCGGCAGGCGCACAACAGCACGTCGTCATAGGCGAGCGACGTCGCGCGCAGCCGGAACACCTTGGCGATCTCGTTGGACCTCTCGACCCGGGACAGCTGCAGGCTCAGCCGGTGCAGGTCGGCGGCAAGGCACTCGATCGCCGGCCCGTCGGGGACGACCTCACGCCGGCGGAGCCGCCGCCACAGCGACTCCAGGCCGTCCATCATGTTCGTGAGGTGCTCGAGCAGCACGACGGTGAGCACGGGACCGAGCGTCCCCACAGCGATCCACACCCACACCATGCGGCACCTCCAGACGGTTCCAGAGTCGCCTGCTCACCTGGTTCCCCGCCACCCCTGCGTGGTGACGTTCCGGCAAATCCCTCGATCCGCGGAACGGGCGAGCGCTCGTCCCCGAAGGTAACCGCGCCGGGTCACTCCCGCTCAAGCGGGCGGCTGCTCGTCGACGGGATGGGCTCGACACGTCGGAAGTACGACCACCACACCATGTCGAACAACTGGATGCGGCTGCGAGTCGGCTCGATCTCAGCAAGCCGAGCCCAGGTGGTGACGTTCTCAGGTCGGGTCAGATCTGTGAAGATCCAGTCGATTGCCTCGCGGATGCGTGAAGGGGACTTCACGCTGTCCGTGCTGGACCTCCGGCCCGGCCACGACGGACTCATGTAGGCCCCGAAGATGGCCTGGTTGTCGAGGATCGGGATGAGTGCGTGGCGCTTCTTGTGGAGCACCTTGGTCGCCACCGAAGCCGCGAAGCCTGGCCACTGAGCCACCTGCGTGACGACATCGGCGACCCGCTGGCGCTGGCCACTGTCCGTTTGTTCCAAGGGGACACGTGGCAAGTCGGCCAGGACGACCTCGCGGCTACGGTCCTGGACCGCCTTGAAAGCGCGTGAGGCGACGCGGGAGTTGATCAGAATCGTTACGGCGAGGTCATCGGGTACCAGGTGATCCGGGTCGCTGACCGGCTGGTAGTCAAGGTACCGGAGCCCATCGTCCGTCCGGTACGCAAGAAGCAGCGCCTCCGCGTCTTCGAGTGCTCGGTCGCAGTTGCCCGCACCGACAATCAACGGGACGTGCATGGCTACCTCCTCATCGATCCCGGTCGAGGCGAGGGAAGAACGACGACCGACCACGGACAAGCGCTCTGCCGGCAACCTCGACTACGTCGGCGGAAGACTCACGCGAAGTAGTGGGCTCAGCGAGCCCAAGACCGCCCTCACCGTCGATCTGGCCGGACAACCGCAGGTCAACGCGCCGGGTCACTCCCACTCGATGGTCCCGGGCGGCTTAGACGTGACGTCGAGCACGACCCGGTTGACCTCGCGCACCTCGTTGGTGATGCGGGTGGAGATGCGCGCGAGCACCTCGTAGGGCACCCGCGTCCAGTCGGCGGTCATCGCGTCCTCGGAGGACACCGGCCGCAGCACCACCGGGTGACCGTAGGTGCGCCCGTCGCCCTGGACACCGACCGAGCGCACGTCGGCGAGCAGCACGACCGGGCACTGCCAGATCTCCCGGTCGAGGCCGGCCCGCGTCAGCTCCTCGCGGGCGATCGCGTCGGCCTCACGCAGCACGTCGAGCCGGTCGCCGGTGACCTCGCCGATGATGCGGATGCCCAGGCCCGGCCCGGGAAACGGCTGGCGCCAGACGATCGCCTCGGGCAGCCCCAGCTCGAGCCCCACGCGGCGTACCTCGTCCTTGAACAGGGTGCGCAGCGGCTCGACCAGCGAGAACTGCAGGTCGTCGGGCAGCCCGCCCACGTTGTGGTGCGACTTGATGTTGGCGGTGCCGGCTCCGCCGCCCGACTCGACGACATCGGGGTAGAGCGTGCCCTGCACCAGGAAGTCGACCGACTCCCCCTGGGCGCCGGCCGAGGCGACCACCTCGCGCGCCGACTCCTCGAACACCCTGATGAACTCGCGTCCGATGACCTTTCGCTTCTCCTCGGGGTCCACGACACCCGCCAGCGCATCGAGGAAGCGCTTCGCGGCGTCGGCCACCACCAGGCGTACGCCGGTGGCGGCGACGTAGTCGCGTTCCACCTGCTCAGCCTCGCCCTTGCGCAGCAGGCCGTGGTCGACGAACACGCAGGTGAGCTGGTCACCGACGGCTCGGTGCACGAGGGCCGCCGCGACCGCCGAGTCGACGCCACCGGACAGGCCGCAGATGACCCGGTGGGAGCCGACCTGCGCGCGGATCGCCTCGACCTGCTCGTCGATGACGTTGGTCATCGTCCAGGTCGGGCGGCAGCCGGCCACGTCGTACAGGAAGTGCTCGAGCACCTTCTGGCCGTGCGCCGTGTGCATCACCTCGGGGTGGAACTGCACCCCGGCCAGCCGCCGCTCGACGTCCTCGAACGCCGCGACGGGCGTGCCCCCGGTCGACGCGGACACCACGAAGCCCGCCGGCGCTGCCGCCACCGCGTCCCCGTGGCTCATCCACACCGACTGCTCGGTCGGGAGGCCCCGGAACAGCCTGCCTTCGTGCGTGACCACCAGGTCGGTGCCGCCGAACTCGGCGAGCCCGGTGCGCGCGACCGTGCCGCCGAGCGCGCGGGCCATCGCCTGGAAGCCGTAGCAGATGCCGAACGCGGGCACCCCGGCCTCGAAGATCGCCGGGTCGACCGATGGGGCGCCGGGCGCGTAGACCGAGGCAGGACCCCCGGACAGGATGATCGCGGCCGGCTGCTTCGCCAGCATCTCGGCAACCGCCATGGTGTGCGGCACGATCTCGCTGTAGACCCGCGCCTCGCGCACCCGGCGGGCGATCAGCTGCGCGTACTGGGCGCCGAAGTCGACGACGAGGACCGTGTCGGTGCTGGGGCGGTCGGTGGCCACGGTCACGGGGCGGGAGTCCTCCGGGGCGTAGGACGGGTGAGGTGCCCGAGTCTACGGGTCACGCGCAGCCGCTCGTGGCACGGGAAACCCGCTTTCTCCGGGGGCCACCGGCGACGTACCGTCGACCATCGTGCTGCGCCTTCCCTACGACGACCCTGGTGTCCCCGATCTCCGCTCCCCGGCGCGCTACCTCTTGTGGACCGGCCGGCAGCAGTGGCGCCCGCAGCTGGTGGCCACGGTGTACGGCGTGCTGTGGATGGGCTCCCAGGCCCTGGTGCCCGCCGCCATCGGCCGCGGCCTCGACCGGGGCGTCTCCGCCCACGACGTCGCCGCCTCGCTGCGCTGGTCTCTCGTCGTGCTGGCGCTGGTCGCCGTCCAGGCCGTCGCGGGTGTCCTGCGCCACCGCACGGCGGTCAACAACTGGCTCGCGGCGTCGTTCCGCTCCATGCAGCTGCTCGGGCGGCACAGCGCGCGCGTCGGCGTCGCGATCCGTCGCCGGCTGCCCACCGGGGAGGTGGTCAGCGCCGCCACGAACGACGCGCTGATGATCGGGGGGGCCTTCGACATCACCGCCCGGCTCTCCGGCGCGCTCGTGTCCTACCTGATCGTCGCGCTGCTTCTGCTGCACACGAACGCGCTGATCGGGGTCGTCGTGCTCGTGGGCGTGCCGGCGATGGTGCTGCTGCTCGGCCCGCTGATGCGCCCACTGCAGGCCCGGCAGCGGACCCAGCGCGAGGTCGCCGGTCGTCTGACGGCCCTGGGCGCCGACACCGTGGCCGGGCTGCGGGTGCTGCGCGGGATCGGCGGCGAGCCCGCGTTCCTGGCGCGCTACCGCCGCCGGTCGGACGAGCTGCGCGACGCCGGCGTGCGGGTCGCGACCCTGCAGGCGGTCCTCGACTCGGCGCAGGTGCTGCTGCCCGGCATCTTCCTCGTCACCCTCACCTGGCTGGGTGCGCGGCTGGCCATCCGGGGCACGCTGTCGCCGGGTGACATCGTCGCCTTCTACGGCTACGCCTTCTTCCTGGTCGTCCCGATCCGCACGGCGGTGGAGGGCGCCGACAAGATCACCCGTTCGCTGGTCGGGGCCAACCGCATCATCGGCGTGCTCGAGACCCGCCCAGAGATCGGCGAGCCCGCCCACCCGCTCGCCGCGCCGCCGGCGGGTTCGGTCCTGGCCGATGCCGCGTCGGGCCTGGCTCTCGCCCCCGGCCGGATGACCGGTCTGGTCGCGGCCGACCCCGACGAGACCGCCGCGATCGCCCAGCGGTTGGGGCGGCTCGAGGACCACGCCGGGGTCACCCTCGGCGACGTACCGCTGCAACGACTGCCCCTGCACGCCGTGCGGCGCCGCATCCTGGTCGCCGAGGCCGAGCCGCGGCTGTTCACCGGCACGCTGCGCGACGAGCTCGACCCGTGGGGCACCGCGCTCGACGACGGCGACCTGCTCGCGGCGTTGCGCGTCGCGGCCGCCGACGACGTGCTCGAGGCGCTGCCGGAGGGCCTGGACGCGATCGTGGACGAGGGCGGCCGAGGCTTCTCCGGTGGCCAGCGCCAACGGCTCGCGCTGGCCCGCACGCTGCTGTCCGACGCAGAGGTGCTGGTGCTCATCGAACCGACCAGTGCGGTGGACGCCCACACCGAGGCGCTGGTGGCGACCCGGTTGCGCGCCGCCCGCCACGACGACGGCTCCGGCACCGCCCGCACCACCGTCGTGACCAGCGCCAGCCCCCTGCTGCTCGACCGCTGCGACGAGGTGGTCTTCGTGCGCGACGGCGTCGTCGAGGCCCGGGGCAGCCACCGCGACCTGCTGTCCAGCCACCCGCCGTACCGCGAGACGGTGACGCGAGGGGAGGACCTGTGACCCAGCCCCCGACCGCTGACACGAAGCGGAGCCTCCCGGTCGCCTCCGGCGGCCAGGTGCGCGCCAAGGCCCGGGAGATCTTCCGGGAGCACCGTAGCGCGGTGATCGGGATGCTCGTGCTGCACGCGCTCGCCGCGCTGGCCGCGGTCGTGGGACCGCGGCTGCTGGGTTCCCTCGTGCAGTCAGTGCGCGACGGTACGACGATGGGGCACGCCGACCGGTTGACGCTGCTGCTGGCTGCCTCCCTCGTGGCGCAGACCCTGCTCACCTTCGTGGCACGCCGCCAGTCCTTCGTGCTCGGCGAGACGGTGTTCGCCGAGCTGCGCGAGGGCTTCCTCGGACGCGTGCTCCAACTGCCCCTCTCGACCGTCGAGCGGGCCGGCACGGGTGACCTGGTCACCCGCAGCACGGGCGACGTCGAGGCACTGGCTCGAACGGTGCGCTTCGCCGTCCCCGAGGTGCTCGTCGCCCTCGTCACGGTGGTGCTCACCGCGGTCGCGGCGTTCCTGACCGACGCGCTCGTCGCCTTGCCGCTGCTGATGGGCGCACCCCTGATCATCGTCGGCACCAAGCTCTATCTGCGTCACGCGCCGGCCGGCTACCTGCGGGAGCGCGAGAGCTACGCCGCCTACAACGGGGCCCTCGCCGAGACCGTCGACGGCGCAAGCACGGTCGAGGCGATGAGCCTCGCCGACCGGCGCATCGCGCGCATAGAGCAGGAGATGAGCAGCGCGTACGCCGCCGAGCGGTACACGTTGCGGCTGCGCACCTGGTGGTTCCCGACGATGGAGCTGGCCTACGGGCTGCCGGTCGCGACGTCCCTGGCGTGGGGCGGCTGGCTGGTGACCAACGGCTACGCCAGTCTCGGCGCCGTGACCGCGGTGACGCTCTACACGGTGCAGATCGTCGACCCGGTCGACCGCCTCGTGTCCTGGCTCGACGAGGTGCAGGTCGGCGCCACGGCGCTGTCCCGCATCCTCGGCGTGCAGCTCGTGCCCGACGACCGCGTCGCCACCGACGACGTACCGCGCGACGAGCACGTCGTGGCCGAGGACGTCCGGTTCGCCTACCGCACGGGCCGCGACGTGCTGCACGGCGTCGATGTCGACCTGGTGCCGGGCGAGCGGCTCGCCGTCGTCGGCCCGTCGGGGGCCGGCAAGTCGACCCTGGGCCGGCTGCTGTCGGGCATCAACCCACCGCGGACGGGCCGGGTGACCGTCGGCGGCGTACCCCTGGTCGACCTGCGCCTCGACGACCTGCGGGCCCACGTCGTCCTGGTCACCCAGGAGCACCACGTCTTCGTGGGGACGCTCGCCGAGAACTTGTTGCTGGCGCGGCCCGGCGCCGACGAGGCCGCCGTCCGTGCGGCGCTCGGTGTCGTGGACGCGCTGGGCTGGGTGGAGGCGCTGCCCGAAGGCCTCGAGACACCCATCGGCTCGGGTGGCCACCCGATCACGCCCGCCCAGGCGCAGCAGCTCGCGCTCGCGCGGCTGGTGCTCGCCGACCCGCACACGCTGGTGCTCGACGAGGCGACCTCCCTGCTCGACCCGCGGGCCGCGCGCCACCTCGAACGCTCGCTCGCGGCGGTCCTCGAAGGTCGGACGGTGGTCGCGATCGCACACCGGCTGCACACCGCCCACGACGCCGACCGGGTGGCGGTGGTCGAGGGCGGCAGGATCACCGAACTCGGCACCCACCACGAACTCATCGAGCGCGGCGGCTCGTACGCAGCGCTGTGGCGATC
>JAVEDI010000118.1 GCA_030841035.1 Actinomycetota bacterium
CCGCGTTGACCTAGCGACCGCCATCGCAGCGGTCGCTCACCGCGATGGTGTCTCGTGCCGTCGCGCCCGCCGTCGCCGCTGCCAGACGAGCAGCGCGGCCACGACGAGCACGCCGAGCAGGATGGCGCTGCCGCGCCCGAGCGCGGCCTCGACCTTCCGGTAGGACGCACCGGCGGAGAACCCGAGCAGAGCCACGCCGACACCCCACACCAGACCGCCGGCGGCGTTGAACACGAGGAACCGTGGGTACGGCATCCGGCTCAGCCCCGCGAGCGCCGGCATCACCGCGCGCAGGAACGCGGTGAACCGGCCCAGGAACACGGCGCTGCCGCCGCGTCGGCGCAGGAAGTCCCGAGCGCCCTCGATGCGCTGATGGTGCCCGCGCAGCGGGCGGGACCGGAGCAGGCGGGGGCCGGCGTGCCGACCGACCTCGTAGCCGACGGTGTCACCGGCTACCGCCGCAATGACGACCAGGAGCAGCAGCCACGTCAGCGACAACCGCCCCGAGGAGGCGAGCACGCCACCGAGGAGCACGGCGGTCTCCCCGGGCAGCACGAAGCCGAGGAATACTGCCGTCTCGGCGAACACCAGGGCAGCGATCAGCAGGTATGCCGCCACCGGCGGCACACCGAGGAGCTGGTCGACCAGGTGCGTCACACCACCCTGCCGCGGCTGATGTAGCTGCCGGGACCGCGTGCCTGCAGCGGCCGCGCCGTCGTGCCGAGCAGGACGCCGACGGCGCCGAGCGCGAGCGGTCGGCGTACGCGAGCAGCGGGCCGTGCAGCCGGCCCGTGTGGCGCGCGTACTCGTTGATGTCGCAGGACATCGTCTCCTGGAGCTCTGTGGTGCACCGGGCGGCGGTGCCTGCGTGCGACACCGGTCGCAGACGAGCACCGTCGTCGCTACTATCGACATAGTAGTAGACGTGGGGGAGGGGTGGTGGCCGGGTGCGTGAGCCACGAGCGGCAGCACGCCGCGACCGAGGCGCGCTGGAGAACGAGGTGCTGGCCGTGCTCGCCGGTGGACCGATGACCCCGCGCGAGGTCCTCGAGCACCTTGGTGGTGACCTTGCGTACACGACCGTGATGACGACCCTGGCGCGGCTGCACGAGAAGGGTGCCGCGACCCGGCAGAGCACCGGGCGCACGTTCAGCTACGCACTGGCCGACGGGCCCAGTGTGCGGGCACGCGCCATGCGGCGGACCCTCGACGCGGCGCCGGACCGCGAACAGGTCCTGGCCAGGTTCCTGGACGAGCTGGACCCCGACGACGTACCCCTGCTGCGACGGCTGCTGCGCCAGGGCAAGGGCAGGTAGCCGGATGCACGCTGAGAGCGCTCCGTGACCGCATCCCGGCCGGTCGAGGCCCCTGACGCCGAGCGAACCACTGCGGCGGTCGGGTGGTCCGCGTGGCGGGCCGTCGTCGGGTTCGGCGTCGTCAGCCTCGCCGCCGACATGGTCTACGAGGGCGCCCGCTCGGTCTACGGACCGTTGCTTGCCGCCCTCGGCGCGTCCGCGTTCGTGGTCGGCCTGGTCACCGGTGCAGGCGAGACCGCAGCGCTGGTGCTGCGGCTAGCCTTCGGCCGGCTGGCCGACCGCACCGGACGGTACTGGTCGCTCACTCTGGCCGGGTACGGCCTGACGGCAGTGTGCGTGCCGCTGCTCGCGGTGACCCCGTTCATCGGCGGCGCCGGCCTCGCCCTCGCGATCGTCCTCATCCTGGCGGAGCGCTGCGGGAAGGCCGTCCGCAGCCCGTCGAAGTCGACGCTGCTCGCGCATGCTGCCGGCGCCGTCGGGCGTGGCCGCGGGTTCGCGGTGCACAAGGCGCTCGACCAGGTCGGCGCCTTCGCCGGCCCCCTGCTGGTAGCCGGGATCATCGCTCTCACCGCAGCGATCTGGCCGGCCATGGCCGCTCTCGCCGTACCCGGCGCCGCCGCGCTCGGCCTGCTGGCGTTCATCCGGCGCCGCGTCCCCGACCCGGCGGTGTTCGAACCGGAGGCCGTCGCCCCGCCGCTGGGGCCGTCCCCCGGCTCGGCGAGCTCCCCGATGCCGCAGCGGGCAGTGCCCTCGACCAAGCCGGTGCGACTGCTGAGGGCGACGGTCGGCGCCGACCTGCCGCGGCGGTTCTTCCTGTTCGCCGCCGCCGTCGGGGCCACCACCGCCGGTCTGATCACCTTCGGTCTCGTCGGCTACCACCTTGCGACGCAGCACCTGGTACCCGTTGCGGGGGTGCCGCTGGTGTACGCCGCGGCGATGGCGACCGAGGCGGTCGCGGCCTTGGTCACCGGTTTCGCCTACGACCGCTGGCACGGCTGGGTCCTCGTGTGCCTGCCCGTGCTCGTCACGGCGGTCCCGGCCTTGGTGTTCACCGGCCGGCTGTGGGTGGTCGTCCTCGGTGTACTCGCGTGGGGGGCGGCCGTCGGTGTCCAGGACTCCACCGTCAAGTCCCTGGTCGCCGACCTCGTTCCGGCCGCCCGGCTGGCGACGGCGTACGGCGTCTTCGCCGCTGTCCAAGGCGCTGCTGCGGTCCTAGGAGGCGGCGCCGCAGGCGCGCTCTACTCGCGCTCCGTCCCTGCGCTCGTGGGCGTGGTTGCAGCCACGCAGGTGGTAGCCGCCGTCTTGCTGGCCCTCAGTCTGCGGGACGACGACCCTCCTGAGGCCGCCGACTGAGGCGCCGGCCGACGTCCCCGCCGGCTCGGCGCCTCCCTGACCGCCTTCGGAGGACGGCTGGACGACGCCGCGGTGACTGTGCGTTTCGGGGCATATACACCGGGTGTCTGACTAGTCAGATCTGATGACGTTTGAGGGGAGATTGGGCTCATTCGGCCGATGTGGTTCGACCGAGACCGACGGAGATGATCTCTCTGCGTTGATCCTTCGCGAGCGTGGTCGAATCTCCGCCGATGTCCCGACCGGAGCGCTCGCGATCCCCCTCCGTCCCCTTGAGTGAGGTCTCGTATGCGTTCGCCTCTTGCCTACCGGAGCCTGGCGCCTCTGGCGGCGGCAGTACTGCTCGGCCCGCTCGCCATGGTGGTCACTGGCGGTGCTGCTGTGGCACAGAACCCCGGCCGCAACGGTGTGATCGCCTACGTGCGCGACGGTGGGGGCCTGTTCACGGTCAACCCGGACGGCACGAACGCCCGCCGGATCGCCGGGGGCGACCAGCTGGTGCTTCCTGCCTGGAGCCCCGACGGCACCAAGGTGGCATTCGCGCGCAGCGACGGTGCCGCCGGCGAGTCCTATCGCAACCTGTGGGTGGCCAACGCCGACGGGAGCGGCCCCGTCCAGCTGACGTCGGGTCAGACCGCGGACAGGAGGGCCCCGACGTGGTCACCGGACGGCACGAGAATCGCCTACGTCAGCGGCAGCGATCTCGTGGTCGCCAACGCTGACGGCAGCAACGAGCAGCTGCTGGTGTCCGGTACGGCGGCCACCGGCTCGCTGTTCGGCGGGATCGAGAAGCCCAGCTGGTCACCGGACGGCACCACCATCGCCTACTACACCTATGGCACACCCAGCTACGAGATCTTCAGTGTGCCGGCCACCGGAGGCACGCCGACGCAGCTGACCCACGTCGCCGCCGGCGATCACGCCAACATGCACCCGGACTACTCGCCGGACGGCACCCGCATCGCCTACGTCAGCGACGCCGAGAGCTGCACGCCCTATTGCCGCAACCGGCTCTGGGTCATGGACGCCGACGGCACCCATCAGCACCTGGTGGACCCGGAAGGCCAGAACGTGTTCACGCCCAGCTGGTCACCGGACGGCCGGCAGATCGTGTTCGCCGACTACGACGCGGCAACCGGCGACAACCGCATCTTCACCGTCAACGCCGACGGCAGCGGCCGCAGCGTGATCGCCGACGGGGCGCCCGCAGGCACGCAGGAGTTCTACACGGCCTGGCAGCCGGCACCTAGCGTGGCGACGCCGCCGGGGTCGCTCGCGACCACGGTCACCGGCGGGCAGACCGTGACCACGGACCCGTCCGGTGGCGGCGCTACGGCGACCGTCCCGGTGCAGACCAGCATCACCGTGCCGGCAGGGGTGAGCGGGGCGTTGTCGGTCACGCCGCAGCCACTGGGCAGTCCGCCGAGCGGCTATGACTTCTTCGGCACGTCCCTGGCCCTCGAGGGACCTGTCGCCTCCGCGGCGACGCCGTACACGGTCGCCTTCACCGTGGACGCCAGCGCGCTCGCAGGCATCGCCCCGGCCGACGTGCAGGTGTTCCGCAACGGCACTGCGCTCACCGGCTGCACCGACGCGAGCGCAGCGGTCCCCGACCCCTGCCTCGTCTCCCGAGGCTTCGTCCCCGGTGGCGCCGGTGACGCCCAGGTGGTCGTGCGCACCAGCCACTTCAGCACCTGGAACATCGGCAAGCTGTCCTACACGCTCAAGGCGGGCCTCGAACCGGTCAACCTGCCGCCGGTGGTCAACACCGCCAAGGCCGGCAGCGCCATCCCGGTCCGGTTCACGCTGGGAGGCAACAGGGGTCTCGATGTCTTCGCCGCCGGCTTCCCCAAGGCCTCCGCCGTGGCCTGTGGTCGCGGACCGGAGGACGCCATCGAGGTCACGGTGCCGCTCACCACGAGCGTTCTGCTCTTCGAGCCCTTCACCAAGCAGTACGTCTACGTGTGGAAGACCGACAAGAGTTGGCGTGGCTGCCGCGACCTGACCCTCACGTTCAAGGACGGGTCGTCGACCACGGCGCGGTTCATGCTCCGCTGATCTGCCGGCAGGACCAGCTCGCGAGGTCGGTCCCGACGTCAGCCCGTCTTCTGCCAGACCGAGATGTGGGAGCTGCTTTCACTCGTGAAGGGTTCGCGTCCCCAGTCACTCCAGCGTTCCCGCAGCCGCATCCCGGCCAGACGGGCCATCAGGTCCAGCTCGGCCGGCCACACGTAGCGAAACGGCATCGAGCCGGTCCGGAGGTGACCGTCCTCGACCACGTAGTGGTGAGAGCTGAGGGTCTGCGTCGCGACGTCGTACTCGTCGAAGCCGAGTCTGGTCGGGCTCAGGTGGAAGGCCCTGACGGTCTCGCCCGGGGGCAGTCGCTGGAGGGCCGGCACGAACACCTCGACGACGAAGCAACCGCCGGTCTCCAGCTGCCGCGCCACGGTGCGAAAGCACTCGACCTGTTCGTCTTGGGTCGTCAGGTTCGTGATGGTGTTGTACACCAGGTAGGCCAGGTTGAAGGTGCCTCCGACCACGGTGGTCGCGAAGTCGCCGATGGTCACGCCGATGTGCTCCGCGCCCGGCTTCGCTCGTAGTCGCTCGACCATCGCGGGCGACAGGTCGATCCCCTGCACGCGGACGCCGCGCCGACTCAGTGGGAGCGCGAGCCGACCGGTGCCGATACCGAGTTCGAGAGCCGAGCCGCTGCCGGCAAGACCGGCGAGGAAGTCGACCGCAGGCTCCAGGACCGAAGGATCGAACATGTCGGTCGAGTCCGCGTCATAGCGCGCGGCAACCGGTTCGTCGAAGTAGTTCCTGGGCACCGGCCGACCATTCCACGGCCGTTGGTCACGCCGCTACTGCGTTAGTCGTCCCGGTCAACCGCATGGCTGAGCAGCGCGAGCACCCGGGCACGGCGAATCCCGCGGCCGGGCGGATGGCGAGCCGATTCTTCGCACCGGCCCTTGACTCTCTCCCGGCCCTCCTACCTGCGGCCACTGGTGAGCGGCGCCGAAACCGGGGGCGCCGGCGACGTCCAGGCCTCGCCCTGACGGGATCCGCTGACGTGGTGCGCTTCCAGCTGCGTCAGCGGATCGGCTGGTTGTGCACGATGACGCTGCCGTCCGGCTGCAGCTCGAGGCGGCGGTGCTCGCCCGCGGCGAGCTTGAGCGCCTGGTTCCACGTCGCGGCGTCGGGCCGACGGACGAGGACAGGCCCGGTCCGGTTCGCCTCGGGACGCCTCTTGCTCACGAGCACGAGGGTATGACACGGGGGCCTGTGCCGGTGCGTCGGCCAGGCGGCGTGGCGGGCGCTCGTTTCCGCGACGGCGCAGTGGGACATACACGTGACGTATGTCGCCCGTGCTCGTTGTCCGGGCGAACTGCGACCCGGAGGTGCTCCGTGCCCCTGTCCCATCGCTACGCCCGCGCCACGACACGGACGGCCCGTGTCCTCGGCGCCACAGTGACGGCCATCCTCGTGGCGGCCGTCCTCGCACCGGGCGCGGGGGCCCACGGCGGGGGCGGCCCCGAGACGGCCAAGAAGCGCGCCCAGTACATGGACGGCGTCTCCGTACCGGTGGTGACCAGCCCGAACGTCCGGCTCGTGACCAACGTCCCCGACACGGCGGCGATCTCGGGCGTGTTCGCCAAGTCGGCGCCGTACTTCTACGTGTCGAGCACGGACAGCATCACCGTCTATGACGTGTCGGACCCCCTCAAGCCACGGCCGACCGGCATCCTGGCGAACCTCGTGTTCGAGAACGAGGCCGTCAACTACGGCGAGAAGAGGGTCGCCGGCGTCATACAGCGCTTCGTGCTGGTCGGCGCCGACCTCGTGGAGTTCAGCCCCACCGCCATCGACCACATCGGGCGCAGCAACGAGGTCATGGTCGTCGACGTGACGGACCCCACGCACCCGTACATCCGCTCAAGGGTGGCGACTCGGACGAACACGCACACCGTGTCGTGCATCCGCGAGACCGACTGCCAGTACGCCTACACCGCCGGCCGCAACGGCAAGTTCTCGGTGGTGGACCTCACCGACCTCGACCACCCGACCGAGCTCGGCGTGTTCGACTCACCAGCCGGAGGCCCGAACGCCGCGTTCACCTCCGGCGCCGGGCACAAGTGGAACTTCGACGACGCGGGCTACGGCGTCCACACCGGCTCGGGCGGCAGCGCGCTGTTCGACGTGTCCGACCCCACGCACCCGGTGCTCGTCAACACCACCAACGCGCAGGGTGTCCAGAGCCCGTGGAACGACTTCATCCACCACAACTCGGCCCGCCCCAACGCCACAAACTTCAGGGCCAACACGCCGCCGGACGTCAAGCGCGGGAACGTTCTTCTCGTCACCGAGGAGGACTACGAGAACACCGACTGCGCGACCGCCGGCAGCTTCCAGAGCTGGTACGTCGACACGCTCAAGGGCAACGGCACGATCCGCCCGCTCGACCGGATCAACCCGGTCGGTCTCGGTGAAGGGGTCGCCACCCCGAACATGGCGTTCTGCTCGGCGCACTGGTTCGACTACCACCCCGCGGGCCTAGTCGCACAGGGCTACTACGAGGGCGGCCTGCGCATCATCGACGTACGCGACGCCTCCAACCTGCGCCAGTACGGCTACGCGGCGAGCGGCCTCGGCGAGGTGTGGGACGCCTACTGGGTGCCACAGCGGAGCAAGAGCGGTGTGGCGTCGTCGACCGCCAAGACCAACATCGTCTACACGGTCGACGCGGTCCGCGGGATCGACGTCTACACGGTCGACCTGCCGGGGGCGGCCTCGTCCGCGCCGTTGCTCGGCTCGGCCGCAGTCGCGGGCGATCCAGCGAGTCTGGTGTTCGGGCTGATGCTGGCCGGCCTCACCGGCCTGTGGGTGGTCCGCCGTCGCCAGCTGGGGGTGCCCCGCCTCTGACGGGCACACCCCCGTCCCTCCGCTCCCCTTCCCGGTGATCGTGAGGGCCCTCCCGGTGATCGTGAGGGCCCGTTCCCGGTGATCGTGAGGGGGATCGGCACTGGATCGGTGCCGATCCCCCTCACGATCACGGAAGGGGGCCGCGGGCTGCTGCCGGGGCTCGGGGCGAAATGGCGCGCAGACCGGCCACGTCCGACTCACGCCGCGCCGTCAGCATCACCAGCACCCAGTCCGGTGGCCGAAGCCGGGTCTCCCGACAGACGTGCGTCCCGTCGACGTCCGGCAGCCCGAGATCGAGCAGCACCCGCTCGCAGGTCGTCTCGTCCAGGAGCTCCACTGCTGTCGCACCGATCCGGCCCCGACTCACGGTAGGCCCGTTGAGGGGCAATGCGGGCTTCAGCAAGGTCCCGATCTGCCGGTCGCCTTCCGTCACGAGGGGGCGCGGCATGGTCGCACCCGACGTCGCGGGTCACGAGCCGTCGCGCCCACAGCACGACGACTCCCGCCAGCGCTGCACCGGCGGCGATGTCGAGCACATAGTGATTGGCCGTCGAGATGACGATGAAGGAAGTGATCAGCGCGTGGGCGACGGCGAGACCACGTCCCCACCGGTGCCGGGTGACGAGCAGCACCTGCAGCGCAACCCACGCTGCCCACGCCACGTGCAGCGAGGGCATTGCGGCGTACAGGTCGGGTGAGACCGTCGTCGCCTTCTCGGCCACGCGGGTCACGACCGCGGAGTCGACGAAACCCGCCCCGGGGATGAGCCGGGGCGGTGCCACGGGAAGCACCCAGAACACGGCGAGGGCAACTGTGTTGATGCCGACCAGGGCGTTGCGGGCCGCGCGGTAGGCGAGCGGGCGCCGCCAATAGATCCAGAGCAGCACGATCAGCGTGGCGGAGAGATGCATCAACTGGTAGTACCAGCTCGACAGGAGCTCGACCATGTCGTGCCGGCTCAGTGCGATGTTCACCGCCCGCTCTACGTCGATGTGCAGCCACGACTCGACAGACAGCAGTCGATGACCGTTCTCGATCGCCTGGTCGGAGCGCGTGGCGGCGGTCTGCCGGATCCGGTCGTACAGGAAGACGAGCAGCAGCACGACGCCGATCTCGCCGGTGATGTGTGGACGCTGCACGGTGGGTGAGCTCACGTGCGCATCACGCCGTCCTTCAGGCTGGCGAAGATGTCATCTGCCAACGGGGTGGGCGGGTCGAGGTGTCGCTGCAAGAACCATTCCGTGCCGAAAGCGAGCCGGAAGACGGGGTAGGGCAGACGGAGGAAGAACGCGATGGTGCGGTCCGTGTCGTCCGCGGTCGCTTGACTGGCATGCGCGAGCATGGCCGCGCGCTTCGCACGCAGGTGTCGTCGTACGTCGATACGGTGCGTCAGCTGCGCTCGCGGGGTGTAGGCCAGCTCGAGGGACGGCAGGTCGAGGCGGCGGCCGAGACGCCCGACCCGCATCAGCTGCACTGCTCGCAGGAGCAGGTCACGATCGACCGAGGCTTCCAGCACGATTGCTGTCCCGGCCAGCTCGGCGGCACGAACGCCGACGCGGTGCACCTGGATGTGATCGGGATGGCCATAGCCACCGTTGGCGTCGTAGACGGTCAGCACGTCGGCGCTCTCCCGCTGCAGGATCGCGGCCAGGCGCGCAGCGGCCGTAGCGACGTCGGCTCGGCTGAACGTGTCACCGGGGGCACTGCCGTCCATGCCCGAGTCGTCGTAGCCCAGCTGCTCGACCGAGGCCGCCCCGATCGCCTTGGCCGCGTCCGCGAGCTCGTCGAGGCGACGTCGGCCCAGCTCGCCGTCGCGGCGCAGCCGGTCGGCTGTCAGCCCGGCACCTCCGCTGGTCGCGGTGACCAGTACGACGCGGTGGCCCGCGGCCGCGGCCTTCGCGAGCGTCCCTCCGGTCAGCAGTGCCTCGTCGTCGGGATGTGCGTGGAAGGACACCACGGTGTGCCGCCGCGGATGACCGGTGTGCGGTTGGCTGGTCCCGACGCTCATCGAGCGCCTTCGAGATCTGCAAGGGTTGCGCGCCGTGCATCGCTCACCGGCTGACCGACGAGGTGGGCTGCCCGCGCGTAGAGCTCGTCGGTGGCGGACAGCGCGTCGTCCCAGCCGAAGGCGGGCGCGACAGCACAGTTGTGCGACCGGATCGCCCGGCGCAGCGCGGGCGAGGTGGCCAGCCGAGCCAGCGCACCGACCATGTCGCCGTCCGTACGCGCCAGCAAGCCCTCGGTGCCGTGGGTCACGAACTGCCCGACGCCGCCGCGGGCCTTGGCGACGATGGGCAGCCCCACGGAGCGGGCCTCCAGGGCGGCGATGCCGAACGACTCGAGCGTGGCGGGTGCGACGTAGATGTCGGCGGCGGCGAGGGTGTCGCGGATCTCCTGTCGGCTGAGCTGACCTGCTAGATCGACCCAACCGGCCATGCCCTGCTCGCGGATGCGACGCGCCACGCTGGCGCGTTGCGGACCGTCGCCGACCAGGACGAGACGCAGCCGCACGTGGGAGGGCACCAGGTCCCTCACCGTGGCCATCATGCGCAGCAGTGCCAGCGGTCGTTTGCGAGTCGCCAACCTGCCGACGCTGACGACCTTGACGGTGTCGGCGTCGGTCGGGTGCAGGGCTGACCGGGCGTCGCGCCACCAGTCGATGTCTACTGCGTTGGGAAGGACGGTCACCTCTGTCCGAGCGCCTAGTACGCGCCGCACTGGCTCTGCCGCAACCTCGCTGACGGCCGACCACGCAATGGGGCGGCCCCGGACGGCGAGCACCGATCCGCTCAGGGGCAGGATCGGCCCCACTGCCGGCAGCAACGAATGGACGGTGACCGCGGTCGGGATGCCGAGTGCGGACGCCGTCGTGGCGACCATGACAGCCAAGGGGGACAGCACCGAGTTGTGGCAGTGCACCACGTCCGGCTCGAGCTGGTCCACCGACCGTGCCGTCCCCGCCGAACCCAGGATCGTGCCGCGGACCCAGCCGGCGCGGATCCGGTGGACACGCGCGCCGTCGCTGTCGGCGCGACCGCTCGCTGCCCGACGCGGACTGCGTGCAGCGGGTGGGGTGCTCGTCACGACGTGGACGTCGTGACCTGCGCAGCGCTGGCGGGCCACGAGGTCAGCGACGTGGGACTCGATACCACCGAGCCGAGGCAGGTAACAGTCGCTCACGTGGACGATGCGCATCAGGCTGCCTCTCCGACAGCGACGGGTGTCGGCGTACGGGAAAACCGGTGGATCAGCAACCAGCCGAACAGCCAGGCGCCACCGACGGGGATCTCGAGCCCGAAGGTGAAGGCGCGGTACAGCAGGACCCCCGCCGCGATGACGGGTTGTTCGTGAGGCCCGTTCAGTGCGATCGCCAGGGCGGTCAGCCCTACCTCGACCAGCCCGGAGCCGCCGGGAGTGAAGGGGAGTGAGGAGAGTGCACGTTCGAAGGCCAACAGTGTGAGGACGGCGACCATGCCCAGGGAGCTGCCGAGCAGATGCAGGCAGCTCCACAGCAAGAGGCCGCACAGCAGGTAGTAGGTCAGCTGGCCCATGGTCATCCGTCGCCAGCTGCGTCGCACGATCGTCTTGCCCCTGCCTCGGAGACCGATGAGTCGCGCTTCCAGGGCAGGGCCGCCGCCATCGCGCCTGCCCAGCGAGGACAGCAGGCGGCTGACCCGTCCCGCCAGGCGCGCCCCTCGGTCGGTGGCCGTGACGGCGATCGCGAGAGCTGTGGCGGTGACGAGCAGGACGCTGCCGGTCATGGCTCCTGCCAGGATGCGCCGGTCGAGCGGCACGTCGCGAGCGACGAGCAGAGCCACAGCGAGAACCGGAAGTGCGGCCTTGGCGAGCACGTTCCAGACGTTGGACAACAGGGTGAACAGCGAGAACTGCCCCGGGGAGAAACCCCAGCGGCGAGCCATCAGGTAGTTCAGTCCTATGCCGAGGCCGCCGCCGAGCGGCACCACGTTGGCGACGGCGCTGCCGGTCAGGTTCAGGGTGAGCGCCCGTCGCCGGCTGAGGCCGGGCATCGCCCCCATCAGCACGGTCGAGTGGGCGACGAGGCCCGCGAACCACAGGACCGCCAGCAGGGCCAGCTGCCACCAGGTGAGCACGCCCCAGACCGCCGTGATGGACCGCCACGGGGAACCGGTGACCCGCGGCAGGACCAGGACGATGGCGGCGACGGCGAGCGCGGCGGGGGCCACCAGCTTGATCAGTCGGCCGCTCACCGCGAACCGTCGTCCGAGACGAGCACCGGGTGTCGGGGCACCGACGGGGAGCCGTGCGGAACCGCCAGGACAGCCGCGGCCACCGCCGTGCCGAGCGCGCAGCCCGCAACTACGTCTGTGGCCCAGTGCACACCAAGTACCACGCGGCAGACTCCGATCAGGATCACTAGGACAATACCTGCCGTGAAGACGGTACGGCGGCGCAGCCTGGCGGTCATCAGCCCCTGATGGGGATCGCAAGCGTGAGGCAACCGGCCCCGGGGCGGTCTCCGGTTGGCCCGGGGCTTCGCCCCGCCACGCCACCGATGTGTTACCACTGAGCGGTGGAAAGCGCGGGCGACGGCGGCGCGGCGCACGGCGCGCCTCCCGTCGGGGCATCCGCCCGTAGGCCCATCAACCTGGTGTCTCCGCTCCCCGGGCCGGGCGGCTCGGACAGCGCTCGCACCGTGGCGGTGGCGTTCGTGGCCAACGTGCTGGTGGCCGTGGCGAAAACCATCGCCGCCGTGCTCACCGCATCGGCATCGATGGTCGCCGAGTCGGCACACTCCTGGGCCGATGCGGGCAACCAGGTCTTCCTTGTCATCGCCAACCGAAGGTCGCAACGCAGACCTGACCCGACCCACCCCCTGGGCTACGGCCGGGACGCCTACGTCTGGTCGCTGTTCGCCGCGCTCGGCTTGTTCGCGGCCGGCGCCGCCGTCTCGGTGACCCACGGCCTGCAACAGCTCCTGCGCCCCGAGCCGGCGAGCGACTTCGTCGTCGGGTACGTCGTGCTGGGCTTGTCGTTCCTCCTGGAGGGCATCTCGTTGCGCCAGTCGGTCCGGCAGGCCAAGCCCGAGGCCGAATCGCTGGACCGCGATCTCCTCGAGCACGTCCTTGCCACGTCGGACCCCACACTCCGCGCGGTGGTGGCCGAGGACACCGCCGCGGTGATCGGTCTTGTCATCGCCGGCGCCGGCCTGGCAGCCCACCAGCTGACCGGTTCCTCCGTCCCGGACGCCGTCGGGTCGATCCTGATCGGTTTGCTGCTCGCGGTGACCGCTGTCGTGCTGATCAACCGCAACCGGCAGTTCCTGATCGGCCAGGAGGTGGATCCCCGCGTCCGCGCGGCCACGATCCGGGCGCTGCTGCGCATGCCGGAGGTCGAGCGCGTGACGTATCTCTACCTCGAGTTCGTCGGGCCCAGGATGATCAGCGTCGTCGGCGACGTGGACCTGACCGGCGACGACACCGAGTCGCACCTGGCGGTCCGGCTCCGGGCCGTCGAGGCGCAGATCAGTGCGTCACCAGCCGTCGCGCGGGCGGTGCTGAGCCTCTCCGCCCCCGACGAGCCGACACTCGAAGTCTGACTCACCGCTGTGCCGCGGGTCCGCGCGATGCGCCGGCCCTCGGCGTTCACATCCAGGCGCTAGGGTGCGCGCCACCATGACGAGCCAGGTCCAGGCCCTGCGCGCCGCCGACGGCGCCACGCTGGACCTCGCCTCGGTCGCGGCCACGCTGGCCGACCAGTTCACCGTGGTCACCCGACCGAGTCAGCTGATCCGCCGCGTCCGCCTCGACACGTTCGATCGAAGGCTGCACGCCGCGGAACTGACGCTGGAGCACCAGGTCGCGGGCTCGCAGGAGCGGCTCGTGCTCGACGGGCCGGCGTGCTCGTCGACCGTGACCGTGCCGGCGACGGAGCCACGCTGGCCTGTCCTCGCCGCAGGTCTTCCGGATGGTCCGATCCGCACCGCGCTTGCTCCCGTGATCGGCATCCGCGCCTTGCTGGTGGTCTCCGACGAGAAGCGCCGCGTACGGCGGTTGGAGCTGCACAACGAGGACGACAAGACAGTGGCGCGGGTCCAGCTGGACGAGCCAGCCACCGCCACCGCCGCGCCGCCGCAGCTCACGGTGCTCGCCTTGCGCGGTTACGAGGACCTGGCCGGGCGAGCGCTGCGTCTCCTGACCCGGGCCGGACTGCGGCAGGTCGACCACCGGGAAGCGCACGCGGCGGACGTCCAGCCGACGGCCGGCATCGTTGCCACCTCGCCGGCCATCGAGCTGCTGGCCGCGCAGCTGGGCGAGTTCCTGGCCGCGATGCGGGACAACCTTCCCGGCCTGCTCGACGACGTGGACACCGAGTTCCTGCACGACTTCCGGGTAGCGGTCCGCCGGACCCGTTCGACGCTCAAGCTCGGACGGCTAGCCCTGCCCGAGGTGATGCACCGCCGGTGGGAGCCGGCGTTCAAATGGTTGGGTGACCTCACGACACCGGTCCGGGACCTGGACATCTACGAGCTGGACCTGCCCGTGATGACGACGTGGCTGGTGGCGGCTGAGGCAACGGACCTCGACGAGCTGGCGCAGCACCTACGACGCAGGCGATCGTCGGCGCGCCGGGCGATGGTGCAGGGTTTGAGGTCGGCCAGGTTCCGGCGGCTGATGGCCGGCTGGCACGACACGCTGACCCGGCTCGCCGAGGGGAGCCAGGACCTGACGGGAGAGCAGCTGTCCGCCGGCGTGCTGGCGCAGCGCAGCATCCGGCGGGCCTACCGGCGGGTCGCGCGCGACGGTGCCGCGATCTCGCCGGAGTCGCCGGCCGAGCACCTGCACGAGCTGCGGAAGCGGTGCAAGGAGCTTCGCTATGCGCTCGAGGTGTTTGCCCCCGTCATCGAGAACGGTCCACGCAAGCGGGCGGTCGCCGACCTCAAGAGCTTGCAGGACGTCCTGGGCCGGTTCCAGGACTGCGAGGTGCAACGGCTGGCTCTGCGCGACTTCGCCGAGGAGATGATGGCCGACGGGACACCCGCGTCGGCCGTGCTTGCGATGGGTGAGCTGATCGGACACCTCGACGTCGAGCAGGACCGCGCCCGTGAGCGGTTCGACGGCGCGTTCGCCGGCTTCACCCGGCCCTCCGGCCGGCAGCGGATGCAACGGCTGGGGGGCGGACGGTGAAGGTCCTCGCGACGTACAACATCAAGGGCGGGGTCGGGAAGACGTCGACGGCCGTGAACCTCGCCTACCTGGCCGCGCGGGAGGGTCGGCGGACGCTGTTGTGGGACCTCGATCCGCAGGCCGCCGCTACGTTCCTGTTCCGGGTGCGACCGCGGGTCAAGGGCGGGGGCCGTGCTCTGGTAAACCGACGGCGTCCGATCGAGGCCGCCCTGAAGGCCACCGACTTCGAGAACCTCGCGCTGCTGCCGGCCGACTTCAGCTACCGCAACATGGACCTCGAGCTGGACGACACCAAGAAGCGAACCCGGCGGCTGGGCCAGCTGCTGGACAGCGTCAGCGGCGAGTACGACATCGTGTTCCTGGACTGTCCGCCCAGTGTCTCGCTGGTCTCCGAGAACGTCGTCGCGGCCTCCGACATCCTGCTGGTGCCGCTGATCCCCGCGACTCTGTCGATGCGCGCCTTCGAGCAGCTGACGCGGTTCGTGTCCGAGGTGGAGGGACGACGCCCCGAGGTCGTTGCCTTCTTCTCCATGGCCGATCGCCGCAAGCGGATGCACCGGGACGTGATCGAGGCGATGCGGAGCAACGGCTCCTGCGTGGCCGACACCATCGTGCCGGCCCTGTCGGTCATCGAGCAGATGGCGCAGCACCGGGCTCCCGTCCCCGCGTTCGCCCCGACCAGCCGTGCGGCTCGCTGCTATGAGCAGCTGTGGGCAGAGGTGCGCCCGACGTGAGTCGGCCCACGATCCTGGCCGCCGGCGGAGTCCTGTGGCGTGGCAGCGCGACGGATCCGGAGGTGGCGCTGGTACACCGCCCGCGCTACGACGACGAGTCGTTGCCGAAGGGCAAGGCCAAGCCAGGAGAGCACCTGCTCGTCACCGCTGTCCGGGAGATGACCGAGGAGACGGGCTACGCCCCGCGGATCGGTCCGTACCTGGGCACGGTCCGCTACCGGGTGTCGTCCCGCGGTGGTTCCGCGAACAAGGCCGTGAGCTATTGGTCGATGCGGTGTCTCGGTGGGGAGTTCCGGGCCAGCCGCGAGGTGGACCGGATGGACTGGGTGTCGCTGCACGCGGCTCGCAGCCGGGTCACGTCTGCTTCCGACCGTGCCGTGCTCGATGCGTTCGCGCAGACCAGACGCGACACCGAGCCGCTGCTGCTGGTGCGCCACGGTGAGACGACGTCGCCCGCGCGACGCCTCAAGTCCAGCTCCGCGTCGCAGCGGCTCAACCGGTCAGGTCGCGACCAGGCCGCCGCGCTGGTCCCGGTCCTCGAGGGGCTGGGGGTCACCGATCTGATCAGCGCCGACCTGCCGTCCTGCGTCGACATGCTTGCCCCCTTCGCCGCTGCTACCGGCCTCACCGTGCGACGTGAAGGGCTGCTGACCCGTGCCGGCTTCGCCGGCAACGAGCAGGAGGTCGCCGACGGCGTCCGGCGGCAGGCTGCGATCAGCGAGGCGCTCGTCGTGTGCGGGGAGCAGCCGGTCATCACCGGGCTCCTCACCGCGTTGGGTCGTGGCTCACAGACGCCACCGCCCCGCGAGACCGCCGTGAGCAAGGGTGGCTGGTGGTTGCTGCACCACTACGAGGGGGCCATCACCGCGTACGAGAGGCATGACCCAGCGGCATAGCCGGCCCGGGCACGAGGCCGGCCGTACGACGCCCGGTCAGCTCGCGAACGGCACCCGCTCCCAGGTGAGGACCTCCGGGCCCCGACGGTGCACGGTCACGCGGAGGTAGTTGTCGACACCCGTGGAGCCGTCGACCGTCACGCGCCTGAGATTGCCGACGGCTCCGACGCCGTAGAAGCTGAGCCAGCTCGACCCGGCAGCGAGCGGGTTGTCGTCGTTGAAGACGTGGCTGTCACCGTTGAACAGGTAGACCGGCCCGTCGAACGACCGCGCCTCGTCGGCAAGAGCCCGCACGATCGGCTGGAAGGCGGAGTAGTCGGCGAAGGCCGGCTTGGCCACGGTGGGGTCGAACATGTCGGCCTGGATCATCAGGGCAACGGCCCGGTTCTGCTGGTGCCGCGCGTCGGTGAACGTCTCGTGGATGAGGCGGAGGTCGGCGGCCTGACGACCGGCCTGCTCCTCCAACTGGTCAGGCGTGGGCGCGGCGCGGTTCATGTCGGTCCAAGGGGCGAGCCCGTCGTTGCTGCCGACGATGTGCACCGCAGCGAAGGACACGTCGCCCTTCTCGAACCGCACGTTCTCGACGTAGCCCTCGCGCGCCTGCGAACGCACGCGCTCCTTGTGCTGGCCGAGGGTGACCCCTGCATCGGGGAAGAACAGTCGACGCACCTCGGCGAGCCGCAGGAACGGGTCGTAGCTGCCGTTGTTGGGCCGGTGGCAGTCGGTCCACTCGTTGTCGCCGGGGGTGTAGACCAGCGGGTCCTCGAAGCGGTCGAACTGGGTGCGGACCTGCTCGAAGTACTGGGTGGTGCACAGCGACGAACCGCTCTTGATGTCACCGAGGTGGCTGACCAGCTGTACGGAGGGATCGGCGTTGATCTGGTCGACCACCGCGGGGAAGCGCGCGATCTGCGCGTCGCCGTACGGGATGTCTCCGATGACGGCCAACGTGTAGTCCTTGCCCGCCGGTGCGTGCCGACCGTCGTCGCCTTGCGCCCCCCTCGCCGCAGCCACGCTCGTCGAGAGCAATGCTGCCGCCGCGATGCCGGTGAGCCACAGCTTGCCTATCGCCATGTCCGACCTCCTCGTCGTGTCGGGCAGGAGCCTTCACGGCGAAGGTGAACTGCGATCGACGTTGTCACGTCCGTGTTCTGAACGTCGGCCGTGGACACGTCGGGTGCGGTCTAGTCCAACGGCGGTAACGTCTGGTCAGCGATCAGCGCACCTGAGAACGGGTCGCCACGCGCCGCGACCCGCTCCAGCACAGTGCGGACGGTGAAACCGTCCGGCCGCAGCGTCGTGTCGTCCAGCTCGTCCCAGTCGATCGGCGCCGACACGGGCGCACGCGGCGCCGCGCGCGGGCTGTAGGGCGCCACCAGCGTCTTGTTGATGGCGTTCTGCGTGTAGTCCAACCGCGCGAGTCCGCCGCGCTCGTGCTTGCCCCACTTCCAGCTGACCAGCTCGGGCACCACCTTGCCGACCGCCTTCGACAGCTGCTCCACCCATGCCCGCGTGTCGGAGAAGGTGGGCCCACGGCTGATGGGCACCCAGACCTGGATGCCGCGCTGCCCGGTGACCTTGGGGTAGCCCCGCACGCCGAGGTGACGTAGCGCGTCGCGGTGCAGCCGCGCGAGCAGCACGACGTCCGCCCATGTCGTGGACGGACCCGGGTCCAGGTCGAGGAGGGCGTACGTCGGCAGGTGCGGCTCGTCGGTGAGCGACGTCCAGGCGTGCCACTCGAGGGCACCGAAGTTCGCCACCCACACCAGCGACGCCGGCTCGTCGACCACCAGGTACGTGCTCGTCTCGCCGGGGTCCGCCTCTGGGTTGTCCCACCGGGTGATCCACTCCGGGGCGTGCTTCGGCAGCTGCTTGTGCCAGAAGCCCTTCTCGCCCGCGCCGTTGGGGTAACGGTGCATGTTCAGGGCCCGGCCGGCGAGGTACGGCACGGCGGTGGGGGCCACCTGCGCGGCGTACCGGATGAACTCGCGTTTGGTGATCGCCGCCTCACCGGCCGGGCCGGGGAACAGCTGCTTGTCCAGGTTCGTCAGCCGCAGGCGGCGGCCGAAGACGTCCCATGTGCCCGAGTCACCCAGTGCGTCGAGCGCCAGCAGCTCGTCCTCGCCGGGACCGGCCAGCGCTCTCGGCCGCAGCGCGACGGAGGCCTCGCCGGCGGGCAGGTCTGATCGCCACAGCCGGTCCGGGTCCGCCTTGACCTGATCATTCGTGCGCCCGGACAGCACGGAGAGCGGGTGGTCCTCGGGGTCCCAACCCTGCACGGCGTACTCGTCGTGCTTGTGCAGCAGCACCCACTCGTCCTTGCCGTCACGGTCTGCCGAGCGTCCGCGGCGGACCAGCACGAGCCGACCGTGCAGCTTCTGCCCGTGGACCTCGGCGTGCAGCTCGCCGGCGGCCACCGCGGCGAACGGGTCGCCGGTGCCGTGCGGCTCCCACGTGCCGGCGTCCCACACGATGACGTCGCCGCCGCCGTACTCGCCGGCCGGGATGACGCCCTCGAAGTCGATGTAGTCGATGGGGTGGTCCTCGACGTGGACCGCCATCCGTCGCACCGTCGGGTCCAGCGTCGGACCTTTCGGGACCGCCCAGCTGACCAGCACACCATCGATCTCGAAGCGCAGGTCGTAGTGCAACCGGCTCGCCCGGTGCCGCTGCACCACGAACCGAGCGGCACCGGGCTCGCCACGTCGCGCGGCCTCGCCGGCCGGTTCCGGGGTCCGCTCGAACTCGCGTTTCTCGCGATAGCGCGCCAGCCGCTCACCCGTCGTCGCTCGGGCAGGCCGCTGGCCGTCGCGTGCGGGCATGCTCCCACCCCCGGATGCCACCGGTCGGTCGTCAGCCCCGCCGGTCCGGTGATCGCGCTCGGTCAGCCGTTGGAAGGTGCGCTGGAGATGGCTTGGACCAGGTCGCCGACCTTGTCCTCGGGCAGGTGGCGGGCGACGTCGGCCTGGCTGACGATCCCCACGAGCCGGTGCCCGTCGATCACGGGCAGCCGCCGTACGCCGTGCTTGCTCATGGTGGACAGGATCTCCTCCACGGGGTCGTCGGCACCGATGGTGACCGGCTTCCCCTCGGCCAGCTCGCCGACGGTGACCGAGGCTGCGTCGCGGCCCTCGGCCAGCACCTTGACCACCAGGTCGCGGTCGGTGAGCATCCCGGCGAGCCGGTCGTCCGGGCCGCAGATCGGCAGCGCGCCCACGTCCAGGTCACGCATCTTGCGGGCCGCGTCGACCACGCTCTCCTCGGTCCCGGCGCACTCGGCTCCGGCTGTCATGATCTCCCGTGCGGTGCTCATCTCCAGCTGCCTCCTTCTGGTTCGTGCCCGCGGTGCCGGCTCGGCGCCGCGAGGGGGCTAGGCGTCACGCTGCTCGGGCGGTGTGGTGCGCTGCTGTGCGCCGGCGTAGGCCAGCTGCAGGAAGTCCGCGCCGGCCACCGCGGTGAGCACCGCCACCGCGGCCCGGGTCAGCCCGGGGAGGAAGGTGTAGCCGGCCATGAAGGTCGTGGCCACCCAGGGAGCCAGGCAGAACGGGCAGGTGAGCAGCTCACCCAGCGCCTTGCGTGGCCCCCGTCCGTTGACCTCTTCCGCCAGCTCCGCGTCGCCGGTCGCGCCCTCGAACCGGGTGAACGGCGCCCGCAACGGACTGGTGACCGCGTCCTTGGCCACGAGCCGGCTGACCTTGTGCGTGGCCACGCACAGACAGCTCAGCTCGTACGGCGACAGCGGCGCCGGGCGCCGTCCGCTGCGCCACGCCGCCAGCGTCACCGCACCGGTGGCCGCACCGAAGACCGAGATCGCGCCGGCATAGCCCGACAGCGCCCCGTCCCCGCGGCCGTAGGAACGGGCCACCCGCCCCGCCATCCCGGTCAACCCCACCCGCGTCGAAATGCTCATGTTCGGCGCACTACCCACTGCCGGACCAGTCATTCACCGCGGCATGAGGAGCGCCCCGCGAACACCGCTGCGGCCCGCTGCTCGCTTGGTCCGGGTGCTGCCCCCGCACCTGCCCGGCTGGGCCGGGCAGGCGCGGGGGCAGTCGCGGCTCGTCGACGCCGCCCGAGCAGGGCCGCATAGGGTGCCGCCATGCGCGCCGTCGGCGAGGATCCCCTCAGACAGTTGTTGTCCCAGGTGCACCTCGCGCGGGCCGAAGACCTGCCGATGATGCTGCAGCAGGTCGCACCCGGGGTGGGCGCACGCCTGCTCACGCCGTACCTCGTCGACTACACCCAACGGCTGCTCGTACCGCTGCAGCCCTGCGCCCATCCCGCCGCGGAGTCCTTGACCATCGACGGCACGCTCGCCGGCCGCGCGTATCGGACCGTGACTGTGCAGCGGTCGACGGCGGACGACGTCCGGCGAGTGTGGGTCCCGCTGCTGGACGGCACGGAGCGGTTGGGCGTGCTGGAGGCCGTGGTGCTCGAGGAGCCCGACGACGAGGCTGTTGGCGAGCTCTTGAGCCTCGCCGGGCTCTTCGCCGAGCTGCTGACCACGCGATCGGCCTACGGCGACGCGGTGGAGCGCACGCGGCGCCGCCAGCCGATGTCACTGGCCGCCGAACTGCAATGGGGCCTGCTGCCACCGCTGACCTACGCGACGCCGGACCTGGTCGTGGCGGCGGTGCTGGAACCGTGTTACGACATCGGGGGGGACTCGTTCGACTACGCCGTCAACGACGCGACCCTGCACGTCGGCTTGTTCGACGCAGTCGGGCACGGCATAGAGGCCGCTCAGCTCGTGGCCCTCGCCATGGCGGCCTACCGCAGCGCCCGGCGCACGGGGCTCGACCTCGCCGACACGGCGACCAGTGTCGACCGATGGATCTCCCAGCAGTTCCCCGACACGTTCGTGACCGGCGTCCTGCTGGAGCTGGAAAGCCAGTCCGGCGAGCTGCGGACCGTCAACGCAGGGCACCCCTCGCCTCTCGTCTTCCGCGCCGCCCGGCACGTCAGGACGCTGCCCGGTCCGACCCGGTTCCCCTTCGGGCTGGGGCGGTACGGCCCCGGCAGCGTCGCCGTGGAGGTGCTCGAGCACGGCGACCGGGTCCTGCTGTACAGCGACGGCATCGTGGAGGCACGCCGCCCGGACGGGCAGGAGTTCGGTCTCGAGCTGTTGGTCGACTTCGTCGGACGGCAGCTGGCGGCCGAGCTCCCCGCGCCCGAGACGATGCGCCGCTTGGTGCACCAGATCCTGGAGCACCAGCAGGACGCCCTGCAGGACGACGCCACGGCCGTGCTCGTCGAGTGGGCACGCGAGGGCAGCGAGCGCATCCTGCCCTGACTCCGCGACTCGCCCCCTGTGGGGCGGCCGGTGGCGCTGCCGCGCGGGAGCCGCCAGCATACGAAGGGTGCCCAGGCTCTGTGTGCTGCGAGACGAGGAGACGCCCGACGCCCTGCTGGCCGCGGTCCGTGACCTGGTGGTCGAGGCGTTCGAGGGCCGTTTCTCCGACACTGACTGGGAGCACGCCGCGGGCGGTTGGCGGGTCGTCCTGTCCGAGGGGGACAGGCCCGTCTCGCACGCCGCCGTGGTCCCGCGCCCGTTGCGGATCGGGACACGCGAGCTCCGCGCGGGCTACGTCGAGGCCGTGGCCACGCGGCGGTCGGCACAGCGGCAGGGCCACGGGTCGACCGTCCTGAGGCAGGTCGCCAGCCTCGTGCGCAGCGACTTCGAGGTGGGCGCCCTGTCCACCGGCCGGCGCGACTTCTACCAGCGCTTCGGTTGGGAGCCGTGGCGCGGCCCGTCGTACGTGCAGCGCGCAGAGACGCTGATCCGCACGGCCGACGAGGACGACGGGCTGATGGTGCTGCGCTGCGGTCCGAGTGCCGGGGTGGACCTGACGGACGCCATCGCCTGCTGGAGCAGGAGCGGGGACGACTGGTAGGCCGCCGTTCCTGGCCGAGCCCGCCTCGGGTGGGGGGTCGTGGCCGCCCGCTGCCGCCCCGGCACGGGGGACTCCCCGCCGGTGCGTCAAGCGCTACTGACCGTGAGAGAAGCGCGTCACAGCGAAGCGTTTGTCCCACGGAGAAGTGGTTACACCGGCCCTCCGGGACCGCTGCAGCAGCCCGGCGGCTCCGTCACCGCCCGAGAGGGGCACGCCGGTGCGGATCCTGGGGATCAACGCCCTCTTCCACGACCCGGCGGTCGCGCTGGTCGTGGATGGCCACGTCGTCGCCGCCGCCGAGGAGGAGCGCTTCAGCCGGCGCAAGCACGGCAAGCGCCCGGTGCCCTTCTCCGCCTGGGAGCTGCCGGAGCTGGCCGCTGCCTGGGCACTGGAGCACGCGGGCCTGGCGCCGGAGGATCTCGACGCTGTGGCCTACTCCTTCGACCCGCGGCTGGCCCGTCCGGCGCACGAGCAGGGCCTGGACGACCCGTGGGACCACCTGCGCCTGACCTATGCCGAGCACGCGCCGGGGTTCCTCGCCGCTGCGCTGCCCGGCCTCGACCCGGGAAACGTCCGGTTCGTCCCCCACCACGTCGCGCACGCCGCCTCGGCGGCCCTCGCGGCGCCGGTGCGCGAGGACGCGAGCGTGCTGGTGCTCGACGGCCGCGGGGAGGCGGTGAGCCACCTGGCGGGGCGCTACAGCGGCGGCCAGCTGGAGGTGCTGGCCAGCCAGGCCCTGCCGCACTCGCTGGGGCTGCTGTACGAGGACGTCACCGACCACCTGGGCTTCCTGCGTTCCAGCGACGAGTACAAGGTGATGGCGATGGCCTCCTACGGGAAGCCGCGCTTCCTCCGGGAGCTGCGCGAGGCGGTCTACCCGACCGGCGACGGCGGCTTCCGCACCGACCCGCTCGACTGGGCGTCGCTCGCGAAGCGGCTCGGCGAGGGCGAGCCGTGGACCCAGGACCACGCCGACCTGGCCGCGAGCGTGCAGCGGCGCCTCGAGGAGGTGCTGCTGGAACTGGTCGGGTGGCTGCACGCCCGCACGGGTGACAGCACGCTGACGATGGCCGGAGGCGTGGCGCTCAACTGCGTCGCGAACACCCGCATCGCCGCCGAAGGGCCCTTCCGGCGGGTGTGGGTGCAGCCCGCCGCCGGCGACGCGGGAACCGCGCTGGGCGGCGCGCTGCATCTCGCGGCCGCCGCCGGCGAGCACCTGGCGCCGATGCCCGGTGCGGACCTCGGCCGCGGGTGGACCGACGAGGAGATCGAGGCCTGGCTGCGCACCGCGAGGGTGCCCTACAGCCGGCCCGCGGACCTCGCCGACGCGGTCGCCGAGGTCCTCGCCGACAACGGGGTCGTCGCGTGGTTCCAGGGGCGCAGCGAGTTCGGGCCCCGGGCGCTGGGCCACCGGTCGCTGCTGGCGCACCCCGGCTACGCGACCAACCTGGAGCGGATGAACGACGTCAAGGGGCGCGAGCAGTTCCGTCCCGTCGCGCCGATGGTGCTGGCCGACCGGGCCCGCGACATCTTCAGCCGGGGGCCGGTCCCCTCGCCGTACATGCTCTTCGTCCACGACGTCGACCCGGCCTGGCGGCAGCGGCTGCCGGCCGTCGTCCACGTCGACGGCACGGCGCGCATCCAGAGCGTCGACCGCGACGACGAGCCGCTGGTCGCTCGCCTGCTCGCCCGCTTCGAGGCGCGGACGGGCCTGCCCGTCGTGATCAACACCAGCCTGAACACCTCGGCCCGACCGATGGTCGACGACCCGCGCGACGCCCTGGAGTGCTTCGGCTCCGCGCCCGTGGACGCCCTGGCCATCGGCCCGTTCCTCGTGCAGCGGAGCCGTTGGCCGTGAGCCCGCCGACGTACGCCGTCGTGGTCCCGACGCTCGGCCGGCCCAGCCTTGCCGCCTTGCTGGAGTCGCTGGCGGCGTCGACCGGCCCGCTGCCGCAGCAGGTGGTCCTCGTCGACGACCGGCGCCGGCCGGGCCCGCTGCACCGAGCACCGCAGCGGCTGGCTGGCCTGGTCACGGTGCGGCGCAGCGCGGGTCGCGGGCCGGCCGCGGCACGCAACGTCGGGTGGCGCGCGGTCGGTGCGTCCTGCGAATGGGTCGTGTTCCTCGACGACGACGTGCTCGTACGCCGGCGCTGGCTCGCCGACGTGGTCACCGACCTGGACCGGCCCGACGACGTCGCGGGCGTGCAGGGTCACATCGACGTCCCGCTGCCTGCGGACCGGCGGCCCACCGACTGGGAACGCGGCACCCGCGGACTGCAGACGGCGGCCTGGATCACCGCCGACATGGCCTACCGCCGGGCCGTGCTGGAGCAGGTCGGCGGGTTCGACGAACGCTTCCCGGGCGCGTTCCGGGAGGACTCCGACGTGGCGCTGCGGGTGCAGGCCACCGGTGCCCGGCTGGTGCGCGGCTCCCGCCGGGCGTCTCATCCGGTACGTCCCAGCGACCGGTGGGTCAGCGTGCGGGTGCAGGCCGGCAACGCCGACGACGCGCTGATGCGCCGGCTGCACGGACGCGACTGGCGCCGGCGCGCGCTGGCCCCCGCCGGGCGCCGCCGGGAGCACCTCCTGGTGACCGCGGCCGCTGCCGCGGCGCTGGGCGGGGCCGTCACCCGCCGTCGCGCGCTGGCCACCGTCGCCGCGGCGGGCTGGCTGACCGCGACGGCCCGCTTCGCGTGGGCGCGCATCGCACCCGGGCCACGGACTGCCGAGGAGGTCAGCGCCATGGTCCTGACCAGCGCGGTGATCCCGCCGGTGGCCACCTGGCACTGGCTGCGCGGAACCTGGCGTCACCGGCGCGCCGACCCCTGGCCGGCCCGGTCGACCCCCCGCGCGGTGCTCTTCGACCGGGACGGCACGCTGATCCACGACGTGCCCTACAACGGCGACCCAGCCGAGGTGCGCCCGCTGGGGGACGCCGTCGAGCTGGTGGCGGGGCTGCGCGCGCGGGGAGTGCGCACCGGCGTCATCACCAACCAGTCCGGCATCGGGCGCGGGCGGCTCAGCGCAGAGCAGGTCCGGCGCGTCAACGCCCGGGTCGACGAGCTGTTCGGCGGGTTCGACGTCTGGGCCGTCTGCCCCCACCTGCCCGCCGACGGCTGCGGGTGCCGCAAGCCCGCCCCCGGCATGGTGCTGAGGGCCGCCGCGGCGCTCGGCGTCGCGCCGCGGGACGTCGTGGTGATCGGGGACATCGGCGCCGACGTCGAGGCAGCTGCGGCCGCGGGCGCGCGCGGCGTGCTGGTCCCGACCGCTGCCACGCGCCCCGAGGAGATCGCCGCAGCCAGCGACGTCGCGGCGGACCTCGCCGAGGCCCTGCGCCTGGCCGTGGGGAGAGCCCCATGAGCCGCGCGACACGCACCGTCCTGGTGGCGCGGCTGGACGCCGACGGCGACGTGCTGCTCGCCGGCCCGGCCGTGCGCGCGGTCGCGTCCGGCGCCCACGTCGTGCTGCTGGTCGGCCCGCGCGGGCGGCAGGCGGCGGGGTTGCTGCCGGGCGTGGACGAGGTGGTGGTGTGGGCGGCGCCGTGGATCGAGCCGGCGCCGGCGCCCGCGGTGTCCGCCCCGGACATCGACGCGCTCGTGAGCACCGTCGCGGCGCGCCGCGTCGACGAGGCGGTGCTCCTCACGTCGTTCCACCAGTCGGCGCTGCCGCTGGCCCTGCTGCTGCGCCTGGCGGGCGTCGGCCGCATCGCGGCGGTCAGCGAGGACTACCCCGGCTCGTTGCTCGACGTACGGCTTCCCGACCCGGGCGACCTGCCGGAGGTCGAGCGGGGGCTCTCGGTCGCCGCCGCGGCCGGCTTCCGGCTGCCCGACGGTGACGCCGGTCGGCTCGCGGTCCGCCGGCCGCTGCCGGACACCTCGGCACTCACCGGCCCAGCCCGCTACGTCGTCCTGCATCCCGGTACGTCGGTCGCCGCCCGGGCCTGGCCGCTTCGCCGGTGGGTGGAGACCGCCGCGGCGTTGGCGCCCGCCGGTGTCCCGGTGGTGGTCACGGGCGGTGCGCACGAGCGGCACCTCACCCGTCGGGTCGCGGCCGCGGGCGGCCTGGACCTCGGCGGGCGCACCACGCTGCCCGAGCTCGCCGACGTGCTGGACCGCGCCGCTGCGGTGGTCGTGGCCAACACCGGCCCCGCCCACCTGGCGGCCGCCGTCGGGACGCCCGTCGTGTCGTTGTTCGCCCCCACGGTGCCCGCGCCGCGCTGGGCGCCGTACGGCGTGCCGGTCGTGCTGCTGGGCGACCAGCAGGCACCGTGCCGGGCCACCCGGGCCAGCAGCTGCCCGGTGCCCGGCCATCCGTGCCTGTCGTCGGTGACGGCGCAGCAGGTCGCCGCCGCGCTCCAGCGGCTCCAGGCGGTGGCGGCATGAGGATCCTGCTCTGGCACGTGCACGGGTCGTGGACGACGGCGTTCGTGCAGGGGAGCCACGAGTACCTGTTGCCGGTCACACCCCGGCGCGATGCCGACGGCCGGGGCCGCGCCCGCACGTGGGACTGGCCCTCCACCGTGCAGGAGGTGCCGCTCGAACGACTCGCGCAGTGCGACCCCGACGTGGTGGTGCTGCAGAGACCGCGGGACCTGGCACTGGCCCGCACGCACCTGCGCCGTGAGCCCGGCCGGGACATCCCCGCCGTGTGGGTCGAGCACAACACCCCACGCGGTGACGTGGGCGCGGCGCGGCATCCGCTGGCCGACCGCCGCGACATCCCCGTCGCCCACGTCACGTTCTTCAACCAGGCCTTCTGGGACACCGGTCGCGCGCCGAGCGTCGTGGTGGAGCACGGCATCGTGGACCCGGGCCTGCGCTACACCGGCGCGGTCGCGCGGGCCGCCGTCGTCGTCAACGAGCCCCTGCGGCGATGGCGCATCACCGGCACCGACCTGCTGGCGCACTTCGCGTCGTTCGCGCCGCTGGACGTGTTCGGGACGGGCGTGGCCGGGCTCGGCTCGGTGCTCGGGCTGCAGCCGGCGCGGCTCGCCGAGCACGAGGACCCGCCCCAGGCCGAGATGCACGGCCTCCTGGCGGCCCGCCGGGTCTACCTGCACCCCGTCCGCTGGACGTCGCTCGGTCTCTCGTTGCTGGAGGCGATGCACCTCGGCCTCCCGGTGGTGGTGCTGGCCGCGACCGAGGCCCTCGAGGCGGTGCCGCCGGGCGCGGGCGTGGTCTCCACGCGCCTCGACGTCCTCGGCCGCGCCGTGCGTGACCTGTTGCACGAACCGGAACGCGCGCGGCAGATGGGTCTGCTGGCCCGCAGGGCTGCCCTGGACCGGTACGGGCTGCGGCGATTCCTCGACGACTGGGACCGGCTGCTCAAGGAGGTGGCGTGATGCGCATCGCGATGGTTTCCGAGCATGCCAACCCGCTCGCGGTCGTGGGCGGGGTGGACGCCGGGGGACAGAACGTCCATGTGGCTGCGCTGGCCCGAGCGCTCGCCCGGCGCGGGCACGAGGTGCTCGTGCACACCCGCCGCGACAGCCCCTCGGGGCCCCGTCGCGTGCCGCTGTGCGAGGCGGTGACGGTGGACCACGTGCCGGCCGGTCCGGCCGCGGAGGTGCCCAAGGACGAGCTGCTGCCCTTCATGGCGGGCTTCGCCCGCGAGCTGGCCCAGGCATGGGCGCCGTCGCCGCCCGACGTCGTGCACGGGCACTTCTGGATGAGTGGGCTCGCGGCGCTGAGCGCCGCGGAGGGCCTCGACGTGCCGGTCGTGCAGACCTTCCACGCGCTCGGCAGCGTCAAGCGCCGGCACCAGGCCGCCGCCGACACCAGCCCGCCGCAGCGGCTGCGGCTGGAGGCCGCGGTCGGCCGTGAGGTCGACCACGTGCTGGCCACCTGCTCCGACGAGGTGGACGAGCTCGTGCGCATGGGGGTGTGGCGCGGGCGGGTCGACGTGGTCCCGTGCGGCGTGGACCTCGACCTGTTCACCGACTCCGGCCCCGCCGCGCCGCGCACCCGTCGGCACCGGCTCATCACGGTGGGCCGGCTCGTGGAGCGCAAGGGGATCGAGACCGTCCTCGAGGCCCTCTCCGCGCTGCACGACACCGAGCTGGTGATCGCCGGCGGACCTGTGCCGGATGCGCTGGACGGCGACCCGGACGTGACCCGGCTGCGTCAGGCCGCGCTGCGTCACGGCGTGGCCGACCGGGTGCACGTCCTGGGTCGCGTGCTCCGGGAGGACATGCCCGCACTGCTGCGCTCGGCCGACGTCCTCGTGACGCTGCCCTGGTACGAGCCCTTCGGCATCACCCCGCTGGAAGCCATGGCCTGCGGGACACCGGTGGTCGCCTCGAGGGTCGGGGGGCTCACCGACACCGTGCTCGACGGGGTCACCGGGCTGCTCGTGCCGCCGCGGCGGCCCGACGTGCTGGCGGCGACCCTCGGTGGCCTGCTGCGGGATCCGAGCCGGCTGCACGGATACGGCCGCGCGTCGGTCGAGCGGGCGCGCTCGCGCTACGGCTGGGACCGGATCGCGGCCGAGACCGCCCAGGTGTACGAACGTGTGGTCGCCGACCGCCGTGCGGCCGCTCGCCTGGCGGTGGCCACATGAGCTCGCCGATGCCGACCGGGCTGACCCACGTGCGCGCTCTCGCCGACGTGCTGGTCGCGTGCGCTCCGCAGCTGAGCACCACCTGCGACCGGTGGGGTCGGCAGCTGGCCGACCGGCTGCCACGGGGCCACCGGCTGCTGGCCGCGGGCAATGGAGGCAGCGCCGCGCAGGCCCAGCACCTGACGGCGGAGCTGGTCGGACGCTACCGCGACGACCGGCCGCCGCTGTCGGCGATCGCGCTGCACGCAGACACCTCGAGTGTCACCGCGATCGTCAACGACTTCGGCGCGGACGAGGTGTTCGCCCGGCAGGTGCTGGCGCACGGCCGGCCCGGCGACGTACTGGTGCTCATGTCGACCAGCGGCCGCTCGCCCAACCTGCTCCGTGCGGCGCACGCCGGTCGACGCGTCGGTCTCGGCGTGTGGGGCATGACGGGTCCCCTGCCGAACCCGCTCGCCGAGGTGTGTGACGAGGTCGTCGCCGTCGACGGCCCCTCGACCGCCACGGTGCAGGAGGTGCACCTCGTCGCGCTGCACCTGGTGTGCGCCGCGCTGGACGTCGCCATGGACGTATGCCCGGAGACGGTCCTGCAGCTGCGCGCCCGCGAGGTCGTGGCATGAGCGTCACCGTGGTCGGTGACCTGCTGCTCGACCGCGACCTCGTCGGCAGCGTCAGCCGGGTGTGCCCCGATGCGCCGGCCCCGGTGCTCGATGTCGAGGACGAGCTGGCCCGCCCGGGCGGTGCCGGTCTGGCGGCCGCGCTGCTCTCCGCGGAGGGGCAGGAGGTGACGCTCGTGGCGAGCATCGGTGCCGACTCCGCCGGCGAGCGCCTGCGCACGCTGCTCGACGACTACGGCGTCCGGCTGGTGGCGCTGCCCACCGACAGTGCCACCCGGCAGAAGGTGCGCGTCCGCGCGGGGGACCAGTCGCTGGTTCGCCTCGACATCGGCAGCTCGTGCCCGCCGTCGCAGGTCCCCGGCGCAGCGGTCGAGGCGCTCCAGGGCTGCGAGGCGGTTCTGGTGTGCGACTACGCCGGTGGCGTGACGGCCGACCGGTCGCTGCGGGCGGCGCTCGGCTCGGCGGCGGCGCACCACCCGCTGGTGTGGGACCCCCACGTGCGCGGCGCGGCGCCCGTGCGCGGCGCCCGCCTGGTGACGCCCAACAAGAGCGAGGCCGCCGCCCTGTCCGGCCTGGCGCCGGCGGGGGAGGGCGGCGAGCTGGCCGGCGCGGCGCGGCAGGCCGACGCCCTGCTGGCGCAGTGGCAGGCGCACGCGGTGTGCGTCACGTTGGGCGCGCACGGTGCGCTCCTGACCTACGGCGACGGCCCGCCATTCGTGGTGCCCGCCGCGACGGTGCGCGGCGGGGACACCTGCGGCGCCGGTGACCGGTTCGCCGCCACCGCGGCGGGCGCGCTCGGGACGGGCTCGCTGGTGTCCAGTGCCGTCGAGCAGGCCGTCTCGGCCGCGTCCACCTTCGTGGCCACCGGCGGCGCAGCCGGCTTCTGCGCCCCGCGGCGCGAGCCGGCGCCGGTCCGCGCGGCCGGCTGGGACCGCGTCGAACAGGTGCGCGCGCAGGGCGGCACCGTCGTCGCGACCGGCGGCTGTTTCGACCTGCTGCACGCCGGTCACGTGGGGCTGCTGTACGCCGCCCGCTCGCTGGGCGACTGCCTCGTCGTGTGCCTGAACACCGACGAGTCAGTGCGACGGCTCAAGGGTGACGCCCGGCCGGTGGTGTCGCAGGACGACCGCGTCCGGGTGCTGCTGGCGCTCGAGTGCGTCGACGCCGTACTGCTGTTCGGGGAGGACACCCCGGCGGAGGCGCTTCAGGGTCTGCGGCCCGACGTCTGGGCCAAGGGCGGCGACTACGCGCTGGCCGACGTACCCGAGGCCGCGGTGCTCGCCCAGTGGGGCGGCCAGACCGTGGTGCTGCCCTACCTGCACGGCCGGTCCACGACCACGATGATCGCCGCGGCGCGACGCTGCGGCGCGAAGGAGGCGTCATGACCTCACCCGGCACCGTCCTGATCACGGGAGGCGCTTCGGGCCTCGGCGCCGCGACCGTCGCCGCGGTGCGTGACGGCGGTGGGCACCCCGTCGTGCTCGACCGGGTCGCGCCGGCCTCTGGCGTCGATCACGAGGTGGTCGACCTCGCGGACCGCGCCGCCGTCGAGACCGCGGTCGCGGCCGTGGCCGCCCGCGTCGAGGGCATCGACGCCGTGGTGACGGCCGCGGGCATCGACCGGTGCGGCACCCTCGGCGACGTACCGGCCGAGGAGTGGGAGCGCGTCGTCGCGGTGAACCTGTTCGGCACCGTCTCGGTGGTGCGTGCGGCACTGCCTCACCTGCACCGCGCCGGGGGCACCGTGGTCACGGTCGCCTCGACCCTGGGTGTCAAGGCGGTGTCGGACGCCACCGCCTACTGCGCCTCCAAGTTCGCGGTCGTGGGCTTCACCCGCGCCCTGACCGCGGAGCTCAAGGGTCGCGTCCGGGTCACCCTGCTGATCCCCGGCGGCATGAGCACGGCGTTCTTCGACGATCGCGCCGAGCAGTACCGTCCGGGTCCGGACGCCAAGCTGAACAGTCCGCAGAACGTGGCCGCCGCTATCGTCACGGCCCTCACCCAGCCGCCGGGGTGCGAGATCCGCGAACTGGTCGTGACCTCCTCGGAGGAGTCCTCGTGGCCCTGAGCAGGTCGTGCGGTCGGTGAGCCGCGTCCTTCTCTACCGGACCCTGGGGCTGGGCGACTTCCTGACGGCGGTGCCCGCCTACCGGGCCGTGCGCCGGGCCCTTCCGCGATACGAGGTGCTGCTCGCCGCCCCGGAGCCGCTGCGCCCTCTCGCGGCACTGACCGACGCCGTGGACACCTTCCTGGCGACACCCGAGCTCGCGGTGCCGCCCTGGCCCGGCCAGCCGCCCCAGCTCGCCGTGAACCTGCACGGGCGGGGCCCGCAGAGCCACGCAGCGATCTCGGCGTTGGCGCCTGCTCGGCTCGTGACGTTCGGGCGCCAGGAGCTGGGCATCGCGGGGCCGGTCTGGCGACCTGACGAGCACGAGGTGTCACGCTGGTGCCGTCTGCTCGAGCAGAGCGGGATCCCGGCGGACCCCGGCGACCTGCACCTTGCTCGGCCCGGCCGGGTCTCACCGCGCCCTGGTGCGACGGTCGTGCACCCCGGGGCCGCGGCCACGGCGCGCCGCTGGCCGGCGGACCGGTTCGCGACCCTGGCGGCGCGGCTACGGGCCGCCGGGCATGACGTCGTCGTGACCGGCCTCGGCAGCGAACGAGAGCTGGCAGAGGCGGTGGCGCGCACCGGGGGGCTGCCGGAGGCTTCGGTGCTCGCGGGGCGGCTGGACCTGGGGGGTCTCGCGGCGCTGGTCTCGGCTGCCCGGCTGGTCGTCTGCGGCGACACCGGAGTCGCGCACCTGGCGACGGCGTACCGCACACCGTCGGTGATCCTGTTCGGGCCGACCCCGCCCGCCAGGTGGGGCCCGCCGCACCACGGCCGGCACCGAGTCATCTGGCACGGCGACCGGGTGGGTGGCCGTGCGCCGGGGGACGGCGCGCACCCGGCTCTGCTGGCCGTCACGGTGGAGGAGGTGCTCGCGGAGGTGGCCCGGCTCTCCGACGGGCCTTCGGTCAGGCCGCTGCCAGCTCGTTGACGAACCACTGCGCGGTGCGGGCCAGCCCTTGCGCCCACGGCACCTGCGGCCGCCAGCCGAGCTCACGGACGGCCAGGGTGGTGTCGGGCCGCCGTACGCCCGGGTCGTCCACGGGACGGTCCACGAACACCACCCTCGAGGTCGAGCCGGTCAGCTCGATGATGCGCCGAGCAAGGTCCAGCACGCTCATCTCGTCGGGGTTGCCGATGTTGACCGGCCCCGCCAGCTCGCTGCGGGTCAGCGCCACGATGCCGGTGACCAGGTCGTCCACGTAGCAGATCGACCGGGTCTGGCTGCCGTCGCCGGCGACGGTGAGCGGCTCGCCGGCAAGCGCCTGACGCAGGAACGTCGGGATCGCCCGGCCGTCGTCGGGGCGCATCCGCGGCCCGTAGGTGTTGAAGATCCGTACGATGCCGGTGTCGACGCTGCGGCTGGTCCGGTAGGCCGTCGCGAGCGCCTCGGAGAACCGCTTGGCCTCGTCGTACACCCCTCGCGGTCCGACCGGGTTGACGTGTCCCCAGTACGACTCCGGCTGCGGATGCACCTGTGGGTCCCCGTAGACCTCCGACGTGGAGGCGAGCACGAACCGCGCGCCCTTCTCCTGGGCGAGACCCAGGCTGTGCAGCGTGCCGAGGCTGCCGACCTTCAGCGTCTCGATGGGCAACTTGAGGTAGTCGACGGGGGAGGCGGGCGAGGCGAAGTGCAGGACCGCGTCGACCGGGCCGGTGACGTGGATGAAGTCAGAGACGTCGCAGCGCAGGAACCGGAAGCCGGGGTGCCCCTGCAGGTGGTGCAGGTTCGCCGGCTTGCCGGTGAGCAGGTTGTCCAGGCACACGACCTCGACGCCCTCGGCGACGAAGCGGTCGCACAGGTGTGACCCGAGGAAGCCGGCGCCGCCGGTGACGACGACTCGGCGCAGCTCGCGCGTCACCGCAGGACCGTCTGCGTCGGGCCGCAGCCGAGGTGGACCACCTTGGCGACGGTCAGCTCGTCAAGCAGCTCGGGCCCGTACCCGAACCCGTCACCGCTGGCGCGCCGTGGCTGCGCGGCACCACCAGGAGCGCCGCCGAAGACCGCGTTCACCTTCACCGTGCCTACCGGCAGCCGCCGCCAGGCCTGCTGTGCATGGGCCATCGAGGCGGTGAGGACCGTCGCGGCCAGGCCGTACGTCGAGGCCGCGGCCGCCGCCAGACCCTCCTCGAACGTCGGGACCACCCTGACCGGCAGCACCGGACCGAAGGTCTCCTCGGTCATCACCGTCATGTCCTCGGTGACGTCGGTGAGCACCGTGGCCGGGTAGAACGTCCCGGCTCCCTCCGGGAGGACCCCTCCGCTGCGCGCGGTGGCGCCACCGCGAAGCGCGTCCTGCACCTGCCCGTGCACGCCGTCGCGGGCCCGCCCGTCGACGAGTGGCCCCAAGGTAGTGGCCGGGTCGCTACCGGGACCGAGGACGAGCGACTCGGCCTCCTTCACCAGCGCGGCCAGGAACTCCTGCGCGACGAGGTGGTGCACGTAGACCCGCTCTACCGAGGTGCACAGCTGACCGGAGTTGATGAATCCGCCGAGGGCGGTCTGTGCGGCCGCCCACTCCGGGTCGACGTCGGCATCGACCAGCAGCGGGTCGTTGCCGCCGTTCTCCAGTACCACCTTGGCTCCCGTTCGGGCGGCGGCCGCGGCGATGGTGCGGCCGGCGGCCGTGGAGCCCACGTGGGCCACGACGTCGACGACTTCGTGCCCGGCCAGGGCCGCACCGGTCTCGGCGGCACCGTGGACGAGGTTGAGCACGCCGGCCGGCAGCTGCTCGATCAGTGCACGGGCCAGCTGCTCGCCGGTGCCGGGTGTGCGCTCGGAGGGTTTGAAGACCACCGTGTTGCCGGTCACGAGGGCGGCCGCCAGCAGCCCGGCCGGTACGGCGACCGGGTCGTTCCACGGTGTGATGACCGCGACGACGCCACGCGGCTGGTGGACCATGAGGTCGACTGCGTCCCATCCACCTTGCAGCGAGCGCCCGCGGTGCAGCGGCCCCAGCTGCGCGTACTGCAGCATCGTGGAGGCTGCCGCCTCCACACCGGCCGCCGAGAGCGCGGCCGGACGGCCCATCTCCCGCGTGGTGAGGGTCGTGAGCTCCTCGCTGATCTCGTGCACCCGCCGTGCCGCCGCGGCCACCATCGCGCCACGCTCGGCGGGGTCCGTGCTTGCCCAGGCGGCACCTGCCTCGCTCGCCGCGCGGACCGCGGCGTCCACCTCCTCGTCCGTGGCCTCGGTGAGCCCCGCGACGGGTTCCCCCGTGGCCGGATCGAGCACGAGGCGGGTCCGATCACCCGCACCGGGCAGCCATCGTCCGGCGATGCAGTGGGAAGCATGTGACGCCACGAGGACCTCCTGCGCCGGAGCGGGCAGCGCGACCAGTACCCAGCACCGCCCGGTCGATGCACGCCGGCACCGGCGGTCCGGCGGCACTGTGCGGGGACGGTTCGGCCGACGTCTGCCGGGTACGCCCCCAACCGTGACCGACAACACCGATGAGACCACCGGGCCGGCCGCGCAGGACCTGTCCGACGACGACCTGCTGCGCGAGCTCGAGCAGCTGCACAGCACCCGGAACACGACCCTGCGCCACGGGTCCGAGGCGGCGCTGGACGCCCACACGCACCGGCAGGGCGCCCTCGAGCAGGAGTACCTGCGGCGCTTCCCGGGCCGGGAAGTCGACCCGGAGCGGCTGAGGGCCGGCGCTCGCGAGCGATGACGCAGGAGGACAGCATGGAACGAGGCAGCGACAAGCACGGCCCGCGCCAGGACGAGCAGCTGGCGCACGAGGTCGAGGGGCTCGTGCGGGGTGCTCACGCCACGCACGCGCAGGAGTGGAAGGATCCCGAGCCCTCGGGCGAGGACCAGCCCGACGTCGACCGGGCGCCCCACGCCACGCTGGTCGGCGGAGTCCCGGCAGGCCTCTCGCCCGAGGATGTCGAGCTGCGCAGCGAGCTCGCCAGCGTCCTCGGCAAGGAGATCTACCCGGTCACCGGCGAGCAGGCGTGCGCCGTTGCGGAGTCCAACGGCGCACCCGACCGGATGCTGTCACTCCTTCGCCGCCTCGACGCCGGGGCGACGTACGCGAACGTGCAGGACATCTGGTCCGCGCTCGGCGGCGGTGCCGAGGCGCAACGCTTCTAGGCGTGGGTACCGTCTCGCGGGTGCCGAACCTGATCGATGTCAAGATTATCGATCAGGACCCGTCCAGCTTCGTCCGTGGGTGTAGCACCGTCCTTCGGGAGTTCAACCACCTCTCCCAAGACTCCGGGAACGTCTCCTGGCTGGTTGATTCAGCGGGTCGACGCTTGTTCGTGAAGACAGCTGGAACGGACGGCCCTCCCGTGCCGGGTGCGCCCGTGCCCTACTTCGATCACGCGGGACGCGTGACGCTTCTGCGTAACGCAGTGGACGTGGCGAACTCGTGTGATCACCGCGCGCTGCCTGCTTTGCTCAACGTCATCGAATCGCCGACGGGTCCGGCCCTGGTTTACGACGCGGTCAGCGGAGACCTGATCGGTGTTCCCAGTGATCGACGAGGGGATCCACGCTCGCCCTATTGGCGCTTCGCGCACCTGCCAGCAGCGGATCTCCTCGGTCTGTTCGACAAGCTGATCGAGTTGCATGTTGCACTTGCTGCCGTCGGCTGGGTCGCTGGGGATCTGTACGACGGTTGTCTCATCGTTGACTTCAAGGCCCGGACCTTGAGTGTCGTCGACCTCGATGCCTACCGTCGGGGTCCGACGACCAACACCATGGGTCGCATGTTCGGATCCACTCGATTCATGGCGCCGGAGGAGTTTGAGCTCGGGGCCCAGATCGACGAGCGAACGACTGTCTTCACGCTCGGTCGGATCGTTTGGCACTTCGCGACGAGACTTGCCGAGAGGTCCAGTGGTTTCTGTGGGTCTGCGCAACTGGCCAGGGTGATCCAGCGAGCCTGCCAACCGTCACCGGCCGACCGCCAATCAAGCGTCGCCGAGCTGGCTGGCGCCTGGAATAACGCCCGGCACCCGTAGCTGCTCAGCCTAGGATCGCCGATGGTGCATCTTCTCTGAGAGAAATCTCTCGAGATTACTCTCAAGCACTAAGGCCCCGGAAGAAAGCACGTAGCTCGGACAGGGACAGCGCTTGGGACAGTACCGGGCGAGGCCCGACGCGGGTCACCGACGCGCGCGCGATGAAGGCGGTGTCTCACCCCGTCCGGCTGGCGCTGTTGGAGGTCCTGTCGCTGCGCGGCCCGCTGACCGCCACCGAGGCCGGCCGGTTGATCGACGAGACCCCGACCACCTGCTCGTTCCACCTGCGCCAACTGGCCCGCTGGGGGCTTCGTCGAAGAGGCCGGCAACAGACGGTTTGGTGGGTGACCAGCGAGGAGCTGGGCGTGGTTCTGTCCGAGCTCGACGCCCTGGTCCAACGGCACTGGGAGCGGTTGACCGACCCGGCCAAGCGACCGGCGGGCGCCATGCCGGTCGAGTTCATCTCGCTAACCCACGTCTTCGACGCACTGGTCGACGAGGCGCTGGTCGACCAGGAACCGGAGCGACGCGACGGTGACGGGCAGGGGCGATGACTGAGCCAACGGCCCAGCCCGCGGGGGGCGTGTGCCCGCTTCCACCGCTGCGGCGCAACCGCGACTTCAACCTGCTGTGGATATCGGGCACGTTGTCCGACCTGGGCTCGCTCACCTCGCTGCTGGCGATACCGCTCCTGGTGCTGTCCCTCACGGGCTCGCCGGCACAGGCCGGACTGGTCGGCACAGTCGGCGCCGTCGTCCGCGGCGCCGCGTCTCTGCCCGGCGGCGCCCTCGCCGACCGGTGGAACCGCCGGCGGGTGATGCTGGTCAGCGACCTCGCGCGACTGGCGCTGTTCGCAGCCCTCGGGTTCGCCACCGTGACCGGGCACCTGTCGCTGCCGCTGATCATCGCGGTCGTGTCCGGGGACGCCCTGTTCGACGTGCTGTTCAGCCCGGCCGAGATAGCGGCCGTCGCCCAGCTCGTCCCGGCCGACCAACTCCCGGACGCCTTCGCCCGCGACCAGGCGCGCAGCTACGGCGCGTCCATGCTCGGGCCGCCGCTGGGTGGGCTGCTCTACGGCATCGGCCGGGCAGTGCCATTCCTCTTCGACGCGCTGAGCTTCCTGGTTTCCTTTGTGGCGGTCGCGGCGATCAGGCGACCGGTCCAGAGCCGACGGGACGCGGCGCCGGTGCAGTCTGTTGCCGGCGACATCGCCGAAGGCGTCCGGCACGTTCTGCGTTCACCGTTCCTGCGGGCCATCCTGCTGGTCGCCGCGCCGGTCAACTTCGGGGTCACTGGAGCTCTGTTCGCCGTCACTGTCGGGCTGCGCCAGCACGGCGTCACCGCCACCACCATCGGCCTGGCCCAAGGCGCCATCGCGGTCGGCGGACTTCTCGGGGCCCTGGTCGCCGGCCCGCTACAACGGCGCGCCACTGTGCGAACCCTGGTCATCGCGATCGACGCCACCCTGCTCGGTTGCGTGGCCCTCGCCGGGATCCTGCTGCCTCACCTGGTGCTCGTGGTGCCGCTCGCCGCGGGCCTGTTCCTGAGCCCGGCGATCAACGCGGCGCTCTTCGGCCGCCTCGCGTCGACCACGCCCGACCGGCTGCAGGCGCGGGTGACCAGCGTGATCGTCCTCGGAACGTCCACCGCCGCCTCGATAGCACCGCTCGTCACGGGAGTCGTGATCGAATGGCTGGGTGCGACGGCCGCCATGGAGCTCTGTGCACTCGCGATCCTGATCGCCACCGTAAGTGCCGTGCTCAGCCCCGGTCTACGCCAACCTGACTGACCCGGCCGTCCGGGCTAGCTCACTACCCGTCGCCTCAGCGACGGCGACCATGGCTCTGCTGGAGCCGAGTCAACGTGCATCACAGTCCCACCGGCGGACGCACTCCACTCGACCAGCAGAGAGCAACAAGAGTGCCGCTCCTCAGCGCAGTCGAGCACTCATGAGCGATCGTCGATACTCGCGCTGATGCCGCGGACCGACCGAGGACGTTGACTTCTGTTGTGCCTAGTCGAGCCAAGGACAGTTGTCTGGATCCTGCCTGGCTCGTTCGCTGACGACTCGCGGGTCGTGTGACCGGACTTCCGTGAGAAGCGGGAAGTGGTCCGGCGTCACCGTCGCGATCGGAGCCGACGTGCTGCATCAGCGAGCGAGAGCCACCTCCGGAGTCGTCGCCCAGTGCCAACGTGGAGACGCGACAGACACGGTCGCCGGGATCCTCGTGTTCCGGCGACCGTGTCTTCTGCGTGGCGATGGTCGCCAGTTAGTTGATCTCCCGGCGCACCGTCCTGAGGAGTCCCGCGGCCAGTGGTATCGCCACCCAGAGGATCACCGACACCAGGATCTGTGACGTGTGACCGGACCACTCACCGTTGAGCAGCCAGTTGAATGCGGTCGAGTAGTCGAGCCAGTCGGCCACCAGATGTGATGCCCGGCCGAGCAAGCCGAACCCGATGGGCAGTACAAAGGACGCGACGATCGCGGCCGCTGAGTTGTGCACTAGTGCCCCGAGCGCGACACCTGTCATGACGTTAAGGACGACGTACAGCAGGAAGGCGACAAGCAGGCCGGCGTGGAGGTTCGCGTCCGGTGTCCGGCCCGAGGCGGCGGCCACGCCGAGAGCAGCGGCCGTGACGAGCCCGCCGAACACAGCTGCGCCGGCACCCAGCATCAGGGATACCGTGATCTTGGCTGTGATGACCCGCATCCGTCGCGGTTCCTGGGTGAACGTGGCGAGGGCGGTGCGCTGGCTCCACTCGCTGGTCAGCGTCAGGATCGACACCACCGGCAACAGGATGCTCAGGGCGACCGCGGCGAAACCGAGATAGCTCGTGTAGGACTGCTCGACGCTGGACGGGGACAACAGCGGCACCAGCATCAGGCCGAATGTGCTCGCCGCAACCGCGATCAGCAGCCAGCGGGCCGCGCGTGTGTCGGTTGCCTTGCCCCACTCAACACGCACGAGGCGAGTGAACGGGATGCCGGGGAAGGCGGCTCCCGGGATATCAGCGGTCGTGGTGGTGCGTACGGGGCGATTCGTCAAGGTGCTGGTCATGCTGCTGCCTCCTGCGGCCGTGCCGCGTTCGTGGCGGTGAGTGAGAAGAAGAGCTGCTCGAGCCCGCCGGAGTCGGACTGGCGCAGCTCGGTGAGCAGCACCTGCTGCTCGAGTGCGACCCGCGCGACCATCTTGGGGGTGACCCGACCACCCAACACGTCCACGGTGAACGTCTGGTCTGGACCTGGCTGGTAGTCGATGTGCGCTGCGCGCAGTGCGCGGGCCAGGTTGTCCGGGTCGGGCGTGCGCAGCAGCAGGCTGGAGCTGGCGAGCAGCTCAGTCAGCCGGCCGGAGGCGACGACCGCGCCCCGGGAGATGACGACGAGGTGGTCGACGGTGGCCTGCACCTCGTGCAACAGATGACTGGACAGCAGCACTGTCCCGCCCCGGTCGGCGAAGTCGCGCAGTAGCGCACGCATCCAGGCGATGCCCTCCGGGTCCAATCCGTTCGCCGGCTCGTCCAGGATCAGCACCTGCGGCTCACCCACGAGCGTCTGCGCGATCCCGAGCCGCTGCCGCATGCCGAGGGAATAGCCGCCGACCCGCCGATCGGCGGCGTCGGCCAGTCCGACACGGTCCAGTAGCTCATCCACTCGAGTTGTCGGCACTCCTGCCATCCGTGCGGCGATCGTCAGGGTCGCGCGCCCGGTTCGCCCCGCGTGCATCGCGGAGGCATCGAGCAACGTTCCGACCACCCGGGTCGGGTTGGGCAGCTCGACGAACTGGCGGCCGTCGACGGTCGACGTCCCGTGATCGGGCCGGGCGAGCCCGACGATCATCTTCAGGGTCGTGGACTTTCCCGCCCCGTTGGGTCCGAGGAAGCCAGTGATGGTGCCCGGTTCGCAGTGCAGTGACACGTCACTGACGACCCGGGCGTTGCCGTAGCTCTTCGTGAGAGCGGTTGTTGTGATCATGTCGTCGAGCCTGGCGGTGCGGCTGTACGCGCGCATCGCCCGGCAGGCTATGGTCGCCGGCAGAATGGACGTGCCCTGACCGCGGCGGGTACCGCCTTTCGTCGCCGTCGGCACCAACTTTCGTTGGTGTTGGGCCGGTGCGCCGACCTCTACGCTCGGGTCATGTACCGACAGGGCAGGCGATGGCTCGACCTGGTGCCAGCCTCGTTGCTGGCACCGGTGGATCCGGCCCAGTCGGACACTCTCGGTCCGAGGACGGGACGCGACTGGACGGTCGACGCCCTCGGGTTCTTCATCGCTGCCGGCCTCGGGGCGCTCTTTCTGAGCCCGGCATTGCACGACAGTGCCGTGCCGTTGTCGACCCCGAGGGTTGTCGTCGACGTTGCCTGCGGGGCGCTGGCCTGTCTCTCGCTGTGGTGGCGGCGGCGTTGGCCGCTAGGCGTTGCCCTCGCTTGTCTCGTGCTGGGGGCGTTCTCGATTTCCGCCACCGCCGCCGGGCTCCTCGCATTGACCTCTCTCGCCGTGCACCGCAGCCTTCGGCCCGTGTTGCTCGCCGCTGCGCTGTGGATCCCGTCCGCCCTGGCCTTCGCCGTCTACAGCCCCACGACCGACGCACTTTCGGTGGTCCTCGTGGTCATCCCACTCGTGCTTGCAGCCACCGCATGGGGCATGTTTGTCCGGGCCCGACGTCAACTCCTCTTCACGCTTCGCGAGCGTGCGCTGCGTGCCGAGGCGGAGCAGCGTCTGCACGCCGACACTGCGCGCATGGCCGAGCGAACCCTGATCGCGCGCGAGATGCACGACGTGCTCGCTCACCGAATCTCGCTGATGGCGCTGCACGCCGGCGCCCTCGAGGTACAGCCCGACCTGCCGCCCCGGGTCCGGGAGACCGCCGAACTGCTTCGCCTGACAGCGCGCCAGGCGCTCGAGGAGCTGCGAGGCGTGATCGGAGTGCTCCGAGAGGAGCCGGGTCGGGAGCCCACGCCCGCAGCACCCCAGCCGAGCCTGTCGGACATCCCTCGCTTGATCGAGGAGACCCGGCGGGCTGGTGCGAAGATCGACTTCGAGATGCTCGTAGACCATCCGAATGCCGCCCCCAGCATGCTTGGGCGCGATGCCTACCGCATCGTGCAGGAGTCGCTCACCAACATCGGCAAGCACGCCAGGGGCACGGCGGGACGGGTGCGTGTCACAGGTGCGGTCGACAGCGGCCTGCACGTCAGCGTTCGCAACCGCCTGCCCATCCAAACCCACGCCGGGCCGACGCTGCCGGGTTCCGGCGCCGGCCTGCTCGGCCTGCAGGAACGGGTAGCCCTAGCAGGCGGCAGTCTCGTGCACGGCCCGGACGGGTCAGGCGACTTCGTGGTGGACGCCGAGCTGCCATGGTGAGGGTGCGGGTACTGCTGGTCGACGACGACGCCCTGGTTCGCGCCGGGCTACAGATGATCCTCTCCTCGGCGGAGGACCTGGAAGTGGTGGGCGAGGTGGACGACGGCGCCCGGGCTGTAGTCGCGGTCCGCGAGCACCGACCCGACATCGTTCTAATGGACATTCGGATGCCCGAGATGGACGGCATCACCGCGACCGCCGCGGTGCGCCGGCTTGACGCGCCACCGCAGGTGATCGTGCTGACCACATTCCAAGCGGACGAACAGGTGATGAGTGCGCTGCGCGCGGGCGCAGCCGGGTTCCTGCTCAAAGACACCCCGCCCGCGGAGATCGTGTCCGCGGTGCGCCTGGTCGCCTCGGGCGAGGCGATGCTCTCACCGTCGGTCACCCGCACGCTTCTCTCCCACCTCGGTGATTCACAGGCCTCTGAACGCCGCCGCATCGCCGCGCAGCGACTGGCCATGCTCACTGACCGCGAACGTGAAGTCGCGGTCGCGGTCGGATCCGGCGCTTCGAATGCCGAAGTGGCCGCGTCACTGTTCATGAGCGAGGCCACCGTCAAGTCACACGTGTCGCGACTGTTCACCAAACTCGACGTCGCCAACCGGGTGCACATCGCGATCGTCGTGCACGACGCCAACCAGTCGTGACGACCTTCCACCGTGACTGCCGCCGAAGTGACCTGCCCGATGGACGATCGCTGACGGTGCGGTCCCGCCTGAACTGGGAAAGGCGAGGCAAGCTCGAACGTAGGTTGCCTGGATGAGCTAGCCCGCGAGGTAGCCGGACAAGAGTGGTTCGGACATGGCGCCCAAAGGCCCCTCATCCCGCCGCGATCGGCGGGACCACCGATCCCGGCCAGCGGAACTCTGCCAGAACGCAATCATCTGCCGCCCGTGGCGTGATGCCAGTGCAGGCACGGCCACCGCAATACGCTGATGCCCCGAACGTCGTGTAGTCCCAGTTCTGCGACATCCGCTCACGGCCATGAGCGTCGGTTCGTCAGATCGATGGGGGGAGTTGCCATTGCGGCCCGTCCTCACGACTATCGCCGTGAGGACGGGCCGACGGGACAGTCGGCGGCCACCTGCCAGACGCCCTGATAGTGCCGCTGGGGGTCAACTCGGGCCCGCACCCGCACACCGGGCTGGTGCTGCACTTCCACGAAGGTGGTCAAAGGCGGCCCCTACGTCCGGGGAGAGGCACGGTCAGCCGCACCACGGTCAGCCGGCCGAGCGTGCCGTTCGGGACGCGGGCGTCTCCTGGGAGGGAGGTAGCCTCGCCGTCTCCAGCAGGCTCCGCGGCGAGACCGGTGCGGCGTGGATCGCCTTCATTGGGGCAGCCGGGTCGATGACGCAGCGAGTGAGCCGTCCGCGCTCGGGCAGCGGTGCCGAGGTCAGCGCCTCCAAGCAAACAGCGGCCAGCTTGTCCGCGGCCCACTGCAGGTGCTCGTCTTCTTGCGGTTCCACCTCTGCGACGGCGGCCTCCAGAGCCGTGCGGACCTTCCCCTTGGGCAGCGCCTGTGCCAACTGTGACAGCAGCTGCCAGTCAGCGTGGTCCTTCGTCTCGGCCAACAGGACGTTCTCCAGATCGCTTGCCTCGCGTTCGGCGTCGCTGAGAGGCCCCGACTGCAGAGCCGACTGCAGCAACGCCTCACTCTTCACCTGGGCGACGCGGGCCGTCGGGCTCACGTAGTCCGGGTCACCGCCGAGCTGGCGAATGAGCTGGATGAGAACGGTTCGGTGCCGGTCGGTCTGAGCACCGAACTCGGCGTACTTCTCGCGGAGCTCCGCATCCTGGGTCCTGGACCCGACGACCTGGTAGAGCTGCCATCCGCATTGCTCGACCATGAGAAACTCACTGAGCTTGTCGAGCAGGGCCTCTTTGCGCATCGGTGCCTTCCTCACTCTCGGACTTCCAGGGCCGCCTCGCGCGCCCGGGCCAGCAGTTCTTCTCCGGGACGCTCCGGCGGGTCCTGTCGCAGCATCTGCAGGTCGACGATCTCCTCTGAGGGGATCCCGTCAGCGTTGACCAGCTCCTTGTACCGGTGTGACGGCCATTCACCGGAGACGTCAGCCTTGTCCATCCACTGGCTGTTCCACTGCCGCAGGTCCATCTGCTGACCGAGGACCTTGCGGATGTAGCCCTTGTTCTCCTCGAACCGGAACTCGACGGTGAGGGTGTCACCGAAGAGGGCTTCGGGCTCGATGCCCTCGTACCGCAGCAGCATCTGTCCCCACAGCTGCAGCTGCTCGAGCTCCATGTGCAGGAACTCGTCCCAGATGAGGCGGATGCGGGGGTCAGTCTCGTGGGCGTAGCAGTGCTGGTAGTTGTAGACCTCCATCAGCTGGTGCATCACCTGACGTTGCAGCAGCGTCTCGGTCGGGTCCAGGAGGGACTCGTAGAAGGTGACGTGCTCCTCCTCGACCTCGCCGATCTCGGCGTACAGCTCCCTGGCCTGGCGGTTGCCGTACTCCGGGCCGTGCTCCTTGTAGAAGTTGTACGTCTGCGTCTCCCCGCACAGCAGGGTGAGCGTGTGAAGCTTGCTCAGCGGGTGAGCCCGGTTCTTCTCGTAGTGGCGAAGCAGGCGCACCTCGGGGTCGTTGTGGTGCTCGGAGGTCGGCCGTCCCGGGAAGATCTCGGTCTTTCCCTGCACGATCGAGTTCGGATCCTTGCCCTCCAGGTAGTCGAGCAGCTCCGAGTAGCGGTACAGGTGGTCGAAGTCCTCCAACAGCCCGAAGTTGAACGCCTCGCGGACGAACGGGTTCGGCTCGTTACGCGCGAAGTAGGCAGTGAGGTCGATGGCTACCTGCTCGTAGGCGATGGTCGTCTCGAGGACCGTCTGATCAGCCGGGTTCAGCCAGTTGATCGTGGTCTGCTGCTGCTGATCCACCATGCGCGTCCGGGCGAGCAGCGACCTGATCTCGAAGTCGTCGGTCGACCGCGCGAAGTGATGCGAGAAGTTCCACGAACCGTTCTCGACGCCGTTCATCAGGATCACCCTGGTACGGGTATAGGCATCGACGTCGTGCTTGTCGTAGGGAGCCTTGACCCGCTGTTTCCAGGACCGGTACTGCTCGTCCAGGGGGATCCCCGGCTCCCGCCACGGATCCAGCGTGACGGCCTCGATCGGTGGACTCACCACGGCTATTGCTCCATTCCCACTATGGTCTCGGACTGCCTGCGCCGGGCGGTCTACCCGAGGATCTTCACCGAAAACCGGGTGCCGGTCGCGGTGCGTTCGGCGACGCGCGCGCACGTCATGGGTGCACAGCGGCGGCAGGCTCACTCGGCGCGGAGGATCCCGTTCTCGGCCACGAGCGCCAGGGCCAACGTCTTGTACCCCAGCGCGTCGAACAGGACCGTGACGGTGTCCGAAGCGCCATCCGATTCGTCTAGCGACATGACGACACCGGGGCCCCACGCGCGGTGCGACACCCGGTCGTTCACCTGGAAGCCGGGGGCCCGGGCTCTCGACCGGGGTGGCTGCTCGGACCGCCCTTCTCGACAGTTGTCACAGGCACCGCACGGCACCTCGCAGTTCTCACCGAAGTAGCCGAGCAGATACTGGCGCCGGCAGCCCGTCGTGTCGGCGTACCCACGCATCATCTCGATCCTTGACCGGCTCAGACGCTGCAGGGAGTGCGCCACCTGCATCGCAGACTCCGCGGCGGCCGGGGGCGCGTGCCCCGCCCGGCGCTCGGCGCACGCGACGCTCCTCGTCACAGGCGGCTGCCTGCAGACCGATGGCGGTGAGCTCGTCGGCGTACCACTCGGTGTCCTTGCGGGTCGCCGCATAGACGAGACCGGGCTTCGGTTCCGCTGCGGCCCGCAGGATCACGGCGTCACGCTTCTCCCAGTCCTCCACGTGTCGCTCGACCTGTAGGTGGAGGTTGGGGCGGTCGAACCCGCCGGCCACGACCTCCGGGTCTCGCAGTCCGAGCGACGAGACGATCTCGTCGCGAACCGGTGGCGAGGCGGTCGCTGTCAAGGCCACGACGATCGGCCCCCCTAGCCGGCGGATGACGCCGCCGAGGCGCAGGTAGGCCGGCCGGAAGTCATGTCCCCAGCTCGAGACGCAGTGCGCTTCGTCCACGACGAACAGCGAGGGCTCACCTCACCGGGGGAGTTCGTCGAGTCGATCCGCCGTGCTGCCCCGCCCTCCACGCCGAGCAGCGACACGGCCTGGTCGCGCTGCAGCGCGATCAGCGGCGACACGACGATTGTCGGGCCTTCCAGCACCAGCGCAGCAACCTAGAGACGGCGGACTTGCCGGCCCCGGTCGGCATGACCACGAGCGTGTCCCGCCCCCCGGAGGAGGCTGCGGATCGCTCGCAGCTGGCCCGGGCGCAGGCGCGACCAGCCGAACCTCTCCCGGGCGATGCGTCGCACGGTGTCCTCGAGCGTGGCGTCGGAGACGCCGCCGGTCCTGCCTCCCTCGACCCCGCGCGGATGCGTCAGAACGGCTGGCCGCCGGTGACGGGCAGGACCGCGCCGGTGACGTAGCTCGACTCGGGTGACGCGAGGAAGACGAACGCCGGCGCCACCTCGGCCGGTTGGCCGACTCGCCCCAGCGGCGTCTGCTCTCCGAAGGACTCGACCTTCTCCTGCGGCATGGTGGCGGGGATCAGCGGGGTCCAGACGGGGCCGGGCGCGACCGAGTTGACGCGGACGCCTCGCTCGGCCAGCAGCTGCCCCAGCCCTTGCGTGAACGCGACGATGGCCGCCTTCGTGGTGGCGTAGTCGAGCAGTTCCGGCGACGGCTTGGCGGCCTGGATCGAGGAGGTGTTGATGATGCTGGAGCCCGCCGGCATGTGCGGCAGGGCCTTCTTGCACAGCCAGAACATGGCGTAGAGGTTCGTCTTGACGACCCGGTCGAACTGTTCGCTGCTGATGTCCTCGAGGCCGCCGGGCTGGGCCATCTGGTAGGCGGCGTTGTTGACCAGCACGTCGATGCGCCCGAAGGCCTCCACGGCTGTGTCCACCACGTGCTGGCACTGAGACTCCGCTGTGAGGTCACCCGGTACGGTGACCGCTTCTCGGCCGGCTTCCTTGACCAGGCGCACCGTCTCCTGGGCGTCGGCCTCCTCGTCGGCGAGGTAGCAGATCAGGACATCGGCGCCCTCGCGGGCGTAGGCGAGGGCCACGGCCCGCCCGATGCCGGAGTCTCCGCCGGTGATGACTGTCTTCTTCCCTTCGAGGCGGCCGTGACCCCGATACGTCTGCTCGCCGTGGTCCGGCTCGTCGTCCATGTCCGACGTCCTGCCCGGATGTTCGATCTGCTGGCCTGCTGTGTCGGGCTGAGGATGGGTCATGGTCGGGTCGTCCGGCGTGCGGTCGTCGTGCGACATGGGGGTGGTCCCTTCGGGTTCCGGGTCGGGCGAGGTTCCGGCTACCCCGGCCGCGCGTCGCCATGCGTCGCTCCCGTCGTTTGCTGCCTGCTGTCCGGGGGAATCCGCCGTTCACCAAGGAGGAGGCTCATGACGCAGAACGAGAAGTCGAACGCGGACGCAGCGAGGGCGCAGGAGGAGGATCGCGACGGTGTCGTCGCACCGTCGCCCGAGCCACCGGGGGCCGAGCTGCGGCTGGCGGTGGAGCAGCAGGTGGAGGACGGCGCACCGATCGCGGACCCGCACCGGCGGCTGCAGGGGGGTGCCTGGACCGGCTCTGGCAGCGTCGGCTGAGCGACCGAACACCCGAACGCCTCGTCAGCGGTCGCCGGGGGCGCGTGGGTTGAACCGCCCTCCCGCCGGGGAAGCAACGGCTTAGCGCTCGAGCAGGTGGCGCCGTGTAGAGGGAGGGTCGCGGCGTGGGGCTGCCCCTCCGGTCGGCTGCTGGTCAGCCGTTGTCATGAGGAGGTAGATGAGCGTGCCGGGGAAGAGGATCCATGCGCCTTCCTGAGCCGTGCGGTCCGCTGAGTGGGGCGGTCGTGCGGCTGCTGTCCGGTGTGATGTGGCGACGCAGCGACCTGGCTGCGCTGGTGCGAGACGTCGCGGCCGTCGATGCCCCCCTGATGGACGCGGATCTGCAGCTCGCCCTGGCCTGCTGCTACGAGATGCACTACCGAGGCTTCGAGGACGCCGAGGAGAACCTGGAGTGGGCTCCGGAGCTGGCCGCGGTGGTCGCCGCACTGGAACGGCGGTTCGAGGAGGCCTTGCGAGCTGCCGTTCCCGGGCCTGACGCTGCCGCCCTGCCGATCGACCAGGGCCTGCGGGTCGTCATCGACTCCACCGTCGGTCCCTCCCTGTCCTCGTTCCTGCTCCACAGGGCGCAGGTGGAGCACTTCCGGGACTTCCTGGCACAGCGGTCGGTCTACCACCTCAAGGAGGCCGACCCGCATACCTGGCAGATCCCTCGACTGGCTGGTGCGGCGAAGGCGGCGCTGGTCGAGATACAGGCGGACGAGTATGGGAACGGTCGCCTCGCCGGGATGCACGCCACCCTCTTCGCCCAGACCATGAGGGCCCTGGACCTGGACGACACCTACGGCGCCTACTGGTCCGAGACGCTCCCTGAGACGCATGCCGCCGTGAACCTCATGACGATGCTGGGACTGCACCGGCGTCACCGAGGAGCGCTGCTGGGTCATCTGGCAGCCTTGGAGATGACCTCTACGCAACCGAACCGCCGCTACGGCAACGGGCTGCGCAGGCTGGGCTTCGACGGTTCGGCCACCGCCTTCTTCGACGAGCATGTGCAGGCCGACGCGGTGCACGAGCAGGTCGCCGCTGTGGACATGTGCGGTTCGTTCGTCCGGGACGAGCCCAGCCGCAAGGCGGACGTTCTCTGGGGTGCGGGGTGCTGTGTGGTGCTCGACGCGTCCGCCGGGGCGGCGCTGCTGGATACCTGGGATGCCCCCGGTCGTGAAGAGATCGCGTGATGGCGCGCGACGTGGACTATGTGCTCCCCCTGAAGTGGGACGCTGAGCAGCACGCACTCGGTGTGGAGGACCTGACCGAATACCTCCAGTGGCTTTCCGGTCACGCGCGCATCATCGTGGTGGACGGGTCCCCACCTGCGTTGTTCCTGCGACATCACCAGCTGTGGGGCGAGTGGGTCACCCACATCGCACCGGACCCGCTGCCCTTCCGCAACGGGAAGGTGTCGGGCGTGCACACCGGCCTGCGACAGGCCGGGTCGGAGGCGGTCGTCATCGCCGACGACGACGTCCGCTACGACGCCGGTTCGCTGCGGCGCACCGTCGAGCTGCTCTCCGTGGGTGACCTGGTCGGACCGCAGAACGTCTTCGATCCGATGCCGTGGCACGCCGCGTGGGACAGTGCCCGGTCCCTGCTGAACCGCGCGGTGGCTGCTGACTATCCCGGCACCTATGCCGTGCGACGGTCGGTGTTCTGGGACATGGGCGGCTACGACGGCGACGTCCTGTTCGAGAACCTGGAGCTGATGCGGAGCGTGCGGGCGTACGGCGGTCGCATCGTCCGGCCCCGCGGCATCTACGTCCGGCGCCGCCCGCCGAGCGTTGCCGGGTTCCTGTCCCAGCGGGTGCGGCAGGCGTTCGACGACGTCGCACAGCCCTGGCGGCTGGCGACGGTGCTTCCGGTGCTACCGACGATCGCGAGTGGTCCCCGCGGCCGACGCGTCGTGGCCGCCGGTCTGCTGGCTTCGATCGTGCTGGCCGAGGCCGGGCGCAGGCGTGCCGGCGGTGCCGACTGGTTCCCGGCGCGCGCGTCCCTGCTTGCTCCCGCGTGGATCGCGGAGCGGTCGGTCTGCTCCTGGCTAGCCCTTGCTCAGCGGGCGTTCCTGGGAGGCGTGCGCTACGGGGGGCAGCGCATCGCCGTCGCCGCTCACAGCAACGCGCAGCTGCGTCGCGAAGCGGCGGCCCGCCGGGCGCTCGTCGCCCCCGGTGGCCGTGAAGCCGGTGCGGTGGGAACCGTCGCAGAACGGCTTGAGCGCGGAACGCCCGCAGCGGCACAGCGCGACGGTGTCTCGCTCGGGGTCGATCTCCGCCCCGTCCACGTCGGTGATCCGGAACCTGCCGCGTAGGATCAGCGGCCCGTTCGGGTAGGGCGTGATGACCGCGTCCTGGATCTCGCTGCGCTGAGTCCTGCCGTCGCGGTGCACGTGCCGACGATGCCCCCGGACGTGGCTGACAAACCCTCGGCGGCGACATGCGCCGAGAGACAGCGCCGGAGGACCGTCGTCCGTGGGCGGTCGTTCCATGCGGCCCCGGTGTGGGAGAAGATCTCGGGAGGTCCTCGGTGACCAGTCCTGGGTGCCGGGCGCGGCCGCGACGAAGGAGTTGGCTGTCCATTGAGCACGAAGCTTCCGCTCACGCTGGCCTGCGAGAACTACGACCGCACGAGGGCCCTGCAGACGGGCGACGTGGCGGTGGAGGGGGTCAGCCTCACCTACCTCACCCTGCCGGTGGAAGAGACCTTCTTCCGCATGGTCAGCAACCAGGAGTTCGACGTCTCAGAGCTGTCCCTGTCGACCTATGTCATGACTCTGCGGAGCGACCCCTCCCCGTTCGTGGCCATCCCCGTCTTCCCCTCCAGGGCCTTCCGCCACAGTGGCATCTACGTCAACGTCGCAGCCGGCATACGGGAGCCGGAGGACCTGCGCGGCCGGAAGGTCGGCGTCCCCGAGTACCAAGTCACCGCGGCTGTCTGGATCCGCGGCATCCTGGCGGAGCACCACCACGTCCCCGTCGATTCGGTGCACTACAAGACAGGCGGGCTGCACGCTCCGGGGCGGGTGGAGAAGGTTGCCTTCCCCAGCCCCGAGGGGGTGGACATCAGCCCCATCGCACAGGGCAGAACCCTGGCCGACATGCTCGTCACGGGGGAGATCGACGCGCTGTACAGCCCGCGAACGCCGCAGCCGTTCACCGACCGTCGACCGGAGGTGGCTCGGCTGTTCCAGGACTCGGGAGCGGTCGAGCGGGCCTACTTCACGCAGAGCCGGATCTTTCCCATCATGCACGTCGTGGCGGTTCGACGGGCGGTCTACGACGCCCACCCGTGGGTGGCCCGCTCGTTGCAGAAGGCGTTCGAACGCTCCCGGGCCATGGCGATGACCGGGATGGACGAGACGGCGTCGCTGCGGTACATGCTGCCGTGGCTGCACGACGAGGTAGCGCGAACCCGAGCCGTCATGGGTGAGGACTACTGGTCCTACGGGCTGGAGGACAACGAGGCGACCCTGCGCACCTTTCTCGGCTATGCCTACGAGCAGGGCCTTGCCGACCGGTTGTGGGATCCCGCGGACCTGTTCGCTCCCGAGTGCCGCGAGGCGTTCATCATCTAGGCGCGGGCGAGATGTGCGTCGAGGCGGGGGTAGACGCGCCGCGCGTTCAGCTCGAAGACCTTGCCGCGGTCCTCGTCAGTCAGGCCGAGGTTGTCGACGTACCGCTTCGTGTCGTCCCAGTAGAAGCCTGTCTCCGGGTCGATGGCACGCACCGCGCCGAGCATCTCCGAGCCGAAGAGGATGTTGTCGACGTCGATGACCTCGTGAAGCAGATCGATACCTGCCTGGTGGTAGACGCACGTGTCGAAGAAGACGTTCTTCATGACCTGCTCGTGCAGCGGCGGACGACCGAGTCGGTCGGCCAGACCGCGGTACCGGCCCCAGTGGTAGGGCACCGCCCCGCCACCGTGGGGGATCACCAGTCGCAGCTGCGGAAAGTCGGCGAAGAGGTCACCTTCGATCAGCTGCATGAACGCCGTGGTGTCGGCGTTGAGGTAGTGCGCCCCCAACGCGTGGAAGTTGGGATTGCATGACGCCGAGACATGGATCATGGCGGGTACGTCGAGCGCCACCATCGCCTCGTAGAGCGGGTACCAGTACCTGTTGGTGAGTGGTGGCGACGTCCAGTGTCCGCCGGACGGATCCGGGTTCAGGTTGCACCCCACGAACCCGAGCGCCTCGACGCACCGGCGCAGCTCGTCGACGGAGTCGTCCAACGAGCCGCCGGGCGTCTGCGGCAGCTGGCAGACGCCGATGAAGTTGTCGGGGAAGAGGCCGACCACGCGATGGATCAGGTCGTTGCACGCCCGTGCCCAGCCCACGGCTGTCGCGGGGTCCGGCACGTGATGCTCCATGGTGGACGCCTGGGGCGAGAAGATCATCAGGTCGCCGCCGCGCTCCCGCAGCAGCTTGAGCTGGTTGTTCTCGATGGTCTCGCGGATCGCTTCGTCGCTGATGTCGGCAGGCGCCGGCTCCGGCAGGCGCGGATCGGCGAGCCGGGCGAGCTGAGCCTCGCGGAACGCCTTGTGCGCAGGCGGCACGGTCGTGTAGTGCCCGTGACAATCGATGATCATCTGCCAGTCTCTCCTCAGCGGGTCGGTGTCAGGTCGAGGCCTCCGCCGATCAGTCGTCCGGCGCCTGGTCGACGTAGGTGAGGCCCTTGTGGGCGAGCTCTTCGCGCATGCCGTGCACGTCGAGGCTGAGCTCACCCGCCTGGTAGCGCTTGCGTGTCTGGGCCTCCCGTTCCTCTCGCGCCCCGCAGGCCTCGAGCACGTTGGCGGCCCGGCCGCGCGGCACCACGACGACGCCGTCGTCGTCTGCGACGACCACGTCGCCCGGCCGGACCCACTGGTCGGCGCAGACGACCGGGACGTTGACGCTGCCCAACGTCTCCTTCACCGTGCCGGTCGCGGACACGCACCTCGACCAGACCGGGAAGCCCAGCTGCCTCAGCTCCGCGACGTCGCGGCAGCCGGCGTCGATCACCAGTCCTCTGACTCCCCGGGTGTGCAGCGCCGTGGCGAGCAGCTCACCGAAGTAGCCCGCGTCCGAGGGGGATGTCGGCGCGACCACGAGCACGTCGCCCTCCTGGCACTGCTCGACAGCGACGTGGAGCATCCAGTTGTCGGCCGGAGGGACGCTCACCGTCACCGCCGTCCCGGAGACGTGGGCGCCCGGGTAGATCGGGGTGATCCGTGCCGCCATCAGACCCGAACGGCCTTGCGCCTCGTGGACGGTTGCCACTCCGAACGACGCGAACGCGTCAGCGACGGACTTGTCGGTGCGCCGGATCTGGCGTACGACGATTCCCATCTCGCTCCCTTCTCCTGACGGACGCCGGACTGACCGAGCTACTGCGGGTTCTTGCCCCACGGCAGCAGCGAGACGTGGATGACGCCCTCGTCACCTTCGCCGCCGACGTACCGGATGGCCCGGTCCACCTCGTTGAGCCCGAACGTGTGCGTGGCCAGGCGCTCCAGCGGAAAGCGCCTGGACGCGAGCTGGGCCAGCGCGAGCTCGCAGGAGCGGTAGCTGTGGCCGCGGGCACTCTTGATGGTGATCGCCTTCTCCGTCACCTTCTTGACGGGGAAGTCGGGGAAAGCCGCCAGCTCGCCCTGGATCAGCAGCGTGCCGGCCCTGCGCTTCAGTGCGTCGATCCCCAGCAGCACCGGCGCGACGCCGGCGCCGGCGGTGCAGTCCAGGACGACGTCCACGCCCTTGCCTCCGGTGGCTGCCATGACCCGCTCGAGAGTGTCCTCGGTCTGTACGTCGATGACGAGGTCGGCGCCGAGGGTCTTCGCGAGGTCCAACCGGGCGGCGTCCCTGCTGGTGCCGGTCACGATGATGACGGCGGCTCCCGCCTGCTTGCAGGCCACGACCTGGGAGAGCCCCTGCTGACCGGGACCCTGGATCAGCACGGTGGAGTTGTAGCCCACCCCACCGTCGAACAGCGCCCACTCGATGCCGTTCGAGAGCGGCGTCACCAGCCCGGCGAGCTCGGCCGAGACGGTGTCCGGGACCTTGTGGATCACCGCGTTCCACGGCAGGTACAGGTACTGCGCGAACCCGCCCCACAGGTGGTAGGGCTTCTCGGATGAGGTGTAGCCGTACCGCCTGGCGTCGGGGTTGGTGCGCCAGTCGGTCGCCTCGCAGTGGCGGTACTCACCGAGGTGACACCACTCGCACTTGAAACAGGGCACGTAGTGCTCGACGAAGATCCGGTCGCCCTCGGCGACGCCCTTGCGCTCGACGAACGCGGGGCCGGCCTTGACGATGACGCCGACGTTCTCGTGGCCCATGATCACCGGGTCGGCGAACGGCGGCTTGGCGTACATCTTGACGTCGGTCCCGCAGATGCCCGCGACCTCGACCTTCAGCAGCGCGCCGTCCTGGGGGACGTCGGGCATCGCGAGCTCGCGCAGCTCCGTCTTGCCGGGACCGGTCCGTACCGCGGCCAGCACGTGCTCTCCCATGACTGGTCCTCCTTCTCGACGTGCGACGAGGCGCATCCCTGAGCGCCGGCCTGCCGACCGCCGCCGAGGCGCGTTGGTCCAATGGTCTGACGTTTATACTAGAGTAGGCAGCACGAGTCGAGACGGCGCGCTCCTGGCCGGGCCCCCGTGCGCCGGCCCGACCTTGACCGGGTACGTGCGAGGAGGGCAGGACCACATGACCCCACTGCAGCTGCGGACCGTCACCCGGACGCAGGGGAACAACCAGGCGCTGAAGGACGGGACCGTCCGGCCGCAGGGCTTCGGTTTCGCGTTCGAGGAGGTCCCGGTCCTCGTGCACGCGTTCCGTCGGATGGTGCGCGAACTGGAGTACGACGTGTGTGAGATGGCGGTGACGACGTACCTGTGCGCGAAGGCACACGGCAAACGCTTCACCGCACTGCCGATCTTCCTGGTCCGGGGGTTCCACCACGGTGTGATCTTCTACAACACCACGGCGGGCATCTCGCACCCCAAGGACCTCGAGGGCCGCAGGGTCGGGGTCAACCGGGGCTACACCGTCACGACAGGCGTGTGGGCGCGCGCCATCCTGCAGGACGAGTACGGCGTCGACCTGCGCCGAGTGACGTGGGTCCGCTCCGACGAGGAGCACGTGGTGGAGTACCGGCCGCCGGCCAACGTCGTGTCGATGGATCCCGGGACCAGCCTCGACGAGCTGCTGGGCGCCGGCGACCTGGCCGCCGTGGTCGGCACCAAGGTCGACCACCCCGACGTCGCGCCGTTGATACCCCACGCCGCCCAAGCCGGCTTCGACGCCCTTCGCCGACGTGGCCTGTACCCCATCAACCACCTGGTCGTCGTCAGGGACGACCTGCTTGACGCCCATCCGGGGCTGGCCAGAGAGATCTGCGAGGTCTTCGCTGCAGCCAAGGACCGCTACGTCCAGCGCCTGCGTGCCGACGCGATCGAGGACCCGTCGCCGACCGACCTGATGTACCGGCGGGTGCTGGAGACCACCGGCGAGGACCCGTTGCCGTACGGGATCGCGGCGAACCGACCGATGCTCGACCTGCTCATCGGCCACGCGGTGACCCAGCAGATCCTCGAGCGTCCCCCGGCGGTAGAGGATCTGTTCGCCAAGAGCACGCACGACTGGACCGCCTGAGCACCATCCCCGCCGAAGCGTCGGGCCCGCTGCACTCCGGAGCCCCGCACCCCTGTCTCGAGGACGGACACCATGCGCATAGCCATCACAGCCGACCACAACGGACACGCGTTGAAGTCGCACCTGGTCGACTGGCTGACCAGCCAGGGCCATGAGGTCGACGATCGGGCGCCGCAGGGCAGCGAGGTGGTCGACTACCCGCCGCTGTGCGCCGACGTCTGTCGTCAGGTCCTCGATGGTCACGTGGAGCGGGCCATCGTCATCGGCGGCACCGGGTCGGGCGAGGCGATCGCCTGCAACAAGATCCGTGGCGTGCGCGCCGGCCTGTGCCACTGCATGTTCACCACGGAGATCGCCCGCGCCCACAACGACACCAACGTACTCGTGATGGGCGCCAAGGTGATCACGCCCGACCTGGCGGAGCGGATCACCGCGACCTGGCTGGTAACCGAGTTCAAGGGCGGCCGCCACCAGAAGCGCCTGGACCAGATCGCCGCGCTCGAGCGTGGGGAGCCGCTCGGCTGAACGCCTCTAGACCGAACCGAGGAACTCGAGCACGCGGCGCGGCGCTGTCTCCTCGGTCTGCTCGCTGACCGGGACATCCCAGTACTCGGCGCGGGGAAGGCATTCCTGCAGGTACCTGGCGGCCGACGTTGCGTGCGAGGCGTCCTGGCCGGGAACGATCAGGGCAGGGGTGTCGAGCCGCAGCAGGTCCTCCGGCTCTGCTCCGGGCACCGTGTCGCGGTCGAAGAGCAGTCGGGCCATGGCGAGGACCAGCACCCGGTAGCGCTCGGCGTCCTGCTGCGCGTAACGCTCGGCGAACGCTCGGTCTGCTCGGATGACCGTGACCCACGGACCTACCCGAGCGTCCTGCGTGAACCCCTGGTCGTGGCTGTCGGCCAGGGCCACCACCGCCGCCAGGCCGTGCTCCTGGACGTACGCCAGGTGCTGGCCGAAGCGCGCGTGCTGCGCGATGCGGTACTTGACCCCTCCCGCCGGCGAGAACAGCACCATGCTGGACACCGCGTCGGGAAAGGAGGCGGCGAACGCCGCGACGCTGGAGCACCCCACGCAGCCGCCCATGAGGTGTGCCTGCTCGATGCCGAGATGATCGAGCAACCCCTTGCCCTGGGCGACGTAGTGGGCCCACGTGACGCGCTCGACCCGACCGCCCGACAGGCCCGACTCGCGTCGGTCGAACATGATGCAGGTGTACTTCTGGCTGAGGTGATCGATCAGGCGCAGCCGGCCGTACAGGCCGAGGGACCTCCAGTTCTCGAGCCTCGAGTTGAACCCACCCGGGGAGAACATGAGCAGCGGGGGGCCCTCACCGACGGTCTCGTAGCGTGTGGCTATCCCGTCGATGAAGGCGGTCGGCACGACGCCTGCCCTTCCTGCGCCCCGTCCTGAGGTGTGTCACCGAGCGGGATCCCACCCTTGATCTGGCGTCCGGAGCGCACGTCGTCGGCGTAGGCCGTGATGGCGTCGAACGTGATCTGCGCGACGTTGGCATAGGTCTCCGGCGGGTCGTCCAGGCCGGACGCGGCGTAACCGATGGCCGCATGCGCCATGCGGACCCGCCCGTCGAGCCAAGGGCCGCCACCGAACCCGCCGAGGACCGGGATCGAGACGGCGTGGGCGACCTCCGGCCCGACGACGGGCCCGGAGTTGGTGAAGTCCAGAAGCGACGCCCCCGCCGCCTCCAGTCGCTTGGCCTCTGCGACCAGCTCGTCCTTCATCTCCATCGGCACCTGGGCGCTGGCCCCCTTGCGCGCGTCGTACTCGATGCCGTGACGCAGCGCCCGCTGGGGCGTGATCCCGAACTGAGCGAAGACAGGGATGCCAGCGCGGTCGATGGCGGTGACCGCGTCGAGGAAGTCCGCGGCGCCGTCCAGCTTCACGACGTCGACACCGGCTTCCTTGACCAGTCGGACGGCCGCGCGTACTGCGCTGTCCGGGCCCTCTTGCAGCGGACCGAACGGAAAGTCACAGCTGAGCAGGGCCCGCTTCACACCGCGGCGGACGGCCTGGCAGACGACGATCATCTGCTCCATCGTCACCTCGAGGGGGTTCGGCTGGCCCCACAGGTTCACCCCTACTGTGTCCCCGACCGAGACGATGTCGACGCCGGCGCGGTCGACGATCGAGGCGATCTGGAAGTCCCAGGCCACCACGGCGACGATCTTGCGACCGTCGCGCTTCATCGACTGCAGCGCCGGGAGGGTCACCTTCGCGTCCATGTCGGCACTCTCACATCCCCTCGTGGTCATGACCGGCGCAACCCGGCCCTGTGCACCTAGGCCCGCAGCGCCTTGAGGACGTCGGTGACGTCATGTTCGTCCTTCGATCGCATCAGCACCCGGGCGTGGGGCCGCAGTGCCGAGACGGCTGCGCCCGCCGCGCGGCCCTCGCCGAGGATCAGGCCGGCAGTCATGATGCTCCGCAGGGTGCACGCGTTGCCGATCGCCGAGGCCGCTTCCGCCCCGTCGTCGGCAGTCGCGATCATCACCATGGCGTCAGCGCCGTCGAGCTCCTCGCTCAGTCGTGCCTCGGACCCGTCGGTGCTGCGCAGGACGATGTCGGCCAGCTCGGCGTCGACGGCGACCGAGCGCGGCCGAGGTTCGTAGGTGTAGAACCGCGCACCTCCCCACTTCTGCTGTGCGACCTGGCGCACGACCGCGCTCGCGCCGTCGTCCAGGGCCACGACGCGGGTGGCTCGCTGGCCGCCGATCGGGACATCGACCCGGAAGCGCGCCTCGGCGGCGGTCGCCGCCCTGGCGCAGCTGTTGAGCAGTGTCGGACGCATGACCATGTCAGACCGACGTCTGTCGCACGCCGGGGCTGACCGCCGCCGCGTCACGGCAGGACTCGATGAACGAGGCCTCCTTCGGCAGCACGATGGACACCGAACGGACGCGGTGGTGCGCGGCGTCGACCCCGGGCGGTGTGATCCCTTCGTCGCGCAGCGCCTCGGCGGCCGCTCGCAGCTTGGCGCGTGCCTTGATGATGCCGCTGTCGGCGGAGACCAGCCTCTCCTTGTTCCGGTTCACGATCGGGCCCATGCTCTCCTGCAGGGACGAGTCCTGTATCGCGATGCCCTTGACTCCGGAGAACGTCTCACCGCGCTTCTGCGCCTCGCGGTCCATCAGGTAGTCGTTGTCCTTGTTCTGCACCGGCCGGTAGGTGCCGGGGATGTTCTCGTTGTGCACCCCGTGGCCGTCCTTCATCGCCTGCAGCTCGTCTGCCGTCAGCGCGCGAACCGGTTGGTAGTCGAAGGTGAACACCCAGCAGTTCTCGTCGTCGATCGGTATCCACAGGTGACCGTGCATGGGGTGATCGCCCCGGGGAGGCACCATCGTGAAGCTGGGCAGCACCCACGGCGTGATCCGCCAGTAGTAGTGGCCTTCCTCGGCATTGCGCCGCACCCCGATGAACAGGCCACCGTCGACGTCCACGACCTCGAAGAACGGCTTGAGGTCTGCCATGTTGTAGTCGTTGCCCTTGGCGCCCTTGAACAGCGGGTCGTTCTTCAGCCCGGCCGAGTGCAGCCAGGACACGTGACTGGAGTCGATGCCGCCTTCCAGCGCCTGCAGCCAGTTGCTCTCCTGCCAGCGCTTGGACGTGTAGGTCTGCTCGGGCGGGACCTGGGTGAACTCGAACTCGGGCAGGTCGGGGCGCTTGGCGGGGTCTCCCATGTAGGTCCAGAGGATGTCGCCGACCTTCACCAGCGGGTAGGAGGTGAGCTTCACCTTGGAGCAGAAGCGGCTGTCCTCGGGCTCGGACGGCACCTCGACACACTGACCCGTGACGTCGTACTTCCAGCCGTGGTAGGCGCACCGCAGCCCGGCCCCCTCGTTGCGGCCGAACCAGAGGGACACTCCTCGGTGCGCGCAGAACTCGTCGATCAGCCCGTATCGGCCGTCGGCGTCGCGGAACGCGATGAGACGCTCGGAGAGGAGCTTGACGCGCACCGGCGGCGATTCGTTCTCCGCTAGCTCCTCCGCGAGGAGCGCAGGGATCCAGTACTGCCGGAACAGCTCACCCATCGGTGTCCCGGGCCCGGTCCGCGTCAGTAGCTCGTTGGTCTCTGGTGCGAGCATCGCGTTGTCCTTTCACCTGCTGCGCCGTCGCCGTCGCCCGCGACCTGTGGGGGTCGAGGGCGGCCATCGCCTCCCGCGCGGCGAGGCAGACCTGACCGGGGGTGCCGGGCGGATCGCCTCGAGCGAGGGTCACTCATCTACGCTTATGGTTATACCATTCGACCTTCCGACCTGTCACGGGTCGGGCCCTCGCGGGTGGCCCCCGCACGGCCGCTAGCGGCCGGCAACGCCCCCGGCGGATGGTTGCCGGGGGCGTCGCCCCCAGCCGAGGGGTCCGTCGACGACCTCCGGCGGACTCACCTCGCCCCGGGTACCTCCTTGCCGTCGGCGCGCGAGGCAAACCACGAGCGCGAGCGAGCCGGCCCCGTCAGCCGGTCGCCTCAGCCGAGTTCCGGTAGGCGTCGAGGATGGCGGCGGGCACCCTGCCCCGGTCCCTGATCGGGTGGCCGTTGGCCCGGGCCCAGCGGCGGACGGTGACCGGGTCCGTGCTCAGCGCCTTGCGGCCGCGGCGGCTCTTGGCCCGCGCCGCAGGCACCTCGGCAGCCACCGTGAGCCGAACACCGTAGAGAGACCCCACCACCTCGAGCACCCGATCCAGCGGCTCGGTCGAGTCGATCGTCAACTGCATGTCTGTGCGGCCCTCCAGGTCGAAATGACGATCCCCGAGCGGCCAACTGTAGCCAGAGAAGATCGTCCGGCCAGACCGCGACCGCGGTGGCAGCTCAGCTGCGCTCGCTGGTGAGCTCCTCCCAGAAGCGCAGCGCGGCGTACTCCATCGCCAGGCCGAGCCGGAGCGGGACCATCCGGTCCGCCACGTCCTCGCGCTCCCCGAACCGGGCCTGCATCTGCTCGTACGTCGCGATCCGCGCGCGGTGCTGCGCGACCTGCGCCCGGGCCAGCGCCAGGATGTCCTGCGGCTCGGCCAGCTCGCCGAAGAACAGCTTGAGCTCGGCCACGTCGCGGACCTGCAACGGTTCCTCGGTCGGCTCGGCGAGCCACCTCCGCAGCGCCGCCAGGCCATCCTCGGTGACGCTGAAGGTCTGCCGGCGGCGCCCGTCGTCCTCGCTGTGCACGGTCAGCAGCCCGGCCTCCACCAGCCGCTTCGGCTCCGAGTACAGCTGGGCGTGCGGGAAGGGCCAGAAGTAGCCCACCGAGTGCCCGACGGCCCGCTTGAGCTCGTAGGACGTGGAGGGGCCTCGCATCGCGACCATGCCCAGCACGACGTACGACGTGGGGGTCAGCCGCACGCGGGCCTCGCCGTTGACATGGTCCGAACCGTACCGTAATGTCCCCGACATTCGTCTCGGACGATCCGATTCAGATGGTCGGGAGCAGGTATGGATCTGGCTACGGCCCTGCGCTGGTCCGCCGAGCGCTACCCGCAGCGGCGCGCCGTCGGCGGTCGGGACCCGCTGACCTACGCACAGTGGGACGCCCGCACCGAGCGGGTCGCTCACGCGCTGCACGGCCTGGGCGCGGGGGAGGGGACCCGGGCGGTCTTCCTGCTGGGGGGCGGGGAGCCACTGGCCACGCTGCACCTCGGCGCGCAGAAGGCCCGTGTCACCTCGCTACCCCTGTCGACGCGGTTGGGCGTCGACGAACTGGCCTTCTGCATCGGTGACTGCGACCCCGCGCTGATCGCGGTGGACGAGGCCACCCAGGAGATCGTCACGCAGGCGCTGGAGCGGGTCGAGAATCCGCCCCCTGTCGTGTGGGCGGGTAACCCGGGGGACGCTCCGACCGGCACTCCCTCCGTGTGGCACGCCGCGCAGCGCGCTGCGGGCAGCCCCGTTCCCGTGGTGCCCGGTGACGACGACGTGAGCGTCATGCTCTACACCTCGGGCACCACCGGGCGACCCAAGGGCGTTCCGCGCACCCACCGTGCCGAGCACCATGCAGCGCTCGCCCACCTCGTCCAAACCGGCCACGCACCGGGCGAGGTGACGCTGGGCGTCATGCCGCTGTTCCACACGATGGGGCTGCGCAGCCTCCTGGCCAGCGTGCTGGCCGCGGGCACCTGGGTGCCGCAAGCGGGCTTCGATGCCGAGCAGACCCTGGACCTGATCGCGGCCGAGCAGGTCAGCGCCCTCTACCTGGTCCCGACGATCTACTGGTCGCTGCTGCAGACCGGGCGCTTCGAGGAGAGCACGTCGGTGCGCAGGCTGGCGTACGCCGGCGCCGCCATGACGCCGTTCGTGGCGGAGAGGCTCGCCCAGAGCCTGCGTCCGGAGCGGTTCGTCAACCACTTCGGCAGCACGGAGATCTATACCTTCACCATCGGGCCGGAGGGTGCGGCCAAGCCGGGCTGCGCCGGGCGAGCGGGTCTGTTCTCCCGGGTCCGGCTCGTGGACCCGCGCCCCGACGCGTCCCCCGACGAGGTCGTCGCCCAGGGGGAAACGGGCCAGGTCGCCGTGTCGATGCGCAGCCCCGAGGCGTTCGCCGGTTACTGGCGCCGTCCGGACGCGGACCGCAAGGCGATCCGGGACGGTTGGTACTTCACCGGCGACCTCGCCACGACCGACGAGGACGGCGACCTGTGGGTCACCGGTCGCGTCGACGACATGATCAACTCCGGCGGGGAGAACATCTACCCCGGCGAGATCGAGGACGCGCTCGCGGCCAGCCCCGACCTCGACGAGGTGGTCGTCGTCGGCACCCCGCACGAGAGGTGGGGACAGGCCGTCACCGCCTTCGTGGTGAGCACCTCCGGCGACGAACCGGCGGAGACCGTCGCCAAGCTCGACCTGTTCGCCCGGGAGAGCTCCGGCCTGCCTTCGCTGAAGCGGCCGAAGCGGATCGTGGTCGTGGACCAGATCCCCAAGTCTGCCGTCGGCAAGGTCCTGCGCCGCCAGCTCACCGCCGGCGAGTTCGTCGCGCTCGCCGACTCCGCCGATGGGCCGGCGCAATGACCGGGCTCGCGCGTGTCGAGGACGCGGCCCTGCTCACCGGCCAGGGCCGTTTCCTCGACGACCTCGACCCGCTGCCGGGCACGCTGGTGGCAGCCGTGGTCCGCAGTCCGCACGCACACGCCAGGATCCGCTCGGTCGACCTCGACCGAGCCCGCAGCCATCCCGGGGTGGCCGCCGTGATCGGCCCCGACGAGGTGCTGGCGACGCTGAAGCCCTTCCCGCTCTCGGTCAAGGCAGCGACGCCGTACTACCCGACCGCCACCGACAAGACCCGCTTCGTGGGCGAGCCCGTGGCCGTCGTCGTCGCGAGCGACCGCTACGTCGCCGAGGACGCCGCTGAGCTGGTCGACGTCGACTACGAACCGCTGCCGGCCGTCGTCCGCACCGATCGGGCGCTCCAGGACGACGCGCCGCTGCTGCACGACCAGGCCGAGAGCAACGTGGCCACCGACCGGACCTTCACGTTCGGCGCCGTGGACGAGGCGTTCGCCTCGGCAGCGCACGTCGTCAGCCGCAGCTACTCCTTCCCGCGCTACTCCTCGACGCCGATGGAGTGCTACGCCGTCGTGGCGGAGTGGCGCGACGGTGTCGACGGGCCGGAGGTCACCGCGCATGCCAACTTCCACGGGCCGTTCTCGATGGCTCCCGTGGTGGCGGGGGCGCTCGGCCTGCCCACCTCGTCGCTGAGACTGATCGTGCCGGCCGACATCGGCGGCAGCTTCGGCATCAAGTCCGCCGTCTACCCCTACATCGCGCTGATGGCGCTGGCCAGCAAGCACGCCGGGCGGCCGGTGCGGTGGACCGAGGACCGCCTCGAGCACCTGGTGGCGAGCTCGTCGGGCTCCGACCGGTTGATGACCTTCGAGGCCGCCGTGGACGACGACGGTGTGGTGAGCGCGTTGCGGGTCGACCTGGTCGACAACGTTGGCGCCTACCTCCGGCCCCCGGAGCCCAGCACCCTGTACCGCTGCTTCGGGAACATCACCGGTGCCTATCGCATCGACGCCGTCGCGATCCGGGCGCGCGCCGTCGTCACCAACAAGTCGCCTACCGGGCTCAACCGCGGCTTCGGCGGCCAACAGCTGTACTTCGGGCTCGAGCGGCTGATGGACGACATCGCGACGTCGAGGGGCATCGACCCCGCCGACGTACGTCGTCGCAACATGGTGACCTCCGACGCGTTCCCCTACGCCACCCCGAGCGGCGGCATCTACGACTCCGGTGACTACCACCGCGCGCTGGAGCTCGCGCTGGACAACGCCGGCTACGAGCAGCTCCGCAAGGAGCAGCGCATCTCCCGCGACAACGGCGAGTGGATGGGGATCGGACTGGCCACCATCGTCGACCCGTCGGCGACGAACATCGGGTACGTCGGCCTGGCGACGCCGGTGCAGGACCGGACGGCTCGACGTGGCAAGTCCGGATCGACCGAGCACGTCCGGGTCAGCGTCGACCCGCAAGGCATCGTCTCGGTGCTGCTCGGGAGCGTCCCGCAGGGACAGGGCCATGCCACCGTCGCCCGCGACGTGGTCGCCCGGCACCTCGGGCTCCCGGTGGAGCAGGTGCGACCGCGCGTCGAGATGGACACCGCCACCACGCCGTGGACGATCAGCTCGGGCAGCTACTCGTCGCGGTTCGCGCCGCTGCTGACGAGCGCACTGCTCGAGGCATGCGACCGGCTCGCCGACACCATCAAGGTGGCCGCATCGGTGCTGCTCCAGGTGGAGCCGGCAGCCCTCGAGCTGGCCGACGGCATGGTCCGGGTGTCCGACGACCATGAACGGGCGGTCGCGTTCCGGCACGCGGCCGGTCTCGTGCACTGGGACCCGGGATCGTTGCCCGACGGCTGCTCGGCGCGCCTCTACGAGGAGGCCGCGTTCAGCCCTCCGCAGTCCAAGGCCGCGTCGCTGACCGACCAGATCAACTCCAGCCTCTGCTACGGGTTCGTCGCGGACGTGGTCGTCGTACGCATCGACAAGCAGACGCTGCAGGTGCGCATCGAGTCGGTCTCCAGCGTCCACGACGCCGGAACGATCCTGAACGAGACCCTCCTGGAGGGCCAGGTACACGGGGCGATGGTCCAAGCGCTCGGCGGCGCGATGTTCGAGGAGATGTCCTACTCGGACTCGGGGCAGCCGACCGCGGGCACGTTCATGGACTATCTGTGCCCTACCGCTGCCGAGGCCTGCTTCCCTCTCACCAGCGCCCACCAGGAGACGCCGTCGCCGCTGACCCGGCTCGGGGCCAAGGGCTGCGGCGAGGGCAGCTCGATGAGCCTGCCGGTGGCGATCGCGAACGCGGTGGCCGACGCGCTGGCACCCGAAGGCGTCCAGATCACCTCGCTGCCACTGCATGGGAACGTCCTGCACCAGCTGCTCAACGCGACGAACGGAGACTGAGCATGCCGCTCACCGGAGGAGACATCCGGCTCGACCACAGCCACGACGGCCGGGTGGCCACCCTCACCATCGACCACGGTCGCTACAACATCATCACGATGGGGATGCGCCAGGCGATGCAGGATCGATTCACGGAGATCGACGCCGACGCGAACGTGCACGTCGTCGTCATCCGCGCCGAGGGCGAGCACTTCACCTCCGGGGGCGACATCGCCGGGTTCATGGAGGTCGAAGCCGTCGACCTGACCGATCTCGGCCAGAACATCACCGCACCGGCCCGCAGCCCCAAGCCGGTGGTCGTCGCCATCGACGGCTACTGCTTCGGCGTGGGGCTCGAGCTCGCACTGTCCGCGGACATCCGGATCGCCACCGACCGGTCGCGGTTCGCGCTGCCCGAGATGAAGCTCGGGATGATCCCCGGCAGCGGAGGCACCCAGCGGCTGGCGCGGCTGATCGGGCTGTCCCGCGCGAAGTACCACATCCTCACCGGCGAGCGGATCACCGGGCAGCAGGCGCTCGACTGGGGTCTGACCGCGCACAGCTGTGCCGACGGTGAAGGGCTCGACAAGAAGGTCGACGAGGTCGTCGACATGCTGCTCGGCTACTCGCCGATCGCTCTGCGGACCGCGAAGGAGGTGCTCGACCGCGGCGTCGACGGACCGCTGTACACCGGAATCGAGCTGGAACGCAAGGCGTACGCGATGCTGCGGGCCAGCCACGACTTCGCCGAGGGTGTCGCGGCGTTCGGCGAGAAGCGCGCACCGAAGTTCCGCGGCCGGTGAGCACCGGATGAAGGCTGCCCCGTTCGCCTACGTGCGCCCTGGCACGGTTCAGGATGTCGTCGCCGAGCTCGCTCGCGACGGTGCCAAGGTGCTGGCCGGCGGCCAGTCGCTGGTGCCCGTGCTGGCGATGCGGCTGGGCCGTCCGTCCACCCTCGTCGACATCAACGCCGTGCCGGAGCTGGACCGGCTGTCGCGGGACAACGGGAGCATCCGGGTCGGCGCCACGGTGCGCCAGCGTCGGCTGCAGCGCGACGACCTGTCCGCATCGGTGCCCCTGCTGCGGCTGGCGCTGCCCTGGATCGGTCACCGGGAGATCCGCAGTCGCGGCACGGTCTGCGGAAGCATCGCGCACGCCGACCCGGCAGCCGAGCTGCCGGCCGTCGCCTCGTGCCTGGACGCCACGATGCTGCTGACCAGTACGCGCGGGCAGCGGCAGATCGCTGCCGCCGAGTTCTTCACCGGCGCCCTGACGACCGTGATCGAGCCGGACGAGCTGCTCACCGAGGTGCTCTTCCCGGTGGCCGGGCCGGGCGAGGGGTTCGGCTTCGGCGAGTTCGCCCGTCGGCACGGCGACTTCGCACTTGCCGGGGCGGCGGTGCGGGTCCGGACGACGGGGGACGCCCTGCAGGCGCGCGTCACCTGCTTCGGCATCTCCGACCAGCCGGTCACCGCCGACGTCACCGCGCAGCTGCGTGCGGCGCTGGCGGAGGTGGGGCCGTCGCCCACCGGGTCGCAGCTGCGCCGGGGCCTCGCCGAGCGCGCCGACGAGGTCGCTGCCGACGTCGTCGACACGAGCGGTGACGGCCACGCCAGCACGGCGTACCGCCGCCGGCTGGTCGCCGGCCTGCTCGCCCGCGAGGTGAGCCGGGCCTACCTCACGTCCACGTCCGCCTCGGAGGTGTCCGCGTCATGACCGTGCCCCACAGCTGCCCGCGCACCGAGGCGGATCAGCCGGCCGAGGTGAGGATGACGGTCAACGGCAACCCGGTCACCCTCTCGTTGCCCGCCCGGGTGACGCTGTCCGACGCGATCCGCGACCACCTGGGCCTGACCGGCACCCACGTCGGTTGCGAGCACGGCATCTGCGGCATGTGCACGGTCCTCGTCGACGGCGAGGCGGCGCGGGCCTGCCTGCTGTTCGCGGTCCAGATCGAGGGGGCGCAGGTCACGACCGTGGAGGGGCTGGGCAGGCAGGACGACCTGCATCCCCTGCAGGAGTCCTTCGGTCGCCACCACGGCCTGCAGTGCGGTTTCTGCACGCCCGGCTTCCTGATGAGCTCCTACGACCTGCTCCGGCACCAACCGCACGTGTGCCGCGAGGACCTGCCCACCGAGCTGTCGGGCGTGCTGTGCCGCTGCACGGGTTACCGCAACATCCTCGAGGCAGTCGCCGATGTGGCGGAGGCGCATCCCGACGGGATCCCGGGCCCGGGCAACTGCGGACACCGGACGATGGTGGGCCGCACGCCGGCAGTGTCCTCGGGAACCGGTGTCGTCGCCACGGACACGCGGCCCGAGACTAACCCGGCTGGGCACCCCCGGGAGATCACCCTGCCCACGGGAGAGCCCACGATCCGCATCGCGGTCACCAGCGAGCTCACCTCGAGCCCGCAGGAGGTCGCCCGGGTGTTCGACGACGTCCGGCTGCTGGCTCGCTGCCTGCCCGGTGCCGAGCTCACCGACGAGGTCGGCGGCGGTTGGTACCGCGGTCGGGCTCGTGTCGCCCTGGGGCCCGTGCGGCTGTCCTTCGACGGCCTCGCACACGTGGCCGAGCAGTCGGCCGAGCGGCTCGTCGTGGCCGCCCAGGGACAAGACAGCGGAGGCGGTGGCGCACAGGCACGCATCGTGCTGTCCGCACGACCGTCCGGGGCGTGCGCCGCGCTGCATGCCGAGGCTGACGTGTTCCTCACCGGCCGGATCGCCGGCTTCGGTCGCTCGCTCGCCGGTGACGTGAGTCGGCGGATGTTCGAGGACTTCGCGCGAGCCCTCGACCAGGCCGCATCCGGCGGCGAACCACTCGTCGGGCCGCAGCCGCCGAGGGCCGTCGGCATCCTCGCCGCCGCGCTGGCCGACCGCGCGCGCCGGCGCTGGCAACAGCTCAGAAGGCGCATCACGCGGGGCTGACCGACGCGCAGGCGCGGGCCGGAAGTGGCGCGCCCACGCGCTCTCAGGCGTCGATGATGATCGGCAGGATGACCGGGCTGCGTCGGTAGGTGTCGCGCGCCCAGCGGCTGACCGTGCGATGGATCAGCTGCTCGAGCTGGTGCCGCTCACCGATCCCCTCCTGGGCGGCCTTCGCCAGGGCCTTCTCGATGAGCGGCACCACCGCGTCGAACGTCGACTCGTCGTGCACGAAGCCGCGCGCGAGGAAGTCCGGCGGCTCGGCCAGCTCGCCCGTGTCCGCGTCGACCAGGGCCACGATGGTGATGAATCCCTCTTCCGCCAGCGTGCGCCGGTCCTTCAGCGACGCCTCGGTCGCGCCGCCCACGGTCATGCCGTCCACGTAGACGTAGCCGGCCGGCACCTTGCCGGTGACCGTGGCCTTCCCGTCGACGAGGTCGACCACGACCCCGTCCTCGGCGAGGACGACGTTGTCGGCAGGCACGCCCGTGCGGACGGCCAGTGCACCGTTGGCGGTCAGGTGACGCCACTCACCGTGGACCGGCATGACGTTGGAGGGGCGCACGATGTTGTAGCAGTAGACGAGCTCTCCCGCGCTGGCGTGGCCGGAGACGTGGACCTTCGCGTTGCCCTTGTGGACGACGTTGGCTCCCCAGCGGGTCAGCGCGTTGATGACCCGGTAGATCGCGTTCTCGTTGCCCGGGATGAGCGAGCTGGCGAGCAGCACGGTGTCACCCTTCCCGATGCGGATCATGTGGTCCCGGTTGGCCATCCGCGACAGGGCCGCCATCGGCTCCCCCTGCGAGCCGGTGCAGATCAGGGTCACCTTCTGGTCCGCGAGCTTCTCGAGCACCTTGAGGTCGACGACCAGGCCGTCGGGGATCTTCAGGTAGCCCAGGTCGCGGGCGATGCCCATGTTTCGCACCATCGAACGGCCCACGAAGGCGACCTTGCGGCCGTGGTGCTGCGCCGCGTCGAGGACCTGCTGGATGCGGTGCACGTGGCTGGCGAAGCTGGAGACGATGATGCGCCGCGGAGCCGTGCGGAACACCTCCTCGATGGCCGGTGCCAGGTCGCGCTCGGCCGTCGTGAACCCGGGGACCTCCGCGTTGGTCGAGTCGACCAGGAACAGGTCGACGCCCTCCTCGCCGAGGCGGGCGAAGGCCCGCAGGTCGGTGATGCGCTCGTCGAGCGGGAACTGGTCCATCTTGAAGTCGCCGGTGTGCAGCACCAGCCCCGCCGCGGTCCGGATGGCGACCGCCAGACCGTCGGGGATGGAGTGGTTGACGGCGAGGAACTCGCAGTCGAACACCCCGAGGCGCTCGCGCCGTCCCTCGGCCACCTCGATCGTCGTGGGGAGGATGCGGTGTTCCTTGAGCTTGGCCTCGATGAACGCCAAGGTCAGCTTGGACCCCACCAGCGGGATGTCCGGGCGCTCCCGCAGCAGGTAGGGGACGCCGCCGATGTGGTCCTCGTGCCCGTGCGTGAGCACGATGGCCTCGACCTTGTCCAGGCGGTCCCGGATCCAGGTGAAGTCGGGCAGGATCACATCGACGCCGGGCTGGGTCTCCTCCGGGAAGAGGACGCCGCAGTCGACCACGAGCAGCCGTCCGGCGTGCTCGAAGACGGTCATGTTGCGCCCGATCTCGCCCAGCCCTCCGAGCGGCACGACCCGGAGTCCGCCCTCGGGCAGCGGAGGTGGCGAGCCAAGCTCGGGGTGCGGATGGCTCACGGAGACCGTCCTGTCTGAACGAGTCGGATGCATCGGGTACCGGGGCGAATCATGTCAGCCGCCGGGAGCGCCCCGAGCGGGGGCCGGCGGTCACCCGGCCGGGCCTGTCGTGACAGCAGGTAGGCAGCCGGCCACTGCCTGACACGAACGTCCCACCGATACATGTCAGGTTTTCGTGGGGTCCGCCGGACAGGGTGCCGATGGGCGCTGGGGCAATGTGTTCCAGGCACCGACCTGGGGGACCACGGTGGCGAATGCGGTGCTGGTCGACGAGCCACCCTCACCGGTGCGCGCGCCCGCACCCGACGTACGTCGACGCCGGCGCCGGCGCGTCGGGCCGCGTCGCTCCCCACGGCCGATCTCCAGCGGTCTGGCGCTCGCGCAGTTCTCCGCCGCCGGGCTCGTCGCGCTGATTGTCCTGGCCATCCTGGGGCTCGGCTCGCTGCGTTCGGCCACCGAGCACGAGGCGCTGCTGCAGGCCGCGGAGCTCACGTCGGCAGAGGGCGAGATCGTCGTCCAGCCCTTGCTCACCGACGGCCTCCTCGCCGGTGACCCCGCCGCGGTGGCCAGCCTGGACGAGGCCGTTCGTGACCGCCTGCTCTCGCGCCGTGTGGTGCGCGTGAAGCTGTGGAACGCCGACGGGCGCATCGTCTACTCCGACGACTCCCGCCTCGTGGGCAGGGTCTTCCCGCTGGACGCCGAGGACATCCGCACCCTGCGCACCGGGCAGGTGAGCGCCGACCTGTCCCACCTGGATGCTGCGGAGAACGAGTTCGAGCGACTGCCGGGCGGGGACACACAGCTGTTGCAGGTCTACACGCGCCTGCACACCCACAACGGCACTCCGCTGCTCTTCGAGATGTACCTGCCCGGCGACAAGATCGAGACCTCGGCGCGCAACGTCGGCCGATCGGTGATGCCTGCCTTCCTTCCTGCCCTGCTGGCGCTCGAGGCCCTTCAGCTGCCGCTCGCGTGGCGGCTGGTCCGACGGATCCGCCAGGGGCAGCGGGAGCGGGAGGCCCTGCACCTGTACACCCTCGAGGCTCGCGACCAGGAGCGACGCCGGATCGCCCGCGACCTGCACGACGGTGTGGTCCAGTCGCTGGCGGGCGTGTCGTACTCCCTCGCCGCGGTCGGCGAGCGACTCAGTACCGGTGAGAAGGAAGGATGCGTGGACCAGATCCGCAGTGCCGCGCGGACCACCCGCGGCAACCTGTCCGAGCTGCGAACGCTGATCGCGGACATCTATCCGCCGACCCTGCACGAAGTGGGCCTGCGAGCGGCGGTCGACGAGCTGCTCCAAGAGGTCGCCAGTCGAGGCATCGAGGCGCGGCTGGAGGCTTCCACGGTCATCGACGCCGAGGACGAGATCGCCGGTGCCATCTACCGCGCAGCGCGTGAGGCACTGCACAACGTCGTGGCCCACTCCCGCGCCCAGCAGGTCCAGGTCCGACTCGAGAAGGGCCGCGGGTGGATCAGACTGGTCGTGCAGGACGACGGGGTCGGGCTGCCGCGTGCTCAGCGCTTCCCGGACGGTGAGCATCACTTCGGCCTTCGGCTGCTCGGCGAGATGGCAGCCGACGCCGGTGGGCGACTCTCGCTGTCCTCACCGCCCGACGGCGGGACCGTGTTCCTCCTCGAGCTGCCGACGCCATGATCACCGTCATGCTGGTCGACGACCATGCCATCGTACGCACGGGCCTCACCCAACTCTTCAGCACCGTCTCCGATATCGAGGTCGTGGCCGAGGCCAGTGACGGAGCCGATGCCGTGGCCCAGATGAGCCACGCGGTGCCCGACGTCGTGCTCATGGACCTCGCCATGCCGGTGATGGACGGTGTCGAGGCGACTCGGGCGATCATGTCCCGGTGGCCGGGGACCCGCATCGTGGGCCTGACCTCCTACTCCGACCGCAAGCGGGTCCTGGCGATGCTCGACGCGGGCGCGTGTGGCTACCTGCTGAAGGAGAGCGACCCCGACGAGCTGGTGCGCGCCGTCCGGGCAGCGGTGGCCGGCGAGGCGCCGCTGGCTCCTGTCGCGGCCTCCGCACTGCTGCAGGCACGGGTGGACAGGGCGCCGCTGGATGCGCTGACCAACCGGGAGCGCGACGTGCTTGCTGCCCTGGCGGGCGGCCTGTCGAACCGCCGGATCGGTGACCTGCTCGGCATCAGCGAGGCAACGGTCAAGGGTCATCTCACCCGCATCTACCTGGCGCTCGGTGTGCCGGACAGGATGACGGCGGCCATGCGCGCCCGCGAGATGGGGCTGGACGCGATCTCGCCCCGGTGACTGCGACGACGCGACCGCCGAGTACGCGACTGCCGAGTACGCGACTGCCGGATGCACCGAGCAACCCGCAGGCCCCCTCGCGCGGCGAGGGGCCTGCGGCGTCGGTCGGTGTGCCGGCTGCGGGGACGGGCTGACCCACCTGCGGGGGGCGGGCTGAGCGACCTGATGAGGACAAGGTCGCCCGGCTCACACGACCAAGGTCGTGGATCGGTCGAGACCTCGGACGCGCCGACGTCGCGGGGGGCCGCGAGGCCTCTCCCGGGCAACCCGCCCGCAGTAGGACAAAAGGGGTGATCCTCGACCTTGGTCCCCCCGCAGGAAGGCGGGGCGCGACCCCCAAATCTGGGGGTGAACGCCGTGAGGTTTCCCCAAGGGCCGGATCAGACAGTTCGGCGTCGTACCCGATCAAGGAGACCGCCATGTCTGTTGCCGACCACGTCACGCCACCGCGGCTGCGCGCACCGCGGGCCTCCGTATCCGAGGTGCACGCCGCCTCGGTGGTGCTGTTCTACGTGGTCGGCCTCTGGATGGTCTGGCTGCACTCGCTGATCGGCGGCCACGCCCACGGCTCCCTGCTGAACCAGTGGCTGCACGAGACGACGCAGGCTCTGCCCGTCGCCCTCCTGCTGGCCCGGCTCGCGGTGGCCCTGTCCGACCGGCTGCTGGGGCAGGACCGCAGTCGGGTCTCCGCTGTGCTGTCGGTGGCCGTGGGCACCTCGCTCACGTTCGCGTTGGCGACTCCGGTGAGCGCAGCGCTGTTCGGCACGGCCGCGCACACCGACCTCCCGTTCGCCGCACATGTCACGCGTGACCTGGTCCTGGGTCTCGCGGTGGCGGTGCCCGCAGCGATGCTGCTGGCAGCTGTCTCCGCGGCGCCGTGGCGCCGCTTGACCTGGCGGTCGGTGCTGCCCGGGCGGCGCATGGTGGCCCGGTTGTCCGCGAGCGCGTTGGCCGTCACCTCGCTGGGGCTGGCACCGTTCCTCGCCGGCCCGGCCAGCGCGTCCGACGACGCCGGGGCCCCCTGCCCCGCGGGCCTGTCCTCGGCCCACCAGAAGACCTTCGACGTGACGGCCCTCGACGTGAAGATCCCGTTGAACCGTTACGGCGACAACGACCCCAAGGGCAAGATGTACCTCGCCACGGCGGTGGACGGCGCCCCCAACATGCTCACGGTTCCGGGCGAGAGCAAGCCGCGCACCGCGCTGGACGCGGTGCGCGCCGAGGAGAAGTCGCAGAAGGTGTCCATCGGCCTTCGCGACGACCCGATCCAGCCGATGTCCATCCGGGCGAACGAGGGCGACTGCGTCACGATCAACTTCACCAACTCGGCCAGCGGTGGCAGCTTCGGCATGCACATCGACGGGCTGGCCTTCGACGTCACCTCCTCCGGTGACGCCGTCGGCGGCAACAAGTCCTCCTCGATCGCCACCGGCACGACCACCTACCGGTTCTGGATCCCCAAGAACGCCAACCTGGAAGGCTCGCACTACGTGCACCCGGGTCCGGGCTACCGGGCAGCCGTGAACCACGGGCTCTTCGGTGCGCTGACCGTCGAGCCGCAGGACTCCACGTACCTCGATGCGTCCACGCAGGACAAGCCGCTGCTCTCCGGCTGGGAGGCGATCATCAAGCCCGGGGCGGTCGACAGCTCCAAGCCTGCGCCTGCGTCCTTCCGCGAGGCGGTCAAGCTGCACCACGAGATCGGCAACGACAACGAGACCATCTACACGAAGAACGGCCAGGCGGCTCCCCAGGTCGACTCGGTGACCGGCAGCTACCGTCCCGGCGCCTTCGCGCTGAACTATCGTTCGGAGCCGTTCCGCAACCGGCTGCTCACGGCGGGCCGGGAGAAGTCGCACTCGTACTCGTCGTACACGTTCGGCGACCCGTCGACCCCGATGCCGCGTGGCTACATCGGTGACCCGACGAAGTTCCGTCTGGTCCACGCCGGTGGCGAGAAGTTCCACGTCTACCACCTGCACGGAGGCGGCGACCGCTGGCGCTACAGCCCGGTGGCCGACACCACGAACCACTACGCCGACACGCGGCTGGACAAGCACCCCAAGGCAGTCGACTCACCGTCCAACCGGCTCGACGCGCAGTCGATCGGCCCGGGTGAGTCCTACAACCTGGAGCTCGAAGGCGGCGCAGGCGGCGTCCAGCACAGCGTGGGCGACCTGCTCTTCCACTGCCACATCGCCAAGCACTACGTCTCGGGCATGTGGAGCTTCTGGAGGGTCTACGACACCCTGCAGCCGCAGTCGCTCGGCCAGGACGCCCTCGTGTCCCTGCCCGACCGCGTCTCCCACCCCGAGGCTGTCGACTCCACCGAGCTGCTCGGCAAGAAGATGCCGGACGGCACCGTCCTCGACACGCCGCAGAAGCTGGACGACTGGATCCGGCCGCAGCTGCCTCCGGCGGGTGACCGCAAGGCCAACACCCAGGACCCGTCGGTCTGGAACTGGAAGATCGACAACACCAGCGCCAAGCCCGTCTACTACGGCGAGCCCGAGGACACCGCGTCCCCGAGCCTCTTCCCCGACCTGCGCACCGAGGTCGCCGGGCACCCCGGCCTGCTCCCGATCGACCTCGTCGACGGGCAGGGCAACCAACGCGCCCTGAGCACGGACGGCCTGAAGAGACCTCGTCTGCTGTTCAACCCCATCACCGGACGCCCGGCCTACCCGCTGCTGCGGACGCACGCCGGCACCCGCCCACCCTTCGCCGGCAACGGCCACACCGGTTCGCCGTTCCTCGGGGAGATGGGCGACACAGCTCCGACACAGGGCAAGGTCAACCCGTTCGCGGCGCGGCCCGACGGCCTGTGCCCACGCACGACCGCCAACGGCGAACCGACACCGATCCGGCACTTCAACATCACGGCGTTCGGTACGCCGGTGCAACGCAGCAAGACGGTGACCGACCCTGAAGGCAAGCTGTTCGTCCTGGCCGGCACGCAGGACGCCGTACACAGCAAGCCGGCGGAGGCGGCGCCACTAGCGATCCGCAACAACGTCGGTGACTGTGACCGGGTCACGCTGACCAACGAGATGCCCGACACGGAAGCGTTCGACTCGTGGTCGAAGTCGACCATCCACATCCACCACGTGCAGTTCGACGTGCAGGGATCGGATGGCGTCAGCACCGGCTTCGCGTTTGAGCACTCGGTGCGGCCCTACAAGCAGGACCCGAAGAAGGCTTCGGCGCTCGATGCGGACCCGACGCTGACCAAGGCCACCGTCAAGGGTGACACCGTCGTGTCCCTGTCCGACGTGCGCAAGTTCCAGCGCACCGACGCCAATGGCAATGTCTCGCACCCGTTCATCGCGTTCGGTGAGGGCACCAACGGCATCGAGATCCGTCAGATCAAGACGGTCACGGTCACCGACGCCCGCACCGGAGCAGGCACCGTCACCGTGGACCCGCTCGGGCCCGGCCCCCTCGAGCCCGGCGACAAGCTCTGCGAGAACCCGACCGCGGCGACGTGCACCGACAACCCGGCGACCGGCGTGCACGCCGTCGGGGAGTCGGCAGGCATCGAGTTCATCCAGTACGAGTGGTACGCCGACGTGCTGCTGGACAACATCTTCTGGCACGACCACGTCGACGGCATCCACGGTTGGGGCCACGGTCTGGTGGGACAGCTCATCGTCGAGCCTGCTGGGTCGACGTACCACGACCCGAAGACCGGCGCAAAGATCGACTCCGGAACCATCGCCGACATCCACGTCAACCCCAGCGACCCGCTGTACACGCCGGTCGCGGCAGGTGTGGGCAGCTTCCGCGAGCTGGCGCTGTGGACGATCGACGACAACGACAAGAGCGACTACTCGACGCTCAACCTGAAGGCCGAGCCCTTCGTGGACCGGCCGGACGCCGCGAACCGCTTCTCGTCGTTCAAGTACGGCGACCCGGTGACCCCCATGCCGCGCGCCTATGCGGGCGACCCTGTCGTGGTCCGCAGCATCAACGTCGGCCCTTCGATGGACACCTTGCACTTCACCGGCCAGCGCTTCCTCAACGAGTTCCGCTACACGGACTCGAAGGGCAGCCCTGAGGGCACGCTGATCGACACCATCCACAACGGGATGAGCGAGAAGTTCACCGTCGTCCTCGATGGTGGCCCCGGTACGACCCAGCAGCCTGGCGACTACCTGTACTTCAACGGTGATGCTCGCCGGACAGCGCAGGGAGCATGGGGCATCCTGCGGGTGCTCAACGGAAGTGACAGCAGCCTGAAGCCGTTGCCCGGCAGGGTCTCCCCGGAGCTGCCGGCGACGCCCTTCGTGCAGACCGGTCAGGCCCCCCCACCGACCGTCGACGCGGGTGACCCTTGCCCCGCCGCGGCTGGCGCCAAGCCCGACACGTTCAACGTGAGCGCCGTGGACCTGCCCAGCGGCAACGGAACCGCGCGGGCTGCCTTCGTCGACACCGCTGACGTAGCGGCCGTCGCGAAGCGGTCGCTCAAGCCGGCTCCGCTTGTCCTGCACGTGGCAGCTGGCCACTGTGTCGTCATCAACTTCCGCAACGACCGCATCCCTGCGCTCAGCCCGACCGGGTTGCCGCTGGACACACCGCGAGCGTCGTTCTCGGCCGGCAAGCTGCTCCGCACGTCCTCCTCGTCGGGCGTCAACGTCGGCTTCAGCACCGAGCAGACGGCGGCCGCGGGTGGCGGCAAGGCCACATACCGCTTCTACGCGGACAAGGAGGAGATCGGCACGTCGGTCGTCTCCGACACCGGCGCTCCCGATGCGACCGGCACGAAGCTGGGCCTCTACGCAGCCATCGTGGTGGGCCCGGAGGATGCGACGTTCTCCGACCCGGTCACCGGCAAGGGAACGGACCGCGGAGTCGCGGTGGACGTCACGGTCCCCGGTGGCAAGAGCTACCGCGACTTCACGACGATCCTCGCCGACGACGACCCGAAGCTGGGTCAGGACTTCATGCCGTACCCGACCAACGCCGTCGTGGGCAGCACCGGCATCAACTACCGGACCGCCCCCGTGGGGGACGGCGCGACCTCCTTCGCGGTCAGCAACCCTGGCACGCCGGTACTGACGTCCTACGCCGGCGACCCGGTGGTCGTCCACCAGGTCGTGGCACCGGGCAGCGAGCAGGCTCACGTGTTCAGCCTCGGCGGCATGACCTGGGAACGCGACCCGTTCGTGAGCGACAGCGAGTACACGAGCAACCAGTCGATCGCGCCCTGGGAGTCCTTCGACGCCGAGATCGAGGGAGATGCAGGCGGCTGGAACCACAGCACCGGCGACTTCTTCTACGGCGACCTGCGGCGACCGTTCACCCAGAACGGCGTGTGGGGACTGCAGCGAGTGCTGCCGCAGAGCTGCCCGGCCGCGAAGGAGATCAAGTGCCTCAACTAGACCGAGGGCGTAGGCGGACCTCGCCTGCGGACAGCGACCAGATCACACAGATTGGACGAAACGCCCTCTACTACACCGGCCCGGCCCGGACAATCGACACGACAGGCACGGCAGCCGCCGTAGCAGTCTGGCTGGGCTGACCACACCGCGAGTGGGCGGGAGCGCCGGACCGACAGGTCCAGGGCTCCCGCCCACGACGCACGAGGAGAGAAACTCATGAACCGACGACGCTGCGGGGCTGCGTTGCGCGCCGCCACCCGCGTCCTCGCCGTGACGCTGGTCGGTGCGGTGGTCCTCACCGGATGTCAGCAGGGGGACGGCCAGACGCCGACCCGCTCGGCCGTCGTCGTCAGCAGCTCGCCGGCGCCTGTCGCGCTGGGCCAGGGCCAGGACGTCATGGTGGCCAGCGCCTTCGGTCCGGGCCGCGGCGACGTACGCGCCCGCGTGACGGTCCTGGCCGTGCGTGACCACGTGGCTCCCGCGGTGCCGCCGAGGGCCCCGGCCAGCCACTGGACCAGCGCACACGTCCAGGTGTGCCGCAGCAAGCCCGTCGTTCTCGGTTTCCCGGCCTGGGTGCTCGGCGACGACGACGGACGGACGGCCCAGGTCAGCAAGGTGCTCCACCCTGAGTTCCCGCGTCCGACGTTCGACAACAGCTCCACCGCGACCGGGTGTCAGGACGGCTGGGTGACCTTCGTGACCTCTGACGACCTCGTGCCGACCAAGGTCACCTTCGAGCAGACACGCGACGTCCGCGGTCCCTGGCGGATCGCCCGACCCTAGGGCATATCGGCAGATTGTCGAGAGGTGCCCCCGACAGACTCACCGCATCACTGAGGAGACCACGATGGCCGCAACGATCACCGCTCCGGGCAGGCGCGTCGCTGAGCCCTTCTCACAGCGACGCCTCTCGGCCAGGTGGGTCGTCTTCGTCGCCGTAGTCGCACTCCTGGCGACCGTCGGTGGCGTCACCGCCGCCTCGCTGCTGCGGACCAGCAACGACCCCGCCGGCCAGATCGAGGGCAGCGTCTCCACCAGCTTCGGGTCGCTGGCGGTCCACCAGTCCGAGGTGCTCAACGGCCTCTCCTCGTCGGCACTCGGCGGCATGTCCCACGGCGTGCAGAACCTGGTGGCCGACGACAAGGTCGAGATCGCTGTCACCGTCACCCTCGTCAACAAGCGCGCGAGCCGCCTGCACTACGCGGCCGACCAGTTCCAGCTGCTCTCGGGCAGGACCGTCCCCACGGGTGCCCCGATCGCTGCGCTGGGCACCAGCCTGAGCTCGGGGGTTCTCGAGCGCGGCGGTTCGGTCGAGGGTGCCGTGAACTTCGTGACAGCCATCAACGGCAAGCGGCTATGGCTGCAGTACGACGACAACGGCCGGCAGGTCCTCGTCCGGCTCGGGGCAGTTGCCCGACCCGGCGCCGGTGGCGAGGGGACCTCGGGCGACTCGCCCGGCGGCGCTGCGCATCAGCACTGACCTGCGCACCCGGGCCTCAGGACCAGAACTCATCCAGGGCGTAGGTGTCAGCGGCGAGCCCCCAGAACTCGGTCGCCTTGCCTTCGCGGACGTGCCAGACGTGGACGGTCTGGGCGCTCAACGACTTGTCGCCGCGAGTGCCCATCTCGGTGGCCAGGGCCACGACGTGGTCGTCTGAAGCCAGCAGGTCGTGCAGCTCCAAGCGGAAGCTGCCTCCACTGCGCTCCTGCAGCTGACCGAAGAAGCCAAGCACTCCCTCAGGACCGCTGTAGTCGCCGGCGAGCGGGCTGCGGCCCGGGATGTGCCAGCTGATGTCATCGTCGAAGATGGCGACGACGGCCGGAATGTCCCCCTTGTCGAAGGCTTCGTATCCTCTCCGGATGAGCTGTGCGTTGTCCTGTGCAGTCACCGGGACCCACCTCGCTTGACTAGGGCACGTTGGAGCGGTCCTTCCCTGATACACCCTGCTGCGGAGGCAGTCCAGTCCTCGGGCGGAGCAGGGGGGTCGCAATGCGCGCATTCCCCCGCATCCGGTGCCGGTTGTGCCTGAGCTCGCTGCCGGAGACAGGAAAAGACAAGCCGTCTAGCCAGAGGTGACAGTCCGGCCACGGGCCTGGACGACGGTGGCCCAGCAAATCGCGCGACGATCCCGAGGGAGCGCGCGTGCGAGAGCTTGGAGTGAATGTGGACGGGGAAGCAGAGGACCCAGGGGGGTCGCTTCCACAGGGGCTCGCGGCGTCGATGTTGGCGGTTGTCGGCCACGCTGTCATCTGCACGGACATCTCGGCGCGCATCCAGTACTGGAACCGCGCCGCTGAGGACCTGTTCGGGTACGCGGCGGCCGAGGTGGCAGGCCGGCCGGTGTTCGAGGTGGTCGCGGCGGGGGGTGACGAGGACCTCCTCGCGCAGTGGTCCGCACGGGTGCGCGCGGGCGAGCCGTACGCAGGCGACTGGCGGGTGCGCGACAAGGCCGGGAGGATCTTCATCGTCGCCGCGACACTGACGCCGATGCGCGGCGACGGGGATGCGGTCCTCGGCTGTGTGGGGGTCTTCTACGACGTCTCGGTACAACGCGAGGGCGAGGCACGCGCGAGACGCCTGGCGGCGATCGTGGACGGCTCCGACCAGGCGATCATCGAGGCCGGACCGGACGGACGCATCCGTAGCGCCAACCAGGCCGTCGGGCGGGTGTTCGGCTGCACGCCGGAAGAACTGATCGACCGCGATCTCGCGGTTCTCGTCCCGCAGGAGCACGCGGCCGAGCTTGCGGCGTCCTGCCAGTCGGTGCTGGCCGGGCGACAGGTCGGCGCTCTCGCTACGCATCGGCGACGAGAAGACGGCTCGCTGATGGTGGCTTCGCTGCAGTTCGCGCCCGTGCACGATGAGTGCGGAAACGCCGTCGGGGTAAGCGTCATCACGCGCGACGTCACCCTGGAGACGCACACGCGCGCCGCGCTCGCGGCGAGCGAACGCCGCTATCGTGCTCGGTTCGACCAGGCAGGGATGCCCCAGGCGATCGCCGACCTGGACGGCATCGTGCTGAAGGTCAACGACGCCATGTGCCGCCTGCTCGGCCGGGAGCGTGCGCAGCTCGAAGGCGTTGCGCTCCGTTCGCTGAGCCACTTGGGTGACAACGGGCTCACCGACGAACAGCTGTCGGTCGGCCTGGTGGGCGAGGCGGAGGCCGCGTCCTGGGAGCGGGTCCTCCTTCACGGGGACGGCACGCCGCTGCCTGTCTTGGTGCACGCGGCCCTGATGCGCAGCGCAGACGGTGTGCCTGAAGGGATCGCGGCATTCCTTCAGGACCTCAGCGCCTTGCGCCGGGCGGAGTCCGCACTGGCCCGCCGAGAGGCGAAGTTCGAGGCGTTCGCCCTGCGAGCCAGCGAGTGGGTGCTGGTGATGGACCGGTCCGGGGCCCTGCTCTTCGCCTCCGACGCGGTGACTCGGCTGCTGGGCTACGACGCGCCATCCATGCCAGGACGCAGCGGCTGGGACCTCGTGCATCCCGACGAGCTACCGGACGTCCGCCGAGCCTTCGAGGCGGTCCTGTTCAGTCCAGGAGGCAGCCTGACCGTCGAATTCCGGATGTGCGACGCGGCAGGGGCCTGGCACTGGGTGGAGCAGGCGTTCACCAACCGCATGGACGATCCGGACATCGGCGGGGTCGTGTGCAACGGCCGCGATGTGACCGCACGCGTGGCGGCGGAGCAGGCCTTGCGCGAGTCGGAGATGCGCTATCGCTCCATCGCGGAGACCACGCAGGAAGGCATCTGGGTTGCAGAGGCGTCGGGTCGCACGCTCTTCGCCAACCACAAGCTCGCGGAGATCCTCGGTGTGTCGATCGAGACGATCTACGAACAGAGCGTCTCAACGATTCTCGACCCTGATGACCCGGCCTTCGTCATCGACAGGCTTCTCCATCGCGGGGAGTCTGGCGCACAGCAGCACGAGCTGTGCTATTCGCATCCCGATGGGGCACGACGAATGCTGCGTCTCAATGTCAGTCAGCTGCTCGAAGAGGGCAGAGCCGACTCGCTGGCCATGATCGCCGACGTGACCGAGGCCCGCCGGATCGAAGACGCGTTGCGTCATCGGGCATTGCACGACGAGCTGACTGGACTGCCCAATCGCAGCTTGTTGACCGATCGACTCGACCAAGCCATCGGTCGCCTCGCACGCCACGGGACCGGCGCGATCGCGGTTCTTTTCGCCGACCTCGACCAGTTCAAGCTCGTCAACGACACGTGGGGGCATGCCGCTGGCGACCAGCTGCTCGTCAGCGTCGGTGCACGCCTGGAGAGTGCCTTGCATCCGGGCGACACGGTGTCCAGGTTCGGCGGCGACGAGTTCGTCGTGGTCCGCGAAGACACCGACGAGGTCCAGGCGCGCGCACTCGCCGAGCGGCTCTTGGCAGCACTCGTGGCGCCGTTCGACGTCGGCCATCAGCGCTTCTGCATCAGTGCGAGCATCGGGATCGCCGTCTCACCGCCGCAGCGTGCGTCCGAGCTGCTCCGTTTCGCGGACGCTGCGATGTACGACGCGAAGGCTGCTGGCCGTGGGCGGGCCCATGTCTTCGACACGGCGTTGGCAGAGGAGTCTGCGGACCGACTAGAGCTCAGCTACGACTTGCGTGAGGCGCTGCGTGGTGACGAGCTTGCCCTGCACTACCAACCGATCGTCGACCTCACGACGGGTCGGGTGATCGGGCTGGAGGCACTCGCGAGGTGGGACCACCCGACGCGCGGAGCCGTCGCACCGTCGAAGTTCGTGCGCGTTGCCGAGCTGACCGGGCTGGCCTCGGCGCTCGACCGGTGGGCGGTCGAGCGCGCATGCCGAGACCATCGGCAGTTCCGCGAGGTTCTCGGCGCGCAACCACACATCGCTGTCAACATCTCCGCCGGTCACCTGGCCGATCCGGACTTCGAGAGCCTGGTGCTCTCGGCGGTGGCCGCGCACGGGGTCCCCGCCGGCGGCCTCACCCTGGAGATCACCGAGAGTGTGTTGATGAACGATCCGGTCCATGCCGGCGGGTTGCTGCAGAGACTTCGTGACCGCGGGGTCACATCGTCGATCGACGACTTCGGCACGGGGTACAGCTCATTGGCCTACCTCGGCCGGCTGCCCGTCTCCACGCTGAAGATCGATCGCACGTTCGTCGAGCGCATCGACGAGGATGCCGACGATCTCGCCATCGCGGCCTCCATGATCGACCTCGCGCGCACGATGCGCATGAGGAGCGTCGCGGAGGGCGTGGAGACCGTTCGGCAGGCGGCCGTGCTGCAGCAGCTCGGTTGTGATGCGGCGCAGGGCTTCTTGTGGAGTGGCGCGCTGCCATCGGGACAGCTCATCTCCGAGCTGGGTGCGTTGCGCGACGGCTGCTTCACGGTGCCCTCTCCCCAAGACGCAGCTCCGCCACGGCCGACGATGGAGAAGGACGGCCGGGTAACCGACGAGCCCGCTCGGCACCGGGTCATGAGTCTGCATCGCGAGGGGGCGTCGCTGACCACGATCGCCGCTGCTCTCAATACGGAGGGGTACCGGACGCCGAGAGGGTTGCGCTGGCAGCGGACATCGGTCGCCGCGGTGATCAGCGACATCGCCTATCCCCAGCTCTGGTCGGCGACCGTTCCGCAAGACTAGCCTCTGCTGAGCGGTGGGTGATAAGGGCTGCCATGGGTTCATCGGACAACAGCAGTGACGCCGACGACGCGCAGCGCGCTCCAGTGCTCGGAGCGGAAGCGCTCGACGTCGTCCGCAGGAGCCCGCTCGCTGTCGTCCTCATGCAGATCCCGGACGAGTTGATCGTGGCCGCGAGCCCGGCGGCCGGTGAGTTGCTCGGGTCGGAAGGTGAAGCGGTCGAAGGTCGCAACTTCGAGGATTTCACGCTCGACGAGCCCTCCGGCGGTCTCGACCTGATCTTCGCCGGCCGCCTGCAGGGCTATGAGACTTCTCGGCAGCTGCGCCGTGAAGGAGGCTCCCTGCCGGCCCGCGTCTGGGTGCGAAGCTTCGGCGAGCGCGTGCCGGCGGAATTCGTCCTCTCGGTCATCTCGAGCGACACCGACTCGAACCTGATCGACGTACCGATGCTCAGCTCGCCGGAGGCGCCGCCGGTGATAGGGGCGGCTGACGAGAATCTCTTGATAGATCGCATAAGCAGTGATGTCGAGTCGCTCCTCCACCGGCCCCCTGAAGAAATTCTTGGACGATCTCTGCTGTCTCTCGTGGCGATCGAAGACGTGCCGAAGTGGCTCGCCGCACTTGCCCAGGCCACGATCGCTCGCGCGGGCGTGACGATGACTGTCCACGCACGGTCCACGACCGGAGCGCAGCTGTTGTGTGACGCGCTGGTCCTCGCCATGCTGCCGCCGCCGAGCTGCGCGTTCGTGCTCATGCCGAGGTCCTCGAGCTCCGAGACCCCGGATCGACGGTCCGAGGTGAAGGAGCAGCTAGCCCGGCTCGCCCGAGGCATCCACGCCGTCAACCTTTCGGCCGACCTGACGGCCATGCCTGCGCTGCGGCGCGTCCCTGGCTTGGCGCAGCTGTCTGCCAGAGAGCTCGAGATCGTGAGCCGGCTTCTCGCCGGCGACCGGGTACCTGCGATAGCGCGATCCGTGTTCTTGAGTCAGAGCACCGTGCGCAACCATCTCGCTCGCGTCTATCGCAAGCTTGGCATCCGTTCCCAGCAGGAGCTCATCGATCTGTTGCGCTCCCCCGAGACGAACGGCACCGATGACGACCTGTGACGGCACCGCTGCGCGACTAGCCCGTTCGGCGCATGGCGGCGGCTGCAGGAGTCCAGGTTTTCCCAAGGTCGCTGGTGGACCCTCTCGGAGCGAGGCGGTCCTGCGTCTCGCCCGCGGATAGTTAGGGTTTCGATGCGTCGACTGTCGATGATAGGCGTGACGCATCGCAGGGCGTCCCTGGCTCTGCTGGAACGAGTGGCGATACGACCGGGCGAGCGCGCTGAGTTCCTCGAAGCGCTGCGGCACTCGGGCTGCGCCGAGGCGGTGGTCCTCTCGACGTGCAGCCGCACCGAGATCTACGCTCACGCGGCCCCGGACGGTCCACAGGGACTTCTGTCAGTGCTCGCTTCGCACGCCGCGCGTCCACGTCCTGAGGTGGAGGCAGTAGCCGAGATCCGCACCGGTCGGTCCGTGGTGGAGCATCTGTTCCGGGTCACGGCAGGCCTCGACTCCCGCGTCGTCGGCGAGGTGGACATCCATGGCCAGGCGCGTGCCGCGTTCCGGCACGCCGCTGCCGCGGGAATGGCGGGCCCCTCACTCGGCCGGCTATTTCCGGAAGCCCTTCGGTGCAGCACGCGGGTTCGGACCGAGACGGCCTTGGGACTCCGGGCACGGTCGCTGGGTCAACGTGCCGTCGATGTGGGCCTTGAGACGTTTCCCGCCGGCGCCGAGCCCGCGGTGCTGGTGGTCGGATCGGGGCGGATGGCGAGCTCGGCGGTGGAACATCTGGTCGGGCGGGGCCGACGGCCGCTCGTCGCGGCTCGCAACGAGCAGGTGGCCGCGAAGCTCGCCGGTGCGGCCAGGGTCGTGCCGCTCGCCGCGCTCGCCGTCGCCGTCCGGGAAGCCGACCTGATCATCTGCGCCACCTCGGCGGCCTCGCACGTCGTGACGCTGCCGCACGTTCGGCAGGCGATGGTCAGTCGCGTGCGCCCCCTCACGGTGGTGGACCTGTCCGTGCCACGCAACGTGGATCCGCAGGTGGCCGCACTGCCCGGGGTCCGGCTCATCGATCTGGAAGAGATGTATGACGACGCGAATGTGGACGCATCACTGATCGCCGCTGTGCAGCGTGGCAGGGTCATCGCCAAGACTGACGCGCAGCGGTATGCCGACGGTCACGCCGCCCGACAGGCCGGACCGGTGATTGCCGCCATCCGAGCGCGCGTGGAGCAGACCTGCATGACCGAACTGGTCAGGGTCGCCGCGGCAGGAGCAGCCGTGCAGCCGCAGGACCTCGAGCGGGCCGCTCATGCCGTCGCGGGAAAGCTCCTGCACCTGCCCATCGTCACAGCCAGGGCGGCAGCGGCCTCAGGGCAGCGCGACTCGCTGCTGATGCTCTGCGAGATCTTCGGCGTCCACGCAGACGATGTGGGACTGTCAAGCACAGCAACAGCGCCGGAACGCACCTTGCTGGGCGGAGCCGTCAGCTCGCTGTGAACCCCACTGCCGCAGGGCAGCCGGGCTACAGCGTCTCGATGGGCACGGCAGGGTCGGCCAACAGGGTGGTGTCGACCTGGCGGCCTGACCCGACGAGCTGCTCGATGCCACTGGTGACATCCCAGACGTTGACGCTCATACCGGCGAGCACCCGTTGGTCGGCCAGCCAGAACGCGAGGAACTCCAGACCTGCGACGTCGCCCCGGAACACCACCTGGTCGAAGCCGTCGGCATCGACGTAGCCGCTGTACTCCATGCCGAGCTCGTACTGGTCGGTGAAGAAGTACGGCAGCCGGTCATAGACGACGGACTGACCGAGCATGGACTTGGCGGCGATGACCCCCTGACGTCGGGCGTTGGCCCAGTGCTCGACGCGGACCTGCCTGCCCAGCGACGGGTGGTAGGCGTCGGCGACGTCGCCGGCGGCGTAGACATTCGGGTCGGCGGTCCGCAGGTGCTGGTCGACGGTGATGCCGTTGCCGACGGCGAGGCCGGCCGCTCCGGCGAGGCCGGTGTTGGGAGTGATGCCTACCCCGACGAGGACGACGTCGGCCTCGACCTGGGTCCCGTCCGCGAGCTCGACCGCCGTCACGTGGCCGTGAGTGCCGGTGAGGGCCGTGACGTGCACGCCGCAACGAAGGTCCACCCCGTTGTGCCGGTGAAGGTCGGCGAAGACCTGCGCGACCTCGTTGCCGAGCACGCGCTGCAGTGGCAGGTCGCCCTGCTCGAGGACCGTGACCTGAAGCCCTGCGGTGCGCGCCGCAGCGGCGGTCTCCAGACCGATCCAGCCACCACCGATGACGACCACTCGGGGCGAGTGGGCGAAGGCGCTCTTGAGCGCCTCGCTGTCCTCGAGCCGCCGCAGGTACAAGACACCCCCGAGGTCGGCTCCCGGGAGGTTCAGCCGTCGCGGGCTCGAGCCGGTGGCCAGCAGCAGAGCGTCGTAGTGGAGCAGGCTCCCGTCGGCGAGGGTCACCAGCTGCGACGCGCGGTCGAGAGCGGTGACCGTCGTAGCGAGCCGCAGGTCGATGTCGTGCTGTGCATACCAGCTCTCGGGATGGACGAAGACCTTCTCCCGTCCGGACTTCCCGAGCAGGTACTCCTTGGACAGCGGTGGGCGTTCATAGGGCCGGTGCGGTTCGTCGCCCAGCAGCACGATCTGCCCGGTGAAGCCCTCGTCGCGCAGGGTCTGGGCGGCGGTGGCACCGGCGAGGCTGGCGCCGACGATCACGAAGCCGGGGATGCGGTTCATCGCAGGTCATCCCTCCTTGTCGGTGCGGGGGCAGGCCGAAGATCAGGCAGCGGATCAGCCATGGAGCCCGCCGGCCGCGTCCGGACGCCTGCCGTTGGCCAACGCGAAGAACTCGGAGCGCGAGCGGGCGTCCTCGCGCAACCGTCCGTGCACGGCCGAGGTGACGGTGCTGGCACCTCCGGCGCGGACACCACGCATGGTCATGCAGAGGTGCTCCGCCTCCACCACGACACCGACACCGCGCGGTGCGAGGTTGGACTGCAGCCAGTCCGCGACCTGTCTGGTCAGCCGCTCCTGGACCTGCGGGCGGCGCCCGAACATCTCGACCACCCGGGCCAGCTTGGACAGGCCGAGGATCCGGCCGCCGGGCAGGTATCCGACGTGCGCCACGCCCACGAACGGCAGCAGGTGGTGCTCGCACACCGAGTGCACCGGGATACCGCGGGCCAGCACGAGCTCGTCGTATCCCTCGTCGTTGGGGAACGTCGTGAGCTCGAACGGTCGTGGCGCGAACAGCTCGGCGTACGCGCGCGCCATTCGACCAGGCGTGGCCCGCAGGCTCTCCGAGTCCAGCTGCACACCGAGTGCCGTGAGGAACGCGGCCGCCGCGGCCTCGGCGGCGGCCAGGTCGACAGGGGCCGACTCGTGCAGCACCCGCAGTGCCACGCGCGACGCCGTGGACTCGTCGCCGCCGGTCGCCGATAGCGCGGTCGCGTCCACCATGGCGCCGTCAGGGACGGCACCGGTCACCAGCTGCTGCACGCTCATCGCAACCGCCGCACCACGTCACGTGCCCAGCGGGGGCCAGGGGGCGACGGGCTCATGCCGCCGGGCCCTGAGCTGTCTTGCTGTCAGGGCTGGCGGGAAACAGCGTGGCGAGTCGGGCCAGGGCCAACGCGGCTACGAGCAGCCCGAAGTCTCGCAGTGCGATGTCGTAGAAACCGGGGATCAGTGCCAGGTTCACGATGATGCCGGCGAGCCAGGCCGCCACCACGTAGCCGCCGATGCTGGGACGCAGCGCGACCAGCAGGCCGGCGAGGACCTCCACCACGCCGACCATCACCATCGCCTGGTGGGCGCTGCCAGGGACGATGTCATTGAGGGCGGGGGCGAGATACCGCTCCCAGTGGGTGAGCACCTCGGTGAACTTGTCCAGGCCGAAAACGATCGGCGCAAGGGTGAACGCCGTGCGCAGCAGCACGAACGCCTGGTAGGCGGGGTCGGTCAGGGAAAGAGTCCGGGCGGCCGGACCGGGCCGGGTGCTGGTGGTCATGGTTGCCTCCATCTCTAAAGGACATCGAGATGGACGCTAGACCGAGGACAGTGTTTCGTCAATAGCACTGTCTCTTAGAAGCATGGGAGCCGACGTGGGCGCCGCGAGGGCGAGGGTCGGGTGTCGAGCAGGCACCGCCCGATGTGCAGCGTTTCGAGGGATGCGCGCGGCGACACGGTGCGGGAGAACCCATGGTGACGAAGAAGGGGGCGCCCGTGTCGCAGGCAGGGTTTCCCTCGCCCGAGGAGGTCGCAGACCTCTCGCAGGTGCGGCCAGGGTCGCCCGAGACGGCCGCAGACCGCAGGCTGGGCACCGGGGGACGGCCCGATGCGCTGCTCCTGCGGATGCTGGCCTACGCCGAGTACGCCCTGCTGTACGTCGTGGCGCTCGTGCTCCTCGCGCTGGGCGCCGGCGTACTGGCTCGCACCATCACCCACCTGCTGCTCAGCCCGGCGTCCTGGCCGGAACGGTTCGTCGCGGCGCTCGAGGAGCTCCTGCTGGTGCTCATCATCCTGGAGGTCTTCGTCACCGTCCTCACGCACTTGCAGGGTGGGCGCCTGAAGCTCGAGCCGTTCCTCATCGTCGCGGTCATCGCCGTGGTCCGGCACATCCTGTCCATCGTCGTGCGCCTCGCCCTGCCGGGCGCCCCCGCGCAGGGCCGGTTCGGGCTGACCGAGCTCGGCGTCAATGCCGGCGTGACCTTCCTCCTGGTGGCTGCGCTGGCCCTGAACCGCTGGTCGCAGCGTTGGCCCACGCGGTAGGGGCTGCTCGCACGACGGTGTCACCTGCCGCGGCCGTGCGGACCGCCGCCCGCCGCCGATCCACCCGCCGGCCGGGAAGATACCCACTTCGTGGGAGGTCCCCGGGTGGTGCAGGTCGCCAGACTGGCAAGCCTTCGGGCCTGGCGGGTGGATGCGTGTGAGCGTTGAACGGCGCGGGCGATGGTGACAGGTACGGCGACCCAGTCAGCGCCGCGCACCGGGCCCCGGTTGTTCCGCGACCGTCGAGACGCCGGCCGTGGGCTGTCCAGGATGCTCTCGCGGTACCGCGGCCGGGACGACGTGCTCGTGCTGGCGCTCCCTCGGGGCGGCGTGCCGGTCGGGTACGAGGTCGCGAGCGCCCTGGGCGCACCCCTGGACGCCGTCGTCGTCGGCAAGCTCGGCGTCCCGGGCCAGGAGGAACTGGCCATGGGCGCGGTCGCCAGCGGCGGGGTGGTCGTGCTCGACGACGACGTCATCCGAGGCCTGAGCATTGCGCCCCACGACGTAGGACAGGCCGTGGAGCAGAAGGGCCGAGAGCTGGTGCGTCACGAGCAGGTCTACCGCGACGGACGACCACCGCCGGCCATCGAGGGTCAGACCGTCATCCTGGTCGACGACGGGCTCGCGACCGGCGCCAGCATGCGGGCAGCCATCCAATCCCTGCGACGCAGGCGGCCACGGCGCATCGTGGTCGCAGTGCCGGCCGCACCCGCGCCGACGTGTCGCGAGCTCTCTGCCTTGGTCGACGACGTCGTATGCGCCACGACGCCCTCGCCGTTCCTCGCAGTCGGCGAGTCCTACTGGGACTTCACCCAGACCACCGAGGAGGAGGTTCGCGACCTGCTGCGCGCCGCGGCCACCAAGGTCGGGCCATCAGCTGGCACTGCCCCAGGACGTACGGAGGCGGCGGTCGTCCGGGCCGAGGCTCTGCCGGTCCAGGACGGCGTGCCCGAGGACCAGTCCCTGTTCGACCTGGTGGGCGACGCCGATCTCGTGCTGCTGGGCGAGGCCTCGCACGGAACGCACGAGTTCTACGCCGCCCGCGCCCGGATGACCCAGCGCCTGATCGAGGAGAAGGGGTTCGCCGCGGTGGCGGTGGAGGCTGACTGGCCGGACGCCTACCGGGTGAACCGGTTCGTGCGGGGCCACAGCGACGACTCCACGGCAGAGGAGGCGCTGCGCGGGTTCATCCGGTTCCCCACCTGGATGTGGCGCAACACCGTCGTGCTGGACTTCGTCGGGTGGCTGCGCGAGCACAACGAGCGCGTGGGGCGCGACGGGAAGGACCGGGCACGGGCAGGGACAGGTTTCTACGGCCTTGACCTGTACAGCCTGCACCGGTCCACCCAGGAGGTCATCGCCTACCTCGAACGGGTCGACCCCGAGGCCGCGGCCCGGGCGCGCGAGCGGTACTCGTGCTTCGACCACGCCGCGGAGAGCGAGGACGCCGGCCAGTCCTACGGGTTCGCGGCCGCGTTCGGCGCCGGGCAGTCCTGCGAGCGCGAGGCCGTCGAGCAGCTGGTCGACCTGCAGCGCCACGCAGTCGAGCACGCCGAGCGCCACGGTCTGCTGGCCGGGGACGAGCTGTTCTATGCGGAGCAGAACGCGGTCACCGTGAAGAACGCCGAGCAGTACTACCGGAGCATGTTCACGGGTCGGGCCAACACCTGGAACCTGCGGGACACCCACATGGTGGACACGCTGGACTCGCTTGCCGCCCACCTCGGCCGGCAGCGTGGCGACGTACCCAAGATCGTGGTGTGGGCGCACAACTCGCACGTCGGGGACGCCCGCGCCACCGAGATGGGTGCGCGTGGCGAGCTCAATGTCGGCCAGCTGGTGCGGGAGCGGCACCCGGGCCGCTGTCGCCTCGTCGGCTTCACGACCTACACGGGGACCGTCACCGCGGCGGACAACTGGGGGGGTCCGGCGCAACGCAAGTGGGTCCGGCCAGGGCTTGCCGACAGCGTCGAGGAGCTCTTCCACGACGCCGGCCAGGACAGCTTCCTGCTGGCCTTCGGCCAGGCTGCACGAGCTGCCGACCTGCTGCGCTCCGCTCGGCTGGAACGAGCGATCGGGGTGATCTACCGACCCGAGACCGAACGCCAGAGCCATTTCTTCCAGACGCGCGTGGCCGACCAGTTCGACGCGGTCATCCACATCACCGAGACCCGTGCGATCGAGCCACTGGAGCGCACCGCCGGTTGGGAGGAGGGCGAGGTACCCGAGACCTACCCGTTCGCCGTCTGAGGCGACCGCGCTGTCCGCCGGTCGCTGTTCACCAACACCTGAAGGCGCGTCACGACCCTGGAGGCAGCATGCTGCCGGTGCACCGGGACGCGGGTCGTCCCCCGCGGGCGATGTGACCGTGGCCGGCACCCTCGAGCGGCTGGCCGGCGGCCTGGGCAACGCCCTCGACGAGCGGCTCGGCGTCGCCGGATCTCTCCGGCGCAACGCTCGCAAGGTCTTCCCGGACCACTGGTCGTTCATGTTGGGTGAGGTCGCGCTGTACAGCTTCATCGTGCTGCTGCTCTCGGGCACCTTCCTCGCCTTGTTCTTCCACCCCAGCCAGAGGGAAGTCACGTACGACGGCGGCTACGTGCCGCTGCACGGAGTGCACATGTCCGAGGCGTTCGCCTCGACGCTGAGGATCTCCTTCGACGTACGCGGTGGTCTGGTCATCCGCCAGGTTCACCACTGGGCTGCTCTCATCTTCGTCGCCGCGATCGTCGTGCACCTGCTGCGGGTGTTCTTCACGGGGGCTTTCCGCAAGCCCCGTGAGGTCAACTGGGTCATCGGGACGGTGCTGCTCACTCTGGCCATCGTCGAGGGCTTCGCCGGCTACTCGCTGCCCGATGACCTGCTCTCCGGCACCGGCCTGCGCATCGCCGAGGGCGTGCTGCTCGCCATCCCGGTCGTCGGCACGTACCTCGCGTTCTTCCTCTTCGGTGGCCAGTTCCCGGGTGAGGACCTCGTGGCGCGCCTGTACACGGTCCACGTCCTGCTCATCCCCGGGATCCTGCTGGCGCTGATCACCGCCCACCTGATGATTCTGTGGCACCAGAAGCACACCCAGTACCCGCTGCCCGGGCGCACCGAGACCAACGTCGTGGGCTACCCGCTGATGCCGGTGTACATCGCCAAGGCCGGCGGCTTCTTCTTCATCGTGTCGGGAGTCATCGCACTGCTCTCGGCTTTCGTCCAGATCAATCCGGTCTGGCTGTTCGGGCCGTACGTCCCCGATGCCGTCTCCGCCGGCTCTCAGCCGGACTGGTACATGGGCTTCCTCGAAGGTGCGCTGCGGCTGTTCCCACGAATGGAGACGCGCGCTTTCGGGTTCACGGTGAGCTGGAACGTGCTCATCCCCGCGGTGGTGGTCCCCGGCCTGATGTTCAGCGCGCTCGGGGCCTATCCGTTCATCGAGCAATGGGCCACCGGCGACCGGCGTGAGCACCACCTCCTCGACCGGCCGCACAACGTGCCCACTCGCACGGGTCTGGGCGTCATGGCGCTCTCCTTCTACCTCATCCTGCTGGCCGCCGGTGCGAACGACATCCTGGCGATCGCCTTCCACCTCTCGATCAATGCGATCACCGACGTCTTCCGGGTGCTCATCGTCATCGTTCCGCCGATCTCCTACGAGGTGACCAAGCGGATCTGCCTGGGCCTGCAATGGCGTGACCGGGAGACCGTCCTGCACGGCCGCGAGACAGGGATCCTGCTGCGCCTGCCGAACGGGGGAGTGGTCGAGCTGCTCGCGCCGCTCGCGGACACCGAGCGCCTCCTGCTCACCGGTTACGAGTGCCCGCGACCGATCACCGCCGAGCCGGTCCGGCCGGGCACGTCGCGCTGGAGAGGCGCGCCCGGGCAGCTGCGCGCCAAGGTCTCGCGCGTCTACTTCGAGGACTGCGTCCCGCCGCCCACGCCCGAGGAGCTGCAGGAGCTGGAGGGCCGCCGGCGCACCGAATCGTCCCCGAGCAGTGTCGGCACGGCGCTGCCCTCCGGGCGACCGCCACGTCGGGAGGAGAACCAGCCGTACAGTCACAGGGGTGACCCCGGCAGACCGCTGTGACGTGGAGCTGGTCGTGCTGCTCGACGAGCAGGGCAGGCCGTGCGGCTCGGCCCCGAAGGCCGAGGTCCACCACAGCAGCACGCCGCTGCACCTGGCGTTCTCCTGCTGGGTGTTCGACGCGCAGGGACGGACGTTGCTGACCCGCCGGTCCGCCCTCAAGCGCACCTGGCCCGGCGCCTGGACCAACTCGTTCTGCGGGCACCCGGCGCCAGGGGAGCGGATCGAAGCCGCCGTGCACCGCCGTGCGCGTGACGAGCTGGGCACGCGCGTCAGCCAACCAACGGTCGCTCTCCCGACCTTCCGGTACCGCGCCGTGATGCGCGACGGGACAGTGGAGAACGAGCTCTGCCCGGTGTACGTCGCTGAGCTGCTCATGGCGCCGACACCTGACCCTGCTGAGGTCGCCGACCTGCGTTGGGTGCCCTTCGCGGACCTGCCGGCGACGGTCGCCTGCGACCCGTCGGCCTACAGCCCGTGGATGCAGGAGCAGCTCGCCGCCCTGATAGGTGCCCGCTGGCTGCAGGCTTAGTCTCGGCGGGTCATGAGTGGGTTCACCTCGCTGGCCGCGGCCACGACGATCCTCGTCACGCTGTTGCTGCTCGTCGGATGGCTCGGCCGGCTGCGTCAGGGCCGCGACGCCATCGTCGTCCTGGTCCGCGCCGTGGTCCAGCTCTCGGTGGTGGGCGTGGTCATCCGGCTGGTGATCGTCACGCCCCAGCTGTCGCCGGTGTACCTGCTGCTGATGACGGGGGTGGCGGCATGGACGAGCAGTCGCCGTCTGAGGCCGCTGCCGGGAGTGTTTCGTAGTGCTCTGGGGGCCATCGTGGCGGCGGCTTCGGTCGTGACCATCGTGGTGTTCGCGACGGGGGCGCTGCCCCGTGACGCCCGGGACCTCGTGCCGTTCGTGGCTCAGATCATCGGGGGCTCCATGACCGCGACGACGCTCGCGGCGGTGCGGATGCGGGACGACGTACTCGCCGGCTGGGAGCTGGTCGAGGCAGCGCTCGCGATCGGTGCCCGGCCACGGCAGGCAGTGGCCGACATCGCACGCCACGCCGCCGCCGCGGCGCTGGTGCCTGCGCTGGACCAGACGCGCAACGTGGGACTGGTCGTCCTTCCGGGTGCCTACGTCGGGCTGCTGCTGGCCGGGGCGTCTCCCGCGCAGGCGGGTCGCCTGCAGTTCCTGGTGCTCATCGGCCTGCTCGTCGCGGAGACCATCGCCGCGGTCGTCGTGACAGGACTGCTCGCGGAGTCGTTCGGGCGGCGCAAGCCGGTCTCCGCCCGGTAGCCGCGAGGCCCGGGAGTCCGGCCGGGTTCAGGACAGGACGCGCAGCCGGGTGGTCTGGGTCATCGCCTGGAGCGCGTGCACGACGTCGGGCGCGTAGTCGCTGGCGACGTCGGTGAGCAGGTATCCCTGCTGCCCGCGCGTCGCCAGCACCTGCGCCTCGACGTTGACCCCGTGCTCGGCAAGGACGCCGTTGACCGTCGCGAGGACACCAGGGGTGTTGGTGTGCAGATGGGCCAGGCGGTGAGTACCTGAGCGCTCGTCCAGCGTCGTCTGGGGCAGGTTGACGCTCAACGCGGTGGCTCCCGTCGTCACGTAGTCGCGCAGCTTGCCCGACACGAACCCTCCGATGTCCTGCTGTGCCTCCTCGGTCGAGCCGCCCACGTGCGGAGTCAGGATGACGTTCGGCAACCCGCGCAGCTCCGACTCGAACGGGTCGCCCTGCGCCATCGGTTCGACCGGGAACACGTCGACAGCCGCGCCGGCGAGGTGACCGCTCTTGAGATGCGTCGCCAGCGTCGCGTAGTCGACGACGAACCCCCGCGAGAGGTTGAGGAACACCGCTTTCGGTCGCATCGCCGCGAACTGCCGTTCCCCGAAGAAGCCGGCGTTGCCGATGCGGCCGTCGACGTGCAGCGTGACGACGTGCGCCACCTCGAGCAGTTCCTCGAGCGACTCCGTGCGGCGGGCGTTGCCCAACGCGAGCTTGTCGGCGGTGTCGTAGAACACGACGCGCATCCCGAGGGCCTCGGCGAGGACCGACAGCTGGCTGCCGATGTTCCCGTACCCGACGATGCCGAGCGTGCGCCCGCGCATCTCGTGCGCCCCCTTCGACGACTTGTCCCAGACGCCACCGTGGAGTGCCTCGTTCCTCTCGGTCAGTCGGCGGGTCAGTGAGATCATCTCCGCGATCGCCAGCTCCACCACGCTACGGGTGTTGGAGAACGGCGCATTGAAGACCGCGACCCCGCGTTCAGCGGCAGCGGCAAGGTCGACCTGGTTGGTGCCGATGCAGAACGCTCCCACGGCGAGCAGCGCCGGCGCGCGGGACAGGACGGCTTCGGTCACGCGCGTGCCGGACCGGATGCCCAGCAGCTGTACGCCTTCCAGCGCGGCGGTCAACTGCTCCTCGTCGAGTGCACCCGGTCGAGTGCTCACCTCGATCCCGCTCGACTCGAGCGAGCTCACGGCGTCGCGATGGATGTTCTCCAACAGCAGTGCCTTCAGCCGCTCCGTCATGGCGCCATCTCATCAAGGCGCCGACCCCGGCAGGCGACCGGCCACCTGGCGAGACGCCGGTCGCCGTGCGGGGCGCCTGTGGCGTCCCGCGGGCCGGCACACCGGCGTACGGCCGGGTGTGGGCTCCAGTGTGCCGCCTCCGGAGCGCAGGATTGCCGTGCTGTGTCAGCCGCGATTCGACTCCAAGGACACGGTTGCATCACGGCTGGGTAATTAACCTGCCGGACACCTTGTCAGCCCGCACCCCCGCTCTTAAGTTGTGGCCCACAACAATCCGCCATCCAGCCGCGCGAGCGCGCCGCGTCACCACGCGGCGGCTGCGGCCGACCACGATGGCGATCCGTCAGGAAATTCGGGCGCGGCCCGACCACCGGCGAAACGGAAGGATCAGGTCAGATGCTGAAGCGCTCACCAGGGGTCATCGCGGGCCTCGCGGCGTTGATGTTGACGCTCGCGGCGTGCGGCGGATCGTCCGGCGGCACCACAGCCGGCGGGGGAAGCAGTAGCAGCAGCGGCGGCAGCAAGGCCGCCAGCGGCAAGGTCGGTGTCATCCTCCCCGACTCGCAGACGTCACCGCGCTGGGAGGCGAACGACCGTCCTCTGCTCTCCGCCGCGTTCAAGGCTGCGGGGGTCCAGGCGGACATCCAGAACGCCGACGGAGACACGTCGAAGTTCGGCACCATCTGCGACGGCATGATCAACGCGGGTGTCAAGGTCCTGCTCATCGTCAACCTCGACTCCGACTCGGGCAGTGCCTGCCTGAAGAAGGCACAGGACGCCGGGGTCAAGACCATCGACTACGACCGCCTGACGCTGGGCGGCGGCGCGTCGTACTACGTGTCCTTCGACAACGTCGCTGTCGGCAAGCTGATGGGCGCCGGGCTGGAGAAGTGCCTCACGGACATGGGCAAGACGAGCAACGTCAACATCGTCTACATCAACGGTGACCCGACCGACAACAACGCGGCGCTGTTCAAGCAGGGCTACGTCGAGGCCACCAAGCCGCTCATCGACTCGGGCAAGTACAAGCTCGTCGGCGACCAGACGGGCAAGTGGGACGAGGACATTGCGGGCACCGCTTTCGAGCAGCTCTACACCCAGAACAAGGGCAAGATCGACGGCGTCGTCTCCGCCAATGACACGATGGCCGGTGGCATCATCGCCCGCCTCAAGGCCCAGAAGCTCAACGGCAAGGTGCCGGTGACCGGTCAGGACGCGAGCGTCGCTGGTCTGCAGGCCATCCTCGCTGGTGACCAGTGCATGACGGTCTACAAGGCCATCAAGAAGGAGGCCGACGCAGCCTCCCAGCTCGCTATCGCGCTGATCCAGGGCAAGGACGCCTCGAGCATCGCGACGGGCACGGTCCAGGACACCGTCCTGAAGAAGGACGTTCCCTCTGCCCTCGAGACGCCCCAGGCGATCTACAAGGCCAACGTCAAGGACGTCATCGACGACGGGTTCTGGAAGGCCTCGGACATCTGCAAGGGTGCCGTGGTCGCGGAGTGCACCAAGCTCGGCATCCAGTAGGACCGCTGCGGGGCCCGGTGACGATCCGGGCCCCGCAGTTAAGCCGACGACCAGACGTCCCCTGTACGGAACGAGGTTGTGCCGAATGACCGCGCAGCGCGAGGAAGTACCTACCCGCCCGTCACCCGACGACGTGCCACTGCTCTCCCTGCGGGGGGTCAACAAGTCCTTCGGTGCGGTCCACGTCCTGCAGGACGTGGACTTCGACGCCTACGCCGGTCAGGTCACTGCGTTGGTGGGTGACAACGGCGCCGGCAAGAGCACCCTGATCAAGGGCATCGCCGGCATCTACGGTTTCGACTCCGGTGAGTACCTCTTCGAGGGCCGACCGGTCACGGTCCACAGCCCCAAGCAGGCGAACGCACTGGGCATCGAGGTCGTGTACCAGGACCTCGCGCTCTGCAACAACCTATCGGCCTCTGCCAACGTCTTCTTGGGCCGGGAAATCAAGAAGCGCCTAGGCCCCATCGCCTGGTTGGACCATCGGGCCATGGCCAAGCGCGCCGGAGAATTGTTCGGTGAGCTGAAGTCGGAAACGCGACCGCGCGACCTCGTCAAGCAGATGTCCGGAGGGCAACGACAGGCCGTGGC
>JAVEDI010000119.1 GCA_030841035.1 Actinomycetota bacterium
CGTGGTGGTGGCGTTGAACCGGCAGCGGGAGCGCTCGACGCATGACCCGCGGTTGTGGAAGGGCGCACCGTTGTATGGGGTGCTGGCCGCGGGTGCGGTGATCCTCTACACCGTCATCAAGTGACCGACCCCCGGGAGCGAGCATGGCGATGAGCATCGAGGTCAGGACCATCGGCACGGAGACGGCGCAGAAGGTGGTCGCCGGCGCCGTCGAGCACGCCACGGCGCTCGGCATCGCGGTTTGTGTCGCGGTGGTCGACCGGTCGGGTCACCTGGTCGCCTTCCTCCGCATGGACGGGTCGCCGTTGCTGTCGACCCGGCTGGCCGAGGACAAGGCCTACACAGCGGTGTCGTTCGGCCTGCCCACCGACCGGTGGTGGGACGTCATCCGCGAGGAGCCCGCGCTCGTGCACAGTCTTCCCGCCACGGACCGGTTCGTCGCCTTCGGCGGCGGGGTCCCGATCGAGGACGCCGGCCAGGTGGTGGGTGCGGTCGGTGTCTCCGGGGGCACGGTGGCGCAGGACGCGGCGGTGGCGGAGGGCGCGGTCAAGGCGGTCCGGCGCCGGCGCGCGGCCGCGGCGCGCAAGGCCCCCACCGCGCGCAAGGCCACGGCGGCGCGCAACGCCACGACCGGGCGTCAGCGGGCCGCCACCCGCTGACCCGGCGCCGACCCGACAGCAAGGAGCCCGACCGTGCACCTCGTCCGCTTCTCCCGGCGGGAGGGCGACCGCGCCGAGGTCGGGCTGCTCGACGGCGCCGGGGTCCGGGCGATCACGGCAGCGGGCAGCCTGTCCGCGCTGATGCGCGAGCCGCTGGACCGTCTGCGCGAGATCTGCGCACAGACCGGCGGGCCCGCGGTGCCCGTCGAGGAGGTCGGCCTGCTCCCGCCGGTGGACGGGCTGATGGAGGTCTGGGCCGCGGGGGTGACCTACGCCCGCTCGATGGAGGCCCGGGTCGAAGAGAGCAGCCAGGCCTCCGTCTACGAGTTGGTCCGCGCGGCCGCGCGGCCCGAGCTGTTCTACAAGGCAGCGCCGTGGCAGGTGGTGACCGGTGGCGAGCGCATCGCGGTCCGTGGCGACTCCGCTCTGGACGTCCCGGAGCCGGAGCTCGCGGCGATCGTCAACTGCCACGGCGAGATCGCCGGGTACACCGTCTGCAACGACGTGAGCTCGCGCGCGATCGAGGGCGAGAACCCGCTCTACCTTCCTCAGGCGAAGGTCTACGCTGGCAGCTGCGCCCTCGCGGCGGCCATCCGGCCGGCGTGGGAGGTCCCCGACCCGTACGACCTGCCGATCGCCATGGCGATCCACCGGTCCGGGCAGTCGGTGTGGACCGGGTCGACCAGCACCTCGCTGCTGGAGCGTCGCATCTGCGACCTGGTCGACTGGCTGTTCGCCGAGCAGCACTTCCCCGACGGCGTCGTCCTGTCCACCGGCACCTGTCTGGTGCCGGGGCTCGACGTGACGTTGCAGCGGGGTGATGCGGTCAGCATCGACATCGGGGGGGTCGGCAGCCTGCACAACCCGGTGGTGGAGGGCAAGGACGCGATGGCCTGGCTGGTGCCACCTCGCGCGGCGCTGCCCGGGGGCCGGTCGCACGACGGCCGACTGAGGCTGGGCGGCGGTGGGCCCACCGAGGAGTGACCAGGCGGAACCCGTCCGGGCGCATCGCCGTCGACGCGAACCAGCGGCGGGACGCGGCCACGGCGGTGCGCTGGGTGCGTGAGCTGGCGCGGTACGACGTCTGGTGGATCGAGGAGCCGACGAGCCCCGACTTCGTCGACCCCGTCCTGATGCGTGCCGGCCGCTACCTCGCCCCCACGGCCCCCGGCCTCAGCGCCCAGATCCACCAGGCGTCGATCGACGCCTACCGCCTCCCGGCGGGATCGGTCTGGGCCGACGTCCCCATGTGACACAGGAGCGTCGCAACATGCGACATCGGCCCGACCGGCGCTGGATCGAAACTTCGCCAGACAACGGGCCCATCGAAAGGAACGGTAGATGCGTCTAGGCATGTTCATCCAGCCGGGACACTTCCCTGATCGCACCCTCAAGGCCAGCTATGACTACGACCTCGAGCAGATCAAGCTGCTCGACAAGCTGGGCTTCGATGAGGTGTGGTTGGGAGAGCACTTCACCAGCCGCTACGAGAACAACCCGGCTCCCGACCTGCTGATCGCCCAGGCCATCCGGGAGACGAAGAACATCAAGATGGCGGTCGGAGCGCATGCCCTCCCGTACCACCACCCGATGGAGCTCGCGTGTCGGGTCGCCGCCCTGGACCACCTCTCCGAGGGCAGGATCATGATGGGCGCCGGGTCCGGAGCGATCCCCTCGGACTGGAACGCCTTCTGCGTCGATGGCATGTCCGGCGAGCACCGCGACATGGCGCGTGAGTCGCTCGAGATCATGATCAAGCTCTGGACCGACCGGACGCCCTGGAAGTACGAGGGCAAGTACTGGACGGTCGACCGGATCGCGGACGACTGGGGTGCCGACGGTGCCCTTGGCTGGCACATGTACCCCTACCAGTATCCGCACCCGCCGATCGCGTTCGCGGGTTTCAGCGCGAACTCGGGCAGCTTGCGGATCGCGGGCGAGCGAGGCTTCATCCCCATGTCGCTGAGCATGAACGAGCGCTACATGGCCAACCACTGGACCTCCGTGGAGGAGGGGGCCGCCAAGGGCGGCCGGGTGGCCGACCGCAAGGACTGGCGCGTGGTCAAGGAGGTTTTCGTCGCCAAGACGGACGCCGAGGCGCGCAAGTACGGCCTCGACGGGGCGCTGGGCCGCTACTACCGGGAGTACATGCTCCCGCTGTACCGGGCGTTCAACTTCCTCGGGCACCTCAAGCACGACGACTCCGTGGACGACGCGGACGTCGACGAGGCATACCTGTTCGAGCACCAATGGGCGATCGGCTCGGTCGACACGGTGACCGAGAAGCTGACCAGATTGCACACCGAGTGCGGCGGCTTCGAGACGTTGCTGATCCTGGGCATCGACTACGCCGACGACCCCAAGCCGTGGGAGCAGTCACTGAAGCTGCTGAAGAACGAGGTCGCTCCGAAGATCGGGTGAACCAACGGCTCGTCCCGGCGGGGGGGCACCTTCTGGACCTCCCGCCGGGGCCGGACGACCGATACGAGACCGACGACAGGAAAAGGGCAATGAGCGCGATGGTTGATGTGGGGCCGAACGCGGATCGCTCCCCGCAGCCAGGGACCGGTGTGGAGGTGGGGCTGTTCAAGGAGGCGATGACCCGCTTCCCGAGCGGCGTCACGATCGTCACCACGCGGGACGAAGAGGGCCGCCCGCACGGCTTCACCGCGAGCGCGTTCAGCTCGGTGTCGGCGGACCCGCCCATGATCCTCACGTGCCTGGACAAGACGGCGCGCTGCCACGACGCGTTTCTCGCCGCCCAAAGGTTCTCCCTCGCGTTCCTCCGGCCGGAGCACTGGGACCTGGCGCGCCGGTTCGCCTCGAAGGTCGAGGACAAGTTCGACGCCACGTTCACCACGGACCCCTACGGGCTGGCGCGGCTGCCCGACGCGCTGGCCTACCTGGTGTGCGAGATGGAGCAGCAGGTACCGGCCGGTGACCACACGATCCTCATCGGCCGCGTCATCTCGGTGACGCTGGGGGAGGGCGACCCGGCCGTCTTCTACAGCCGGAACCTGCGCCACCTGCGCGACCTGCAGCGCTGATGCCGCTCGATCCGCACGCCCGGGTGTTCCTGGACCGGCTGGTGGACGCGGGTCCTGACCCGACCGTCGACCCGGCCGCCAGTCCCATCGCCGGGCCACAAAGCCCGGAGACAGCCAGGAATGCCCACGTGCGTACCAGCGCGTGGGCCGTCGCTCCCGGCGAGCAGGTGGCCACTGTGCACTCGCTCACTGCGCCCGGGCCGCGCGGCGGCGTGCCACTGCGGGTCTACGTCCCCGAAGAACCCGACGGCGGGGTGCTGCTCTACTTCCACGGCGGTGGCTGGGTGGTCGGCACCTTGGACACCTTCGACGGCGTGTGCCGCTCCCTGGCGAACCGGTGCGCGACCACCGTCGTCGGCGTGGACTACGCGTTGGCTCCCGAGCACCCTTATCCGGCGGCGCTAGACGACTGCCTCGCCGTCGCCCGCTGGGTGGCGGACGGCCGGCTAGGGGGCGGGTCCGCGCCCCGCCACCTGGTCGTCGTCGGGGACAGCGCGGGCGGGAACCTGGCGGCCGCCCTGGCGATCCGGGCCCGTGACGGGGGCGGCCCCCGCATCGACGCGCAGGTGTTGGTCTACCCGATCACCGACGCCACGATGACATCGGACTCGTACAGCCAGTTCGGCCAGGGGTATTACCTGACCGAGGCCGACATGCGGTGGTACTGGCAGCTCTACCTCGGCGATCGCCACGGGAAGGTCGAGGCCGGGTTCTCGCCGGTGCACAGCCAGGACCTTTCCGGCCTGCCGCCGGCGCTGGTGATCACCGCGGAGTACGACCCCCTGCGCGACGAGGGCGAGGCGTACGCCCGGCGGTTGGCGGAGGCCGGGACCACGGTGCGCCTGGTGCGGTTCGACGGCGCCATCCACGGGTTCTTCCGGTTCACCGCGGTCGGGGACAGTGCGGTGAAGGGTCACGACGCGGTGGCCGAGTTCCTCCGGTCGCAGGTGTCCCGATGACCGGCAAGCACCGGCCCGAGCTGGACCGCTCCGGCACGCCCGCGCCGCCGTCGGGGTTCGAGCACGTCGTCGCGCCCAGCGGGGCGGGGACGGTGCATGCCGTCGTCGGCGGCACTGGGCCACCGCTGGTGCTGCTGCACGGGTGGCCACAGACCTGGTGGACGTGGCACAAGGTGATGCCGCAGCTCGCGGCCAACCATCAGGTCATCGTGCCGGACCTCAGGGGCGTGGGCGGGTCCTCCATCACGGCGGGGGGGTACGACAAGCGAACGATGGCCGGCGACGTCCTGACCATGCTGCAGGCCCTCGGCCACGAGCGCGCATCGGTGGTCGGCCACGACATCGGTGGCCAGGTCGCCTACGCGTTCGCCGCGCAGCACCCCGAGCGCACGGCCCACCTCGCCATCATGTCGGCGCACGTCCCGGACGCCACCTGTCTCGACTACCGGCTGCTGCCCGGCGGACCGTGGAAGTGGTGGTGGGCGCTGCACATGGTCGAGGACGTCGCCGACCGGCTGATCGCGTCCAACCTGGACTTCTACATCGACCACCGGATCGACCGGCACGACTCCGGCACCAACTACGACACCTCGGGAATCACGGCGTTCGACCGGGGGGTCTACGTGCGCGCCTACGCGGCGCCGGGGGCGCTGACCGCGTCGCTGCAGTGGTACCGGGCGTTCCCCACCGACATCGCCGACAACGAGTCGGACTTCCTGACCCGTCCGCTCGCGGTGCCATACCTGGCACTGGCCGACCCGGTGACCTTGCCGGAGATGAGTCGCCAGGCGGCGCGCATCGCCCGCGATCCGGAGGTGGCCCTGGTCGAGCCCTGCGGGCACTGGCTTCCGGAACAGCAGCCGGACCTGGTGGTGGGCGCGCTCTCGGAGTTCCTGCAGCGCACCGGCTGACGCCCCGGGGAACGGCGGTCCGAGGTCGGTCGGCAGCTCACGTCACAAGATCAATTGGTGCCCTGTTGTCTGGATATGACGCGCTATCGAGCGCGGATCCGCAATGGTCCGGGCGGGTGGTGTCTCGGAATTGCTACACCCATGTTTCAGGACGTGACACGCTGTCGCACTGTCGTGGCCGCATTCTCGGTCGCGGTGTCAACCCGCAACGAGTGCGTAACCCGCGCGTTAGCGAGTTACGTGCATCTCTCGTCAGGCGGTCAGCGCAAGCATGTGCTGGAGGATCGCTGTGCCACGGGATGAGGCAACGCCGGCCCTGCTCCAACTGAGGGACGCCCTGCTCGAGACCGGCAGCTGGCCGGACCAGGCTCAGCTGCGCCCGGAGATCGCCTTGTCCTGGCGCCGGTGCCTGTTCAACGGGGTGCGGCCGGACAAGCTGGCGGACAAGCAGGCCCCGAAGGTGAACCCGGACGGACCGCTGTTCCGGGCCGCCGCCGGCGTCGTCGTCAAGCGCTCCGAGCAGTTGTCGGGGACCTCGACCGGTCTCATCGTCGCCGACCGCGCGGGTGTCGTCATCCACCGGTGGACCGACGATTCGCGCCTCGCGACGCAGCTCGACGCATCCCGCAGCGAGTGGGGCTGGTCGCTGGACGAGGGCGTCGCGGGGACCAACGGCGTCGGCACGGTGCTCGAGGATCCCCGGCCCATCATCATCCGTGGGGCCGAGCACTTCACGGACGCCTTCCGCGCGTTCACCTGCGTGGGGGTGCCCATCCGCCACCCGATCACCCGTCAGGTCCAGGGCGTTCTGAACCTGACATGTCGGTACGAGGACACGAACAACCTCATGCTGCCGATGGCGCTCGAGGTGGCGCACGACATCGAGCGCCGGCTGTACCTCGGCAGCTCACGCAAGCAGCGGCTGCTGCTGGAACAGTTCCTCTCCACGGAGAAGCGCAACGACCGGCCCTTGATCGCGCTGAACGACCAGCTCGTCATCACCAACCCGGCGGCCGCCCGGGTGCTCGACGAGGTTGATCAGGAGACGCTGTGGGAGCACGCAGCCCACGCCATCGGGAACCGACAGTCGCGCATCACTGAACTGCCGCTGCGTTCCGGAGCCACACTGACCGTTCGCTGCACGCCGGTCGAGGACGGCACCTCCGTCATCGGCGCCATCATCGACGTTCAGCCGCAGGTCACCCCGCAGCGGCGGAGCCCCCGCCGCGTGGCGTCCGCCTACTCCATCGAAGGGTTCGTGGGGCAGAGTGCCGCCTGGCGTGAGACCTGCGACCAGGCGTGGCGTTTCCGCGAGTCGGGCCTACCGATGCTCGTCACCGGAGAGCCCGGGGTGGGGAAACTGACTCTGGTCAACGCGCTCTTCCCGGAACACCGCGGCGAGGGGCGCCTCGTGGTCCTGGACGCGGCGCTGCAGCCGGTGGAAGGCATAGTCAACTGGGTGACGACCTTCCGTGAGGCCGTCCGCCACCCGGACAACGTGGTCGTGATCCGCCATCTCGAGGCGCTCGACGACACCGCGGCGCAGGCCGTCTGCAGCGTCATCGACACGGCAGGCCCGGTCGGCGCGCGGTTGGCTGCCACCCTGAGCAAGCGGGAGGGGGCTAGTCCGGCAAGCAGCTCCCTGCAGGACCGGTTCTCGGTTGCGACGATCACCGTCCCGCCACTGCGGGACCGGCTCGACGACCTGCCCGACCTCCTGGCCGAGCTCACGCGCAAGCACTCCGGGGAAGCGGCCCTGTCACGGTGGCGCACCGACGCCGTCCAGACGCTGAGCCGCCTGGACTGGCCCGCCAACGTGCGGGAGCTGGACAACCTGGTGCGCCGCGTCCTCAGCAGCCGGCGAGGCAGCGACATCAGCGCCGAGGATCTCCCCGAGGACGTGCGCCGGCAGGCAACCCGGCGGCGGCTTTCGCACCTGGAGCGAATCGAGTGCGAGGCGATCCTGACCGCCGTGCAACGGGCCAGGGGCAACAAGTCGGAGGCGGCGGCCCTGCTCGGGATCTCCCGCGCGACGTTGTACCGCAAGCTCCGGTCGTTCGGGGTGGAGCTGCGCAGCAGCACCTTCTGACCGGTCGTCGCGCAGGTGTCGCGGGTGGTCGCGACGTGACACAGCGCTGTCGCAACATGCGACAGCAGACCGGTCCGGCGGGCTACAACACTTCCGGCTGACGGCCGCGGGAGACGCGGAGACGGCATGCCCCCCGTAAGGACGTAGGACGCACGTGACTCAGCCACTCGCTGACCCCGAGCGCGGTGATCTCCCCGCTCGGGGCCGGCCCGTGTCCGGGCCCGGCCGGCATCGCGTCGAGGCGGCGCTCGCGGCGCTGCGGCGGGGGGAGTACGTCATCGTCACCGATGACGCGGACCGGGAGAACGAGGGCGACCTGATCGCCGCAGCGGAGCTGGTGACGCCTGAGCTGGTGGCCCGCTTGGTACGTCATACCAGCGGCGTGTTGTGCGTCGCGTTGGAGGGACAGCGGCTGGGCGAGCTCGGCCTTCCGCTCATGGTTCCGCACAACACCGAGGCCCAGGGTACGGCGTTCACGGTGACCGTCGACTGCGCGCACGGCACGACGACAGGGATCTCCGCCGCCGACCGCGCCCGCACCATCGCGGCGCTCGCGGACCCCGCCACCACAGCCGCCGACCTGCGCCGTCCGGGACACGTCTTCCCGCTGCGCGGCGTGGCCGGCGGGGTGCTGGCGCGACGGGGTCACACCGAGGCCGCGGTCGACCTCGCCCGGCTGGCCGGGCTGCGGCCCGCCGCGGTGCTGTGCGAGGTCGTCGCCGACGACGGCAGCATGGCCCGCGGTCCGCAGCTGGCAGAGCTGGCGCGCATCGAAGGGCTCTGCATCCTGTCCATCCAGGAGCTGATCGAGTACCGATGGGTGCACGAACCCCTGGTCGAGCACGTCACCGCGGTCCGGCTGCCCACGGGCGAGGGCGCCTTCACCGCGCACTGTTACCGGTCGCTGGTCGACGGGACGGAGCACCTGGCGCTGGTCATGGGGGACGTGTCCGGTGACGACGTGCTGGTTCGCCTTCAGTCCGAGTGCGTCACCGGCGAGGTGTTGGGCTCACTGCGCTGCGACTGCGGTGACCAGCTCACGATGGCCAAGGCGCGGATCGCTGCCGCGGGGCGCGGCGTCGTCGTCTACCTGCGGGGCCACGAGGGCCGGGGGATCGGACTGGCGGAGAAGATGCGTGCCTACGCGCTGCAGGACGACGGGTGCGACACCGTCGAGGCCAACCTGCAGCTGGGCCACCCGGCGGACCGGCGAACGTACGACGTGGGCGGCCAGATCCTGCGCGACCTGCGGGTGCGTTCGGTGCGGCTGCTGACGAACAACCCGCACAAGCAGGCTGGGCTGGTCCCGCACCTGCCGGGCGGGGTCCGCCGCGAACCGCTGTGCGGCCCGCGGCGGGCCGAGAACGTCCACTACCTGTTCACGAAGCAGCACAAGCTCGGGCACCTGTTGGACGGCCGCCCACCCGAGCCGTGCGGGTGACGATGCAGATGACGACGAAGAGCATGGAGGACCTCGGAGTGACCGATGCCTGTGCCCTGGCCGTAGCGCCACAGGAGTATCTGGCGCCTCGGCAGGTGCTGGTCGGCGACGGCAGCTGCGCGCGCCTCGGAGATGCCCTGCTGAAGTGGGGGCTCCCCGCAGGCGTCGTCGTCGCGGTCGTCGTCGACCGGGCGGTCGCTGACCACGGGGTGGCCGAAGCGGCGCTGCAGTCGTTGCATGCGGCCGGCCTGGAACCGCGAGTCTTCGCCGACGTCGAGGGCGAGCCGACGCTGGCCACCGCGGACACGGCACTCGAGTTCACCCGCTCGGCCGGTGCCCGGGCGGTGGTCGGCATCGGTGGCGGCAGCGCCATGGACGTCGCCAAGATCGTCGCGCTCGCGGGGGGGTCCGACCGGCGGGTGGTCGACTTCCTCGGTGTCGACGCCCCGGCCACCGCGCCGCTGCTGCTCGCGCTCGTCCCCACCACGGCGGGCACCGGTGCCGAGGTGACGCGTATCTCGATGCTGTCCGACCAGGGCCGCAAGGTCATCTCCAGCCACCGGCTGCTCATCCCGACCGTCGCCGTGCTGGACGCGGACCTGGTGCTGGGCCTCCCCCCCGCGGTCACCGCCGCGACGGGCATGGACGCCTTCGCCCACGCGGTCGAGGCGTTCCTGTCGACGAACCGCAGCGCGCTGTCCGTCGAGGCGAGCCTGCGCGCGGCCGGGCTGCTCCGCCGGGCCCTACCGGCGGCGGTGGCCCACGGTGCAGACCGAGAGGCCCGCAGGGCCACCCTGTACGCGGCCCACTTCGCCGGGCTGGCGCTGAACGCCGGTGTGGTGGTCGGCCACTCCCTTGCGTACACCATCGCCAACCGGCAGCCGCTGCCGCACGGGGTCACCTGCGCTATCGCCCTGCCGTACTGCGTGGCGTACAACGCGGCCGCCGACGTGCCGGGGGTCGACGAGCTGGCGCGCGTGGTCACCAACGGCCGCTCCGACCGGCTGCAGGGCGCCGCAGAGTACCTCGCCGAGCTCGCCGCGTCGCTGGGCCTGCCTACCTCGCTCGCGCAGGTCGGCATCGGCGCCGAGCAGGTGGAAGAGATGGCCGCGGAGTGCATCGAGCACTACCCGCGGCCGAACAACCCCGTCGCCCTCGAGCGGCAGCCCCTCACCACCGTCATCGCTGCGATGCACAGTGGCGACCTCTCGGCCGCCTGGGCGGCGTCCGGATCGGCAACCAAGGAGACGAACGCGTGACCGTGACCATCGAGAACCTTGTCGGCGGGTCCTGGTCCGACCGGGGTGACGCCGCCGCGGTCGAGGACCTCAACCCCGCCGACCAGCGCGACGTCATTGGCACGATCCCCATGCTCGGCGCCGACCAGTCCCGGGCGGCCGTCGACGCCGCGGCCGAGGCGTTTGGCACTTGGCGGCGCACCTCGATGGTGGAGCGAGGGGTGGTGCTGTCGCGCGCGGCGCAGCTGCTCCGGACCCGGCGTACGCAGATCGCGCAGGACATCACCCGCGAGAACGGCAAGCTGCTCCGTGAGGCCGGCGTCGAGGTCGATAAGAGCGCGGACTTCCTGGAGTACTACGCCGGCGTTGCTCGGCTGCCCTGGGGCGAGCTGCTCGACGACGCCCGCGACGGATCGTACGTGCAGACCCGGCGCGAGCCGGTGGGGGTGGTCGTCGCCATCACTCCGTGGAACGACCCGCTGCTGACCCCGGCCCGCAAACTGGCGCCCGCCCTCGTCACCGGCAACACCGTGGTCCTCAAGCCCTCGACGGAGACGCCGATCGCGGCTCAGCACTTCGCTCGCGCACTGCACGACGCCGGCCTGCCGGCGGGGGTGCTGAACACGGTGACCGCGTCGGTCGACGTCGTCGGTCCGCAGGTGCTCGACGACCGCCGGGTCGCGGCGGTGACGGTCACCGGCTCGACGGAGACCGGCCGGCGGCTGGAGCACCAGCTCGCGGGCCGAGGGGTGCGCTTCCAGGCGGAGATGGGCGGCAAGAACGCATCGGTGGTGATGGCCGACGCCGACCTGGACCTAGCGGTCGCGACCATCATCGCTGCGGCGTTCGGTCAAGCCGGTCAGCGGTGCACTGCGACCAGCCGGGTCCTCGTGCAGCGGCAGGTCGGCCGGGAAGTGCGCGAGCGGCTCGTCGATGCGGTGCGTGCGCTTCGGGTGGGGCCCGGTAGCGACGAGGCGACGACGCTGGGACCGCTGCTGAGCCGGCGCCAGCAGTCGTCGGTGCTCGAGCACCTGGACAGGGCCCGGGCGGAAGGCGCCGTGGTGCTGTGCGGGGGCGACGCCCCCACCGAGGGTGACCTGGCCCACGGCTGCTTCGTCGCCCCGACGATCGCCGAAGTGACCCCCGAGATGGCGTTGTGGCGTGACGAGGTGTTCGGTCCGGTCGTCGCCGTGACCGACGTCGACGATCTCGAGCAAGCCCTCGAACGCGTCAACGAGTCGACGTACGGGCTCTCGGCAGCCATCTTCACCCGGGACATCTCGTCTGCCTACAGGTTCATGGAAGAGGCCGACACGGGGCAGCTCGCTGTCAACCTGCCGACCTCCGGCTGGGACGTGCACCACCCGTTCGGAGGGTTCAAGCACTCAGGGTCGGCGTTCAAGGAGCAGGGCCTGGACGGGCTTCGCTTCTACACCCGCGTCAAGACCGCAGCGCTGAGGTACCGATGGGCGACGGCGTGACGTTCGCGGTCATCGGAGGCGGCATCGTCGGCCTGGCGGTCGCGCGTCAGCTGTGCATCGACCAGCCCGGTCGCGAGGTCGTCGTTGTCGAGCGGGAGGCCGACGTCGCGCGGCACCAGACCGGCCATAACAGCGGCGTCGTTCACGCCGGCCTGTACTACACCCCTGGGTCGCTGAAGGCCCAGTTGTGTCGACGCGGAACCGGCCTGCTGCGCGAGTTCTGCGACGAGAAGGGCGTGCCGTACCAGGAGCTCGGCAAGCTCGTCGTGGCGCTCGACGACCTGGAGTCGGCCCGCCTGCACGAGCTGCACGATCGGTCGGTGGCCAACGGTGTCCCTGGCGTGCGACTGCTCGACCGCGCCGGGCTGCGGGAGATCGAGCCCCACGTCGCGGGTGTGGCCGCCCTGCACTCGCCCTCCACCGCGGTCGTCGACTTCACCGCGGTGGCACGCGCGATCGCGGCCGACCTCGTCGCGCGTGGCGGCAGCGTCCGCCTGTCGTCCGAAGTCACCGGGTTGCGGCAGGTCGCGGGAAAGGTGGTCGTCCAGACCGGCGCGGGCGACCTCACGGCGGAGCGGGTCATCGTGTGCGCCGGCCTGTCCTCCGGTCGCGTGGCCCGGCTGGCGGGGGACGGCGAGGACCCGAGGATCGTCCCCTTCCGCGGCGAGTACCACCGCCTGGACCCCAGCAGCGCACAGCTGGTGCGTGGCCTCGTCTACCCCGTCCCGGACCCGCGCTACCCGTTCCTCGGCATCCACCTGACGCGGCGGATCGACGGGACCGTCGACGTCGGGCCGAACGCCGTGCTGGCACTCGCGCTGCACGGCTACCGGCGGCGGGACGTGTCACCGCGGGAGCTCGCCGAGGTGCTGGCGTGGAAGGGGTTCCGGCGCATGGCGCGTCAGCACTGGCGCACGGGGGCCCGCGAGGTGCTGGGTTCCGCCAGCCGGCGCTATTTCCTCTCGCAGGCAAGGCGTTACCTGCCGGCCATCGGACTGGAGAACCTGCGGCCGGCGCCGGCCGGCGTACGTGCTCAGGCGGTCCGTCGCGACGGCGGCCTGGTCGACGACTTCGTGATCCACACACGTGGCCCCGTCACGTTGGTGCGCAACGCGCCGTCGCCGGGCGCGACGTCCTCCTTCGCCATCGCCGAGCACGTCTGCCGGGTTGCACTCGACCCCTCGGGGCAGTGACCTCGGACCCATCAGTCCACCACACAAGACAAGGAGTCGGAATGCTCGAGATCAAGGACCACCAGGGGGTCCCTGTGACCCATGGGCGCGAGACGGTGAACGGTGTGCGCCTGCACTACGTCACGGCGGGTGAAGGGGAGCCGCTGGTTCTGCTGCACGGCGTCCCGAAGACCTGGTACTACTGGCACCGCGTGATTCCCCTGCTCAGCCCCCACTTCAAGGTCATCGTGCCGGACGTGCGCGGCTTCGGCGACTCGTCGCGGCCCAAAGACGGCTACGACATGGGGACGATCGCCGACGACATCGTCCAGCTGCTCAGCCGGCTCGGGCACGAGGAGTTCCGCCTCGCAGGTGAGGACTGGGGTGCGGCGTTCGCCTACGCCGTCGCCGCTGCCTACCCCGAGAAGGTCCAGAAGCTCTCGTACGGCGAGATGCTGCTCCCGGGCTTCGGCCTGGAGGAGTGGTCGTACCTCACGGAGGACAACGTGTTCTCCAACCACTTCCTCTGGCACATCAGCTTCTTCCACGTGCGCGACTTCCCCGAGATGCTGATCCAGGGCCGCGAGAAGGAGTTCTGGTCGACCTGGATGAAGAACGAGACCTACGACCCCGCGGCCATCACCGAGGACTGCGTCGCGGAGTGGGCGCGCTGCTCGGCTGCCCCCGGTGGCCTGCGCGCGATCTTCGAGGTCTACCGCGCGACGTTCGAGAACATCGAGCTGGACAAGAAGTGGGCCGAGCAGAAGCTGCAGATGCCGGTGCTCGCGGTCGGCAGCCAGTACTTCATCGCCGACGAGGTACGCCGCCAGATGGAGCGCGTCGCTGACAACGTGCGGTACGTGGAGCTCGACTGCGGACACAGCATGGCGCTCGAGCGGCCGGAGCGGCTGTCCAAGGAGCTGCTCGAGTTCTTCAAGGACTGAGCACCGCACACCGCCTGTCGGTGCCGCCGGCCGGCTGGTCGGCGGCCCGGCTGGTGGGCGAGTTGGAGGCGGGTGTGGCGTCGGAGGAGTCGGTGTTGGAGTTGGCGATGGGGACGGGTGGCTGATGGAGGTGGGTCGGGTGGGGGTGTCTGAGGTGGTGGGTTCGGTGGATT
>JAVEDI010000120.1 GCA_030841035.1 Actinomycetota bacterium
GCGCCCCTGGTGGTGATCGTGAGGGGAATCGGCACTGGATTGGTGCCGGATCCCCTCACGATCACGGGAAATGGGCCGGGACGGTGGACAGGCTTGGCGCCCGAACAGCTCGACACCGCGGCCGCGATCCGCAGGAGAGTGCCACGATGCAGCGGTGCCCGGTACCCGAGCTCTGCTCTTCGACGTCTTCGGCACCCTGGTCGACTGGCGCAGCAGCCTGGTGGAGCAGGCCGCTGAAGTCGGATCGCGTACGGGCGTCGTGGCCGACTGGCCGGCGGTCGTCGACGACTGGCGACGTGCGTACCAGCCGGCGCTGGACCGCGTCCGCGGCGGCTCCGTGTGGCAGGACCTGGACGCCGTACAGCGCGAGACGCTCGGCGACGTCCTGCACCGGCACGGCTGCGTGCTGCCCGTCGAGGAGCGGGAGACGCTGGTCCGGGCCTGGCGTCGGCTGCGGCCGTGGCCGGACACCCGCGTGGGGCTGCAGCGGCTGCGCCGTCGGTTCCACACCGCAACCCTGTCCAACGGGCACGTGGACCTGCTGGTCGACCTGTTCCGTTTCGCCGACCTGCGGGTCGACGCGATCCTGTCGGCGCAGCTGTTCAGCAGCTACAAGCCCGACCCGCTGGTCTACTCGGCAGGCGCCGCGCTGCTCGGCTGCGAGCCCGGGCAGGCCGCGATGGTGGCGGCGCACGCCGGCGACCTCGTTGCGGCTGCACGGGTGGGGCTGCGGCCGATCTTCGTCAGCCGGCCCGGGGAGTGGGGCGACGGCGGCGGCGAGCCCCCGGTCGGACTGCCCGACCTGGTGGTCGTCGAGAACCTGCAAGAGCTGGCAGACGTCCTCGGCTGCTGAGCCGCGGCTACGGCGTGGACTCGGTCTGCCGGGAGGTGAGCAGGGCGTCGAGGCTGTGGGCGGCCTGCGGACGGCCGAAGAAGTAGCCCTGACCCAGCTGGCACCCGAGCTGCGCCACCTGGCTGGCCTGCTCCGCGGTCTCGATGCCTTCGGCCAGGACGCGCCGGCCCAGCCGGTCGGCCAGGCTGACGACGGCGGCGATGATGGCCTCGTCGGTGTCGGAGCGCCCGAGCCCCGAGACGAACGACTGGTCGATCTTGATCAGTCGGACGGGGAACCGGCTGAGGTAGGACAGGGACGAGTACCCCGTGCCGAAGTCGTCGAGGGACAGGCCGACGCCGGTGGCCGCGATCTCGTCCAACCGGTCCGCCGCACCGGTGACGCTGTCGATGAGGACCCCTTCGGTGATCTCGAGTGTCAGATGGTCCGGCGTGATGCCCCCCTCACGCATCGCCCCGGTGAGCACCTCCAGGAACCGCCGGTCGAGCAGCTGGCGGGCGGAGCAGTTCACCGACACACCCAGCGGGCCCAGACCGCGAGAGCCGCGCTCGGCGTTCCACGCCCCGACCTGGGCGCAGGCCTGCTCGAGCACGAACGTTCCTACCGGGATGATCAGCCCGGTCTCCTCGGCAACCGGGATGAAGGTGGCCGGCGGGACCGCGCCGCGGACCGGGTGGTCCCAGCGCAGCAACGCCTCCACCCCCACCGGCCGCCCCCCGGCGAGCTCCACCAAGGGCTGGTAGGCCACCCACAGCTGGTGGTCGGCCAAGGCCTTGCGGAGGTCCGCGGCGAGGGACGAGCGGTCTGTACGGCGTCGCGCGTCGCTGCGGTGGTAGAGGTGTCGGCGTCCCCTGCCACCCTCCTTCGCCTGGTGCATCGCCGCGTCAGCGGCATCGATGAGCTGTTCAGGAGAGAGGGTCCGTGTCTCCGGCTCGCCGTAGATGCGGTTGTGCTCGGCGAGCACGTACCCCACGCTGGCGGTGACCGGGACCCGCTCGCCACCGATGACGACGCCGCCCGAGAGCTGGTCCTCCAGCGACTGGGCCAGCTGGTCGGCCTGAGCGGCGCTGATCAGTCCTTCGCAGAGGGCTACGAACTCGTCGCCGACCCGGGCCAACGTGTCGGTGGCGCGCACCTGTGCCTGCAGCTGTCGCGCCGCCTCCACCAGCACCGCATCGCCGGTCTCGTGCCCGCGGGTCTCGTTGATGGCCTCGAGGCGGTCGAGGTCGATGTACAGGACGGCCGTCAACGTGTCGTCGCGCGCGCTGCGGGCCAGGGCCTGCTGGATACGGTCTAGCAGCAGGCGCTTGTTCGGCAGGCCGGTCAGCGCGTCGTGGTTGGCGCGACGGCCGAGCTGGTCGATGAGCCGCAACCGTTCACGCTCGTCCTCAGTCCGTTCTTGCTCGGCCTTCCCGCGCTGGCGGACGAGGAACAGCATCACCACGAGCAGCGCGAGCAGCACCACGGTCATGACGGAGTTCACGTTCTCCGCCAAGGCCGTGGTCCGCCGCGCTTCCGCCTCCTGGTCTGCCGTCTGCGCCTCCGTCGCGCGCTGCAGCTCGGCGTCGAGCGCGCGGATCCGGGGCATCGCGGTGCCCGCACCCTGCGGGCTGTCCAGGGCGGCCGGCAGACCTTGCGTACGGCGTAGCTCGATCGAGCGGGTCATCTCCGCAGTCCTGGCCTGGGCCAGCCCTCGGAGCTCCAGCACTCGCGCGCGGTTCTCGGACCCGGGCTTCGTCAGCCGGAGCAGCGCGTCCATGGCGGAGGGGAGGCGGCCGGAAGCGTGTCGGTAGGCCCGCAGGTAGGTGCCATCACCGGTGAGCAGGTAGGCCCGCTGGGAGTTCTGCGCGTCGACGAGGAGGTCACGTACCTGATCGGAGCCGATGGCGGCCAGAGTCGACCGCTCGGCGAGCCTGCGGCTCTCGTTGCTCTGGGACGTGGCGATCCAGTCCGCGGTGAAGGCGCTGAGCAGGACGAGGATCCCCGCGATCACCGCAGCCGTGAGGCACCAGCCCATGGTGGCGAACCCCGGCTCGCGCCGGGTGGCCGACCCGACTGCCCTTGCGTGTGGGCTCATGGGCCCGCACTCATGGTCGCCCTGTGTCGGTGCACGGTGGTCAGCCTTCCCCCACCGACGTCTCCTGCCCGGGCTCGTCGCCGTCCTGGCCGGGCGGTCCCAGGAGCTCGTCATGGGGGTCTGAGGCGTGGTCGGCCTGTTCCACCGCGTCGGGGCGCCCGCCGGACCGGCCGTCATCCGGGCGTGGGTGAGGCGGGTGCAGCGCCTCCTGCTCGACCTGGTCGGAGGCGGCGTTGACACCCTCTGACTGCGCCAGGCCTTGCTCGTCCTCGGGCCGCATCGGCCCTCCTCACGTCAATGAAACGCAGATGTAACATTACGCAGGTTGTGATCTTCGACTCCAAGGGTGGGTGATGGTGTGGTCATGGCGCAGGCGAAGCGGCAAGGTTCTTCGCGGAACGGCTCCCCACGGCCCAAACCCCGCGAGCCACGCAACAGCGCTGCGCCGGAGCCCTCCCGAACCGCACCCGGCTCCGTGGACGTCAGCGGCGTCTACATACAGCAGGCGGCCGCGATGGTGGGTACGACGTCGGCGTCCCTGCGCATGTGGGAGAAGTACGATCTGGTCAAACCGCGCCGCACTCCGTCGGGCTATCGCATCTATTCCCTCGACGAGATCGAGCGGCTGCGCGAGGTCCAGCATCTGCTGCAGGACGGGGTCAATCCTGCGGGGATCCTGAAGATCTTCGACGAAGGCAGCAGAACACCGGCGCCCGCAGCCAAGAGTCGTGACGAGAGCCGACGCGCACGGTGCCTGGGCGACACGGTGCGTGATCTTCGGCGGCGCAGCGGCCTCACTCTGCGACAGGTGTCGGACCGAACAGGCCTCAGCCCCTCCTACATCAGCTCGGTAGAGCGTTCCCTCGCCTCACCCTCGATCGCGTCCCTCCAGAAGTTCGCAGGAGCCTTCGACACCAACGTGCCTGCACTGATGAGTGGCTCCGACGAGGCACCCGAGTCACCGCTGGTCCGCGTCGGAGACCGCCGGGTCCTGCACAGCGACAAGGGCGTCACCATCGAAGACATGTCCACCGCGGGCAGCAACCTCGAGCCGCTCATCTTCACGGTGCAGCCGGGCGCCGGCAGCGACGGCCCCCTGTCGCACGAGGGCGAGGAGTTCCTCTACGTGATGACCGGTGAGCTGGTGTTGCGCCTCGACGGCACCGACGACTTCACGCTGGCACCCGGTGACTCGATGGCGTACGCGAGCCCGCGGCCGCACCAGTTCAGCAATGTCGGCCGTGAGCCGGTCGTCGTTCTCTGGATCAACACGCCCCGCACCTTCTAGGCCCGACACCTCGGCACCGGTCCCTCGGCAGGGGGTCGGTCGACCGTGCCGTCCGGGCCATTCCTGCCACGTCGCGTAGCCGCCTGCACCCTCCCGGCGACGACCCGACCACCACCTGGGATTAGTTCCCGCGGCCTCTTGACGATCACCCAGACCTTACTGCACTCTCGCAACCTTAGAGAACGGCCGAAGATCACGCGCGAGCAGCAGTCGGAGAAGGAGCCCGCATGAAGCCGGCAGAGCAGTACCAGCGCCTCACCCACTCGCTGCACTGGGACCCGACGTACGTCAGCGAGGACGCCTACATCCCCGAGGAGTGGCGCACCTCCTGCACGATGCCGGACTGGAAGAAGTTCAACGACCCGTTCCAGATCCTTTTCGAAGACTACGTACGGATCCAGGCCGAGAAGGAGGACAAGTTCCACGCCGTGCGGGACGCCGGCGCACGGTTCGGTCACATCGGACGCGTGGACCCCCGCTGGGTCGAGGCCATGAAGTCCTTCAACACGGCGCTCACCTACAGCGAGTACTACAACTACCGGGGCCACGTCCGGGTCGCCCGCTTCGCACCTGCTCCTGCCATCCGCATCGCGTCGATGGTGCAGGCGATGGACGAGCGCCGCCACGCGGAGGAGGCGATCTATCAGGCGCGCGACTACGTCAAGCACCACAAGAGCGGCTTCCTGCTGCCACGTGACCGCATCACGTTCTTCGAACGGCACTGGTACTTCCAGGGCGACCGCTCGTTCTTCGAGGACCTCATCACCACGGACCCGATCGAGGCGATCATCGGGACCAACCTGGTCTTCGAGACGGCATTCACGAACCTGCTCTTCATCGCCGCGCCCGCGGCGGGCGTAGCCAACGGCGACTACGGGTTCGGCCAGGCGCACATGACGATCCAGAGCGACGAGACCCGACACATGGCGCTGGGTCAGGCAGTGGCCCGCGCCATGCTGCAGAACGACGACATGAACCTGGAGCTCATCCAGGACTGGGTCGACAAGTGGTTCTGGCGCTGTCACCGGCTGCTGCTGGCGGTCGTCGGCCCGGTCCTCGACTACTTCCCCAAGGTCAAGCCCATCTCCTACCGCGAAGCCTTCCAGCGGTACGTCGTCGAGGACTTCATCCAGGGTTACGTCTCGGAGCTCTCGCAGTTCGGCCTGAAGCCGCCGCGGCACCTCGACCAGGCGCTGTCCGAGCTGGAGCACGGGTCCCACACCATCTGGCGTGAGCTCTACGCGAGCCGGAAGTCCCTCTGGTTCGACGTGCACCAGCCGACTGCCGAGGACATCGAGTGGATGAACGAGAAGTATCCGTCGTTCGACGCCGTACATGGCGACTACTGGCGGGCCGTGGCTGACGGCGCCGACATGCAGGCCGACAGCCTGCCGATGATCTGCGACATCTGCCACTTCCCCTGCACGTTCCCGGAACCGAAGACGGCTGTCGCACTCCCGGTCGACTACGAGGGGGATCGCTACTGGTTCTGCTCGGAGGGCTGCAAGTGGATCTTCGAGCGCGAGGCCAGCAAGTACAAGCGGACCATCGAACCCTCCGCGCTGCTCCTGGGCGACAAGGACCCCGCATGGGTCGCGCAGTTCCTCAACATCAGCCCTGACGGCACGCCGCTCGGTGGCACCGCGGCGCCGGAGGGTTACTTCCCCGCCATGCCGGTCCCCGCCACGATCTGACGCTCGCCTCGACTCACCAAGGAGAAACCGTGCTGGTCTACACGAGGGTCTTCGGCGAGAGCGCTCCCCAGGCGTTCCTGCTCTCCGGCCCCGATGCCACCGTCGGCGAGCTGATCGAGCGCGTCCGGTCGGTCCGGTCTGCCAAGGGCCGTGACGTCAGCCTGCTGGGAGGAGTGGTCGACCCATCGTCGCGTCTGGCCGACGTGGGGGTTCACGAGGGTGACCTGGTCGACGTCGTCGCGTCGGGCGAGGCCCGGGCAGCGGAACCCGCCGCCACACTGGACAGCGGCGTCGATCTCGAGGCACTGAAGGCACATGTGCCGGCCGCACCCAAACGCCTGACCGAGTACGAAGAAGTCACCCAGCTGCTGCAGTGGGGAGCGCCGTACCACATCAACGGCGACCGTCCGTCCCATCAGGTCTGGACCAGTGACAGCACCGTGCTGCGCGCCAGTGACTGGGCGACGTACCGCTCGCCGGACAAGCTGTACTACCGCACCTACACCAGCCGGCAGGCCAAGGCCGAGCGCGCTGTGTCCACCGCCTTCAAGTTCGCCGCGGACTCCGGTCAGCTCGCTCAGGTGGACCCCGAGCACGTCGCCCTGATGCGCAGCGTCGTCGGCGCGCTCCAGTACCCCGACTGGGGCTTGTGCGTCGTCCACCAGCACGCGACTCGGTTTGCCCTCTCGTCCTGGATCGCGGGTGCCACCGAGTTCATGATGTTCGACGAGCTCCGGCACGCCCAGCTGTACGCACGGGTGGGGCTCGCCTACGGGGAGGTGCACGAAGGCTTCGACGACCCACGGCAGGGCTGGATGGACGACGAGCGGCTCCAGGGCACCCGTCGGCTCATCGAGGAGCTGCTTGCAGAGCTCGACTGGGGCAAGGCAGTCGTCCTGGCGGGCATCGTCATCGAGCCGGTGCTCACCTCGGTCGTGCACGCGATGCTGACCAGCCGCAGCATCCGCGCCGGTGACGCCTTGACGCCGTTCGTCTGCCAGTCCATCGCCGAGGACAAGGCGCGTCATCGCGACAGCGCCGCCGAGTTCCTCCAGCTGGTCGCCACGGACCGTGCGCACGGCGAGAGCAATCGTGAGCACGTCGAGGAATGGGTGCGGGACTGGTTGCCCAGGGCGGTGGAGGCAGCCACCTCGCTGGCTGCAGGGGACGCGGCCGGCATGGCGGCGCTCGCCCAGACACAGGACTGGATCGTCGAGCTGCTGGAGTCGGCGGGTCTCGCGGCGGACATCTTCACCCCGACCACAGTGGGAGCGAGCGGCCGATGAGTACCAAGGTGCAGCGTTCGGTCGTCGGCATCGAGCTCATGGCCGGAGAGGAGTGCGACGCGATCGTCTCCGCCGTCCTCGACGACATCCCCCACGCCTCCGTGGTGCAGGTGCCGGGGATGGTGCAGCTCGACGTGCCCGACCGACTGGTCATCCACGCGTCGGCGGTCGAGACCTACCTGGGCCGTGAGTGGGACACCCGAGACCTGAACCAGGTGGTCTCCGCCTATCGCGGCTACTTCACCCGCTGGGACGAGGAGCAGGTCGTGCTCAGCTGGGACGCCGAGGACCGAGGCGACGCACCGAATGTATGACGACTTCGGGTCCGACGAGCGGATCATCCACGTCTGCGTCAACGTCGACTGCAGGCTGCGTGGATCCGAGGCCGTCCGCGACCGGCTGCAGAAGCTGGTCGACGAGCAGGACGCCGACATCGAGGTCAACGACTACATCTGCTTTGCCGCCTGTGAGCAAGGTCCCAATCTGTTGATCGAGCACAAGCGCGCCTTTTACAGCGAGGTCTCCGAGTCGGACGCGGAGGGAGTGCTCGGACACGCGCTCGACGGCCCGGCGGTGGAGGCGATCGACCGCAGCTCGTCGTTCATCGCGCGAAAGATCTTCAACATGCTGGACGCGGGGTTCAAGCCGGGCGACCTGAGCCTCACGGAATGACCACGTGATCGCCACCGTGCCCCGACTGCTGCCCGGGGACACCGAGTCGCTGACGGCCTACCAGAAGCAGGGTGGCTACCGTGCGCTGGACCAGGCCCGGCGTGACCTCGACACGCTGCGCGACGTGCTGGCGCGCACGGGCCTGACCGGTCTGGGTGGGGCGCACTTTCCCTTCGCCACAAAGCTGAGCCTGACCTTCGCCGCCCCGGGCCCGCGGGCTGTGGTCTGCAACGCTGCGGAGGACGAGCCCGGCAGCCAGAAGGACCGCACGCTTCTCGAACGCAACCCCCACCTCGTCATCGAGGGCACGTTGATCGCTGCTGCCGCGCTCCAGGCCGACGTCGCGTACTTCTATGTCAGCGAGACCCTCGACGCAGCGTGGCACTCGCTCCAGCGCGCCCTCCAGGAGCTGGCCGACGACCCGCTCCTCGCCGCCGGGGTCGAGCTGCACCTCCACCGGGCACCGGTCGCCTACGTCGCAGGTGAGGCCACGGCTGCCGTCCGATCGATCGACGGTGGTGAGGCCAAGCCGATGCAGCAGCCGCCGTACCCGAGCGAGAGCGGGGTGGCGGGGCGGCCGACCCTCGTGTCCAACTGTGAGACGCTCGCCAACCTCCCGCGGCTGTTCGCCGCGGGGAACAACGGCGAGACAACCGCACAGACCTGGTCGCGCCTCGTGACCATCACCGGTGACATCGATGCGCCGGGCGTCTACGAGATCAGCCCGGACGAGACGACGTTCGCGGACCTCATCGCCATGGCTGGTGGCATCACCGGCACCAGTCCGCAACTGAAGGCGATCCAACCGGGTGGACCGTCGAGTGCCTACTTGCCAGCGTCTGCTGCTGACGTCTTGCTTCGCAACGAAGACATCCGGGAAGCGGGTTCACAACCGGGGTGCCTCGCGGTACGAGTCCTCTCGCAGGCTCGCTGCCTCGTCGAGGACGTCACTGAGGTGACGGGGTTTTTCGCGCGCGAGCAGTGCGGACAGTGCCCGAGCTGCCGGATGAAGACCCAGGCCTACAGCAAGCTGATCCAACAGGTGCAGAAGGGACGCGGCACCTGGGACGTGCTGACGCAGCTGTCCGCCGTCGACGAGTTCGTCGCTGACATGCCCAGCCGTTGTGCGCTCATCTCCATGCCGACTCCGCCGGTGACCTCGGCGCTGCGGCTGTTCCGCGAAGACTTCGCGGCCCATATCGAACGGTCCACCGACGCGCCGGGTTGCGCCGCCGCCCACTAGCGGTCACGTCACGACGCGTCATCCGCAAGCCCTCATCTGCAAGCGTTCATCCGGAGTAATGACCCGACGCGGTCCGTCAACAAGGAGAAACGCATGGCCAGCACCGAAGATCAGCTGCATGGCACGGGTCTCGACGTCATCGGTCGCATCGAGACCCGAGGGGTGGACTACATCCCAGAGGTCGAGAGGCACTCGACCCCTCGGGAGCTGGGGTACGTGTTCTTCGGTACCCAGCTCTGCTTCGGCATCATCGTGCTGGGCTACCTGCCGATCGCGTTCGGCCTGGCCTGGTGGGGAGCAGTCACGTCCACCATCGTCGGCCTGGCGGTCGGCTCGGCCATGTTCGCGCCACTGGCCCTGCTGAGCACGCGCACCGGCACCAACAGCGCGGTGAGCAGTGGTGCGCACTTCGGGGTTGTCGGACGGCTCGTCGGGTCACTGGTCGGCATCTTCACCGCCGTCGGGTTCTACGCACTGACGGTGTGGACCGGCGGCCAGGCCTTGGTGGTCGGTCTCCACAAGGTCTTCGGGACGCCGGACGGTCGAACGGCACTCATCATCGGCTACGCCGTGCTCGCGGCCGCCACCCTCGTCGTGGCCGTCTACGGGCACGCGAACGTCGTGGCAGCAAACCGGTTCCTCATCCCCACGATGGGTGTCCTGCTGATCATCGGAGTCATCGCACTGTCGCCGAAGTTCACCACGGAGGGGTCGGGTGCGGATCTGCTGCTCGGCACGTATGGGCCCACGTGGATCCTGAGCGCCATCACCGCGGCATCGCTGCCGGTCTCCTATGCGCCGTACGTGGGTGACTACACCCGCTACATCTCCGGCACCCGCTGGTCGCAGCGCCAGATCATGTTGGCCGGCGGACTCGGGATGTTCGGCGGCTGTGCTGTGGCTCTCACCTTCGCGATCTATGTCGCGACGACGTTCCCCGCAACGACCACCGACTGGGTCGCCGGGCTCGTGGAGACCTCACCGACGTGGTACGCCATCCCCATCGTGCTTGTCGCGCTCGCGGGCAGCTTCGCCCAGGGCGGCCTCTGCGTCTACGGAACCGGCTTGGACACCTCCTCGATCATCCCGGTGTTGAAGCGCGTCCCGGCGACCCTGCTGATCGGTGCCATCGGCACGATCACCGTCTTCGTGGGCACCTTCGTGTCCAGTCTTGTGAGCGCTGCCGCCGCCTTCCTGATCATCCTGATCGTGGTTACCGCACCCTGGCTGGTCATCAACGTGATCGGCTACTGCCTCACCCGAGGTCGGTACTACGCGCAGGACCTGCAGGTCTTCAACATGCAGCCACGCATCCGGGGCGGTGCCTACTGGTTCTCGGGCGGATGGAACGTCGCAGCGATGGCGGCCTGGCTGCCGGCGGTCGTCATCGGACTGCTCTTCGCGAACACCACCCTGTACGTCGGCCCTTGGGCGAACGCCGCGGGCGGCATCGACCTGAGCTTCATCTCCTCCGCGATCATCGGTGGAGTGATCTATGCGGTGCTGGTCAAGGCGCTGCCACACAGCGTCGTCGTCCCGACAGAGGTGAGTGAAGACAAGGCAGATCAACGCCTTCGTGACCTCATCGCTCAGCGCACGGTGTCCCACCGGCCGCTCGTCAGCAACGACCCCACCACCGAGCAGGCCGTCACCGGCGACGCCGTGGCACCGTAGCCGCCCGCCCAACCGCATCGCCCCTTACCGAAGGAGATCCCATGACGGTCACTGCCAACAACGACATGAAGGAAGCGCACGGCTATCCCCGGCTCGGCCCCGAGATCATGAAGCGGCGCGTCCGCGTCATCGACCTCACCCGCGAGATCTTCGAGGGTATGCCGGTCTGGTTCGGTCATCAGAAGACGTTCATCAACACCAACCAGACGCACGACCAGTTCAAGGACATCTACAAGACCGAGCTCGGGTTCGAGGCTCACAACCTGCTCATCAGCGAGCATGCCGGCACGCACACCGACGCGGTGTTCGAGTACGACCGCAACGGGCCGACCATCGACAAGTCTCCGCTGGAGTACTACTACGGCGACGCCATCTGCCTCGATGTCTCCGCAGTCCAGTACCCGGACTGGCTCACACCAGAGATCCTCGCCGACGCGCTCGAACGGAGTGGTCAGGAGATCAGGCGCGGGGACACCGTCCTGCTCTACACCGGCGTGGGGGACCAGCACTACCCGGATCTCGCCTACACCGACAAGTACCCGGGGCTCACCCGCGATGCAGCATTGTGGCTGGCCGAGCAGGGCGTCGTGAACATCGGCGTCGACAACGTCGCCATCGACCACAGTGACGACACGGAGTTCTCGGGCCACGTGGTGTGCGGCGAGTACGGCATCGTCAACACCGAGGGACTCACGAATCTCGACCAGATCGCCGGCCAGCGCTTCCTCTACTTCGGCCTGCCCCTGCTCATCCGTGACGGCACGGGGTCACCGATCCGCGCCGTAGCGGTCCTCGACCTGTAACGAGATGTACTCGACCCCACCCGCTCCGCGGGTGGCCACGTCAAGGGGCGCCGAACGCCCGGAGGAGACACGACCATGACTGTCATCGACGATGCCGCTGGGACGGTCGGTAGCCAGCAACGGTCGCCGCGAGAGCGCATCATGCCGGCGGACCACTGGGACTGGCACATACCGACGCCCTTCTCGCACGGCTGGCGCGTCGACAACCTGCTGTTCGTCGGCGGCCAGCTCTCCGCCGACAAGGACGGGAACGTCCTCGGCGTGGGTGACATCGAGGTGCAGACGCGCAACGTCTTCGAGAACGTCACCAAGGTGCTCAGCGAAGCCGGCGCCACCTGGCACGACGTCGTCAAGATGAACACCTACTACTGCTTCGAGGGCAGCGGCGACGAGGTCCAGGAGTTCTGGGAGAAGATGACAGCCATCCGGCTCCAGTACCTGCCCGACCCGGGGCCGGTCGGTACGGCGGTGCGGGTCGCCGGCCTGATGTACGACGGCTTCCTGATCGAGGTCGACGTCATGGCCGTGTTGCCCGACCGCGTCCCCGAGCCGGCGGCTGGCTTGTGACCCAAGCTGCGCCCGGGCCTCGGGAGTCCCGTGCCAGCGAGGAAGTAGTGGCCCTGTGCGTCGACCTCCTGAAGATCAACACCTCGAACCCGACGCACGGCGAGGGGGCCGCCGCAGAGTACGTCGCGGCGGCCCTCTCCGAGGTGGGCCTCTCCTGCGAGTGGTTCGAGCCGGAGCCGCGGCGGACCAGCATCGTGGCGCGCCTGCCGGGGGCCGATCCGGCGCTCGCTCCGCTGCTCGTGCATGCGCACCTGGACGTCGTACCCGCCGTGGCCGAGGACTGGTCGGTCGACCCGTTCGGTGGCCTCGTCAAGGACGGGTACGTCTGGGGTCGCGGGGCCGTGGACATGAAGGGCATGGTCGCCGCCATGGTCGCGGTCGCACGGTCCTACCACGCGGAGGGCTCGCGACCGCGTCGCGACATCGTCATGGCCTTCTTCGCCGACGAGGAGGCGGGCGGCCGGTTGGGTGCCGAGCACGTGATCCGCACCCGGCCCGACCTCTTCGCCGGTTGTGAGGACGCGATCGGCGAGGTCGGCGGGTTCAGCCACCGGATCTCACCCGACCGTCGTTGCTACCTGGTCTCCACCGCCGAGAAGGGCGCGCTGTGGGCACGGCTCGACGCGGAGGGACGAGCCGGGCACGGCAGCATGATCAACGATGACAACGCCGTCAGTGCTGTGTGTCATGCAGTCAGCAGGATCGCCGAGCACCAGTTCGCGACGGATGTCACCCCGACCGTGCGGATGTTCCTCGATCGCGTGGGTGCGCTGCTCGGTGTGCCCGGGAGTGACACCGACGACGTGCTGGGCCGGCTGGGACCCCTGGCGAAGATGATCCGCGCAAGCACGCAGGACACCTGCAACCCGACATCGATCACCGGCGGGTACAAGGCCAACGTCGTCCCGAGTCGGGCGAGTGCGACCGTGGACGGACGTTTCCTCCCGGGCCACGAGGAGGCGTTCGCGCGCGACCTGCACCGCTTGGCGGGTGACGGAGTGAGCGTCGAGACCATCTTCCGGGGTCCCGCCGTCGAGGCCCCCTGGGACGTCCCGCTGGTCCACCACATGCAGCAGGCGCTCCAGCGGGAGGACCCCGACGCGGTCATCGTGCCGTACATGAGCACGGCCTTCACCGACGCGAAGTGGATCTCGCGGCTCGGTATCCGGTGCTACGGCTTCAGTCCGCTGCTGCTGCCTGACGACCTCGACTTCACTGCGCTCTTCCACGGCGTCGACGAACGCGTTCCGTTGTCTGCGCTCAAGTTCTCGGTCGCCGTGCTGAGAAACCTGTTCGACGAGTACTAGGCAGCCCGAGCCGAGACGGAGGCCCACGAGGGGTCCGGGCAGCGGCGCTCAGCCGTCGTCACGGGGCACCGCGTCGGGGTGCCTGCGGCCGGTGAGGTTCTGCAGTCGCACCTTGCCGGTCGCGACGAGGCGCTGCTGCCCGTCATGGATGTCGACCTGCCACAGCTGTTGCAGCCGGCCGCGATGGATCGGCGTGGCGTGCGCCTCGAGCCTGCCCCGCTTCATGCCACGCAAGAAGTCGGTGTGGTTGGAGACGCCCACCACGACCCCGTCGGACCCGAGCCAGAGCTGGGCCCCGATGCTCGCCGCCGTCTCCGCCAACGTGCAGTGAACGCCGCCGTGCAGCAGGCCGTGCGGCTGGTGCAGCGCCTCGGTCACCTCCGCTGTCACCGTGACGGCGTCGCGGGTCATCTGCGTGACTTCCAGTCCGAGCAGGCCGGTGAGACCAGACTTCATCATGTCGGCGTCCATGGCGACAGTGTTCCAGCACCCGAGGACCTGCGACGTTCCGCCGCCCGCTCTCCTGGCAGCGCGCCATCGTGTAGAACACAACGGTGACCCGTCGGAGCGTGCCGAGATGGTCAGAGCTGCAGCCCCTGCTGAGGCCGCGGGCGGCACCGGGCGACCGCACGGAGCGCCGCCTCGCCCGGGTGGCCTCCATCCCCGACCTGCGCCTGCTCGCCCGGCGCCGTGCCCCCCGCGCGGTGTTCGACTACACCGACGGGGCGGCCGGTGAGGAGATCAGCCTGCGCCGGTCGCGTGCGGCCTTCGCCCGGGTCGAGTTCCAGCCGCGGGTCCTGCAGGACGTCTCCTCGATCGACACCAGCACGACGATCCTGGGCAGTGCGGCCGCGCTGCCGCTGGTCTTCGCACCCACCGGGTTCACCCGCCTGATGCACACCGAGGGGGAGCCCGCCGTGGCCCGAGCCGCTGCGCGGGCGGCCATCCCCTACGCCCTGTCCACCATGGGCACGACCTCGATCGAGAGGCTGGCTGCCGAGGTGCCGGGGGTGCGTCGCTGGTTCCAGCTCTACCTCTGGCGGGATCGGGCGGCGAGCCGTGACTTCGTCATGCGGGCGAAGCAGGCGGGCTACGAGGCGCTGGTTCTCACCGTCGACACGCCGGTGGCCGGCGCGCGGCTGCGCGACGTACGCAACGGTCTGACCCTGCCCCCGTCGCTGTCGGCCAAGACCTTCGCCGAGGGCGCTCTGCATCCACGGTGGTGGTGGGACCTGCTGACCACCGAGCCGCTGGAGTTCGCGTCGCTCAACCGCTTCGACGGCACCGTCGCCCAGCTCGTCGGCCAGATGTTCGACCCGACGGCGACCGTGCAGGACGTCGGCTGGCTGCGCGAGGCGTGGACCGGACCGTTGGTCGTCAAGGGCGTCATGACCGCCGCCGACGCGCGAGCGGTGGTCGACGCCGGAGCCGATGCGGTGGTGGTGTCCAACCACGGCGGCCGCCAGCTCGACCGGGCCCCCACTCCTCTCGAGCAGCTCCCGCGGGTGGTCGACGCCGTGGGGGACCGCGCGGAGGTGTACGTCGACGGGGGCATCCTGTCCGGGGGCGACGTCGTCGCCGCCGTTGCGCTCGGTGCCCGGGCTGCGATGATCGGGCGGGCCTACCTCTACGGCTTGATGGCCGGTGGCGAACGTGGTGTCGTGCGGGCGACCGAGATCCTGACGAAGGAGGTCGCCGGCACGCTTGCGCTGCTGGGCGTCCCGCGGCTCGCCGACGTACGTGCCGAACACGTGCTCCTTCGCCCCGGCGTGGACTAGGTTCCCCGCATGGATGTGCTGGAGTACACGCCGACCCGCGAGCAATACGCCTACACCTTCGGGGGCGCCGCCCCCGCGATGCGGATCCAGCCGGGCACAGCCCTGCGGCTGTGGTCGGACGACGCCTTCGGCGGTGCACTACGCAGCGTCGAGGACCTGTCCAGCGCGAAGGTCGACCTGCGGTTCGTCAATCCGCAGACCGGCCCGTTCCACGTCGAGGGCGCGCAGCCCGGCGACACGCTGGTGCTGCACCTCGTCGCGCTGGAGCCGGCCCGCGACTGGGGCGCGTCGGCGACGATCCCGTTCTTCGGCGGCATGACGAGCACCGACCGGACCGTGACGCTGCAGGCGGCGCTGCCCGACACGACGTGGATCTACGAGCTGGACCGTGACCGCAACACGGTCGCCTTCGCCGCCCGGCACAGCGACCACCGCATCGAGCTGCCGGTCGAGCCGATGCTCGGCACCGTGGGCGTCGCGCCGGCCGGCAACGAGGTGCGCTCGTCCCTGGTACCCGACCGCTTCGGCGGCAACATGGACACGCCGCAGATGCGCGCCGGCGCGACCGTCTTCCTCGGCGTCAACGTCGAGGGAGCGCTGTTCTCCATCGGTGACGGGCACTACCGCCAGGGCGAGGGCGAGGCCTGCGGCACCGCGGTCGAGGGCGCCATGACCACCACCCTCATCGTCGACCTCATCAAGGGCGGCGCACCTGCGTGGCCGCGGATCGAGGACGACACGCACTGGATGGCCGTCGGGTCGAGCCGTCCGCTGGAGGACTCCTGGCGGATCGGCAACGGCGAGCTCGTGCACTGGGTCGGCGAGCTGTACGGTCTGCACCCGATGGACGCCTACCAGCTGGTCTCGCAGATAGCGCAGGTCCCCGTCGCCAACGTCGTGGACGCCAACTACAGCGTCGTGGTCAAGGCGGCGAAGTCACTGCTTCCGGCCGTCGACGCGTTCGGCGGCATCCACGCCGACCTGCGGGCCCGGGCGCGGTCGATCGGCTCGACCTGACGGCCCCGTACGACGGCGCCGGCGCCGGCACCGACGTACGGCGCCTTCCCCTCTCCCGAAAGGCACTGGCTCGCATGGACCTCCAGCTCAGCGGAAAGCGTGTCCTCGTCACCGGCGGAACCCGGGGCATCGGCCGGGCCATCGTCGCCGCCTTCCTCGACGAGGGGGCGGTCGTGGGCTTCTGCGCGCGCAAGCCCGACGAAGTCGCTGCCACGGAGAAGGCGCTGAGCGCGCGCGGTGCCGTCACCGGCTCCGTCGTGGACGTCGGTGACGGCGAGGCGCTCGCCGAGTGGGTGCGGCAGTCGGCCGGGGCGTTCGGGGGACTCGACGTCGTCGTGGCCAACGTCAGCGCGCTGGCGATCCCCGACAGCGAGGAGAACTGGCTGGCCAGTCTCAACGTCGATCTGATGCACACCGTGCGGCTGGTCCGGGCCGCGATGCCCCACCTCGAACGCAGCGAGGCAGCCTCGATCATCGCCATCTCGAGCGTCTCGGGGCGCGAGTCGGACTTCGCCTCCGGACCCTACGGGGCAGCCAAGACGGCCATCGTGGGCTACATCCACGGGGTCGCCATGCAGCTGGCCGAGAAGGGCATCCGCGCGAACACGGTGTCGCCCGGAAACACCTACTTCGAAGGCGGCGTCTGGGCCAGCATCGAGGCGGGCGACCCCGAGCTGTTCCAGACCGCGGTCGGTCTCAACCCGACCGGCCACATGGGAACGCCCGAGGAGGTCGCGGCCCCCGTCGTCTTCCTCGCCAGCCCGCGGGCCGGCCGGATCAGTGGCGCCAACCTCGTCGTCGACGGGGCGCTCACCCGCGGCATCCAGCTCTGACCCGGTCTGCCCCGGCCATGACCGAGTACCCGCAGCTGCTGCACACCGCCATCGACACCACCGATGCCCGGGCACTCGCGGAGTTCTACCGGGAGCTCTTGGGACTGCACTACCGCCCGGGTGACGAGCCTCCCGCGGAGGGTGTCGCCGACGATGCGGACTGGCTCGTCCTGCTCGACGCGAGCGGTGCCCGAAAGCTGGCGTTCCAGCAGGTCGAGCGTCTGGAGCGGACGACCTGGCCCAGCCATGACGTCCCGATGCAGATGCACCTGGACTTCACCGTCTCCGGTCGCGAGGACTTGCAGCGGCAGAGGGAGCGGGCGGAGTCGCTGGGCGCACAGCTGCTCATGGACCGCACGAGTGACCCGGACGAGCCGCTCTACGTCCTTGCCGACCCGTCAGGCCATCCGTTCTGCCTCTTCGTCGCCTGAGGCCGCCGGACCCAGGCATCCCCCGTTCCGGCCGGTGCCGGGCCCTCAGTGCAGGCGGTCGGCCGACGTCGAGAGGTCGAGGGCGTGCAGCGCCACGAGCAGGCTGGTGCGCGCGCCGGGGTCGTCCAGGTCGGTGGCCAACAGGCTCGTGATGCGGGACAGCCGCTGGTAGAGGCTCTGCCGCCGGATGTGCAGTCGAGCCGCCGCTCCCGTCTTGCCCGACGTGCTCTCGAGCAGCGCCCGCAGGGTGTCGACGAGCCGGCCGCCTCGGCGCGCGTCGTAGGCGAGCAACGGGCCCAGGTGCTCCTCCGCAAGGCTCTGCAGCTGCTCGAGGTCATGCCCGTGCAGCAGCGCGCGCTCCAGCCCGACCTGCCGGCTCTCCACCACCCGGGTTCGGGGCGCACGGGCCCAGACCACGCGCAACGCGACGCTGGCCTCCTGCGCGCTGCGCGGCAGGTCGTCGACCCGCCTCGCGACCGGTCCGATCGCGGCGACGGCGTCGATGCGGGCCAGCGGCATGCCGACCTCCAGGGACTGCCGCACGTCGGCGACGACGACCGGTGCAGCGCTCGCGGCCGCGATCACCGAGACGACGTACGACGTCCCGGCCGCGATCGCGGTCACGGACGAGGTGGGCGCGGCGCTCGAGCACGCCCGCTCGAGGACCGCGGCGACCCGCCCCGGTGCGGCACCGCGTCCCACGACGGTGACGTACGACGCCGCGTCCGCCGGCAGGGCTGCCTGGCGCAGCGCCGCCCGCGTGGCCGCGGCCCCGGTACCGGTTTCGAGCAGCAGGCCGGCCAGATGCCGCCGACCCGACAGCGTGGCGGCCACAGTGTGCTCGTCACGCATGATCGCCAGGGACAGCGCCGTGGCCGCGCGCTCCAGAGCGGCCTCGCCCAGCGAGCGGTCGAGGCCCGTCAGATCGGTGTGCAGCCAGCCCGCGACCGCGCCGTGCACCAGCACGGGCACCGCATCGGGCAGCTCGCTCGCCACCTCGAGGAGGGCCGCGTCGACGGGCTCACCGAGGCCGCCTTCGGGGACGAAGCGAACGGGGGCGCCGAGCACGTGCGACAGCCGGTCGAGCGCCTCAGGCACCCCGCCACCACCGACGAGCACCGAGGAGAGCTGCTGTGACACCTCGTCGGCGTGCCGCAACCGGTGCACGGCGGTGTCGACGATGACGGCGTTGAGCGCCTCGGTCACCTCGACGAACGGCACGACGCGGTCCAGGCCCACCATCGGCAGCCCGACGCGCTCGGCTTCGGCGACCATCTCGGCGGGTGCGGCCGTGTAGTAGCGGCAGGTCTCGAGCACCAGTGCTGCGACCCCACGCTGGGCCAGGCTGCGCACGAACGAGCGCGCATCGGCCTCGTCCCGCCCGACCAGGCCGAGCCCGGTGGTCAGGAGCAGGTCGCCGTCGCGCAGCAGGGGCGCGATCTCGTAGATGTCACTCGAGTGCAGCCAGCGCACCTCGCGGTCGAGACGGTCCGCCCCGGCCAGCACCGTCGGCGCCCCGCGACGTACCACGGCATGGTCGAGCACGTCGTGGAGCAGCACGGGCATTGACGTTCCGTCCCTCGTCGGACCCCCAGCTGCTGACGATATGCCCATTGTTCGTGGCTCGTGCTCCGGCCACGCTGACGGCGAGCCGCCTCCCACCCGCCGAGTCGTGGAGCCCCGATGGCCAGCGAGACCGCCCCGAGCACCGCCCGCGCGCGCGACATCCAGGAGGAGGTGGAGCTGCACCTGCTGCCGATCCCCGACGAGGCCCGCACCTCGACGGCCTCCGCCCAGTTCTGGATCTGGGCAGGTGCGAACATCGCGCCGATCAACTGGGTGCTCGGGGCCTTGGGCATCGCCCTGGGCCTCGGCCTGAGCGACGTCGTCCTCGTGCTGGTGCTCGGCAACATCATCGGCATGGCCGTCTTCGGCTTCTTCGTGCTGATGGGCCAGCGAACCGGTGTGAGCCAGATGGTGCTGGCCCGCGCCGCCTTCGGCCGTCGCGGCGCCTACCTGCCGGCTGCGATCCAGGGCATCATCGCCATCGGCTGGTGCGCGATCAACACGTGGATCATCCTCGATCTCGTCACGGCGTTGTTCGGCAAGCTCGGGTACGACGGCGGCCGCGGCTTCCGCATCGTCGTCGCGCTGTTCATCATGGCCATCCAGGTCTTCATCGCGGCGATCGGCTTCAAGGCCATCGCCGCCTTCGAGAGATGGACGGTGCCGATCACGCTCGTCGTCGTCCTCGCCATGACCGTCGTCGGCTGGACCAAGTCGGGTGTGGACTGGTCGTACTCGGGAGACAACCTGACCGGTGGCGCCCGCATCTCCGCGATGAGCACCGTCATGACCGCGATCGGCATCGGGTGGGGGATCACCTGGTTCGCCTACGCCTCGGACTACTCGCGCTTCGTGCCACGCTCCATGCCGCGCGCCAAGCTCTTCTGGGCCAGCGTCCTCGGTCAGTTCCTCCCCGTCGTGTGGCTCGGGGTGCTCGGTGCCACGCTCGCCACGGCGAGCAAGACGGTCGACCCCGGCAAGCTCGTGGTCGACTCGTTCGGGGCGCTGGCCGTGCCGATGATCCTGCTGGTCATCCACGGACCGATCGCCACGAACATCCTGAACATCTACTCGTGCGGGCTGTGCGCGCAGACCCTCGATCTCACCATCGACCGGCGCAAGCTCTCCTACGGCGTGGGCGTGTTCGCGACCGCCTTCACGATCTACCTGATCTACCAGCAGGACTTCGCCTCGACGCTCGACGGGTGGCTGGCCAGCATGGTCACGTGGGTGGCGCCGTGGGCGGCCATCGTGCTCGTGCAGTACTGGGTCTTCGCCAAGGAGCGCATCGACGTGGATGCCCTCTTCGACCCGCCGGGCGGCAGCCGCATCACCGACGTCAACTGGGGCGCCATCTTCGCCTTCCTCGCCGGCATCGTCGCGACGTGGGCGTTCTCCTACGGCGTCCCGTCCTTCCTGCAGGGTCCGGGCGCCAAGGCGCTGGCCAACACGGACCTCTCGTGGCTGGCCGGTTCCCTGGTGGCCGGAGTCCTCTACTACGTCAGTGGCGTCTCCGGAGCGCGTCGGGCCTACGAGCCGGCGAAGGCCTGATGCCCCTGCTCGTCCGGGCCGGCCGTCTCGCAGGACACGCCGAGCCGGTCGACCTGCGGGTCGGCGACGACGGGCGCATCGCGAGCATCGTCGCGACGAGCGACGCGCCGTCGGACGACACCGGTGGCGCCGAGGTCCTCGACGCGGCCGGGCGGATGATCGCGCCGCCGTACGTCGAACCCCACGTGCACCTCGACTCCGTGCTGACGGCCGGCGAGCCACGGTGGAACGAGAGCGGCACCCTGTGGGAGGGCATCGAGCGCTGGACGGAGCGCAAGCCGCTGCTGACCCACGACGACGTGGTCGGTCGCGTCATGCAGGTCCTGAGGTGGCAGGTCGCCAACGGTGTGCTGTTCGTACGCAGCCACGTCGACGTCACCGATCCCGACCTGACGGCGCTGCGGGCCCTCGTGGAGGTGCGGGAACGGGTCCGCGACGTCATGACCCTGCAGCTGGTCGCCTTTCCGCAGGAGGGCATCGTCTCCTTCGACGGGGGCGAGAAGCTGCTCGAGGAGGCCGTGCACCTCGGCGTCGACGTCATAGGGGCCATCCCGCACTACGAGGACACCCGCGAGGACGGCGTGCGCTCGGTCGAGATCGCCGTCGACCTCGCGTCGCGACACGGGCTGATGGTCGATGCCCACTGCGACGAGATCGACGACGAGCAGTCGCGGTTCGTGGAGGTGCTCGCCACGCTCGCCAACCGGTCGGGTCTGCGCGAGCGGGTCACCGCGAGCCACACGACGGCCATGGGGTCCTACAACGCGGCCTACTCCTACAAGCTCTCGCGCATCATCGCCCGGTCGGGGATCAACCTGGTCTGCAACCCGATGGTCAACCTCCATCTGCAGGGGAGGTTCGACGCCTACCCGAAGCGCAGGGGGCTCACCCAGGTCAAGGAGCTGCTGGGGGCCGGCGTCAACGTCGCCTTCGGTCACGACGACGTGATGGATCCCTGGTTCCCGCTCGGCACGGCCAACCCGTGCCAGGTCGCACTCGTCGGGTCGCTGGCGACGCAGCTGACGTCGCCGGCGGAGGTGCGTGAGTGCTACCGCGCCGTCACCGACCGGGCGGCCCGCGTGCTCGGCCTGCAGGGCGGGTACGGCATCGAGGTCGGTCGTCCGGCCTCCTTCGTGGTGCTCGACGCGAGAGACCCGTTCGACGTCGTACGTCGCCAGGTGCGACCCAGTCACGTCGTGGCGAACGGCCACCTCGTGGCGCGCGGACCGGAGCACGCGTCGACGCTGACCTGGCCTGGTGAGGACGAGATGTCGGTCGACTTCCGACGGGACGCCGACCGTTGAGCGAGATTCCCCGCGAGCCACATGCGAGTCGCGACGCGACGCGACCGGCCGACCCCGTCCCCTGGCCCGACGGCGCCCGAGCGGCCGCGGTGCTGGGCTACGACCTGGACGCCGAAGCGGTGGTGCTGGGCATCGACACGTCGCACGCCGAGCGTCTGTCGGTCATGTCACACCAGGCCTACGGACCCGTCACCGGTGTGCCGCGGATCCTGAAGATGCTCCGCCGCCAAGGTGTGACGGCGACGTTCTTCTGTCCCGGCTACAGCGCGGAGCGGTACCCCGACCTGCTGCGGCAAGTGGTCGACGCCGGCCACGAGGTCGCCCACCACGGTTACCTGCACGAGGCGGTCCGCGGCATGTCGCCCGCCCAGGAGGGGGCCATGCTCGACCGCGGCCTCGAGGCACTGGAGCGGGTCACCGGCAGACGACCCGTCGGGTACCGAGCACCGCTGTGGGAGACGACGTACGCCACGCCGGGCCTGCTGCTCGACCGTGGCTTCCTCTACGACTCGAGCCTGATGGACTGCGACGTCCCCTACGAGCTCGCGGAGCATCCGCGTCCGGACGCACGGTCGATCGTGGAGATCCCGGTGCACTGGGCGCTCGACGACTGGGAGCAGTACGCCTACGTCCCCGAGGCGTTCGGTTCCGGACTGATCGAGGACCCGGCGAAGGCACTGTCGATGTGGTCGGCGGAGCTCAAGGAGTTCCACGCCGACGGGTCGTGCTTCTCGTTGACCAACCACCCCTTCCTCTCTGGTCGACCGGGTCGCTTGCGTGCGGTCGAGACCCTTGTGGAGATGATGCGCGAGCTGCCCGGCCTCTGGATCACCACGGCCGAACAGGTCGCCCGCCACGTGCGCGGCCTCGGCTTGACCCCCCGGGTCTTCCCACAGCCGGTCGTCGACGAGGTGGACGGCCAGGCATGACGAGGCGCGAGATCATCGGGGCGGCCGACGCGCCGATGAGGTCCGCGACGGGTGCTCGTCACGGGCCCGGGCATCATGGCAGCCATGAAGCTCAAGCTCGACCTGCATGACATCTACAACCGCGGCGGCGACATCGACCGCGCCCTGCGCGCGATCATCGAAGAGGCGGTGGCCATCAAGGCACCGCTGGTGGAGATCATTCCGGGGAAGGGCTCCGGGGCCCTGAAGAAGCGTGTGCTGCGCTTCCTTGACCAGAAGGAGATCAAGGCGCTGTACCACCGGGTGGAGAAGGACTCCGACAACTTCGGTCGTATCCTCGTGCACTTCCGCTGGAAATAGGGCGAGCGATACTCGGTCGCGTCCAGCGCTCGACCGGAAGGACGAGGCGTTGTCTGCACGGTTCGAGGAGCTCGCCTGGAGCGAGACGCCGATGGGGGTCATCAGTCTGCGCAGACGGCTGGAGCCATCGCTGAAGGTCGACGTGTACGAGGTGAAGCTCGGTGACGAGTTCCTCATGTCGAGTCTCTTCACCGTGGCCGAGATCGAGCTGGCGCATCGTGGTCTGGCGATGTTGGCCGGACCGGACCTCGACGTCGTCGTGGGCGGGCTGGGCCTCGGCTACACCGCTCGCGCCGTACTGCAGGACACCCGCGTGCGGTCGCTGACGGTGGTGGAGGCGCTTGGGGAGGTCATCGAGTGGCATGAGCGCGAGCTGCTTCCTGACACCGCCGGCTTCGCGTCGGACCCACGGGTTCGTCTGGCGCATGGCGACTTCTTCGCCATGACAGAGGGCGCCGGGTTCGACCCGGGCTCGCCGGGGCGACGGTTCCACGCCATCCTCGTGGACATCGACCACACGCCGCGACATGTGTTGCACCCCAGCCACGCCGCCTTCTACACGACGGCGGGCCTACGCCGGCTGTCGCACCATCTGCACCCCGGTGGGGTCTTCGCGCTCTGGTCGGACGATCCTCCGGACGCCGAGTTCATCGACGTTCTGGGCGAGGTATTTGCCGGCACGAGCGCTCAGGTGATCACCTTCCCCAACCCCTTCACCGGCGAGGAGTCGGCCAACACCGTCTACGTCGCGACCGGCTAGCGGTTATCACGCACCCGTGGCGGCCGTGTTCCTGGTCCGTGCGGTCGGCGGGAAGCCGGCGTCGATGGTGACGACTGCCTCGCGGTCGGCCAGCCACAGGCGCAACCGGGTCGGACTCATCGGGCGACCCAAGTGATAGCCCTGCACCTTGTCGCACCGGTGCTCCACCAGCCAGGCAAGCTGCTCGCCGGTCTCGACCCCCTCGGCGACGATCTGCAGTCCGAGGTCGTGCGCCAGGTTGATGGTGGACGCCACGATGGTTGCCGTGCGGTCGTCGGCCAGCAGCTGGTTGGTGAAGCTGCGGTCGATCTTCAGCTCGTTGACCGGAAGGTCACGCAGGTAAGCCAGACATGAGTAGCCCGTGCCGTAGTCGTCGACAGCGACCTGCACCCCGTGGGCACGCAGCCCGAGCAGGATGCCGTCGGAGATCTCCCGGTCCTCCACCAGCAGCGACTCGGTGATCTCCAGGTGCAGGACCGACGCGGGAAGCGCCCGGCGGTCAAGTCCGTCGACGATGAAGCCCACCAGGCCCGTGTTCAGCAGGTCGGACGCGGACAGGTTCACCGCGATGGGGAGATCCCAGCCGTCGTTGCGCAGGGCGGCTGCCTCGTCGAGGGCGGCGTCCAGGACGTAGCGCGTCAGGGTCCACATCAGTCCCGCCCGCTCGGCCATCGGCAGGAACTCGTCCGGGGCGAGGCGACCGCGGACCGGGTGCGTCCAGCGCACCAGTGCCTCAACCGCGACCGTGCCGCCGTCGGGCAGCGCCACGATGGGTTGCAGCTCGAGGTGCAGGCCACCGCCCGCTAGCGCGTCGCGCAGCTCCTCGACGACGGCGAGCCGGTTCCACGCGTCACCGTCACGGTCGTCGTCGTAAAGCTCGACACCGCTGCGGGAGGCCTTGGCCCGGTACATCGCGACGTCGGCCCGCGCGAGCGCGAGGGTGGCGTCGGTGCCCGCGCCGATGGCGGTGACGCCGATGCTCGCATCGACGTGCAGTGTCATTCCGGCCAGAGTGACCGGTGCCCGCAGCTGGGCGAGGATGACGGTGGCGAGGCTTTTCGCCGGCGTGGTGTCGTCGTCGGGCAGCAGAACCGCGAACTCGTCGCCACCGAGACGTGACAGCGTGGCGCCCGTGGTGAGGTGAGCGGACAGGCGCTGGCCGACGGCGTGCAGCAGCTGGTCACCCGTGCGGTGGCCCAGCGCGTCGTTGACCTCCTTGAACCGGTCGAGGTCGATGAGCAGCAGCGCGCCCCCTCGACTGGCCCGGGTGGTCTCCTCGAGCAGCTCGTAGAAACCGCGCCGGTTCGGCAACCCCGTCAGCAGGTCGGTGCGCGCCTGGCGGCGCGAGTCCGCGAGAGCGACGACCTCTCGCACGGCCATCGTGGTTCTGATGAACGCCGCGACCAACGCCGCCACGGCGAGCCCGGTGCCGAGCGGCGGCAGGTCCACCGCGGCTCCGAAGCCCAGGACCCCGATGGATGCCGCCGCGAAGACCGCGGGGATGAGAAAGGACCGGGACTCGGCCGGGGTCGCGTAGGGTGCGGTCGTCACCGTCGCCGCCAACCCGATCAGGCACATGGCGAGCGCCCACACGGCGTCGACCGGGCTGCCGACGTGGTAGGTGCCCGCAGCTACCTGCGCGAGGTACCACGAGTCGGCCGCGGCGAAGGTCGCGAACCCGGAACACAGCAACACCAACGTCGGGTTCCGCCAGGCGCCGAGCACAGCCATCGCGCCCACGGCGCAGGCCACGAGCGCGAGGTCCGAGACCGGGTAGGCGAAGTTGACGATGATCGCGGCGCGTGGACCCTCTCCGAGCGTGGTGAGGGGGTTGAAGGCGACCAACGCGCCGATGCCCGCCAGGCCCAGCCCGGCGATGAGCCCGTCGAGCCACATGCTCGCCACGGAGCCGGCGGACCGCGCCCGCACCGCCATCACGATGCCGGCCAGCACGAAGGGGTAGAACAGCAGCCACAGCAGGTCGGCCACCGACGGATACGGCATCTCCGGCATCGGTTGCAGCCAGAGGGAGAACACCAAGGTACCGGCGGCGTAGCAGCCGAAGCCGGTCGCGATCAGCGCCCAGGTCACCCGGTCCGTGCGGCTGCGCACTGCCCGGTCGACACACAGGGCCACGGCGCACAACGCGATGACGTTGTACACCCCTACCTCCCACAGGCGGGAGTGACCGGGGTGCGACCTCACGTCGGGCAGCACGGACACGCCGTACGCCGCTGTTGCAGACACCAGCGCGCCCCGCAGGGCCCTAGTGACGGGCATGCGTCTCCTCGTTCGGTGAACCTGTGTCCTGCTTCCCTCGGCATCACGGCGGCGCAAATGAAGTACGGGCGGGGCCCCTGTTCGCTCGGGTCGGGCCAGGGACCCGCACCGAGGTGATCCATGGCGACATCCACTGAACGTGGGTCGCCGGGCGGCGGCTGCGCGGCCTAGCGTCGAGGCCGCGAGGTCGTGCCTCGCACGGCTACGCCCGGGCTCGGTGATCAAGGGAGTCGCGCCATGTCTGGACTGGACCTGCTCTGGCTGTTCTTCGTCCTGTCCAGCCTGCAGCCGCTGGTTCAGCAACAGATCCTGGCCGCCCGCCGGGTCCGCCTGCTGCGCAAGCTGGAGAAGTCGCGGGGCACGCGAGCGATCACCCTCATCCATCGCCGGGAGCAGCTGTCCTTCCTCGGGATCCCGTTCGGAGGGTTCATCGACATCGACGACTCCGAAGCGGTCATCCGCGCGATCGAGATGACCGGCAGCCAGGTGCCCGTCGACCTCGTCCTGCACACGCCCGGCGGGCTCGTACTGGCTGCCGAGCAGATCGCTGCCGCGCTGGCGGCGCACCCGGCCCAGGTAACCGTGTTCGTGCCGCACTACGCCATGAGCGGTGGCACGCTCATCGCCCTGGCCGCCGACAGCATGGTCATCGCGCCGTCGGCCGTCCTTGGCCCTATCGACCCTCAGCTCGGGGAGTACCCGGCCGCCTCGATCCTGGCCGCGGTCGCCCAGAAGGACGCCAATGAGATCGACGACAAGACGCTGATCCTGGCCGACATCTCACGCAAGGCCCAAGGCCAGGTGCGCACCTTCGCGGGAGGCCTGCTGCGCCGGCACATGCCTGACCAGCAGGCCGACGAGCTCGCTACGACCCTGAGCGAGGGACGCTGGACGCACGACTTCCCGATCAACGCTGAGCTCGCCCGATCGTTCGGGCTGAAGGTGTCGACCGAACTGCCCCGGGCGGTCCGCGAGCTCATGGGCCTCTATCCCCAGCCCCGTGGCAGGCGGCCGAGCGTGGAATACATCCCCGTGCCCTACCGGGAGTCGCGGCCGTCCCACGGGGACGCACGCCCGCCCAGGTGACCGCCACGCCCCGCCCCGCGCCGCTCCCGGTGATCGTGAGGGACGTCTCAGGTGATCGTGAGGGGACCCGTCGGTGATCGTGAGGCGACGTCTCAGGTGATCGTGAGGAGGTTCGGCACCGAAACGGTGCCGGATCCCCTCACGATCACCGGAGGCTGCGCTGTGGTTGCTACTCGCCCGGTCCGGAGAGGTAGTTGTGCACCTGGTACGGGCGGACCTCGGGCTCCGGCAGCCCCACCTCCTGCGTGATGGGTCCGATCTTCTCCTGCGCGAACCGGTCGAAGTCCTCCTGCGTCTCCCACACGTCGACGACCAGCAGGCCGTCGTCGGTCGCCGTGACCCAGTGGAAGAGCCCGCCGGGCGCACCGGTGCCCCCCTTCGTGAAGCCCATCTTCTCGATCACCTGGTCGTACTGATCGGTGGTACCGCCGGGGAATCTCAGTTCGAAAGCGACTGCCATGGGGTGGGCCTCTCTGCGGGTGACGCCGGGAAGCCTGAAGGTAGTCCCGTGCTGACCCCCCGACAACAGCACCGCGGCTGCTCATTTCGCGCGCATCCTTCAGCGCGTGGGGAGGAAAGCCGCTGACGTGTCCATGACGGATTTTTCATCTGCCGCAAGTCGGACATCCAAAGGAGCGGCGGCGACAAGCGGGGGGCAAGGCGCCACCGCTCCCATCTCACTATCGCGTGTTCCCCGGCCCGCCACGCTAGGCGGAATGTCACGAGGCTGTGGACGGCATGTCCCGTCCTTTGGCCGCCGGCAAGGCTGATGTCTGCCGCGGCGAGCTCGCGAAGCTTGGGCTGGCTCCCGACCGAGGTCGAGAGGCCAATGGCCCGGTCGACGCGGCGATACAAGTCCATTCCTGTCTGGCGACGGTCGAGTCCGGCCGCTGACCGAACAATAGGATCGCGGTAGTGCAAGACGGACCGAACTTTCGCCGCATCGTCGTATGCCTTACGGTCAGAGGCGGCAGGATCTTGACTTCGCGGCGAGCAACCGGCCTGCAGGTGGATCACCCGTGACCTCGTGATCGGCATGGCGGGACGCAGGCCAGCATGGAGGCGGATGGGGCGCCATGCGCTCGCTAACAGGGGGGAGAGTTCGTGCCATCGGCCGACTACCCGGCCGATGGGGCCCTCTTCGCGACCACGACGCCCGCTTCTTAGTCGCGGGCAGTTTCGTCGCGAGCCTGGGATATGGCCTCTACACGACAGGCAGCTTGCTGTTCTACACCCGGGTCGTCGGCCTATCGGCACAGGAGGTTGGGCTCGGCCTGTCTGTCGCTGGGGCTGCGGCGATCGTCAGCGCCCCTTTCGTCGGTCAGTGGGCTGACCGGCTGACCGCGCGCCGGGCTTGCATATTCATTGGTATCGCGCAGGCGTTGCTTCTCGCTTCGTCAGTACTTGTAACGTCCTTCGGTTGGTTTGCTCTCGTCATATCGCTGCTCGGAGTGGCTGAGAACGGCGGAGCAGTTGCGCGTCAAGCGCTCGTCGCAGACGTGGCCAGTCCAACGGAAAGGGTTCGGCTGGCTGCCCTGCTCCGCAGTTCCTTCACGCTTGGCTTGACGGTCGGTCTCGCCGTCGCGGGTGCAGCCATCGCATTTGACTCGGCCGCTGTCTACACGACCATCATGCTCGTGAATGGTGCGACGGCTCTGGTTGCGGTCGGCCTGACCGTGTTCGTCTCGAGCGAAGGCAAGGTGGCGACACCGGCTCCTGCGGCGGCGTTGCTAGGAGCCCTGAGGGATGTCCCATACGTGGCGGTGGCGATACTGAGTGGCCTTATAGGCATTGTCGACACCATCATTGCCGTGGGGGTGCCTTTGTGGATCGTTGATCGCACGGAGGTGCCGCGGCCGTTCGCGTCATGGATCCTTGTCCTGAACACGGCGCTGGTCGTCGTTATGCAGGTGCCACTCTCTCGATGGATTCGGGACGCCAAGACGGCCCGGCGTGCCTTCATCTTCGCCGCACTTGCCGGAGCAGTTGGGCTTGGGCCTCTAGCGCTCACCAGAAATACGCCAACCGGTGTCGCGCTCTCGGCCTTGGCTCTGAGCGTTGCCATCCTCACCGGCGCGTCGCTCCTGGGTGCGGGAGCCTCATGGGCGCTCCGATATGGCCTAGCCCCGGAAGGGTCCCAAGGAGTCTATGGAGGCGTGTTTAGCACGGCCGTGAGCGTCAAGTCGCTCGTTGGGCCAGCGATTGTCACATTCGCCGTTACCCACAGCCTGTCGGGCGGACTGTTGCTCCTCGGAGCCTATCTTGGTCTGGCAGCGCTCAGTGGGCCAGTGGTTCGCTGGGGATATCGGAGCCGGTCTCGATACGTTGAAGGGAGCTACCTTGTCTCGTCGCCGTAGTCCAGCGGGGTCCCTTCACCTGTGGGTGAGGCTGCTAGGCATGTCGTTGTAGAGGTGACGGTGAGCACCGTCACGATCGGCCTATCCCGAAGTACCTGGAGCCAGCAGCACGATGAGCAGTAGGTCGACGAGTCGTACTCCTGATAGGTGATCGGTTCACCTGCCCGGGCACGCACGAATACCTGATCACGAAGTCGACGCCAGTCGACGTACTCACGTTCCCCGTCAGCCGCGTCAAGGGTCGCTCGGTGGTCGTCGTCGAGATCGGCATATAAGTGGTCACCCCGGACGTTCGCGATCTTGCCGGCATACGCGGCAGCCACTTCTCGCGCCGGGGTTGACTTCCCAGACCCGCCAGGCCCGTCGAGCACCACCGGCGAACGCTCGCCCGTCGTGTTCCTGTCCCTTCGACAGGCGTTGCCAAACACTCGGGTTGAGGAGCGGGTTGATGCCGCTCAGCCATGGTCGGGCGAACTTCCGCCTGGTCGAACGGGTGTCGCGGTGAGTCCCGTGACGATCGGACCGCGTCCGCCCATCGACCGCGCCGTTCACTCTTCGGCCTGCTAGGTGTTGACTTCAGCCCTAGACATGCTTAAGTTTCGTCCACGTCAACTCAAGGTCAGCAGCCTGGCACCAAGCCAGCTGGCACCGACCACCGGGTGCTCGGTCAACTTCTAGTTCCACAGGGAGATCAGCGGGATGTCTCAACTCTCTTCGTACGGCGGCTCTAAGAAATTCCAGTTTGAGGCCACGGGCTACTTCCGGCTCGAACAGGGCGACAACAGGTGGTGGCTCGTCGATCCAGAGGGCAACGGCTTCCTGAGCGTCGGCCTCAACCACATCGACGACTCCGACCTGAAGTACGACCACAACCTGGACCTCTGGAAAGAGCGGTACGGCGGGTCGCGAGACCGGTGGATCAAGGAGGGCGTTGCCCCCGACCTGAAGAACTGGGGCTTCAACACCATTGGCTGGACCCAGCAGTACATCGGCGGCGGCTGGCGGGAGAAGTTCGACTGGTCGCAGATCGTCGTCGTCGAGCACGGCGCGCAATGGACGACCGACGACTTCGTGAAGGCCGACACTCCGTTCATCGTGCACATGCGCCTGGCTGAGAACGAGAACTGGAACGGCCGCCCGTTCTACCCCGACCCTTTCGATGCGGACTTCGAGGATCACTGCGCGTATCTCGCTCGCAGCATCTGCGCAGACCTCGCCGAGAACAAGAACCTCCTCGGCTATTCCTTCGTGGACGCACCGCTTTGGTACCCCCACCCCGCCGGCGAGGACTGGCCTTCGCTTAAGGGCCTGAGCGAGTCATCGCGAGACGAGAAGCTCTTCGACGTCGCCACCAAGTACTACGAGACGATCCACCGTCACATCCGCAAGTACGACCAGAACCATCTCATCCTGGGCGACCGCTACAACGGCGACGTATTTCTTCCCGACGCCGTGCTGGAGGCAGCCAAGCCCTACATCGACGTGCTCTCGGTGCAGTACTACCCCGGCAACACCAAGCAGGAAATCCAGTCGATGAAAGAGCGGGCGACGGCCCTCTACAAGAAGGTCGGGCTCCCCATCCTCATCCCGGATATCGGGAACTGGACGCCGACCGAGCTCAACCCCCAGCGCGACATGGACAACGTCGAGACGCAGGCTGACCGGGGTCAGCACTACGTCGACATTTTCAGCGAGATCATCAACGAGCCCTGGCTGCTCGGCTGGCACTGGTGCGGCTACATCGAGAACCTCAACCGAGGCTGGGGCATGAAGGACCCATGGGACGAGCCGTACTCCGAGTATGTCGACCAGGTCGCCGACTTCAACCGCAAGGTCTACGACCTGATCTGACGCACGTGCTGTGACGTCCTCGCGGGTCTGCCAGTGCGCTGAACTGGGCGATGACCTGCCCCACAAGAGCTCGGCAGCTTCGCTTGCCGGCGGCGCTCGAAACGCCGTCGGCAAGCGAGCAGATAAAGCGCGCCCCGCGTTCTGCCTCGACGGCAGTCCGGCCGGATTCCAATCCAGCCGGTTCCCCCCAGTTCACAAAGGAGTGAGTCCACATGGGCGAAGTGATGAATGAGTCGGGCATGAACCGGCGGCGGTTGCTCCAGGCGAGCCTGCTTGGCGGTGCAGGTCTGCTCGGCACCGGCGTTCTCGCCGGCTGCGCAGGCGCTGATGCTGCACCCTCGGCGGTCAGCGACGGTAAGGGATCTGGATCTGGCTGGGCGAAAGGCATGAACCTGAAGTTCTTCGCCGGCGGCGGTGCCGGCGATCTGTATGCCTCCGTAGTCGTCAACGGCGCGAAGAAGGCTGCCCAGGACCTGGGCTGCAAGATCGACTTCGTCTACTCCAACTGGGACCCCAATACGGCCATCCGGCAGTTGTCGGAGATCATTGCGACAAAGCCTGACGGGATCGCGATGGACGGGTCACCAGGTGACGACGCCATCATGCCTCTGGCCGCCCGGGCCGCGGAGAGCGATGTGACGATGACCTATTGGGACGTCGACGTACCGAAGGTGAGAAAGGCGTACGGAGGTGGCTACGCCGGCGCTGACCTGTACTCGTTCGGATTCAACCTCGCGACTCAGGCAGCGAAGGAGTTCGGTCTCGGCGCCGGAGACGGCGCTGTGGTCTATGGCTTCTTCGCGTCGACCGGATTCGGCGTACGCGACAACGGTGTGGCCGAAGGACTGGAGAAGGCCGGAGTTGACGTCACCAAGATCACGATGCCGGTGGAGTCTGGCTCCAACCCGCAGAGCATCACCCCGATCATCGCCGGTGGTCTCGCGAAGAACCCCAACACCAAGCTGATCTCGTTGTCGGGCGGCCAGTGGGTCGGCACCTCACCGGCCTACCTGAAGGCGGCGGGAAAGAAGCCGGGTGAAGTGAAGGTCGTAGGCTTCGACTTCCTGCCTTCCGTCATCGACGCGATGAACGGCAACTGGGCGCAGATGACGGCGGTCATGCAGCCGTATCTCCAGGGCTATCTCTCCGTGCTCTCGCTGTGCTTGACCAGGAAGTGGCATTTCCAGCCGCTTGTGGAGAACACAGCGACCGGCTACATGACGCAGGAGAACTACAAGACGTACGTCGAGTTGGCCAAGCAGGGCATCGCCGGCTGAGGGATCCGACCTGTCCGACCACCAGTACTCCGAAGGATCCTTATGGTAGCGAGCGGCAACCGAGTCCTCGAACTCGATGGCATCACGAAGTCATTCGGCGGCGTCAGAGCCGTAGACGGTGCTTCGTTCCACGTAGACGGTGGCGAGGTCGTCTGTCTCCTTGGTGACAACGGTGCGGGCAAGTCGACGCTTGTCAAGATCATCACCGGCGTGCACACGCCGGACAGCGGGCAGATGTCGATCAACGGCGAGCTGATCAAGCGCTGGAACCCGGCGCGGGCCCGCGACGCTGGTGTCCAGACGGTGTTCCAGGACCGGTCGCTGGCTGGTCGGCAGACGGTGGCGCGGAACATCTTCATGGGGCGCGAGCTGACAACTCGGTTCGGGCTGATCGACGACAAGAGGCAGGAAGCCGAAGCGGAAGCATTGCTGCGCGGCGTAGGGTTCACGTCCAAGGCACTCTCCGCCAGGTCAGAGGTCCTCAACCTGTCCGGTGGCGAACGGCAGGGGATCGCCATCGCTCGAGCCATGCACTTCGCGGCCCGGCTGCTCATCCTGGATGAGCCCACCGAGTCCATGTCGCTCACCCAGATCCGGCTCACCCTTGGCTTCACGCGCGCAGCGCGTGACCGGGGCATTGCCGTGCTGCTGATCTCGCACAACATCGCCGACGCGTACGCCGTGGGCGACCGGTTCTTGGTACTGGATCGGGGTCGTGTCCTGGAGACCTTCCACAAGTCGGAGATCTCGGAGGGCGAGCTCGTCCGGTTCATGGAACACGCCAACGCTGACTCGGCGGGAACCGGGAGCCGAACTACCTCGGAGCGTCAGACGACCCAGGAAAGTAGCGCGTGATGGCCACTACACGTTTCGCGAAAGCACCCGCGCCAGCTGAACCCGCACGTAGGGGACCCGGGGGGCGGCAGTTCTTCAGGACCCACCGCGAGCTGACGAGCGCGGCGACCTTCTTCGTCGCCATGCTGGGGGTCTTCGCGCTGGCGAACCCCGGAGTGTGGCTGCGCGGCGATATCTTCGCAGCGGTTGCGACGACAATGCCTCAGCTCATGATCCTGTCAGTCGCCCTTGTCTTCGTTGTCGCACTCGGCGAGATAGATCTCTCCTTCCCGTCCATCATCACGCTCGGGTCCCTCGTCTTCGCGTCCGCAGCCACTGCCGGCATCCAACCTTCCGTTGCAGTACTGCTTGCGCTGCTTGCCGGGCTGGGAGCCGGTCTCCTCAACGGTGTCCTCGTCGCTTACCTCGGGCTATCGTCGTTCGTGACCACCCTGGGTATGAACTTCTTCTGGGCGGGTCTGATCAACATCCTGTCCAACGGCAGTGGAAAGCCCTTGCAGTTCATGTCAGGTACAGCTGAGTTCAACGCGTTCGTGGGAACGGTGTTCGGCATCCCGGTACAGCTCTTCTGGGGACTCGCTGCCGCGGCGATCGGCGGCCTGCTCTTCAGCAAGCACAAGTTCGGTGCGTACGTGCGTTTCGCAGGTGACAACCGGGAAGCTGCAGCACAGTTGGCCGTTCCCGTGCGTGCCATTAAGGTCGCGAGCTTCTCCTATGTCGGCCTGTCAGCAGGCCTGGTCGGCGTCATCGTCACCCTCGTCAACGTCAACTTCTACCCCAACGTTGGTGCCGGTCTGCTGCTACCAGCACTCGCGGGCGTTTTCGTCGGCGGCACTCCGATGTTTGGGGGCGTGGGCACGATCGCGGGTGCTGCAATCGGTGCGATCACGATCAGTTTCATCAATGTCGGCATCATCACCAGCGGTCTGTCGGGCTTCTGGACCGATTTTGTCTACGGCATCGTCATCGTTCTCTCCTTGGGCGTGCACCGCATCGCCGAGCGCTTCTCGTTCCGGCCGCGGACTGGACGCAACAAGCGAGAACCCGCTGCGGTCACGCCCGCGGCATAGAGGAGCAGCCCAGCGAGATCGAAGTCGGAGGTGGAATTCCCATGACATCCCAGACGGCCCAACAGACGTTCGGAGTCAGCCGGACAGCGCCGGCAACGCGTCTGCGCTCCGGGATCGTGGGCGTCGGCTTCATCGGTGAGGTACATGCGCGGGCAGTGCGCGCGGCCGGTGGCACGCTTACGGTCGTGACCGACTCGACCCCTGAGCGGTCCGCGGCGAGTGCGGCACGCCTGGGAGCAGCGTGGGGGGCGCCAGACGCTGAGGCACTGATCACCTCGGACGACGTGGACGTCGTACACATCTGCACCCCCAACTACCTGCACGCGCCGATAGCACGCGCGGCCCTTCGCGCGGGCAAACACGTCATCTGCGAGAAGCCGTTGGCGACTAGCCTCAGCGATGCAGGCGAGCTCGTCGCTGCCGCGGCCGCAGCGCGATTAGTTGCGGCAGTGCCGTTCGTGTACCGCTACTATTCGACGGTTCGTGAGGCCCGCGCGCGGGTGCACAGTGGCGAGAGCGGCCCGTTGCGCCTCATCCACGGTTCCTACCTGCAGGACTGGCTCTCGAGGACTGATGATCACAATTGGCGGGTGGATCCGGCCTTCGGTGGCGCGTCGCGGGCGTTCGCTGACATCGGCGTGCATTGGTGTGACCTCGTGGAGTTCGTCACCGGCCATAGGATCGTGGCCGTCATCGCCCGCCTGATGACCGCGGTGCCGGAACGAAGTTCCGGATCTCGACAAGGCACAGTCGGAACCGAGGACGCCGCCACTCTCATGTTCGAGACTGACCGCGGCGCCGTCGGCTCCCTCGTCGTGAGCCAGGTCTCACCGGGCCGTAAGAACCGGCTGTGGTTCTCTCTCGACGGCGCAGCCACCTCCATGGCGTTCGACCAGGAGGCTCCCGAATCGCTGTGGATCGGAAGCCGCGACTCCGCCTCGTTGATCACGCGCGGCGCCGGGAGCATGTCGGCGGATGCGGCGCGGTTGTCGGTGCTTCCGGCTGGACACCCGCAGGGCTACCAGGACTGCTTCAACGCTCTTGTCTCGGACGTCTACGCAGCTGCCGCAGGGGAAGCCAGAGAAGGGCTGCCGACGTTCGCAGACGGTCTCAGGGCGACACAGCTGACCGAGGCGGTGCTGTCGTCAGACGCCGACGGTACGTGGGTGAAGGTTGCCCCATGAAGCTGGGATTTCTCACGGCATGCATGCCGAAGCTCGGTCTTGAGGAGATTGCCGCCTGGGCCGCGTCGAACGACTTTGAGGCGCTCGAAGTGGCGGCCTGGCCTGACCTCGGTGACCGGCCGTTCACTGCGACCCACCTGTCGGTCGAACAGTTCTCCGAAGGGGACGCCGAACGCACCGCGAAGCTCTTTACCCACCACGGGCTCACACTTTCCTCGATCGCCTTCTATGACAACAACCTGCACCCGGACGCCAAGGTCCGTCGCGCGGTCAACGAGCACGTCGCGGCGTGCATCGATGCGGCCGCCTTGCTCGGCTGCCCGACCGTCGGCACATTCGTCGGCCGCGACCCGTCCAAGCCCGTCAGTCAGAACCTGCGTGAGGCGGAGAAGGTCTTTGCGCCACTGGTTGAGCGTGCGGGAGAGAAGGGGGTCAAGCTCGTTATCGAGAACTGCGTGATGGAGGGGTGGCATCCCGACGGCTACCCCGGCAACCTGGCCTACTCTCCGGAGCTTTGGGAGTGGATGTTCTCGATCGGGCTCTACCTCAACTACGATCCGTCTCACTTGGTATGGATGGGCATCGACCCGGTTGAGGCGCTACGTCCGTACGTGGACAAGGTGGCGCACGCTCAGGCCAAGGACATCGAAGTTTTCGCGGGCCGGCGCAATCGCTATGGATTCCCGGGTAAGGCGGTCAACCGCGAGGACCCGTGGGACGTGGGATGGTGGCGCTACCGCGTGCCGGGACTCGGCGAGGTCGACTGGCAGCGTGTCGTGGACACGCTCTACGAGGGTGGCTTCGAGGGCGTCCTGTCGGTGGAGCATGAAGACCCCGTGTGGGGAGGCACGGAAGGCCGTGTGCGCACCGGTCTTCAGGTCGCCCACCGCACCCTTCGTCCGCTGCTCGTCGCATGACCATGGGGGCGCGCCCGCCGTCCGGAGCGCCCCACTGGCCCCGACCCACCTTCTCCCATACCTGATAGTGCATCCAGGAGATCGACAGACATGCATGCCGTTCTGCTTCCAGGCGACCGAGAGGTCAGCATCGTTGACAGGCCCCTTCCCGCGCCTGGTCCTGGGGAGGTGCTCATCCGCACCCGTGCCTCGGCGATCTGCCGCAGCGACATGGGCCTTTACACTGGCGGCTCCGCGATCGTCGGTGGCGGTGGCGCCGGTAAGGGCCTCGTCGTACCGGGCCACGAGCCCGCCGGCGAAGTTGCTGAGCTCGGGCCGGGCGTCAAGGGTCTGGCAGTCGGTGACCGCGTAGCCGGCTACCTTCCGATCGGCTGCATGCGTTGCGAGCACTGCCTGTCGGGCTACTTGATGTTGTGCAACGAATGGCGGTGTCTCGGCTTCGATGTAGACGGCGGTGATGCCGACTATCACGTTCTGCCAGCGCAGAATTGTCTGCCGTTGCCCGACGAGATCTCTTTCGTCGGCGGCGCATTGATGACCGACATGGTGGGCTCGCAGTACCACATCCAGAGAGTGCTCGGCGTCCGCGGCGGTATGACGGTCGGAGTCTTCGGTCTCGGCCCGATGGGCGCCGCTGCCGTGATGGTTGCCAGGGCTTTCGGTGCTCGGGTCATCGCTGTCGACCTGATCGACGCGCGCTTGGACCTGGCCAAGAGACTTGGTGCCGAGCTGACCGTGAACAGCCGACAGCACGACCCGGTCAGCGCGCTGCGCGAGGCGACTGCCGGAGTAGGGGTCGACGTGGCCATCGACTGCTCCGGGGCTCCTGCAGGACAGAACGCCGCACTCGACGCGGCCGCCAAGCGGGGAGCGGTCGCCTTTGTCGGAGAGTCACGTAAGACCGAGGTCAACCCCAGCGACCAGATCATCCGAAAGCTGCTCACGGTCGTGGGCGGGTGGTACTTCCCCCTTGGAGAATGGGCGGAGATCTCTCGCTTCGTCGTCGAGAACGAGCTGCCGGTCGAGGAGCTGGTGACACACAGGTTCCCTCTGTCCGACGCAGCCGAGGCATTCCGCGCCTTCGACGCCAGGGAGACCGAGAAGGCCGTCTTCACCTGGGAATGACGCATCTTCCAGTCACTGCTCACTGACGAGGAGAACTCACGTGTTCCGCTACACCGCAGAGATCCTTCCGTATCACGACTACTCGCTCGAGGCGTCGATCTCGGAGCTGGCAGACCTCGGGTTCACCGAGGTCAACCTCTGGTCCTCCGCGCACCCGCTGGCGTCCCACGTCAACCCCGGTGACGACGTCGCCAAGATCAAGGGTGTCCTCGAGCAGTTCGGCGTGAAGCCGTGCGGCCTCACGATGTACGGCAAGAACCAGGACGAGATGCTCGAGCGGATCGAGTTCGCCGCTGACCTCGGCATCGATACCGTCATTTTCGACTGCGAGGCGAACTACTCCGACTTCGTCTCGAAGTTCCTCCCGCCCCTCGTCGAGGCAGGGGAGCGCAACGGCGTGCGGATCGCCGTCGAGAACCACCTGACTGTGCCGTTCAGCGCCGACTTCGAGGCTGGCGGGAACGAGGACAAGCGGTGGGACGAGGGGGTTGACACCTTGGCCCAGATCAAGCGCTTGGTCACGGACATCGACCACCCCAACCTGGGCGTGTGCCTGGCCCCTCCGCACCTCTGGGTCAAGGGCGAGACGATCAGCGAGGCCATCATGTTCCTCGCCGAGCGCAAGCGGCTCTTCTACTACTACATCTGGGACATCGACCGGTCCTACCGTCACGGCGTCGACGGCCTGAACTTCGGTCCCGGGGAGAAGCAACTGCCGCGGCCGGACGGCACCATCGACCATGCTGTACCGCTGGCCGTGCTCAAACGGGTCGGCTACGAGGGCGCCGCGAGCCTGAAGTGCCACGGCACGCACGGCTGGTCATTGGAGAAGGTGACCAGCCAACTACGCGGTGCTGACGCCTACATCAAGGACTGCCTGTCACGGATCTGAAGGAGGACCGACTCGGTGCCGTAGAGGCTCACGGTCTCTGCGTAGGACGCGAGCGCGCGCATACCCATCTCGAGCGTTGCTGGGGTACGACGCACCCGCAGCTTCGTCATCGCGATCGTCAGCGACGCCGTCCTGCATGACCAGCGACGGCTCGGGGGCGTGCGGGCTGTGCAGCGCGACAGTCCCAGGCCGACGTCCTCGTGTGCGAAGCCGTCGAGGTTGACCCGCTGCTGGTCCATGAACCGGATGCGTCCGACGTGATGATTAGCCACGGGCGAACCTAGTCAACGACGGGTGCGCTGGAGGCCGACTCCCACCGGGCCATGGCGGCGCGCGCGCAACGGACGTCCTGCTCCACGCTGCCGCCGCTGACCCCGATACCCGCGACCGACCGGTCGCGGGATCAACACGGCAGGCCACCGCCGAACACGACATACCGCCCACCACCGCCCGGGACCGGGAGGGCGGTCAGCTGTGGGTGGCCACCTCGTGCACTTCGAGCGGTGAGCACGCGGGCCTGGCGACCAACGGTGCGTCGAGGACCGCCGCGGACACCATGGTTCGGCGTTCGGGCCCGTAATCATGGACCGGCGCCGAGGCATGATCCGGCGACGGCCCGCCAAGCCCTGGACGGCTGTGTCTCGTTCTAAGACAGCCATGTAACAACAGGGGACACCACGGCGAGGAACCCCCGATCCACACTCACAGCGGCGCGCAACTGCGCGAGGACGTGTTCTCGGTGGAGGTAGATGTGGGTAGGATCCGGTTTCGTCGCCTGGTTGCCCTAGGCGCGTTGGCTTTTCTAGCGGTGGGGTGTGCCACCGGCGCGGACGGGACGGGCTCGACCGCAGCCTCCGGGGGTCCCTCGGGCAAGCCGACGACCAAGGAGGTAATCGACCAGTTCCTGCTCACGCCCCCCGACGCCAAGTCGTTCTCGGCGGAGGAGTCGGAGCCGGTAACTGCGCCGATCCAGGGCGGCTCGATGTCGCTACCGTACAAGCACGTGCTGCCGTTGCCGGATGGACCGATCGGTGACGCCAACAAGACCTACACGTTCTGCTTCTCTCAGGCCCTGACCGGCTCGACGTGGGCGGTGGCGCAGCAGGAGAGCGTCATGCTCGAGGCCAAGCGGCACCCGAACGTCAAGGTGTTGTACTACAACACCAATAACGACCCGCTGAAGCAGGTCGCCGACCTGGAGACGTGTGCCGCGCAGAAGGTTGACGCCTACCTGATCTGGCCGCACTCCGTGGAGCCGCTCACGCCCGAGATCGAGAAGCTGCACAAGAACGGCGGCCTCGTAGTCGGCATGGAGCGCACCGTCGCGACCCGGGAGTACGACACCTGGATCTACCTCGACAACACCAAGGCCACGGCCGACCTGGCCGACGCGATCGGCAAGAAGCTGGGTGGCAAGGGTGTCGTGGTCGAGACCGAAGGCGCGATCGGTTCGTCGCCGCAGATCCTGCGCAAGACCGGGTTCGCCGAGGCGCTGGCCGCGAAGTACCCCGACATCAAGGTCAAGTTCACCGCCCCCACCGACTACAGCCGTGGCCAGGGGTACAAGGTGGCGCTGGACTTCCTGCAGGCCAACAAGGACCAGCCCATCGACGCGTGGTACACGCACTACACCGAGATCGGTTTCGGGGTCGCCCAGGCGCTGAAGGACAACAATCGCACGGACATCCCGCAGTTCTCGATCGTCGACGGCAAGAAGGCGGTCGCGAGCGTGCAGGACGGCACCTTCTTCGCGATCGCCCCGTGGACGCCGGTGCACGGTGACGTGGCCTTCCGGGCCGCGGTCTACCACCTCACCGGACAGGAGGTCCCGAAGAACATCTCGCTGGTGCAGCCCCCGCTCATCACCGCGGAGAACGCCGCCGACGTCCTGCAGCAGACCTGGCCCGGGTGATGCCGACCACGAACAACGCGATCATCAGTCCGGAGGGGGGAGAAGGGGACGCACGTCCCCTTCTCTCCCTGACGGGGATCAGCAAGCGGTTCCCGGGAGTCACCGCGCTGGACGACGTGGACCTGCAGCTATGGCCCGGCAGGTCCATGGCGCTGGTGGGCGAGAACGGGGCGGGCAAGTCGACGCTGATCAAGGTCGTCTCAGGCGCGCTGCACCCCGACGAGGGCCAGATCCTGCTGGACGGCCGAGCGGTGAGCATGCGCTCGCCCGCCGAGGCACGCAGGCACGGCGTCAGCCTCGTGCCGCAGGAGCTCTCGGTGGCCGGCGACCGCAGCGTCGCCGAGAACATCTTCATGGGCCACCTGCCGCGCCGCGGGCCGCTGGTCAACCGGCGCCGGCTGCGGGCCGAGGCGCGCACGCTGCTGCAGCGGCTGGGCATCCAGGTCGAGCCCGGCTCCGCCCTGGCGGCGCACACCCCGGCCACCCAGCAGATGGTGATGATCGCTCGCGGCATCGCCCTGCAGGGTCGGCTCTTCATCCTCGACGAGCCGACCGCGGCGCTGACCGACCCCGAGATCGAGCGCCTGTTCGCCGTGCTCCGGGAGCTCAAGGCGGCGGGCGCTGCACTGCTCTACGTGAGCCACCGGCTGGGCGAGCTGCGCGAGATCGCCGACGACATCACGGTGCTGCGCGACGGGCGCGTGGTCGACCGGGTCTCCGCCAAGGACGCCACCGAGGACGGACTGGTGCGGGCCATGGTCGGCCGGCCGGTCGAACGGTTCTTCGACACCCGTTCCGCGCACCAGGTGGAGAAGCGCGAACGGCTCACGGTGCGCGGCCTGACCCGCACCGGGGTCTTCGAGGATGTCAGTTTCACGCTCCACGGCGGCGAGGTCGTCGGTCTCGCCGGCCTGATGGGAGCAGGCCGCACGGAAGTCGCCCGTGCGGTGTTCGGCGTCGACCGGGTCCAGGCGGGTCAGGTCCAGGTGGACGGCAAGGCGGTGCAGATCCGCTCACCCCGCGCCGCGATCGCCGCCGGGATCGCCCTGGTGCCCGAGGAGCGCAAGTCCCAGGCGCTGGTCCTCGACTTCTCGATCTCGGACAACATCGTGCTGCCGCATCTGCGGGAGCTGGCGAAGGTGGCCGTCCTGCAGGAGCGCAGGCTGCGCTCGTACAGCCGCCGGGTGGCCGAACTGGTCGGCATCAAGGCGCCCAGTGTCACCGTGCCGGTGCGCAGCCTGAGCGGAGGCAACCAGCAGAAGGTGGTGCTGGGCCGGTGGCTGACCAACACGCCGAAGATCTACATCCTCGACGAGCCCACCCGCGGCATCGACGTCGGTGCGAAGGCCGAGATCTATCAGCAGATCGGCCGCCTGGCCGACCAGGGCGCGGCCGTGCTTGTCATCTCCTCCGAGCTGCCCGAGCTGCTGGGCATCTGCGACCGGATCCTCGTGATGCGCGCCGGCCGGCTGGTGGGCGAGTTGGAGGCGGGTGTGGCGTCGGAGGAGTCGGTGTTGGAGTTGGCGATGGGGACGGGTGGCTGATGGAGGTGGGTCGGGTGGGGGTGTCTGAGGTGGTGGGTTCGGTGGATT
>JAVEDI010000079.1 GCA_030841035.1 Actinomycetota bacterium
CCCACCAGGCCCGCGCGACGGAGCGGGCCTGGTCGGACGGGGGTGGGCTTGGGCACCCGGCTGATCGCCGGCTGCAGGGGCAGGGGCGGGGCTAGTAGTAGCGGCGGCGGGTGCCGCCGATCGGCACGAGGTTCAGGACGAGCCCGACGATGAGCAGGATGACGCCGATGATGAGCAGGAACTTCAGGCCCGCGACCAACAGCCCGAGCAAGATCAGGATGATGCCGAGGATGACCACTGCCGCCTCCGAAGGTAGGTCCGGTTCACCACCGGGTTGATCATGGTTTTCCCACCTCCCGCCCGGCCACACCTGTCGGGGGACAACGGATGGTTGATCGCCCACGCCCTACAGTGACCCCGACCACCCGCAGGAGGGACCGACAGGTCGGGTCCCGCGACGAACGGCGAGACGAATGGCGACGGTGCAGCTCATCCCCGCGGATGAGGACGCCCGGATGGCGGCCGTGCGCCGCTACGACATCCTCGACACCCCGCCGGACGGAGCCTTCGACCGGATCGCGGCGGCTGCCGCGGAGGTGTTCGACGTGCCCATCGCGATCGTGAGCATCGTCGACAGCGACCGCATCTGGTTCAAGTCCCACCACGGCCTCGACGGTGTCAGTGAGATCGGCCGCGAGCCGGGCCTGTGCGCCTCGGCCATCCTCGGTCACGAGCCATGGCTGGTGACCGACGCGGCCGCCGACCCCCGGACGCTGGCCAACCCGCTGGTCGCGGGCGACTTCGGGCTGCAGTTCTACGCGGGTGCGCCCCTGACCACCGCGGACGGCTACAACCTGGGGACGCTGTGCGTCCTGGACCTGGCGCCCCGCCAGGTCACCGAGGCCCAGACGCGCATCCTGAGCCACCTCGCGACGCTGGTCGTCGACCAGCTCGAGCTGCGGCTGAGCGCGCGCCGCGCGGCCTCCCTCTCCGAGGACCGGCTCGAGGAGATGCAGGTCCTGGCCGGCGCTCTGCAGCGCAGCCTGCTGCCGCCCGCGCTGCCGGCGATCCCGCACGTGGCACTCGCAGCCGCCTACCGTCCGGCGAGCCGCTACCAGGTCGGCGGCGACTTCTACGACATCTTCCCGATCGACGGTGCCACGTGGGGACTGACCATCGGCGACGTGTGCGGCAAGGGGCCGGAGGCGGCCGGTCGCACCTCCTGCGCCCGCTACAGCATGCGAGCCGCTGCGATCCACGAGGACGACCCGTCGCGCGTCCTGGACCTGGTGAACCAGGCACTGCTGGTCGATGCCGGACCGTTGCTGGAGGCGCCTTTCGTGACGGCGCTGTTCGCCCGGCTGCACCCGCACCCGCGGGGCGCCACCGTCGCGTTCGCCTCGGCCGGTCATCCACTGCCGACGGTGTTGCGAGCCGACGGGACCGTCAGCCAGGTCGGGGCCCCCGGCACGCTGCTGGGCGTGTTGGCGCAGATCCGCACCGCGCAGACGACCGTCGAGCTCGAGCAGGGGGACACGCTCGTGCTGCTCACCGATGGCGTCCTGGACTCCGGTCAGCCGCGCCTCGAGCAGGAAGGTGTCGAGGCCGTCCTGCGCACCTGCCAGGGGCTGCCGCCGGAGCTGATCGCGGCCCGCGTCGAGGCGGCGGTCACGTCGGGGCAGGCCGACGACGTCGCCGTCCTGGTCCTGACGGCTCAGGGCTGAGCGGGCCTGCCGCTACGTGCCGCGGCCGCTACTTGCCCTGGCGGCGCGTGGCCGGCGGCACGATGCTCGAGCCGACCGGTGACTCCTTGGCCTTCTTCGGCTGCTTGGGTTTGCGGATCTCCCGGCCACCCTTGTTCTTGCCTGCCATGCGAGGACTCCTGAGTCGTAGGGGGCGTGCGCCGCGGAGCTCCTGCGCCTCGGTGTCAGTCGCTTTCGACAGTACGGCGTCGCGGGACCCGGCGATAGTGCCGTGCCGCGCGTGGCGGCCAGGAACCCGGTTCGTCCCGTAGCGAGCGGCCCAGCAGCGCGTCCGCAGGCGGGTTGGCCATCGCTGCCATCTGCGCGTTCACCCGTGCGTAGCGCAGCTGGGCGTCGAAGACGAGCAGGCCGTGCGACTGGTCCCAGACGGCCTCGAGGACGCCCAGCAGCTGGGCCGATGTCCTCACGCCAGAGCCTCGGCCGGCTCCCTCGTCATGGCTCGCCGCGTCGTCGTACGACCGGTGACCCTGGTCTGGACGCGAACGGATGCTGCACCTTGCAGCCTGACCCCGCCCTTGTCCACTCGCTGCCCGTTCCGCCGGCGCCCCGGCGGCACGGTTCGGGATCCCCCACCCGGGTATTGCCCGGTCCATGGAGCCGATCCCGGAGGTGCGCGGGCAGCTGGACCGGCTCTCCGCGTTGGTGGGGGACGGGACCGACGTCGGTGCCTACCTGATGGCCGTCGCCAAGGTCGCGCAGGCCGTGGTCCCGTCCTGCGTCGGCGTCAGCATCACCATCGTGATTGACGGCGAGCCGTACACCGTGACCGCCACCACCCCGGAGACCGCGCAGCTCGACGCGGTGCAGAACATGACCGGCGGCCCATGCGTCGATGCCGTGGCCACGGCACGCGAGATCGAGGTGGCCGATGTCCTGGACGAGCAGGCCTGGCAGTTCTTCGCACAGGCTGCGACAACCTCCGGCATCCGCTCCACGCTCTCTTTCCCGATCCGCGACGTGGACGACATGGTGGCGGGCGGGGTCAACATGTACGCCTCGGAGCCCGACGCCTTCGCGGGGGACCGGCGGATGATCGAGGTCGCCTTGAGCGCCGACCTGTCCGAGGTGGTCTCCAACGCAGACCTGTCCTTCCGCACCCTCGAGGCGGCTCGCCGGCTGCCGGAGCGGCTGGACGCCAAGGAGAAGGTCGACGACGCCGTCGGCGCCCTCGGTGAGCTGCTCGGCTGGCACCCGGACCTGGCCCGGGCCCGGCTGGGGAAGGCGGCCACCCTGGCCGGCGTCCCCGCCGAGCGGGTGGCCGACGTGCTGATGGCCGTGATGACCGACGGCTGAGCAGCTGACCCCGACAGGTCCTCGGGCATAGACCGGTTCCCGGCCGCGTTGTAGATGGTTGTTCCGTCAACTAAACTGGGCTGACGCGGACCGGGAGCCAAGGAGCACACATGCAGGTGGGGATCTTCTCCGTCGGTGACGTCACCACCGACCCGACCAACGGTCGTACGCCGAGCGAGGCGGAGCGGATCAAGGCGATGGTGACCATCGCCCTGAAGGCCGAGGAGGTCGGCCTGGACGTCTTCGCCACGGGCGAGCACCACAACCCGCCGTTCGTGCCGTCCTCGCCGACGACGATGCTCGGCTACCTCGCCGCCCGGACCGAGCGGCTGATCCTCTCGACCGCCACCACGCTGATCACGACGAACGACCCGGTGAAGATCGCGGAGGACTACGCGATGCTCCAGCACCTCGCCGGCGGCCGCGTCGACCTAATGATGGGCCGCGGCAACACCGGCCCGGTCTACCCGTGGTTCGGCCAGGACATCCGCAACGGCATCCCCCTCGCGGTGGAGAACTACGCCCTGCTGCGCCGGCTGTGGCGCGAGGACGTCGTCAGCTGGGAGGGAACGTTCCGCACCCCGCTGCAAAGCTTCACCTCCGTGCCGCGTCCGCTGGACGGCGTGGCGCCCTTCGTCTGGCACGGCTCCATCCGCAGCCCCGAGATCGCCGAGCAAGCCGCGTACTACGGCGACGGCTTCTTCCACAACAACATCTTCTGGCCGATGGAGCACACCCGGCAGATGGTGGCGCTCTACCGCAGGCGGTACGAGCACTACGGGCACGGGCAGGCCGACCAGGCGATCGTCGGGCTGGGTGGCCAGGTCTTCATGCGCAAGAACTCGCAGGACGCCGTGCGCGAGTTCCGGCCCTACTTCGACAACGCTCCCGTCTACGGTCACGGCCCCTCGCTCGAGGACTTCACCGAGCAGACGCCGCTGACCGTCGGCAGCCCGCAGGAGGTCATCGAGCGGACACTCGCCTTCCGCGAGGAGGTCGGCGACTACCAGCGCCAGCTGTTCCTGATGGACCACGCCGGTCTGCCGCTCAAGACGGTGCTCGAGCAGCTGGACATCCTGGGCGAGCAGGTCGTACCGGTCCTGCGCAAGGAGTTCGACGCGCGCCGGCCGGCTCACGTCCCGGAAGCGCCGACGCACGCCAGCCTGGTGGCGGCAGCATCCGCGACCGCTTCGCAGGGTGCGACGACGGGAGCGCTGAGTCGATGACCGACCGGACCCTGGCCGTCGTCACCGCCGGTCTGAGTCAGCCCTCTTCGACGCGCCTGCTGGCTGACCAGCTGGCCGCCGCGGCAGACGAGGCGCTGCGCGAGATCGGGGTGACGACACAGGTCGAGATCGTCGAGCTGCGCGAGCACGCCCACGACCTCATCGACAACCTGCTGACCGGTTTCCCGAGCCCTGCGCTGGGCGCTGCCCTCGACACGGTCCTCGGCGCCGACGGGCTGATCGCGGTGACGCCCGTCTTCACGGCGTCCTACAGCGGGCTGTTCAAGACGTTCGTCGACGTCCTCGGTCCGGACGCGCTGACCGGCATGCCGGTGCTCATCGCCGCGACCGCGGGAACCGCCCGCCACTCGCTGATCCTCGACCACGCCATGCGGCCGTTGTTCTCCCACCTGCGGGCTGTGGTCGTGCCGACCGGAGTGTTCGCGGCCGCGGACGACTGGGGCAGCGGCGACGGTACGGCGACCCGCGCGCTCGCCGACCGGGTCAAGCGGGCGGCCGGTGAGCTGGCACCGCTGATCGCGGCCCGCGAGCCGCGCGGGCCGCTCGACCCCTTCGCGGTCCCGATCCCCTTCGAGCAGCTGCTGGCCGGCGGTTAGGCCCGGGCCCCGACCCCCCGCGGAGAACAGCGGGACACCTTTCTACCGTGGGATGCATGGACATAGGTGTCGGCTTCTTCGCCACGCACGACGCGATCGACCCCGGCTCCCTCGCCCGGCTGGCCGAGGCGCGCGGTCACGAGTCCCTCTTCTTCGCCGAGCACACGCACATCCCCGCGGAGCGGCGCACGCCGTACGCCGGGGGTGCGCAACTGCCGCGCAAGTACTGGCACACCTACGACCTGTTCGTCACCCTGACCGCCGCCGCCGCGGCGACCAGCAGGCTGCGGGTCGGCAGCGGCATCTGCCTCGTGGTCGAGCGGGACCCGATCACCACGGCGAAAGAGGTGGCCAGCGTCGACGTGCTCTCGGGCGGACGGCTCGAGTTCGGCGTCGGTGCGGGGTGGAACCGTGAGGAGATGCTCAACCACGGCACCGACCCGCGCCACCGGATGGCCGTCCTCCGGGAGCGCGTCGAGGCCATGAAGGCCATCTGGACACAGGACGAGGCGACCTATCACGGTGAGCACGTCTCCTTCGACCGCATCTGGTCGTGGCCCAAGCCGGCGCAGCGCCCGCACCCGCCGATCCTGGTCGGCGGAAGCGGCAAGACCGTGCTCGATCGCGTCCTGTCCTTCGGTGACGCCTGGTTCCCCAACTACGCCCCGCACGGGATCATCGAGCGCGCCCAGGAGCTGCGCGACCGGGCCGAGCGGCACATCGACGTCATGGTCATGGGGGTCCCCGCCGACCCGCGAGTCCTCGAGCAGTACGAGTCGGCCGGGTTCCGCCGCGCCGTGCACTGGCTCCCCTCCTACCAGCGCGGGCCCGTGGAGCGGGAGCTGGACCGTTGGGAGTCCGCGGTCGCCGACCTGCACGGCGAGTAGCCGACCGGAGCGCAGGGCCGGACCCACCTGGTGCCGATCGTGTTCGCGGTCAGCGCCGACCTGGTCGGCAGCGGTGGTGCCCGGAAGTCGCGGGATCAGGGGATCACCGCGCGCCCGGCAGCGCCTAGCGTGCCTGGGCGCGCTGCCGCGGCAGGGCGCCACTGTGGAAGGACGGTGCAGCACGACTGACGCCGCGCGACAGGAGCTGCACATCCGCGTCGTCGGCCGGCTGGCCGTCGAGACCCGGCTGGGCCTGCCACGGGGCCGGGCGCGCCGCTTGCTCGGGCTGCTCGCGGCGTACGCCGACGACGACGTACTGGTCGAGGACCTCGTGCAGACCCTCTGGGGCGGTGTCGCGATGCCCCGCGAGCCGACCCGGGTGATCGCGTCCCTGGTGAGCCGGTTGCGCGCGGCCATCGGCCGTGACCAGGTGTCCGGCGGTCCCCGCGCCTACCGGTTGCTCAGCGGGCCGGCCACGACCGTGGACCTCGGTTCGGCCCGCCTGCTGGTCGCCACGGCGGAGAGCGCACTGGCCGCGCACCGCTGGCCCGACGCGTTGGGCGCTGCGACGTCCGCGTCCCGGTTGCTCGCCGCAGGCGAGGTGCTCCCCGACGAACCGGGCACCGGCCTGGTCCAGCAGGCCCGCCGGACGGCGGCCGCAGCGCTGCACCGGGCACGGGTGGTGACCTGGGTGGCGGCGCTCTACCTCGGACACCGGGAGACCGCCCTCGACGCCGTCGGGGCAGCGCTGGAGCTGGCCCCGCATGACGAGGCGGCTGTCCGGGCCGGCATGGTCGCGCACGCTCACGCGGGGCGCGTCCCGCAGGCACTGCGGATGTTCGAGGCGCTGCGCGTGCGGCTCGCCGACGAGCTCGGTGCCGATCCGTCACCCGCGACGGCTGCCGTGCACCTGGCGTTGCTGCGCGGCGAGCTCGTGCCGGCTAGCCAGGCCGAGGACGCGCCGCGCGCGGCGCAGCTGCCCGGGGGGACGCCTGCCGCCGTCGTGCACCTGCTCAGCGGTGCCGCGGTGCTGGGGCGCAGGTTCGACCCGCGGACGCTGGCGCTGCTCGCCCGCGAGGACCCCGAGGACGTCGAGGCGCTGCTCGGGTCCGCCCACGAGTCGGGACTGCTGGTGCCCTCCGGCCGGGACTGGAGCTTCGTCGACGACAACGTGCGGCTGGCCGTCTACCTGGCGATGCCCGAGCCCACCCGGGCCAGCCGGCACCGGCGGGCGGCCGACCTCGCGGCAGGGACGCCCGAGGTGCAGGCGCCGCACTGGGCGGCCGCGGGCGAGGACGCCGCGGCCGCCGCCGCGTGGGAGCGCGCGGCGCTCGCTGCCGGGGACCAGCCCGAGGTGCGGGAGGCCCTGCTCACCGAGGCCGTGGCCGCCGCCGCGCGGGCCGGCGACCCGCGGCTGGAGGCCCGGCTGCTGCTGCGGCGCAGCGTCGTACGCCTGGACCTCGACCGGTTCGCCCAGGCCGCGCTCGACGCGCAGGCCGCCCTCGACCTGGCCCGTCGCTGCGGTGACGGCGACCTGGAGGCCGAGGCGCTGGAGGCGCTGGGCTGGACCGCGCTGCACACCCGGGACGCGGACGCGGCGCTGGAGCTGGCCCGACGGGTCCGCGAGCTGGCGGAGTCGGCCGCGGCGTCACCCCGGCCGGCCGTCGGTGCGCTGCTGGTCCTCGGTCGGGTGCGGCACTGGGACGGCGACATCGCGGGCGCCGACCGGGCCTTCCGTGCGGCCTGGGCGCTGCGACCCGACGCCTGGCACCGCGCCGTGGCGATGTCCTTCCGGGGCGCGCTGCTGGAGCACCAGGACGACTACGCCGCGGCCCGGCGCACTCTCGACGGCGCCGCCCGGGCGTGCGCCGCGGTCGGTGCCTTTCGGCCCTGGCTGCAGAGTCTCTTCTTCGGGGCGCTGGCCCGGGGCAACGCCGGGGACCTCGCCGGGGGTCTGCGGCTGGTCACCGAGGCCACGGCCCTGCTCGACGAGCGCGGGCTGGACTACTACCGCCCGGGACTGGACGTGACGGCGTCGTGGCTGTGGCGCGAGCTGGGCGAGCCGGCTCGCGCCGAGGAGCTGGGTCGCCGGGCGCTCGAGCTCACCCGGCAGCGGGGCCGGGTCCGAGAGCTGGAGCAGGAGCTGCACGCGCTGCTCGCGGTCGCCGAGTGCCGCATCGAAGCAGGCGACCGTACGGCGGCGGCGGTGCTCGTGCACGAGGCGCAGCAGCGCCTCGACGGCGGGGTGACGTTCGCCGGGCGCGCCCGGCTGAGGGTGCTCGACGTGACCAGCAGGCTGTACCCGCAGGCCGCGCCGGAGCTGCTGCAGGCAGCCCGGGACATGGCGTCGCCGAAGTACGAGGCGCTGGCTCTCGGGCGGCTCGGCCGGCTTGCGCAGGCGCGTGAGGTCGCCGCTCGCACCGGCTCCGACCTGCTGCTGGGCGTGGTCGACGACGGGCCCGCAGGACGAGCGGCGCGGGAGCGGATCATCCGGCGACTGCCCCCGGCCCTGCGCGCGACCCGGGCGCGCCGCGCCGGGCCGGGCGCGTCATGCCAGCCGGCGGACCTTGATGGGTGAGGAGCGCACGCGGTGGTCGCTGGTCACGACGCCGCCGGCCGCGCGCAGGCTCCGATGATGCACGGCGTAGTGGTGGCGGCACCACAGCAGGTAGCGACCGCTGGGCAGCCGCACGTTGACGAAGGCCTGCATGCCGCAGCGGTCGCAGCGGTCCGTGGGGTGCAGGCGCGGCGAGCGCACATGGACGAGGATGGTCACCGGGCGGCCCCGGAACGCTGTCGGGCTCGGACCTCTGTCCGGCGGGTAGTCGCAGGCATCCATCCAGTGACACCGCTCGGCGTTGCACCGGTGTTGCAGACCCCGTCGGGATCGCGGTCGCGGTCGTGGCGGCGCCGCCGGTGGCCGCGGACATCGCGCTAGCGGGTGGCGCGCTCGCGGACCACGACGACGGGGCACGGCGACCGGCGTAGCACCGCCGTTGCCGTCGTGCCGAGCAGGATCTCGCTGAGCCGGCCGTGGTTGTGCGCGCCGACGACCAGGGCGGCGGCGTCGACGTCGCCGGCCACCCGGACCAGCGTCGCGGGCACGTCCGCGTCGTCGGCCACCGCCAGCCCTTCCGCGTCCAGGCCCAGGCTCTCGGCCAGCGACGCGCCCTGCTGGGCGAGCTGCTGGGCCTCGCGGTACATCGCTTCCTCGACCTCGAGCGCGGTGCGGATGTCCAGCGTCGTCGCCGGCGTCTCGAGGATGCGCGAGGGGGGTTCGAGCAGCTCGTAGGCACGCCCGGGCTCCCAGACCACCACCACGATGGCCCGACGCGGCCTCAGCAGCTGCGCCGCCTCCTCCAGTGCCACCCTGGACGCGGGGGTGCCGTCGAAGCCGATCAGGGCCGGTCCGGCAGGTGACATACCGACAGAGTGGGAGCGCCACCGCCGCGGGGCATCCCCGATCGGGGGGCAGTCGGGGACGCCAGATCCGGGCGCCGAGCCTGCTTCTCCTCGACACCGGCGGGTTTGCCGGGACGCTGGTCGGTCATGGGACGGGCATGCCGCAGCGCCCGCAATTGCCCCTGCCGCGCCGCCTGTGGCTGGTCCGCCACGCCGAGAGCGAGGGCAACCTGGCCGACCGGGAGGCGCTGCGCCAGGAGGCGGACCGTCTGGCGCTCAGCCACCGCGACGCCGACATGCCCCTCTCGGACACCGGCCGGCGGCAGGCCGCGGCGCTCGGCGCGCACTGGCGCACCTGGTCCCCGGACCAGCGGCCCACCGTGGTGGTGACCTCGCCCTACGAACGCGCCGAGCGCACCGCGCGGATCGCCCTCGAGGAGGCGACCTGGGACATCCAGCTGGTGCGTGACGAGCGGCTGCGCGAACGCGAGCTGGGCGTGCTCGACGGGTACACCAAGCACGGGATCGAGAGCCACTTCCCCGACGAGGCCACCCGCCGGGCCTGGGTCGGCAAGTTCTACTACCGGCCTCCCGGTGGTGAGAGCTGGGCCGACGTCGCCGGCCGGGTCCGCGCCTTCCTGCTGTCCGCGCGGCTCGACTGCGGCGGCGAGCGGGTGGTCGTGGTGAGCCACCAGGCGGTCATCCTGCTGTTCCGCTACGTGCTGGAGGACCTGACCGAGCGGCAGATCCTCGAGATCGACCGCGGCTCGAGGTTGGCCAACACGGCCGTGACGTCCTACGTCGGCGACGGCTCGGCGCTGCGCCTGGAGGCCTTCAACGACACCGCTCATCTTCATGAGCAGGAGGAGCCGGTCACCAATGAGCCAGACGCCGCCACCGTCGCCCGCTGACGGCGTCGAGGTCACCCCGGCGCTGCTGCGCGGCTGGCCGCTGCCGCAGCCCGGCGGCGGCAAGGAAAGCCGCGGACGGACGCTGATCGTCGGGGGCTCGGCCGAGACCCCCGGGGCAGTGCTGCTCGCCGCCGAGGCAGCCCTGCGCTCAGGCGCGGGCAAGCTGCAGGTCGCGACGGCGGCCTCGGTAGCGCCGGCGCTCTCGGTCGCCGTGCCCGAGGCCCTGGTCCGCGGTCTCGAGGAGACGCCCGCCGGCGCGGTGGCGGCGTCCTCGGCCGTGGAGCGCATCGCCGACCTCGCCGGCGAGGCGGACAGCGTTCTCGTCGGGCCCGGCCTGGCGGACCCGCCGGAGGCCGGTCGCCTGTTGCGCCTGCTGCTGCCGCACGTGTCGTGTCCCCTCGTGGTCGACGCACTGGCCCTCGCAGCGGTGAGGGAGGACGTCACGTGTCTCGCGCCGCTCGCCGGGCGGGTCGTCCTCACCCCGAACCAGCAGGAGCTCGCGATCACGCTGCACCGGGACGAGGAAGATCACGAGGCGGACGAGTGGCTGCGCGACGCGGCACTCGAGCTCGCCGCGCGCAGCGGCGCCGTGGTGTCGGTGGGCGGCGTCACGTCCTACGTCGCGGCGCCCGACGGACGCGTCTGGGTGGACCGCTCCGGCGGAGCCGGCCTCGGCGTGTCCGGTTCCGGCGACGTACGGGCCGGCCTGGTGGCCGGGCTGGTGGCCCGCGGCGCCGACGTCGCGCAGGCCGCGGTCTGGGCGGCGCACGTCCACGGTCGGGCAGGCGAGCGCCTGGCGTCGCAGATCGGCCGGCTCGGCTTCCTCGCCCGTGAGCTGCTCCCGACGGTGCCCCCCGTGGTTGCCGAGATCGAGCAGTAGCGGCCGCCCCCGCGGTTCGCCGGTGTCCCACCGGGTAGGCGCAGGCCCATGAGTGACACACCAGACACCGCGGACGACGCTCAGGAGACTGCGCAGCGCAGCCCCTTGCGCGGCAACCTGACCAACAACGCTCTCGACGCAGACCTGCACGACATGGGCGGCGACATCGGACCGGCGTCGGACGCCACGGCGGCCGCCGACCCTTCCGAGCCGAGCGACGGGCTGCGTCAGGCGCAGGGCCGTGCGGTGGAGAGCGGCGCCGTGGCCGTGGACAGCCCACCCTCGGGTGCCGGTCGCGACGACCCCGACGACCAGGCCGGCGGCGACGTCACCAGGTAGCGCGCTTGCCGAGCCCGACGGCGTAGGACGTCCAGAACTGTCCGGCGGGCGGTCCCGAGTTGCAGGTGCCGTCGGACTCGCCCGGGCGCTTGACCCACAGGAACGCGTCGATCAGCTTGTCCCCGGTGACCGAGCCCGGCAGCGCCCCCAGCGCGCGGCCGCCCGGGTTGCACCAGCTGCCGTCCGGGGCGGGGCCGAGACCGTTGCGCGAGGTGTCGATGACGACCCGCTTCCAGCCGATCGCGGGAGCGATCGCGCGGGCGTAGGCCAGCTCGTTGCTCGTGGTGTCGTAGTTGCTGACGTTGAGCGCGATCCCTCGGGCAGCGGCGACGCCGGCCGCCTTGAGTCGGCTCACCATCGTCGCCGGCCTGATCCAGCCGGCGTGCCCGGCGTCGACGTACACGGCGACGTTCGGCTTGCGCCCGAGCGTCTCGACGGCGTAGCGCACCAGCGACAGGCGCACCTGCTGGTCGGTGCTCGACAGGCAGCCCAGCTGGGCGAGTGCGTCCGGCTCGACGACGACCGCCGTCCTGGCGGTGCCCACGCCGGCGGCAAAGGCGTCGATCCACGCGCGGTACGCCGCGGGCGAGCTGGCCCCGCCGGCCGAGTAGCTGTGGCAGTCCCGCTGGGGGATGTCGTAGGTCACGAACACCGGCATGGCACCGGCCGCGGTGATGGTGCGCGATCGCTTGGCGACCGCGGCTGTCACCGTCGAGGTGGAGTTCCAGTCGCCGAACCAGTCGGCGGTCGCGCCCGCCGCGACCTTGCGCAGTGCCGCCGAGTCGGCCGGGTCGGCGGCGGTCGAGGCCGCGACGCTGGCATCGGATCTCGGGTCGGCGTACAGCTTGGCTCCGGCGAACGGGTTCTCGCTCAACCTGGTGAAGCCCGCGAGCATGCTGTGCGGGGCCGCGGCCGGCTGGGCGGCGAGAAGCCCGACGGTGAAGGCTGCGATGACGGCCAAGGCCAGCTGTGCCAGATGACGGTGGGGGAGCACGAACGGTCGATCCTCTGCGCAGGAGACGGGGGTACTCCCTTGTCGACGCGTTCGCGCGCGGACTGAAGCGGTGCGGCGGCCCCCTTCTACGGCGTCAGCACGACCTTGTTGCAGTCGTCGAGCTTGTCACGGAACATCAGGTACCCGTCGGGGGCGTCGTCGAGGGACATCCGATGAGTGATCACGCAGGTGGGGTCGATGTCGCCGGCCTCGATGCGCTCGAGGAGGCGCGGCATGTAGCGGTGCACGTGGCACTGGCCCGTCCGGATCGTCAACGACCGGTTCATGACCGAGCCCATCGGGAACTTGTCGACGAAACCGCCGTACACGCCGATGACCGAGACCACACCACCGTTGCGGCACGCCAGGATCGCCTCTCGCAGCGCATGCGGCCGGTCCGGCTCGGTGCGGGTCACCTGCTTGACCCGGTCGTAGGCCTGCAGGATCGCGGAGGGGCTGTGTGCCTCGAGCCCCACCGCATCGATACACGCATCCGGCCCGCGCCCGGCGGTAAGGTCGCGCAGCGCCTCGAGCACGTCCACCTGCTCGTAGTTGAGCGTCTCGACGCCGAGGTTCTCCCGCGCGATGGCAAGACGGTAGTCGAACCGGTCGATGGCGACGACCTTGGCCGCACCCAGCATCAGCGCGCTGGCCATGGCGAAATGGCCGACCGGACCCGCACCCCAGACGGCGACCACGTCGCCCCCGGTGATGTCGCACATCTCCGCCCCCATGTAGCCGGTCGGGAGGATGTCCGAGAGGAACAGCACCTTCTCGTCGGGCAGGTCGGACTCGATCTTCAGCGGGCCGACGTCGGCGAACGGCACCCGGGCGTACTGTGCCTGCCCGCCGGGATAGCCGCCGAGCATGTGGGAGTAGCCGTACACGCCGGCCGGTGAGTGCCCCATCAGCTTCTCGGCGATGGCGGCGTTCGGGTTGGAGTTCTCACACACCGAGAACAGTCCCTGCCGACAGCTGGCGCAGGCGCCGCAGGCGATGGGGAACGGCACCACCACCCGGTCGCCAACGCGTAACCGGTGCACGTCGGGCCCCACCTCGACGACCTCGCCCATGAACTCGTGACCCAGCACGTCGCCCTTCTTCATGGTCGGGACGAAGCCGCTGTAGAGGTGCAGGTCCGAGCCGCAGATCGCGGTCGAGGAGATGCGCACGATGGCGTCTTGGGAGTTGAGGATCGTGGGGTCAGGAACGTCGCGGACCTCGACCGTCTCCTTGCCCATCCAGCACGTGGCCCTCACGGGCGCACGTTCCGCGCCTCGTCCTCCGTGAGCGGCTGGCCGGGGTGCTGCTCGAGCAGCCCCGCGGTGTGCGCGCCGTCGGGCGTTCCCTCCGACCGCACGACCTCGCCGACCTCCATCACCTGCTTGAAGCGCCGGAGGTCGTCGTCGACCTGCTGCTGCGGCTCCTCACCGAACAGCTTCGCGACGAGCGTCCCCAGGGGTCCTCCTGGCGGCGTGTACTCGATCTCGACGCGCACCTCCGTGCCCCGGTCGCCGGGAGCGGGCGAGAACCGCACCACCCCGCGGTTGGCCACGTCGGCGCCTTCCGCGGACTGCCAGGCGATCAGCTCGTCGGGCCGCTCCTCGGTGACGATCGCGTCCCACTCCACCGTCTTGCCGGCGGGGCCCGCCGCGCGCCAGTGGGAACGCGTGTCGTCGTAGACCTTCACCTCGAGCACGTGCTGCATGAACTGCGGGAAGTTCCCGAAGTCACGCCAGAAGCCGTAGACCTCGTCGATCGGTCGCAGGACGGTTACGGCGCTGTTGGCATGCATGGTCGCGACTCCTCGTGGTCGTGTTCACGGTGGGCCGGTCATGGCTCAGGGCGCACGTGCCCGGCGTCGCAGGCACCAAACGCCACCTCGCAGGCGAGGGCCCTCACTCACCACGACAGGGGATGGCCGCGGCCGTCGCGGTTGTGCGGGCGGGGAAGGTTTGACGCGTGAGCGGTGGGCCACCACGCCACCATGACAACCGGCGAGCTGACTTTCATCGGGACGGCGACGACGCTCCTTCGGCACGGCCCGTTCACTGTGCTGACCGACCCGAACTTCCTGCATCGCGGGCAGTTCGCCTACCTCGGCAAGGGCCTCGTGTCGCGCCGACGTACGGAGCCCTCGATGCAACCGGCGGACCTGCCGCCCCTCGACGCGGTGGTGCTCTCCCACCTGCACGGCGACCACTGGGACCGCGTGGCGCGCCGGGGCCTCGACCGGGGGACCCCGGTGGTCACGACGCCGCACGCGGCCCGCCGGTTGCGGAGCCGGCAGGGATTCGGCCGGGCGCAGGGACTCGGGACCTGGGAGAGCTGGGAGCTGGTGAAGGACGGTCGCCGGCTGCGAGTCACCGCTGCCCCCGGGCGGCACGCCGGCGGCACTCTCCAGCGACTGCTCCCTCCGGTGATGGGCAGCGTCCTGGAGTTCGGTGACGCCGACGGTCGGGTCGACACGCTTGTCTACCTGACGGGTGACACGTTGCTGTACGACGGGCTGGGCGAGGTGGCGACGCGGTACCCGCGGCTGGACACCTGCGTGCTGCACCTCGGCGGCACCACGCTGCCCGGTGGTCTCCTCGTGACCATGGACGGCGAGCAGGGCGTCGGTCTGCTCGAGCTGGTCCGGCCCGCTCAGGCGGTGCCGATCCACTACGACGACTACGGCGTCTTCAAGAGCCCGCTCGAGGACTTCCGTCGCGCGGTGCAGCGCCGGGGGTGGCGAGGCGACGTCTCCTACGTGGAACGCGGGGAGACGGTGGCGTTCGGTCAGGTGCCCAGGGGAGCCTGACGCAGCCGAGCCGCCGCCGCGGTGTCGGACAGCGTCACGTCATGACCTGAGAGGGTGACCACGAAGCCGTCGTCGGCCGCCGTGATGCGGTCGATCCGCACGCCACGAGGCAACCCCCGCACCGGGTAGGTCAGCGAGAGCCGGTCGGTCAGCGAGGCGGCCAGCGGCGGGCTCACGGCCCCTCCGCCCTGCAGCTGCAACCCCCGTGGCACCACGCGGATCCGGCGGCCGTCGGCCTCGACGCGCCCGCGGGCGGAGACGGCCACGGTCTGCCCGAGCACGGTGATCTCGCGTCGCAGGGTCACCTCGTCGCCGCTCGCGCGACGCAGGGTGAGGCCCCGCTGACCCGCCTGGCGCAGCACCTCGGTGTAGGAGATGGTGCCGCGCGCGGTGATGGTGCCGACGACGACCCGCCCGCCCTGCGGCACGTGGACGTCGGTGGCAGTGGCGCTGACCGACTTGGCGCGTACGCGGTCGCGGGTCAGGGCGGGACCGGCTACCCGCACCTGATCGAAGCGTCGCGCCAGCAGCTGGGTGAGGAACGGAAAGCCGGTGACCTCGACGGACGGGTCGGACAGACCCTGCGCGCGCAAGCGCTTCTCGGCCTCGTTGGTGACGAGGTGGTGCGCGACCCGGTCGCCGACCACCCCGAGCAGAGCCACTGCGAGCACGAAGACCAGGAGCTTGCGCATCGGCCCATGTTGTCAGGCGTCCCGGTGACGACCACCACCTGCGTCGACATCGACCCGCGGCCGACCGGCGGCGTCCTCACTGCTGCAGGAGAGTGCGGGTCCGCGCCGCCTGGACGGCCTCCCTGAGCGCGCCGAGGTCGTAGGCGCCGTGGTGCCGCCGTCCGTTGACGAAGAACGTCGGTGTGCCCACCACGCCGCTGTTCGCTGCCTGCTCCATGTCCTCGGCGATGCGTCCTTCACCGGTGTGCCGCCGCAGGTCCTCGGTGAACCGCTCGACGTCGAGGCCGAGCCCCTCGGCGTAGGACACGAGGTGCTGGGGCGTCAGCGCGCCCTGGTGGGACAGCAGCAGGTCGTGCATCGGCCAGAAAGCGCCCTGCCGGTCAGCGGCCTCGGCCGCGAGCGCCGCCTTGTGAGCGTTCGGGTGCACATCGGTCAGCGGCAGGTGCCGCCATACGTAGCGCACGTCGCCGGACCCGGCGAGCAGGTCGCGCACGGCCGACTCCGCCTGTCCGCAGTACGGGCACTCGAAGTCCGCGTACTCCACCAGCGTCACCGGCGCGTCGGGTGCCCCGCGGATGTGGTCGCGGTGCGGGTCGACGGGGTCGGCGAGGTCGACGAGCGGTTCGGCCCGGCCGGCCAGCACCCGCGCCTGCAGCTGTTCGGGCAGGGCGCCGGCGATGCGGAAGACCAGCCACGTCAGGGCGGCCGAGAGCAGCGCCGCGGCAAGGATGCCGAGCGTCGCGTCGTCGAGGGCGGTGCCGTGGAAGGCCAGCGACGCGATCAGCAGGGCGACGGTGAACCCGATGCCCGCGCTGGTGCCCGCGCCGAGCACGCCGACCCAGCCCACGGGCGGTCGCAGCCGACCCCGGGTGAGCACGGTGCCCAGCCAGCAGGTCAGCAGCACGCCGGCCGGCTTGCCCAGCACGTAGCCCACGATCACACCCAGCGTCACCGGAGAGTGGGCCGCCCGGGTCAGGGTCGCGCCGTCGATGACGATGCCGGCGTTGGCGAGGGCGAACAGTGGTACGACGACGTAGCTGGTCCAGGGGTGGTACAGGTTCTGCAGCCGGGCGTTCGGCGACACCGCCGCGTCCAGGCCGACTCTCGCCGAGCGCGCCAGCTCGGAGGTCGGCTGCTCGCGGAAGAGCCGGAACAGGTCCGTCGCCCGCTCCAGCTCGTCGCGACCCGCGGGCAAGGCGTAGGTGATCAGGCCCATCGCGAGACCGATCACGAGCGGGTCGACGCCCGACTCGAAGAGTGCCACCCAGGCCGCGACGCCCAGCGCGAGGTAGACGAGCCCGCGCCGCACGCGCAGCCTTCGTGCCAGCAGGACGAGGACGAACAGCAGCGCAGAGGCCAACAGGGGGCCAGCCTGCACCCGGTGGCTGTAGACGGTCGCGATGACCAGCAGGGCGAGGATGTCGTCGACGACCACGATGGTCAGCACGAAGGACCTCAGACGCTGGGGGAACCTGGGACCCACCATCGCGAGCACGCCGAGCGCGAAGGCGGTGTCCGTCGACATGGCGACGCCCCAGCCGCCTGCGGTCGGGCGCCCGGCGTTGACGGCCAGGTAGCCCCCCACTGCGAGCAGCATGCCGCCCGAGCCGGCGAGGACCGGAAGTGCGACCCGGCTGCGCTCGCGCAGCTCGCCCAGATCGAACTCGCGACGAGCCTCGAGGCCGATGACGAAGAAGAAGAAGGTCATCAGCCCGTTGTTCACCCACCCGCGCAGGTCCTGGGAGAGCACCGCGTCGCCGAAGCGCACCGCTGCCTCGGTGCGCCAGAGCCGGTCGTAGGAGCCCGTGCCGAGGTTGGCCCAGGCCAGGGCGGCGAGCGTCGCGGCGAGCAGGACCGCAGCGCTGCCGGTCTCGGTGGCCAGGAAGCGCAGGACGGGGGTGTCCCGCCGCAAGGTCCATGGCGTGCGGTCGTGCGACTGCGGCTTCTCCTGCTGCGCCACGCTGGCCTCCCCGGTCCTCCGTCGAGTGTGCCGCGGGTACGTCGCGGCCTGGCCCGGCTCCAACCGCAGGTAGCCAACGGGTCGGGCCAGGACCGTCTCGGGTCGGCGCGCCTGCGCCGCGCGCAGGCGCCGAGCCCTCCGCCGGCCTCCGCCTCGCCTCCGTCCTTGCGGTGATCGTGAGGGGGATCGGCACCCCCCTGCCGTGATCGTGAGGGAGATCGGCACCGAATACGTGCCGATCCTCCTCACGATCAGTGGCCGGCGGGGCCGGCGGGGTGGATGGCTCAGTGCCGGGGGGCCGGCGCGGCGGATGGCTTAGTGACCGGGGGGGCCGGCGGGGCGGATGGCTCGGCGGCGGGATGGACGGCTCGGCGGTGGGTCCGGGTGGTCGCTGACCTCCGCCGGGCCGCCTCTTCCATGATCGTGAGGGGGATCGGCACCGAATGCGTGCCGATCCCCCTCACGATCACCGAAGGGGGGTGGCCGGGGGGCGGGGGCCGGTGGTCTGCGAGTGGCGGTGGGCGGGGGCTGCGAGTGGCGGTGGGCGGGGGCTGAGCCCGCAACGCCCGACGGCGGCCGCCCACGTGGAGGGCACCTCGGTCATGGGCCATGGCCCCTTGTCTCCATGCCCTACGCATGTTCCAGCTCCGGGGAGCGTGCGACACGCCGACGGGTCGGTCGAGATGACCATGATTTGACCAAATTGATCTCGTCGGCGGTTCAGATCACCGAGCAGCTTGTCGAGGACGTTCTTGCGCGTCGGGGGGAAGCCGACGCCTGACAGGCGTCGAGGTCAGGGGAGACAGACTCGTGTATCGGGTGTTCGGTAGGTCACGGCGTGACCGCGGGCAGGGTGGCGCGCGTCGAGGTGTGGCAGCTGCGGTCCTCTCGCTCGCTCTGAGCGTCGGACTGCTGGCGGCCGGCGCCGCGGGTGCCACGGCCGCTAGCGCCGCGGTGCCGGACCCGGTCTCGCCGGTGGGCGCGCCCCCGGTGGTGGAGGGCTTCGCTCCGTATCTGCCGCAGACCTCGTGCGACCCGGTCATCAAGCCGGGCACCGCTGCGCTGCGCGCCATGCTGCTGGCGTCGTACGGCGGTCGCGACCTGGGCATCACGCGGGCCTGCACCCTCGGGTCGCTCAGCGAGCACAAGGAGGGTCGAGCCTTCGACTGGGGGCTCAGCGCTGCCGTCTCCGCCGAGAAGGCGATCGCCGACCAGTTCCTGACCTGGCTGATCGCCCCAGGACCACAGGGCGAGCCCGGCTACAACGCCAAGCGTCTCGGCGTGATGTACGTCATCTGGAACGGCAAGATCTGGGGTTCCTACCGGGCGGCCGAGGGGTGGCGTCCCTACAGCGGCGGCGAGGCACACGCCGACCACATCCACATCTCCCTCGCCTGGACCGGCGCGACCAAGCGCAGCTCCTGGTGGACCGGAACGGTACCGCCCGTCGACTACGGCCCCTGCCCCGCGATCGCGGGGGAGATGGCGCCCCGCTGGACGGCTCCTCGCCTCACGCCGTGCCCGGCACCGACGCCGATCATGAGCCTCACCGGCACACCGCTGCTCGCCCTGAGCTCCACCGGCCCCTACGTCAAGCAGCTTCAGCAGCTGCTGAAGGTCTCGCCGATCAGCGGCACGTTCGGCGCGCTCACGGACTCCGCGCTGCGGGCCTTCCAGGCCGGCCGCGGGCTCGCAGTCACGGGGCAGACCAGCGACGGCACCTGGTCGGCGCTGCGCACCCCGGCCACGACGGCCCCGGTGCCCGCGCAACCGGCGCCGCCCGCCAGGACCCCGCCCGCCAGGACCCCGCCCACCACGAGCACGAGGCCGGCCGCCCCGTCGGCGAGCGTGCTGCCCAAGCTGCTGTCCCGCATGACCTACCGCGTCGTCCGCGGGGACACCGTCGCCAGGATCGCCGCGACGTGGCACTCGAACGCCGCCGCGATCGTCGCGGTCAACCACCTGGGGGGCAAGAAGATCCGTTCCGGGCAGGTCCTCAGCCTCCCGGTGAAGTCCTGGCTGACCCGCTACAGCCGCACGACGGTGCGCAAGGGCAACCGCAACCAGGCGGTCAGGGCGCTGCAGACCGGTCTGCGGATGCCGGCCGCCTACCGGACCGGCGTCTACGGCGACGTCACGGTTCGCTACGTCAACCGGTTGAAGGCCCGATACGGCTGGAAGCAGGACGGCGTGGCCGGGCCGGGCGTGTGGCGCAAGCTCGGTGCCTGACCGGCCGACCGGGCGTCCCGCGCCGCCGGCTACAGCTGGTTGACGTCGGTGACGACGACAGCGGCCGCGCCGAGCTCGTCCGAGGCGGCGAGATCGACGACCGCGCTGATGCCCCAGTCGTGGTCGTCCGCGGGGTCGGCGAAGATCTGCCGAACGACCCACCGGTGCGGCTGCTCCTCGACCATGAGCAGGTGCGGCCCGCGGGCGTCGGGGCCGGTGCCGAGCTCGGCGTGCTGCTCGAAGTACGCCGACATCGCCTCCGCCCAGCGCCCCGCGTCCCATCCCGCCTCGACGTCGAGCGCGCCGAGGTCGCCGTAGCGCCCCAGCGCGGCCAGCTCGACCCGACGGAACATCGCGTTGCGCACCAGCACGCGGAACGCCCGCCTGTTTCTCGTCACCGGCGCCGGCCGGTCCTCGGCCGGCGCCGCCGGCCCCTCGAGGGCCTCGGGTGAGGAGAGCCGCTCCCACTCGTCGAGCAGGCTCGAGTCCACCTGGCGCACCAGCTCGCCGAGCCACTCGGTGAGATCGACGAGCTCGTCGGTGCGAGCCGACTCGGGGACGGTGTCGCGCAGCGCCTTGTAGGCGTCGGCGAGGTAGCGCAGCACCAGACCCTCCGAGCGGGCCAGGCCGTAGAAACCGATCAGCTCCACGAACGTCATCGCCCGCTCGTACATGTCGCGGGCGACCGACTTGGGCCGCAGCTCGTGGTCGGCTACCCAGGGGTGCCCCCGCCGGTAGGACTCGAAGGCGTGCGTCAGGAGCTCGGCCAGCGGCTGCGGGTGCCCGACGCTCTCGAGCAGCTCCATCCGCTGGTCGTAGTCGAGTCCCTCCGCCTTCATCTGCGCGACCGCCTCGCCGCGGGCCTTCGACCGCTGCGCCGAGAGGACGGGCCGGGGGTCCTCCAGGGTGGACTCGAGCACCGAGAGAACGTCCAACGCGTACGTCGGCGCCTCGCGGTCGAGCAGGTCCAGCGCGGCCACCGCGAACGGCGACAGCGGCTGGTTGAGAGCGAAGTTGGGCTGCAGCTCGACGGTGAGGCGCACGCTGCGGCCGTCGGCCTCGGGCGCGTCGAGGCGTTGCACGACTTCTCCGGCGAGCAGCGCACGGTAGATGGCGATGGCGTGGCGGATGTGGCGCCGCTGGGCTGCGTCGTCCTCGTGGTTGTCGGTCAGGAGCTTCCTCATCGCGGTGAACGGGTCGCCCCGCCGCGCGATGACGTTGAGCATCATCGAGTGGGTGACGCCGAACGTCGACGTCAACAGCTCCGGTTCACCCGTCATGAGGCGTTCGAACGTCGACTCACCCCAGGAGACGAACCCCTCGGGCGGCTTGCGACGTACGACCTTGCGTCGCTTCTTCGGGTCGTCCCCTGCCTTGGCCAGTGCACGCTCGTTCTCCACGACGTGGTCGGGCGCCTGGACCACGACCGTTCCCGCCGTGTCGAAGCCGGCGCGGCCCGCCCGACCGGCGATCTGGTGGAACTCGCGGATCTTCAGGTGGCGGGTGCGCGTGCCGTCGTACTTGCTCAGAGCGGTGAGCAGCACCGTACGGATCGGCACGTTGATGCCGACGCCGAGGGTGTCGGTGCCGCAGACGACCTTGAGCAGCCCGGCCTGCGCGAGTGTCTCGACCAGCCGTCGGTAGCGCGGCAGCATCCCTGCATGGTGCACACCGATGCCATGGCGGACCAGCCGGGAGAGCGTCTTGCCGAAGCCGGCCGAGAAGCGGAAGCCACCGATCAGCTCGGCGATGGCGTCCTTCTCCTCGCGGGTGCAGACGTTGATGCTCATCAGGGCCTGCGCGCGCTCCAGCGCCGCGAGCTGGGTGAAGTGCACGACGTACACCGGGGCCTGGCCGGTTGCGAGCAGCTCCTCCAACGTCTCGTGCACAGGCGTCGTGGCGTAGTAGAAGTGCAGCGGTACGGGGCGGTCGGTGGAGCTGACGAGGGCGGTCGGTCGGCCCGTACGTCGGGTGAGGTCGGCCTGGAGACGCGACATGTCGCCGAGCGTCGCCGACATGAGCAGGAACTGCGCCTGGGGCAGCTCGAGCAGGGGGACCTGCCAGGCCCAGCCGCGCCCGGGCTCGCTGTAGAAGTGGAACTCGTCCATCACGACGAGCCCCACATCGGTGTCGGCGCCCTCGCGCAGGGCGAGGTTCGCCAAGACCTCGGCCGTCGCCGCGATGATCGGCGCACCCGGGTTCACCGACGCGTCACCGGTGAGCATGCCGACGTTGCCGGCGCCGAACATGCGGCACAGGGCGAAGAACTTCTCCGACACGAGGGCCTTGATGGGCGCGGTGTAGAAGCTGCGCCGACCGGCGGCCAGCGCGGCGAAGTGAGCCCCGGCCGCGACGAGACTCTTGCCCGAACCGGTGGGTGTCGCAAGGATCACGTTGGAGCCGGACACCAGCTCGATCAGTGCCTCGGTCTGCGCCGGGTAGAGGTCCAGGCCCTGCTCGGCCGCCCACACCGCGAAGGCGTCGAACACGGCGTCGGGATCGGGACCCGGGTCGCTGCCGGCGGGGACGTCGGCGGGCAGGCGGTCGAGGAGAGACATCAGAGTGCCCATGGTGGCGTGCCCGTCAAGCCGAAACGGTGCACCCTGCACGCAACGGCCGACGGACGCCGCGGCGGGGCCGGCCGGAGCCCGATCGTCGCCGCGTCAGTCGGTGAGCTCGGCGTCCTCCTGATCGGCATCGACGGGCACGGAGTCCACCTGGGTGTCCTGCGCGCCGGCGTCGGCGTCGAGGACCGGGTCCCCGTGCCGTGGTGTCGTCTCGCCCCGGTCCTGCGGCTGTTCTGGCGTCTCTGTCATGGCCGGCGTCTACCCCACGGTGGGCGCGGGAACCGTCCCCTGCCGGTCGCCGTCAGACCGGCGCGTGGGCCGCGACGGTCACCGGTGGGAGGACGTCATGGGTACCTCGGCCCCGAGGGCTGCGGTGCTGAACACCAGCACGTACTCCTCGATCGCCCGGATCGCTCCGCCGGTCGCGGCCACGGCGTCGGCGCGGATGGCGGCCGCGGTGCTGCGGCTCTGGGCCATCGCCTGCCGGCTGCGCCACAGCGTCTCCACCACAGCGCGGCCGGTCGCCCGGTCGATGAGCAGCACCGTGCCACAGAACCCGTCGGTCTCGGTGAGCCACGGCACCACGGTGTCGTCGTAGGCCGCGACCGCCGCGTCGAGCGCGCCCGCCTCGATGTCGCAGCGCGTCACGCGCACACCGGCACCAGGTCCGGCGGTGGCTGTCCGCAGCTGGCTCGCGACCCGGAACTGCTCGGTCGAGACGGTGCCACCGCCCCGCCGGGCAGCCTCCTCGCGGGTCGAGGCGACGGTGCGCTCGCTCTCGCGCATCGCGTCGGCCGAGACCCAGAACGACTCGACGACGGCCAGCCCCTTCTCTGCGTCGGTAGCCATCGCCATGCCGAGGTTGCCGAGCTTTCCCTCGATCCGTGGCCGCGCGTCCTCCATGACGTAGCGGACGACGTCGTCGAGGCGGGCGGGGTCTGCCGCGATGAGGCTCAGCCTGGCGTGCATGGCATTGACGCTCCCGCCGCATCGACGTGGCTGCATCCCGTGCACGAGGGATGTGCGCTACCACCGGGGTGCCGAGGATGGGCCGACGACCCTCTGGTCGACACCACACGGGAGGACTGTGATGACCGAGACCACATCCACGGGGAGCACCTCGACCGACACGAGCGCGACCGACCGCGGACAGTGGGAGTCCCGGCTCGACGATCTGACCCGTGAGCAGGAGGGCCGGAACGTCACCATCGAGGTGCTCGACGAGGAGTACGGCGACGCGCACGAGGCCGAGCAGCTGCCCTTCAGGTCCGCGACGTACGACCGGAAGGACGACGTCGTGGTGGTGGCGGTGGGCGGTCGCGGCCGGGAGTACCCGGTGGTGCTGCGGCACATGATCTGGCACCCCACCGAGGTCCTGATCGACTCGGCGGGAGGAGCTCCCGCAGTGCGGGTGACCGAGCCCGACGCGACCGTGACTCTCCTCACCTTCTTCCCCGACGAGAGCTCCCCGCGGTAGCTGCTCGGCGGGGCCGTTGCGGCGGCCCGAGGGCCCTGCGGGGCGCGTGGCGAGGCCTGCTCGGTCAGGAGCCCGTGGCGCTGTCGAGGACCACAAGTTCGGGGGATGCGTCAGGTGCCCGGCGGTCGCGAGCGTAGGGACCGATCTCGTCGAGCCAACCGCAGGGAGGACCCGTGACGTCCACCTCGGCCGACAGGACCGGCCATGGCCGGCCCCTCGGCAGCTACCCCACCTACGAGGAGGCGCAGCGCGTCGTCGACCGGCTCGCCGACCTCAAGTTTCCCGTCGAGCACGTGACAGTCCTCGGTCGCGACCTGACTCTCGTGGAGCACGTGGTCGGCCGCCTGACGATCGGCCGCGCCGCGCTGGCCGGCATGGCCACCGGTGTCTGGTTCGGGCTCTTCCTCGGGCTCGTCTTCTGGATCGTGTCCCCGTGGGCACCCGGTGCCGTGTTGGCCGCCGTCCTTCTCGGAGCGGCGTTCGGCGCCGTCTGGGGCGCCATCGCGCATGCCATGACCCGTGGACGACGCGACTTCGCGTCGGTGCAGGGCCTCGACGCCCGGTCCTTCGACGTGATCGTCGACGAGGAGTACTTCGACGAGGCCATGCGTCTGCTGCAAGCGCCCGCCCCCGCCACTACCTGACCCAATGCCCGCCCACAGCTATCGGAGGTCCCCACCATGGTCATGCGCTTCGATCCCTTCCGCGACGTCGACCGCCTTGCCCAGCTGTTCAACCAACAGGCGTCGTCGGTGAAGCACGCCGCGATGCCGATGGACGCCTACCGCGAGCAGGACCAGTTCATCGTCACGTTCGACCTCCCAGGCGTCGACCCCGGCTCCATCGACCTCACCGTCGAGAAGAACGTCCTGACCGTGCGCGCCGAGCGCACCTGGGAGCCCCGGCCCGGCCAGGAGGTCATCGTCCAGGAGCGCCCGCAGGGCATCTTCTCCCGCCAGCTGTTCCTCGGCGAAGGTCTGGACGCGGACGCCGTACAGGCGTCGTACGACCTCGGCGTCCTGACCCTCACGATCCCGGTCGCTGAGCAGGCCAAGCCGCGCAAGGTCTCGGTCACGGCGGGAGAACGCATGAGTCCCGCGATCGAGGCCAACCGTGTGGACGACGGCGCCTCGAACCAGGCCACCGCCACCAGTCAGCCCAGCCCCGCGAACGCCTGACCCGCCACCCGCACCGCCTCGCACGCAAGCCCGCTCGACGTAGACCGGAGGAGCCCTGATGGCCAAGGCAGTCGGCATCGACCTCGGCACCACCAACTCGGTGATCGCGGCCATGGAGGGGGGACAGCCGACGGTGATCCCCAACGCCGAGGGGTCGCGTACGACGCCCTCGGTCGTGGCCTTCACCGACTCGGGAGAGCGGCTCGTCGGCCAGCTCGCCCGGCGCCAGGCCATCCTCAACCCCAAGGGCACCATCTCCTCGGCCAAGCGCTTCATCGGTCGCAAGTACGACGAGGTGAAGAGCGAGATCGAGGCCGTGCCCTTCGACGTCGTGCCCGGGCCCGACGGCGCTGTCCGCTTCAAGGTGGGCGACAAGCTGCACGCGCCCGAGGAGATCTCGGCGCTGGTCCTGCGCAAGCTCGTGGAGGACGCCGGCAAGTTCCTCGGCGAGCGGGTCACCGAAGCGGTCATCACCGTCCCGGCCCACTTCAACGACGCGCAGCGGCAGGCGACGAAGGACGCCGGGCGCATCGCCGGCGTGGAGGTGCTGCGCATCATCAACGAGCCGACCGCAGCGGCACTCGCCTACGGCATGGACAAGCTCGAGAACGAGACCGTGCTGGTCTTCGACCTCGGCGGCGGCACGTTCGACGTGAGCATCCTCACCGTGGGCGAGGGCGTGGTCGAGGTCCGGTCGACCGCCGGGGACACCCACCTGGGAGGCGACGACTTCGACCGGCGGCTGGTCGACCACCTCGCCGACGAGTTCAAGAAGGACACCGGCATCGACCTGCGTCAGGACCCGCAGGCCTTGCAGCGGCTCTTCGAGGCTGCGGAGAAGGCCAAGATCGAGCTCTCGTCGGTGACCCAGACGACGGTCAACCTGCCGTTCATCACCGCCGACGCCTCCGGACCGAAGCACCTCAACACCACGATCATGCGCTCGAGGTTCGAGCAGCTGACTGCCGACCTCGTCGAGCGGTGCATGGGACCGGTGCAGCAGGCGATGAGCGACGCGAGACTCACGGCCAACGACATCGACGAGGTGATCCTCGTCGGCGGGTCGACGCGCATCCCCGCGGTGCAGAACCTCGTCCGCCGGCTCACCGGCGGCAAGGAACCGAACATGACGGTCAACCCCGACGAGGTCGTCGCCATCGGCGCGGCCGTGCAGGCGGCCATCATCAAGGGCGAGGTCAAGGACGTCCTGCTGCTCGACGTCACGCCGCTCTCGCTCGGCCTGGAGACGCTCGGCGGCGTCATGACCAAGGTCATCGAGCGCAACACCACCATCCCGGCTCGGCGATCGGAGACGTTCAGCACCGCCGAGGACAACCAGCCCGCCGTCGACGTCGTGGTGCTGCAGGGCGAGCGCGAGAACGCCGCGGACAACCGCGTGCTCGCCCGCTTCCGGTTGGAGGACATCCGGCCGGCACCCCGCGGCGAGCCGCAGGTCGAGGTCACCTTCGACATCGACGCGAACGGCATCCTGCACGTGTCGGCGCGGGACAAGGACACCGGCGCCGAGCAGCAGGTGACCATCAGCGAGACGTCGAACCTCGACCGCAGCGAGGTCGAGCGGATGGTGGCCGACGCGCAGGCCCACCAGTCGGAGGACGCCCGGTTGCGGGAGCTGGTCGACGCGCGCAACGAGCTCGACTCCGTCGCCTACCAGGTGGAACGGCGGCTCGGGGAGCTCGGCGACGCGGTGGCCCAGCACGACCGGGCGCGCGCCGAGATGCTGATCGCGGAGGCGAGGCAGGCGATCAAGGAGGAGGCACCCCTGGAACGGCTGCGCTCGCTGACCGGTGACCTTCAGCAGATCTACCACTCCCTGTCCGCGGCCTCCGGCGGCGGCGCGCCGCCCGGGTCGGGTGCTGAGGCACCCGACGGCCGCGGCGACCAGGCGTCGCGCGACCCGGGAGCCTCCGGCGCGGCGGAGGACGACGTGATCGACGCGGAGTTCACGACCAGCTGACCGCGAGGGGGCAACGACATGGCCGAGCAGGACGTGGCGAGGCCGCCGGACGACGTGGCGGACGCAGGACCGCAGAAGAGGCAGGAGGACGACCCCGAGGTGCGGGGCGGGCGCAGCGACGCCGAGTGGCAGGCGCAGGTCGAGGAGATGGCCGACCGGTGGCGTCGTACCGCCGCCGATCTGGACAACTACCGCAAGCGCGTCTCGCGCGACGCCGCGCAGGCCCGGGAGGACGAGCGGGCCCGCGTTGCGGCGCAGTGGCTGCCCGTGCTGGACAACCTGGAGCTGGCGATCGCTCATGCGGGTGCGGAGTCCGGCAGCGTGATCGACGGCATCCGTGCCGTCCGCGAGCAGGCGATCGCCGTGCTGGCCGGGCTCGGCTTCCCGCGGCGGGACGACGTGGGCCGGCCCTTCGACCCCAGCCACCACGAGGCGGTGGCGACCGTTGCCGACGCGGCGGCGCCGCCGGGGACCGTCGTACACGTGGCCCGTCCCGGTTACGGCCCCGACGACCGTCTGCTGCGTCCCGCCTCCGTCGTCGTCGCGACGGAGCGCTGACCGTGGCGCGGGGTGACTTCTACGGGTCGTTGGGGGTGGGACGGTCGGCGAGCCAGGACGAGATCCAGCACGCCTACCGCAAGCTGGCCCGGCAGTACCACCCCGACGTCAACAAGGACCCGTCGGCGGAGGAGCGGTTCAAGGAGATCTCCGAGGCCTACGACGTGCTCTCCGACCCCGACCAGCGCCGGCGTTACGACGCCTTCGGCGCCGACTTCCGCCAGGTGCCCGAGGGAGCCGACCCGCAGACCTGGGCGCGCGCCCGGGCCGGCGCCGGCGCGGGCGGTGGACCGCGCGGTGGTGGCTGGCGGACCGCCGGCCCGGAGGGAGAGCGGGTCTACACCGGCGGCATGGGTGGTGTGGGCGGCGAGGGCGTCGACATCGACGAGATCCTCGAGGGGATCTTCGGTGGCCGCGCCGGGCGCGGGCGCGGCGCCCGCGGCGGATGGGGGCCGATCCCGGGCGCCGACCAGGAGGCCGAGCTGGTCCTCACGGTCGAGGAGGCCTACCGCGGCGGGCAGCGGACGGTCACCCTCGCGGGCCCGGACGGCACCCGCACGCTGGACGTCACCATCCCGCCCGGAGTCACCGACGGCCAGCGGATCCGCCTGGCCGGCCAGGGCGGTCAGGGCACCGGCGGCGCGCGGCCGGGCGACCTCTACCTGGTGGTGCGACTGGCGCCCCATCCGCGCTACCGCGTCGAGGGCAGGGACCTGTACGTCGACCTCCCGCTCGCACCGTGGGAGGGCGCCCTCGGTGCCTCGGTCCCCGTCGACACCCCCGGCGGCGAGGCCACCGTCACGGTCCCGAAAGGCACCTCGACCGGGCGTCGGCTGCGGCTGCGCGGCCGCGGCCTGCCCGACCCGCGCGGCAAGCCCGGTGACCTGTTCGCGCAGGCCAAGATCATGGTTCCCCGCAAGCTGACCAAGGAGGAGCGCCACCTCTTCGAGGAGCTGGCGGGCACCTCCAAGTTCGACCCGAGGCGGGGCTCGTCGTGACCAGCGCGCTCGCGCGGGTCACGCGCCTCGACCAGGACGCCTTGGCGCGCGCCACCGGGCTGCATCCGGACATGGTCGGGCGCTGGACCGCCCTGGGCCTGCTCGACGCGACCCGGGACACCGCCGGGCGGCTGTGGTTCGCGCCGTCGCAGATCCTGGCCGTCGCCCGGCTGCAGCGGCTGCGCGCCGGCTTCTCGCTCAACTACGCCGCCCTCGGCCTGGTGGCCGACCTGCTGGACCGCATCGCCGCGCTCGAGGCGAGCGCCGCCCGCAACCGCACCCGAGGTAAGGGAGAGCCCCCGTGGACGCGAATCGGCTGACGCAGAAGTCGCAGGAGGCGCTGCACGATGCGCAGACGAAGGCGCTGCGCTTCGGTCACGCCGAGGTCGACGGCGAGCACCTCCTGCTCGCCCTGCTCGACCAGGAGGACGGCTTGGTGCCACGGCTCCTGGAGCGGCTCGGCGCCGACCCTGACCGGCTCAAGGCCGACCTCGAGGCCGCGCTGTCACGGCGGCCCGGCGTGACCACGCCGAGCGGCATGTCCGGCGACGTGCGCGTCACCCGTCGCCTGGCCAACCTGCTCGACACCGCCGAGCGAGAGGCTCGCCGGCTCAAGGACGAGTACGTGTCGGTGGAGCACCTGGTGCTCGCGCTGGTCGAGGAGGGTCCCGAGACCGCGTCGGGCCGGCTGCTGCGGGAGCAGCAGATCACGCGGGAGCGCTTCCTCGAGGCGCTCACCTCGATCAGAGGCAATCAGCGGGTCACCTCCGCGATGCCCGAGGTGGCCTACGAGGCCCTCGCCAAGTACGGCCGCGACCTGGTGGCCGACGCGGCCGCCGGCCGGCTCGACCCCGTCATCGGCCGCGACGCCGAGGTCCGCCGCGTCGTGCAGATCCTCTCGCGCAAGACCAAGAACAACCCCGTGCTGGTCGGCGACCCGGGTGTCGGCAAGACGGCCATCGTGGAGGGGCTCGCACAGCGCGTCACCCGCGGTGACGTGCCCGAGGGGCTACGTGACAAGACCATCTTCGCGCTGGACATGGGGTCGCTCGTGGCCGGCGCGAAGTACCGCGGCGAGTTCGAGGAACGCCTCAAGGCGGTGCTCACCGAGGTGGTGGCCGCGGAGGGACGCATCCTGCTGTTCATCGACGAGGTGCACACCGTCGTCGGTGCCGGCGCCACCGAGGGCGCCATGGACGCCGGCAACATGCTCAAGCCCATGCTGGCTCGCGGCGAGCTGCACCTGATCGGCGCGACGACGGTGCAGGAGTACCGCAAGCACATCGAGAAGGACGCCGCGCTCGAGCGGCGGTTCCAGCCGGTGATCGTCGACGAGCCGAGCGTCGAGGACACCATCTCGATCCTGCGCGGGATCCGCGAACGGCTGGAGATCTTCCACGGGGTGAAGATCCAGGACGGCGCGCTCGTGGCAGCCGTCACGCTCAGCCACCGCTACATCTCCGACCGGTTCCTGCCCGACAAGGCCATCGACCTCGTCGACGAGGCCTGCGCGATGCTGCGCACCGAGATCGACTCGATGCCCGCCGAGCTGGACGAGCTGACCCGGCGCGTTACGCGCCTCGAGATCGAGGAAGCGGCACTGAGCAAGGAGGACGACCCGGCCAGCAAGGCACGGCTCGCCGGGCTGCGCAAGGAGCTGGCCGACCTGCGCGCCGAGGCCGACGCGATGCGCGCGCAGTGGGAGGCCGAGCGCAACGCGCTGCGCGAGGTGCAGGCGCTGCGCCAGGAGATCGAGTCGGTGCGCATGGAAGCCGATGCCGCCGAGCGCAGCTACGACCTCAACCGTGCCGCCGAGCTGCGCCACGGCAGGCTGCCCGAGCTGGAACGCCGGCTGCTGGCCGCGGAGGAGCGGCTGGCCTCCAAGCAGGGTTCACGCCGGCTGCTGCGTGAGGTGGTCACCGAGGAGGAGATCGCGGCGATCGTGGCCCGCTGGACCGGCATCCCGGTCACTCGCCTGCAGGAGGGCGAGCGGGAGAAGCTGCTGCGTCTCGACGAGGTGCTGCACGAGCGCGTGGTCGGTCAGGACGAGGCCGTGCAGCTCGTCGCCGACGCGGTGATCCGTGCCCGCTCGGGCATCAAGGACCCGCGACGGCCCATCGGCTCGTTCGTCTTCCTCGGGCCGACCGGCGTCGGCAAGACCGAGCTGGCCAAGACGTTGGCGGCGGCACTGTTCGACACCGCCGACAACATCGTGCGCATCGACATGAGTGAGTACCAGGAGCGGCACACGGTCAGCCGGCTGGTGGGTGCCCCTCCCGGGTACGTCGGCTACGAGGAGGGCGGGCAGCTCACCGAGGCGGTGCGGCGCAAGCCGTACTCGGTGGTCCTGTTCGACGAGATCGAGAAGGCGCACCCCGACGTGTTCAACACCCTGCTGCAGGTGCTCGACGACGGCCGACTGACCGACGCGCAAGGCCGCACCGTCGACTTCCGCAACACGGTTGTCATCATGACCTCCAACATCGGCTCTCAGTACCTGCTCGACGGCGTGACCCCCGACGGTGAGGTCAAGCCCGATGCCCGCGACCTCGTGATGGCCGAGCTGCGCAGCCACTTCAGGCCGGAGTTCCTCAACCGCGTCGACGAGATCGTGCTGTTCAAGCCGCTCACCCAGGTCGAGATCGAGCACATCGTGGACCTGATGTTGGACGACCTGCGCGCCCGGCTGGCCGAACGTCGCATCAGCCTGGAGATCAGCCCGGAGGCGACCCGCTTCATCGCCCGGCAGGGCTTCGACCCCGTCTACGGTGCCAGGCCGCTGCGCCGCTACATCGCCCGGGAGATAGAGACGCAGATAGCCCGGACGTTGCTCGGCGGGCTGGTGCAGGACGGGTCGACGCTTCGGGTCGACGTCTCCGGTGGCGAGGTCGTGGTGACCACGGCGCCCTCGACCACGGCGCCCTCGACCACGGCCGGCACACCGGACGCGGCATGAGCACCGTCGGGGTGGTGCCGACGCGGGTGGTGGCCTGCGAGCACTGCGGCCGCAGGAACCGCGTGCCGGCCGTTGCCGAGGGCGTCCCGCGGTGCGGCAACTGCCACAACGCCCTGCCCTGGGTGGCAGACGCCGACGACCAGACGTTCGCGCAGGTGGCAGAGGCCACCTCGTTGCCGGTGCTCGTCGACCTCTGGGCGCCGTGGTGCGGGCCCTGTCGCATGGTCAGCCCGGTGCTCGAACAGCTGGCGCGCGAGCGCGCCGGGCGGCTCAAGCTGGTCAAGGTCGACTCCGACGTCGCCCCGCAGGTGTCGCGGCGCTTCGAGGTGCAGGCCATCCCCACCCTCGTCCTGCTCAAGAACGGCCGCGTCCTCGCTCGTCAGGTCGGGGCAGCTCCGGCCCCGACGCTGCGAGCCTGGCTCGACCAGGCGCTGCCCGAGGAGGAGCAGCCCTCATGAGCGCCGTGCCCCAGTACCGCGTCGACCCGCACGTCCGCTACATCCGCCCGGTGCGGCCCCGCACGCCGCAAGGCTGCGAGGACTGCCTGCGGCTGGGCACGCCGTGGGTCCACCTGCGGCTGTGCCTGACGTGCGGGCACGTCGGGTGCTGTGACTCGTCGCCGATGAAGCACGCCCGTGCGCACGTGCACACCTCCGGTCACCCCATCGTGCAGTCGCTGGAGCCCGGCGAGGACTGGCGCTGGTGCTACATCGACGAGACGTACGTCTGAGCCGCCATGACCACATCACCTCCCGACGCCACGGCGAGCCCAGTGACCGCAGGTCCAGCGACCGACTCGGACCTGCAGGAGACGCCCGACATCCACGGTGCCTACCCCCGGCTCACCGACGACCAGATCGCCGAGCTGGAGAAGCGCGGCCAGCGGCGCCCGACGGTGCAGGGCGAGGTGCTCTACCGGTCCGGCGACATCGGCTGCGACTTCATCGTGGTGCTCACCGGACTCGTCGCGGTGACCGAGGGGTTCGCCTCGCCCGACGACGAGCCGCCCCCGCGGGTCATCGCGGTGCACGGCCCGAAGCGCTTCCTCGGTGAGCTCTCGGTCCTGACCGGCCAGGCCGTGCTGCTCAGCGCCGTCGTACGGGCGCCGGGTGAGACGCTGGTCGTGCCGATCGAGGGACTGAAGGACGCCGTCGCCCAGGACGCCGCACTGGGCGACCTGATCCTGCGGGCGCTGATCATCCGGCGCAACCTGCACATCGGGCTCGGTGCCGGGCTGCGTGTCCTCGGGTCGCGCTTCTCGCCCGACGCCCGCCGGCTGCGCGACTTCCTTGCCCGCAACCGGGTGCCGCACCGCTGGATCGACCTCGAGACCGACCAGGAGGCGGAGGCGATGCTGCGTCACCTGGGTGTCTCGCCGGAGGAGACCCCCGTCGTGATCTGGCGCGGCCAGCAGGTACTGCGCAACCCCACCAACGCCGCGCTCGCCGAGCTGCTCGGGCTACGGCAGGGACCTGAGCGCTCGGTGTGCGACCTCGTCGTCGTGGGTGCCGGACCGGCCGGTCTGGCCGCTGCGGTCTACGGTGCGTCCGAGGGTCTTGCGACCGTCGTCGTGGAGTCGGTGGCGGCGGGTGGTCAGGCCGGCACGTCGTCGCGGATCGAGAACTACCTCGGCTTCCCGGCCGGGATCTCCGGCGCGGAGCTGGCCGACCGCGCGGTCATCCAGGCGCGGCGGTTCGGGGCACACATCACGGTGCCCGCCACCGCGCTGGGGCTCAGCGGCAACGGCGGCCACCACGTGCTGCGGCTGGACGGGACGGAGGAGGTGCTCGCCCGCGCGGTGCTGATCGCGACCGGGGCGCAGTACCGGCGGCTCGAGGTGCCGGGGGTCCAGGAGTTCGAGAGCAGTGTCTACTACGCGGCGACCGAGATGGAGGCGGCGTACTGCCGCGAGGAACCCGTCGTCGTGGTCGGCGGCGGCAACTCGGCCGGCCAGGCGGCGTGCTTCCTGGCTGATCATGCGGCACAGGTACACGTCGTGGTGCGCAACCCCGACCTGGAGACCGACATGTCCCGCTACCTCGCCGACCGCATCCGTCGCAGTCCACGGATCACCATCAGTCTCAACACCGTGGTCGCCCGGCTGGAGGGCTCCCGCGTGCTGGAGCGCGTCGTGCTCGAGAACGTCGTCACGCAGGAGGAGACTGTCGTGCCCGCGCACGCCCTGTTCGTCTTCATCGGCACCCAGCCGCACGTCCAGTGGCTGGGCTCGTCGGTGGCGCTGGACCCCGAGGGGTTCGTGCTGACCGGAGAGCCCGCCGAGGACGCGCTTCCGGCCGAGCCCGACGACGGCGTACGCACCCGGTTGCTCCTCGAGACCACGGCCCGAGGCGTCTTCGCGGCCGGCGACGTACGCAGCGGCTCGGTCAAGCGCGTGGCGGCCGCCGTCGGGGACGGTGCACTCGCCGTACGTCTCGTGCACGAGCACCTGGAGCGTGCCGGGGTCGGGGTGCACGTCTGAGATGAAGGCCGTCCGTGTGCACGCCTACGGGCAACGACCGAGCGTCGACGACGTCCCCGAGCCGACCGTCAGCGGACCGTGGGACGTGCTCGTCGAGATCGGCGCTGCGGGACTGTGCCGCACCGATCTGCACGTGATCGAAGGGCAGTGGGCGGACAAGGCCCGCGTCGCGCTGCCCTACGTCCTCGGCCACGAGAATGCGGGGTGGGTCCGCGAGACCGCCGGCGCCGTGACCAACGTCGCTCCCGGTGACGCGGTGATCCTGCACCCGCACGTCACGTGCGGGCTCTGCCGGGCCTGCCGGTCGGGTGACGACGTGCACTGCGAACGACGCCAGTTCCCCGGCATCGACCGGGACGGCGGCATGGCGCAGCTGCTGCTGACCACGGCGCGGTGTTGCGTGAGACTCGACGACGGACTGGCCCCCGCGGACGTCGCGGCTCTCGCCGACGCGGGACTGACGGCCTACCACGCGGTGCGCAAGGCGCTGCCGCTGTTGTTCCCGGGCACGACCTGCGTGGTCGTCGGTGCCGGCGGCCTGGGCCACATCGGCATCCAGTGCCTCGCCGCCGTCAGCGCCGCCCGCATCGTGGTCATCGACCGCAACGAGGAGGCCCTCGCCCTCGCGAAGAAGCTCGGTGCGCACGAGACGGTGCTGGCCGACGGCGGGCACGTGGACCGGGTCCTCGCGATGACCGGGGGACAGGGTGCGCACGTCGTGCTCGACTTCGTCGGGGAGCGCGGGGCAGAGGCCGAGGCGTGGGCGATGACCCGCCAAGCCGGGTCGGACTTCGTGATCGGCTACGGAGGCGAGATCCGCATCCCCACCATCGACATCATCTCGAGCGAACGCAACGTCATCGGCAACCTCGTCGGCAGCTTCAACGACCTGGCAGAGCTGATGTCGCTCACCGCCGAGGGCCGCGTCACGCTGCACACCCGGACCTACCCGCTGGACGCGGTGAACGAGGCCATGGACGACCTGGAGGCCGGCCATCTCGCCGGCGCCCGCGCGATCCTGGTGCCCGACCGGCTGTCGTGAGCGAGCGACCTCTAGCCGCGTAGCCGCGCAGCGGTCTGCTCCATCGCTCGCCTGATGCGCTGGGGCGAGACCGGCGACGGTGTCCCGAGGGTCTGGGCGAACAGGCTTACGCGCAGCTCCTGCATCATCCAGCGCAGCTCGTGCACCGAGGGGTCGTCGCGGACCGACTCGGGCAGTGCGGCGCGCCAAGCGGCGTACTCGGCGTCCATCGCCTGCACCTGCGCCAGCAGCACCCGGTCGCGATCCGGCCTGCTGTCCAGGCTCTCCAGGCGACGTTCGGCCGCGCGCAGGTAGCGGTGGACGTCGCGCAGCCGACCGCGTCCCGTCGCGGCAACGAAACCGGGCCGCACGAGCGAAGCGACCTGTGCGCGGACGTCGACGAGTGCGGGCAGCAGGACCGCGCTGGCGGTGCTGCCCGCGCGCAGCTCCACCTCGCGCGCGGTCGTGAGGATCGCGGCGACCTGGCGTACGACGTCGAGCAGCGTGCCGGGCAGCTCGGCCGCCACCGCGTCGCGCAGCCGGGCGAACCCGTCTGCGTCGCGCACGATGCCGCCCTGCTCGCTCATCAGCGCGTCGACCGCGCAGGTGAGGCAGTCGTCGAGCAGGGCCGGCACGCTGCCGTGCCGGTTGTGGCCCAGCGCCAGCTTGGTCGCGTTGTCCAGGCGGCCCACCACGCCCACCAACGGCGAGGTCACCTGCAGCAACAGCAGTCGGCGCGTGCCGGCCCAGGTGGCTCGTGATGCCTGCGCCGAGGACCCGAGCACCCGCACCGCCACCGTCTCGCCCTCGTCCACCAGGGCCGGGAAGCCGCGCACCTCGTGCCCGTCGCGCGTACCGGTGAACGACGCTGGCAGCTCCCCGAACGACCAGTCGCGCAGCGCCGCGACCTCGACGTCGGCAGCCGCCTGCGACACGGTCCTCGCCACCGTCGGCTGCAGGGCGCGCTTGAGGGCGGTGAGGTCCTTTCCCTCGGCCAATCGCCGGCCGCGCTCGTCCTCGACCCGGAAGGTCAGGCGCAGGTGGTCCGGCACACGGGACAGGTCCCACGCGTCCGGCGGTACGTCGACGCCGGTGCGGGCCCGCAAGCCGCGCGCCACCGCGTCGGTCAGCGCGCCACCGTCGGGCGTCAGCTGGTCGACGAGGGCGCGCGCGTGGTCGGGCGCCGGCACGAGGCTGCGCCGCAGCGGCTTGGGCAAGGACCGCAGGAGCGCCGTGACCAGCTCCAGGCGCAGGCCCGGCACCTGCCAGTCGAAGCCGCGTGCCTCGACCTGGTTGAGCACCGGCAGAGGCACGTGCACGGTGACCCCGTCGGCGTCCGCGCCGGGCTCGAACTGGTAGGTCAACGGCAGCACCTGACCGCCCGTTCGCCAGGCGTCCGGGTAGTCGTGCCCGCTCACCTGGCGCGCGTCGTCGCGCATCAGCATGGCGGGCTCGAAGGCGAGCAGGTCGGGCTGCGTGCGGCGGGTCTTCTTCCACCAGGCGTCGAAGTGTCGCGCCGACACGACATCGGCAGGCACCCGCCGGTCGTAGAAGTCGAACAGCGTCTCGTCGTCGACCAGGATGTCGCGACGTCGCGCCCGGTGCTCCAGCTCCTCGACCTCCTCGAGCAGCTCACGGTTGGCGTGGAAGAACCGGTGGTGCGTGCGCCACTCGCCCTGCACGAGCGCGTGACGGATGAACAGCTCGCGCGACAGGCCGGGATCGATGCGCCCGTAGGTGATCCGCCGCGACGCCACGATCGGCACGCCGTACAGGGTGACCTTCTCGTAGGCCATCACGGCGCCCTGCTCGCGGGACCAGTGCGGCTCGCTGTAGCTGCGTCTCACCAGGTGCTCGGCGAGCGGCTCCACCCACTCGGGCTCGATCCGCGCCAGGTCACGGCCCCACAGCCGCGAGGTCTCGACGAGCTCTCCGGCCATCACCCAGCGCGGCGGCTTCCTGACCAGCGCGGACCCGGGCCACGGAGCGAACCGCGCGCCACGGGCGCCGACGTACTCCCGCTTGTCCTGCTCCCACAGGCCGACGTGGGAGAGCAGCCCCGCGAGCAACGCGGTGTGCAACGGCCGAAGCAGTGCGTCGGGGTCGCGCGCCTCCGGCACGTGGCGGGACGGTGACGTGATGCCGAGGGAGCGGGCCACCGAGCGCAGCTGCCCGTAGAGGTCCTGCCACTCGCGGACGCGCAGGTAGTGCAGGAACTCCGCCTTGCACAGCCGCCGGAAGGCGCTGGAGCTCAGCTCGTCCTGCTGCTGCTGCAGATAGGTCCAGAGGTTCCAGTAGGTCAGGAAGTCGGAGCGGTCGTCGGCGAAGCGGCGATGCTTGTCGTCGGCGGCCTGCTGCTTGTCGGCCGGCCGCTCCCGCGGATCCTGCACGGACAACGCGGTGGCGATCACCATCACCTCCTCGACGCAGCCGTTGCGGTCGGCCTCCAGCACCATGCGCGCGAGCCGCGGGTCCAGCGGCAGCCGGGCCAGCCGTCGGCCCAGCGGGGTCAGCCGGCGTCGCTCGTCGCCCGAGCCCGGCTCCAGCGCGCCCAGCTCCTCGAGCAGCGCGATGCCGTCGCGAACCTGTCGGCGGTCGGGCGGCTCGACGAACGGGAACGCCGCTATGTCACCGAGGCCCAGCGCGGTCATCGCCAGGATGACGGAGGCCAGGTTCGTGCGAAGGATCTCCGGTTCGGTGAACTGCGGCCGCGAGAGGAAGTCCTGCTCGCTGTAGAGCCTGATGCAGATGCCCTCCTCGACGCGACCGCACCGGCCCTTGCGCTGGTTCGCCGAGGCCTGCGACACCTTCTCGATGGGCAGCCGCTGCACCTTGCGCTGGTGGCTGTAGCGCGAGATGCGGGCCGTGCCCGGATCGACGACGTAGCGGATGCCGGGCACCGTCAGGGACGTCTCGGCGACGTTGGTCGCGAGCACCACCCGACGGCCTGCGTGCGGCGCGAACACCCGGTGCTGCTCGGCCGCGGACAGCCGCGCGTAGAGGGGCAGGATCTCCGCGTCGCCGCCGACGTGGCGGCGCAGCGCGTCGGCCGTGTCGCGGATCTCGCGTTCCCCCGAGAGGAACACGAGTACGTCACCCGGCCCCTCCAGCGACAGCTCGTCCACCGCATCGACGATCGCCTGGACCTGGTCACGCTCCTCCCCGTCCTCGCTGTCGGGGTCGACCACGGGGCGGTAGCGGACCTCGACCGGGAAGGTGCGCCCCGACACCTCGACGACCGGCGCGTCGTAGAAGTGGCGGGCGAAGCGCGCGGTGTCGATGGTGGCGGAGGTGATGACGACCTTGAGGTCCGGCCGGCGGGGCAGCAGCGCCTTGAGGTAGCCGAGCAGGAAGTCGACGTTCAGGCTGCGCTCGTGCGCCTCGTCGACGATCAGGGTGTCGTACGCCGAGAGGGTGCGGTCGCGCTGGATCTCGGCCAGCAGGATGCCGTCGGTCATCAGCTTGATCCGGGTGTCCGGGCTCGACCGGTCGTTGAAGCGGACCGTGTAGCCGACGTCCGTCCCGAGCGGCGTGCCCAGCTCCTCGGCGATGCGCTCGGCCACGGCCCGGGCTGCGATCCGCCGCGGCTGGGTGTGACCGATCATGGCGGATTCCCCGCGACCGAGCTCCAGGCAGATCTTCGGGAGCTGCGTCGTCTTCCCGGAGCCGGTCTCGCCGGCGAGGATCACGACCTGGTGGTCGCGGATGGCCGCCGCGATCTCCTCCCGGCGCTGGCTGACCGGGAGCTGCGCGGGATAGCGGATCGGCGGCAGCGCGCGGCGGCGGGGCTCCGGAGAGGTACCGCGGCCGGCCGGGGGAGAGGGGGAGCTGGGGGCGCGCATGCGCCGTCCAGCGTAGGTGAGGCGCCACCGCGGCGGCGAAACGGTTTGCCGCTGCATGCTCAACCCCGGCGTTTCCCGGCCGATGTACCCGTTGACGGAGGTGAGGCATGCGCGAGGCGAGGCCACGGAGGCCGGGCCTGCCGGCAAGCGTCGCGTGGCTGTATCTCGGCTTCTGCGTGCTGATGGCGGTGGGGCTCGTCGCCCTGCGCGGATCTGCGCTGGTCGCCGCGCCGTTCGCGCTCACAGGTGTCGGTACGACGGTCGCGGTGCTCGTCGGCCGTCGGCTGAACCGCCCCGCGGTGACCCTGCCCTGGACGGTCTGCGCCGTCGCGTGCACGGCCTTCATCGTCGGCGCCGTGCTGCGCCAGGTGCTCGCCGGACAGCCGCTGGCCCCCCTCGCCGACGCGGCGACGCTCACCGGCTACGCGGGAACGTTGACCGCCTTCATCGCGCTGACCCTCAACCGCAAGGGCGCTGGGCGTGCGCTGCACGAGCTGGTCGACGGGCTCATCGTGCTCGCCGCGACCGGCTCCGCGGCCCTCGTCTTCTTCACCCTGCCGACCGCCCACGTGATGGGCCTCACACCCTTCGCCGTGCTGCAGGGCGCCTATCCGGTCATCGACGTCGCTCTCGCCTTCGTCACCCTCCTGCTCTCGTTCACCTCCGCCAACCGGGCGGCGTCCTTCTGGCTGCTGGCCCTCACCGTGCTCGGCATCCTCGTCGGCGACATCGGCTACGCGCACATCGGCACGCAGGGTCACACGATCGGCTCACCCCTGCTGGACCTGCCGTTCGTGCTCGCCTTCGGCTGTTTCGGGGCGGCCGCCCTGCACCCGTCGATGGTGTCGCTCTCGGCCATCCAGACGCGCCCGGTGCAGGCGTGGTCGGGCGGTCGCCTCGCTCTGCTCGTGCCCGCTCTGCTGCTACCGCCTGCTGTCGTGATCGTGGGCAACACGACCGAGGCGGCGTGGATCGGGGGCACCGGCGCCGCTCTGGTGGCCGTCCTTCTGCTGCTGCGCGCCCTGGGCGCGGTGCACGAACACGCTGAGTCGCAGCACGGGCTGCGCTACCAGGCCACTCACGACGCACTGACCGGTCTCGCCAACCGCGCCGCCCTGGTGACTCGCGTCGAGGACATGCTGCGCGTCACCGAACGCGAGGACTGCCGCGTCGACCTGCTCTTCCTCGACATCGACTCCTTCAAGCTGGTCAACGACACCTGGGGCCACCAGGTCGGTGACCGGGTGCTGCGCATCGCGGCACAGCGGCTGCAGGCGGTGGCCGGGCCCTCCGACGTACTGGCCCGCATCGGTGGCGACGAGTTCGTGGTGGCCCGCCTGGTCGCGCCGACCATGTCCCGCAGCGGCGAGGACCTGGCGGCGAGCATCATGGAGTCCTTCCATGTCCCGCTGCCGGATCTGGAAGGTGCGCTCGTCGCGACCGTGTCGATCGGCCTCGTCCGCTCGCAGCACCCGGCGACCGCCGAGGGCCTGCTGCGCGACGCCGACACGGCGATGTACCGGGCCAAGGGCGTGGGCAAGAACCGGTGCGTCGTCTTCGACTCGTCGATGCATGACGCAGTGCGGCAGCGCGTCGAGACCGAGCTCGCGCTGCGGACGGCGCTGTTTCGCAACGAGCTGCTGCTGCACTACCAACCGATCGTGTCCCTGCACGACAGCGAGGTGCGCGGTGTCGAGGCGCTGCTGCGCTGGGCGCACCCGCGGTTCGGCATGGTCTCACCGCTGGACTTCATCCCGGTCGCCGAGGAGACCGGTCTCATCGTCGAGATCGGCGAGTGGGTCGTCTCCGAGGCGGTCCGCCAGCTGAGCTCGTGGCGGGCGAGCGGGGCGCGTGACCTGTGGGTCTCCGTCAACGTCTCTGCGAGGCAGCTGCGCGACAGCAGCCTGGTCGGGCACGTCGAGCGTGAGCTGCGCAGGCACAACGTGCCCGCCGACTGCCTCCTGATCGAGATCACCGAGTCGGCGATGATGGCCGACGAGGACGCCTCGGCAGAGGTGCTTGAACGGCTACGGCGGCTGGGCGTCTCCCTCGCGGTCGACGACTTCGGCACCGGCTACTCGTCCCTCGGGCACCTGCGGCGCTTCCCGGTGTCCAAGGTCAAGATCGACCGCGGCTTCGTGTCCCGCGTGGACGTCGACAGCGGCGACGCCGCCATCGTGCGTGCGGTCGTCGCGATGTCACACGCCATGGGCCTCGAGGTCGTGGCCGAAGGCATCGAGACCGAGTCGCAGCGGGCGCTGCTGGAGCGCTCGGGCGTCTCGCTGGGCCAGGGCTGGCTGTTCGGCCGGCCGCTGGCGGCCGAGGACTGCGGGTTCGTCGACCGCGAGTCGGATCAGGCGCTGCGGGCGAAGTCGTACCCGATGTAGCTCTGCGCGTCCAGGGTCACGGTCTGCACGTGTGACGACCACGTCGAGGCCAGCCAGTGGATCGCACGCGGCAGGTGCAAGCGGTCCTTGTTGTGGTTGCAGACGTCGACCACCGCGATGCCGTCGACCTTGGAGACCATCTCGGTCATCGCCTTGACCAGCTCGCCGAAGATGCCCGACCCGTGCGAGTCGGGGTGCACGGCGACGAACCCGATGTAGAAGACCTCGCCGGCCAGGTAGCGCTCCGGCCAGCGGTGCGCGAAGTAGTCGGCGGACACCAGCGGCATCGACAACAGCTCGGTCGTGATGGTCCCGATGCCCTGCAGCGAGCCGTGGTCGTCGAAGATCAGGTACTTGTCGACGCGTGCGTCGGCCATGACGGCGTCGAACTCGTCGGAGTACATGACGTGCCGCTGCACCGCAAGGTGACGCAGGTCGTCGAACGACTGCTGGTAGAGCTTCCAGGCGTCCTCGCGGAGATCGTCCGCAACCACCTGCTGAGTCCTGACTGACATCTTGCGCTCCCCTTGCATCGGTGGAGGAGGACCGGTGCGACAAAAGAGAGGCTATGGGGCAAGTTGCCACTCCGGGAGGCACCTGACCGAACGTTGGTAAAGACCAGCCGTTCGGGCTATCAAGGTGACACGTTCTGCTCAGATGGCCTAATCAGCCGTGCTTGGCTGACCCGTACGGGTGACACCCGATCGGATGCAGGCGCGCTGTCGATTTCGGCGCTCGTCGATCGTCGGATCGGTGTCCGAGCCGCTTCGAGGTCGAGGAGACCGCCATGGCCCAGTACCTGATCCTGATCTACGAGAACGAGAGCAGCTACGCCGAGCCCGCCCCCGAGGTGTGGGAACAAGCCATGCAGGCGCACGGCCGCTTCGCCGAGCAGATCGTCGAGCAGGGCGCCAAGATGCTGGGGGGCAACGCGCTGCAGCCCACCACGACGGCGACGAGCATCCGCGGCGACGTCGTCACCGACGGCCCGTTCGCCGAGACCAAGGAGGCGCTCGGTGGCTACTACCTGATCGAGGCGGCCGACCTCGACCAGGCACTCGCCGTCGCCCGGCTCTGCCCCGCGCCGTACGGCGGCGTCGAGGTGCGCCCGGTCCTGGACACGTCCGGGGGGTGAGTCCCACGCAGGAGCGCGGCGCGGCCGGCCAGGCCGACGGGTCGGACGAGGTCGGCCGCGCCGTGGCCCGGGCGCACCGGCGGGAGTGGGGCTACGTGCTGGCCTCGACCGCCCGGGTCACCCAGGACCTCGGTGTCGCCGAGGAGTGCGTCCAGGAGGCGTACGGCGTCGCGCTGCGCGCGTGGCGCCGCGACGGCATACCCGCCAACCCGGCGGCCTGGCTCACCACGGCCGCCCGGCGCAAGGCGATCGACCGGCTGCGCCGCGAGCAGTCGCTGCGCGCCAAGCTGCCGCTGCTGCTCGAGCCGGAGGCGACGCCGTACGCACCCGTGGCCGCTGAGGAGGCAGGCGTGCTCACCGACGACCGGTTGCGGCTGGTCTTCACCTGCTGCCACCCCGCCCTCGCCCGCGAGGCGCAGGTGGCGCTCACCCTGCGGCTGCTGTGCGGGCTCAGCACGGCGGAGATCGCCCGGTCCTTCCTGGTCCCGGAGCCGACGATGGCGGCTCGGCTGACCCGGGCGAAGAAGAAGATCGCGGCGGCGCGGATCCCCTACCGGGTGCCCGGCGAGACCGAGCTGCCGGAGCGCCTGGACGCGGTGCTGACCGTGGTCCACCTGCTGTTCACCACCGGGCACGCGGCCCCCGCCGGCGACACCCTGGTGCGGGCCGACCTCGTGGAGCGGGCGATGGAGCTGGGCAGGGTCCTCGTGGACCTCATGCCCGACGAGCGCGAGGCGCGCGGGCTGCTGGCCCTCATGGTGCTCACCGACGCGCGCCGACCGGCCCGCACGGGCGCGGACGGCCGGTTGCTGCTGCTCGAGGAGCAGGACCGATCGCTGTGGGACCGCGGCGCGCTCGACGAGGGCCGCCGGCTGGTCGTCGAGGCGGTCCGCTCGGCGCGGCCGGGGCGCTTCACGCTGCAGGCCGTCGTCGCGGCGCTGCACGCGGACGCGCCCAGCTATGCGACGACCGACTGGCCTGCGCTGCTGCGGGTCTACGACGCCCTGCTGGAGGTGTGGCCGACCCCTGTCGTGGCGCTGAACCGCACGGTGGCACTCGCGATGGTGGCCGGTCCCGCCGTGGCGCTGCGCGAGGTGGAGGCGCTGGAGGCCGCCGGGCGGCTGGAGGGCTACCGCTACCTGCCCGCCACCAAGGCCGACCTGCTGCGCCGCCTGGGCCGCTACGAGGAGGCCCGGGCGGCGTACCACGCCGCGAACCGGCTGTCCGACAACGGGGCCGAGCGGGCGTTCCTCGCCCGGAGGCTGGCTGAGGTGGGCCGTCAGCAGGCGTAGCGGCAGGGGTACATGTCCCAGAACCGCAGGTCACCCTGCGGGTCGAACAGCCAGGCACCGTCACCCATCCAGGTCGGTGCGCCGGTGACGTTGGCGAAGGCCGGCATGCTCAGACCCCAGTACTGGGTGTCCGCGGTGTTGGTGCCCTGCCCCACGCGCAGGCGGAGGTTTCCGCCCGGCTGGACCACGCTGCCGGGCGGGAACACGTAGCCGTGGGCCTTCACGCCGCGGTAGGCGGCGTCGCGGACCCACCAGCCGTCCAGGCTGACCGGCGCGGCACCGTGGTTGCTGATGTCGATCCACTCGCCGTTGACGTTCACCGCGTCGTTGCCCGCGGCGTCCCAGTTGATGTGCACCGACAGCTGCGCGTCCTGCGCCGGACCGACGCCGCAGTGCGTCGGGTCGCCCCACATGCCCACATGGGCAGCGGCGGCCCGCTGGGCCCGGACCATGTAGTCCAGGTTGTGCGTGTACTCGTCGCCGAGCAGGTCGGGCAGCCCGAGGCCCGCGTCCAGCTGCAGCCCCCCCGTGTCGACCCACCCGCCGGCTTGCAGCACCTCGACGGATCGGCGGGGTCGGATGTTCTTCATCGAGTGACTGCTCGCGTGCTGCGAGGTGAGCCGGACTCGCCGGTGGTTGATGAGTGCGTACAGGTTCTTGGCGGCCTCGACGCCCCAGCACTCGCCGCGATAGCCACTGGGCTTGAGGCTGTAGACGTGCAGCTCCATGGCCTGCAGACCGATGTAGCGGACGCGGACCGGTGTGGAGGTCCGGTCACCGGCCACGTCGACGTCGACCGTGTCACCGTCGTCCACCAGCTTCACCATGCCGTACCGTGCCCCGCCCGCCGCCGCGGAGGGTGCTCCGGTGAGCAGGACCGGACCGAGCAGGCCGCCGGTGGCCAGCAGCGCGGCCACGAGGGCACGCAGTCGCAGGCGGCGACACGATCGCGCAGGTCGGGACATGACGCGGTTCAGCACCCGAACCGGCACGGGTACATCTGCCAGAACCGCAGGTCACCCTGGGGGTCGAACAGCCAGGCGCCGTCGCCCATCCACTGCGGTGCGCCCGTCGCGTTGGCGAAGACGGGAGAACGAAGGCCCCAGTGCTGCGTGGTCGCCGTGCGGCCCCCGCGCCCCATGCGCAGCCGCAGATGGCTGCCCGGGGCGATCACGGTGCCGGCGGGGAACACGTAGCCGTGGGCCTTCACGCCGCGATAGGCAGCGTCGCGGATCCACCAGCCGGCGAGGGTCACCGGCGCGGCGCCGTGGTTGGTGATGTCGATCCACTCTCCGTTGACGTTGCGCGCGTCGTTGCCCGCGGCGTCCCAGTTGATGTTGACCGACAGGACCGCGTCCTGCGCCGGACCGTATCCGCACTTGACGGGGTTGCCCCACATGCCGACGTGGTTCGCCGCTGCCTCCTGAGCCCGGCCCAGGTAGTCCAGGTTGGGCGCGTACTCATCTCCGAGCAGGTCGGGCAGCGCGAGGCCGGCGCTGATCAACAGGGCGCCGGTGTCGGTCCAGACCCCGTTCTGCAGCACGGCCACCGAGCGACGCAGCCGGCCGTTGCCGGCCCGGCTGCTGTCGTGGCGCGCCGTGAGCATCACGCGCTTGCGGTTGGTCAGCGAGTAGAGGTAGCGGGTCGCGTCGACGCCCCAGCATTCGCCGCGGATCTTGGACAGGGAGTGGCTGTAGCGATGCAGCTCCATCGCCTGCACCCCGATGTAGCGCACGCGCGCCGGTTGCGACGTGCCGTCACCGGCGATGTCGACGTCGACGGTGTCGCCGTCGTCCACGAACGTCACCTTGCCGTAGCGGGCACCGCCCGCCTCGGCGGGGGCCGCGCCGCTCAGCGCAGCGGGCACCAGCAGGGCGGCGGTGGCCACCAGGGCCGCGGTGAGGGTACGGATTCGCTGGAGGTGCATCTATCGCCTGTTCGCGTCGTGGCGGCTGTGCTGTCTCCAGACAAATCGGCAGCAAAGGCTACCGACTTGAGGCGCAAGGCCTCAGCCGTCACGACGGTCGAGGAACAGGGCTCGTCGTGGACAGCCGGCGACCGCCTGACCCGCGCGGCGCTGCTCGCGGGCGTCCAGGTCGCGCTCGGCGACGATCGGGTAGCCCCAGGAGTCGAGGCGCACGAGCCCCGCAGCCAGGTGGGCGCACATGCCCACGCCGTCGCAGGCCACCGGGTCGACGCGCAGCCGCGTCGACGTCCGGTCCGGCGCGCCCATCAGGACTGCACCGGGACCGGCAGCACGGGCGGGTGCCCGACGCCGGCGCACGGTCGGCCCCGCCGGTGCGCCTCCACGTCCGCGGCGAACGTGCGCAGCGCGCTGAGCGTCATGCGGACCGTGCCGTCCGGGTGGTGGCACCCGCCGCGCCCCGACACCTCCTCGGCCCAGCGCCGCAGCCGCTTGAGGTCGGCGCGGCCGGCCCGGCCGTCGACCAGCTCGGCGACGACGCCGGAGATGGCGGGCAGCCCGAACACGCAGGGGCCGCACTGCCGCGCGCTGCTCGCCGCGAGGTACGCCGACACCCGGGCCGTCTCCGCGAGGCCGCACGCGCCGGGAGGCAGCAGCGCCACGACACCGGCACCCAGCGAGACGCCGGCCGCGCGCATCGCGGCCTCCTCCACCTGCAGGTCCGCGGCCTGTGACCACGGCAACCAGCTGCCGCCGTACCCACCGAGGAGCACCGCCTGCGGCTCGTGGCCGATCGGCCACCCGCCGGCCAGCGCGGCATCGCGCAGCCGCCAGGTCGGCGCGGCCTCGAGGACCGTGCGCCGGCCCTCGGCGAGCACCGTGACCAGGCTGGAGGGCCGGTGCCCCTCGGCGCCGGTCCGGGCGGCCAGGGCGGCCCGCGCGAGGGTCTCCACGTTGTTGACCAGCGTCGGGCGCCCGCGGACCCCGTCGACCGCCGCCGGCAGCCGGCGGAACTCCGGCAGCGCCGGGCCGCCGGACAGGGCCCGGACGATCACGCTGGACTCGCCGCTGAGGTAGCGAGCGGGGCCGGTCACCAGCCGCACGGACGGCTCGACGAGCCCGGCGGCCCGTCGCTCGGCGAGGGCCTGCACGAGGACCCGGTGCAGCTCGTGCGAGTCGCCGTGGGTCCAGACGACCACCTCGCCCGCGCCGACCGTCTCGGCGGCCAGGGCCAGGCCGTCCAGCACGAGGTGCGGCCGGTGCGCCAGCAGCGCGGCGTCCTTGGCGCTGGCGGGTTCGCCCTCTGCGGCGTTCGCGACGACAACGGCGGCCTGGCCGCTGCGACGTACGGCGTCGCGCGTCGCGCGCCACTTGCGGGCCGCCGGGAAGTGCCCGCCGCCGCGGCCGGAGAGGGCCAGCGCGTCGAGCAGCTCGAGCATCGTCTCGGCCGCCGGCCGCGGTCGCGCCCCGAACGACTCGAGGTGGTCGGTGAGGCGCTCGGTGACCTCCAGCACGCCGAGGTGCCCCGCCGGGACGACGACCGGTCCGTCCAGCAGGGACGGCAGGGTCAGCGGATCGGGTGCCGCGTCGGGGCGTGCGGGCAGGTGAGCGACGACGGGCGCGACGGTCATGACCGCTCACCGCCGTGCGGGGTCGCGACGGCGTGCATGCCGTGCCGGGTGGCCGAGCCCGGTGCCGCCGCGAGCTCGGCGACCCGGTCGGCCGGTGTTCGCGCGACGTAGCGCCAGACGGCCAGCGCCAGCACCGCCACGCCCGTGGCGACGTAGAGCCCCATCAGCGCCGGCGTGTCGATGCCCGCGTAGACGCCGTGCGCCCACACGAGCACCAGTGAGACCGACGCCACCTTGTGCACCGGCCACCACAGGCGGGCGATCAGCCGCCGGCCCGAGAAGGCGGCGGTGAGGCCGGCCAGCAGGCCGGCGTAGACGCCGAGCACCCCGAGCGTCACGGCCACCGGCCGGTAGTCCGCGCCCATCGGCACGAAGGTGCCTCGCCAGCCGACGTGCGCGTAGGAGTCGGTGGCCAGCACGACCACGTGCAGCACCGTGAGCGCGAGCGTGAACACCGCGAGGCTGACGTGCAGCCGGATGCGGGTCACCGCGCTGGGCCGGCGCAGTCGGCTGCGCGCCGGGTGCGAGAGCACGAGGCCCGTGGCCACCAGCAGCAGCAGCAGGACGTAGGACGACAGGCCGGCAGCGCGGCCCAGGATCCACGGCGCGTTGCGGTTGCCCGACACCGACTGTGCCGCGGTGCCGACGAACCAGCCGGTCAGGCCGGCGCTCACCGTCGTCGCGACCACGACGAGCAGCGTCGTCACCGCGCGCCGGGTCGCCCGGCGAGCGGTCAGCGGGGCGTCCAGATCACCGGTCACGCGACACCTGCCAGGAGACGTAGGGGCGCATGGCACGGCTGAGTCCGACGCTGCCGTCCGAGCCGACGAGCATGGCCGCGAGCCCCTGCTCGTCGGCGACCTGGCGGACCCGGCCGCGACCGGCCAGGAACAGTGCCTTGCTCCAGACCTCGGCGAGGGCCGGGTCCGCGGCGACGACGGTGACCGACAGCAGCCCGCTGCGGGCCGGCCGGCCGGTGCGCGGGTCGATCAGGTGGTGCACGTCCTGGCCGTCGACGCGCCAGTGGCGCAGCCGAACCGAGGAGGTCGCACACGCGAGATCGCTCAGTGTCAGGACGGCAAGGGGCTCGTCGCCGCCGCGCGGGTCCTCGACCGCCACGTTCCAGCCGGCGCCCTCGGGTCCGGACCCCGCGGCGTAGAGGTCGCCCCCGGCCTCGACCAGGCCGGCGCGGCCGGCACCGGCCAGCTCGCGGGCAGCCCAGCGGACGGCCAGGCCCTTGCCGATGCCGCCGAGGTCGACCGGCACGGGGCCGAGGCGCACGGCGTGCTGCCGCTCGTCGAAGCGCGGACGCCAGGTCCGCCGTCCGGGCGGTCGTGGCGGTGCGGCCGGGCCGGCGGCCACCGCGACCGCGCCGCTGCGGAACGGCAGCGACCGGTCGTAGCCCCACGAGGTGAGGGTCTCGAGCACCCGCGGGTCGAACGCGCCGCCGGTCAGCCGGTAGGCGTCGTACGCCTCGCGCAGGGCGGCGTACAGCTCGGCCGGCACCCGGTGCCACTGCCGGGGCGCCGCGTTGACGCGCATCAGCGCGCTGCTCGGGTCGAACCGGGTGCAGGTGCTGGCCACGGCGGCCACCACGTCCTCGGCCCGCTGCAGGGCGGCGCGCGCCGCCGCGGTGGGGTCGACGACATGCAGGTGTACGTCGGTGGCCATCGCGCGGAACGTGTGCTGCAGGTCGGCGGTCGCGGTCGTCACGAGGCGCCTGTCTTCGTGTGCGCCTTCGGCGCCGCTGGTGCCGGGCGGCGCACCACCGGTGGCCGGGCGACGTGCACGGTGCCGCTCGAGCGCGGAAGGACCCGGCTGACCGTCGAGCCGCCGGAGCCCAGCGACTGCCGGGACGGGAGCGGTGCCTGGCGCACCGCGGCGAGCTGGCCCCGCAGCCTGGCCAGTGTCCGGTCCAGCCGCAGGACGCGGGCCCGCTCGGCCACCGCCGCCTGGCTCAGGGCGAGGTCGCTGCGGCTCAGCCGGCTGTGTGGCGTCGCCGCGGCCGGTGCGGCGCTGACGGGCGTGCTGGACGCCGTCGGGTCGTGCTGCAGCGCCCACCCGGTGGACAGGGCCATGGCCGCCGCGGCGGCCGGCGCGACCACTGCGGCGACACCCCAGTGGGCTGCCGAGCCGCGCGCGTCAGTCATCGCCGTGCTCGTGGTCGTCGTGCTCGTGGTGGTCGTCGCGACTGTCGGACGCGGACCTGGGGTGGCTCACCGGCACCGACGTGCGACTGACCGGGAGGGTGTGGGAGACCCGCGCCGGTTCGGGGCGCTGCTGAGCGGCTGCGACCGCGGCTGCTCGCGCCTGAGCCGCGACGCGCGCCTTGGCCCGCGCGACCCGCCGCTCGTGTCGAGCCTTGGCCTTCGTCAGCTGCTGGCGGGTGGCAACGACCCGCTCGTCGAGCGCCGTGCGGGCCGCGTGCATGTCGGCGACGTAGTCCGTCAGGGCCTGCCGCTGCTGGTCGGCGGCCTGCGCGGCCGGGTCCGCGGCTTGGACGGCGAGCGCGCTGGAAGTCCCGGTGGTCGTCGCGGGTCCGGCGGCACCGACGTGACCGACGGTCACGACGGTGGCTGCGGCGCCCGCGAGGATCCCCGTTGCTGCGGCGACCGTGAGGGCGACGCGACGGGTCCTGTTCATGGATCCCCCCTGGGTGACGTGTGTCTGCTCGGACGTGTTCTGACCGTGCCCGTGTGGTGTCGCGATCACGGGGACATGTGCTGGTTCCTACGCTTCGGCCTGCCACCCGGGCCTCACAACGCGCTTAGTGCTCCGTTAACCGCACAGGGGGAGACCTTTGAGGAAACTCCCGCGGTCCGCCCCGCGCCGTCGGCTGGCATGATGATCGAATCCGCCGTCCACCAGCGCGCCGGAGGTGCGACTCGGCGTCGGCGGGACGACAGGAGCGGGGAGGACGGGTGAGCGGCGGGTCCCCAGGGTCTCTCGACCCGGAGGCGCTGGAGGTCGCGCTGCGGGAGCTCGACGAGGGCTTCGCCAGCCTCGACCGCGACCTGCGCTTCCGGTGGGTCAACGACCTGGCCGCGCGGCTGCTGCGCCGCCCCGCCGATGTCCTGGTGGGTCGGCTGCTGTTCGAGCTGTTTCCCGAGGGCCGGGAGACCGTCGCGTGGTCCGCCCTGCACGAGGCGCTGGCGACCGGCCAGGTCCGGGCGTTCCAGCTGTGGTACGGCCCCCTGGAGGGCTGGTTCCGGGTCCGGGCGGTGCCGGTCCCGGGCGGCCTCGCCCTGTGGCTGCGCAACGTCGATGACGAGCAGGCGGCGGCGGCGGCCCACGAGCAGCTCGTCGAGAGGCAGGAGCGCGCCGACGAGCGGGCCGACCGGCTGCTGCAGGTGACGGCCGCGCTCTCCAGCGCGCATACGTTGCCCGCCGTGATCGACGTCGTGATCGACAAGGGCTTCAGCCTGCTGGGCGGGTACGGCGGCGGCGTGGGCCTGGTGAGGGAGGCGCGCGGCGAGCTGGAGATCGTCGACCTGCGCCACCTGGGCGGGGACATCCGTGAACGGTGGGTCGGCGTCTTCCCGCTGGACACGGACCTGCCGATGATGATCTCGGCGCGCGAGGGTGAGCCGCTGTTCTACGAGACCATCCAGGCAGTGCGCGATCGCCACCCGGACCACACGCGCGACTTCGGGGCGCGCACCCAGGCGTTCGTCTCGTTGCCGCTGTGGCTGGCGCAGCGGACCATCGGCGCGCTGGTCGTGATGTTCGACGAGGCGCGCGAGTTCTCCGAGGACGACCGCAACTTCATGATGACGCTGGCCGGCCTGTGTGCCCAGGCCTTGGAGCGGGCCCGGCTCAACGCCCGCGAGGGCGAGATCGCGCGCACCCTGCAGCGCAGCCTGTTGCCGGTGCTCGACGTGCCGCCGCAGGTGGAGGTGGCGGTCCGGTACCTGCCCGGTGGCGCGGGCTCCGAGGTCGGCGGCGACTGGTACGACGTGCTCGGGCTGGGGGCGGGTCGCGTCGCGGTCGCCGTCGGCGACGTGATGGGCCGTGGGGTCGCGGCGGCGGCCCTCATGGGGCAGGTGCGCGCCGCCATGCGGGCCTACGCGCTGCTGGACCTGGCGCCCTCGCTGCTGCTCGACCGGCTCGACCTGGTCGTGCGCGACGTCGCCGAGGGCGCGTTCGTCACGTGCATCTACGCGCTGTACGACCCGGCCGACCGGACGCTGACGTTCTCCAGCGCCGGACATCCGCCGCCGCTGGTCGGCAGCGCGGCCGGTGCCAGCGCCGTGCAGCTGGAGCCCGGGCCGCCGCTCGGGCTCGGGCTGGGCGGGCGCAACGAGCAGGTCGTCGTGGTCGAGCCGACCGATGTGGTCGCGCTCTACACCGACGGGCTCGTCGAGACCCGCGAGCGTGACGTCGACGAAGGCGTCCGGGTCCTCGCCGACGTCCTCGCCCGGCCGCCCGCCGACCTCGAGTCGCTGGGCACCCGGGCGGTGGCGGCGCTGGTGGCGCCCGAGCACGACGACGACGTCGCCCTGCTGCTGCTACGGCCGCTGGGCGACGCCATCGGGGTCGCCGCCCCCTGGGTCACCCTGCCCCGCGACCCGGCGGCTGTCGCCGATGCCCGCGCCCTGACCTGGCGGACGCTCGCGGCGCGCGGAGCGGCCCCTCGGCTGGGCGAGGCCGTGACCCTGGTGGTCAGCGAGCTGGTCACCAACGCGATCCGGCACGGGCGGGGCGACCCGCGGCTGCGGGTCCGCGTCGCCAGCCCGCACGTCGTGATCGAGGTCGAGGACGAGGGTGGTCACCTCCCGCAGCGGCGGTTCGCCACCGCCGACGACGAGGGCGGGCGGGGGCTGGAGCTGGTCGCCCTGGTGGCCGGGCGCTGGGGATGGCGGCCGACCGCGTCCGGCAAGGTGGTCTGGGCAGAGCTGCCCACGCGCTGAGCGGCTGGCTGCGAGCGGCGGCACCGGGCGGCGCCCTCAGCCGTCCCGGTGGTGGCGCAGCGTCTCGTGGTGGTCGGTGGTCCCCGGTGCGGGGTCGGCGTGCACGAGGGCGGCGCTCAGGCGCGGTACGTCGTGCAGGAGTCGATGCTCGGCCGCCTCGGCGATGTGGTGTGCCCGGACCAGGCTGAGGTCGGCGTCGACGACGATCTCCAGCTCGGCCCTCAGCCGGTGCCCGATCCAGCGCAGGCGCACGGTGCCCACGTCCAGGACGCCGTCGGTGTCCCTCGCGATCCTCTCCACCTGGTCGACCAGCTGCGGGTCGACCGCGTCCATCAGCCGGCGGTAGACGTCGCGTACCGCGTCGCGCAGCACGCTCAGGACGGCGAGGGTGATCAGCAGGCCGACGATGGGGTCGGCCGCCTCGAGGCCGAACCCCGCGGCCACCGCACTGAGCACCACCCCGAGCGAGGTCAGTCCGTCGGTGCGCGCGTGCAGCCCGTCGGCCACCAGGGCGGCAGAGCCGATGCGGCGGCCCACCGTGATGCGGTAGCGCGCGACCAGCTCGTTGCCCGCGAAGCCGACGAGGCCGGCCGCCGCCAGCAGCAGGAGGTGGTCCAGCGGGCGCGGGTCGAGCAGCCGGCGGACGGCCTCGTAGCCGGCCAGCACCGCGGACGCGGCGATGACCAGCACCACGAAGAGCCCGGCCAGGTCCTCGGCGCGCCCGTAGCCGTAGGTGTAGCGCCGGCTCGCGGCCCGGCGCCCGAGGACGAAGGCCACCGCGATAGGTACGGCGGTGAGGGCGTCGGCCACGTTGTGCAGCGTGTCGACCAGCAGGGCGACCGAGCCGGTGAGCGCCACCACCACGGCCTGCAGGAGAGCAGTGACCATCAGGACGACGAAGGAGATCAGCAGCGCCCGCATGCCCTGCTGGCTGGCCTCGAGCTCGTTGTCGACGGCCAGGGCAGCGTCGTGGCTGTGCGGGGCGACAAGCTGGCGCAGGGCAGCGAACCGGCCTGCAGCGTGCTCGTGGCCGTGGTGGTCGTGGTGCCGGTCATGGTCGTCGTGCCGGTCATGGTCGTCGTGCCGGTCATCGTCGTGGTGCTGGGCGTGGCGCTGCGCGTGGTGCCCGTGAGTGCCGTGGACCGCGTGGTTGCCGTGGTTGCGATGCGGTTCGGGCTGGCCGTGCTCGGTGTGCGGCCCGTGCCGGGCCGCGCGGTGCCTGGCCGTCATGGCCCGCGTCGAGGGAGCCGGCCGCTGGAGCCAGCCGGGCAGCCGGGGCGCCCACGCCTTCACGCTGCCATCGTGCCCGAGCCGCACCGCACAAGCCGTCAACCACACGCCGACGCGCCAGAGACGGTCACGCCAGATGGGTCGATGTGCTCCATATCGGGCCGCAAAGGCCCGACAATGCCGCAGTGAGCATCTTCCCTCGGGGCACGTCGCGGCTCGTCGCACTTGTGAGCGCCCTGCTGCTCGTCGGGCTGCTGGCGCCGGCGAGCGCGCTCGCCGGCGCGACGGCGCGACCCTCGCAGCCGGCGTACACCGCGCCCGACTTCGCGACGGCCGTCCCGGCCACCGCCACGCAGGTCGTGCGCACCGTACGCACCAACCGGTGGTGCTCGCGCGTGTGGTGCACGGTCACCCAGGCATGGCACAAGCGCGGCGGCCGTTGGCGCATCGTGCGGCTCCCCTCCGGCGAGCGCGCGGTCTTCCGATCGTCGGTCGGGCCCAAGGGTTTCGCTGCGGTGGGCGCCAAGCGCCAGAGCGACGGCCGTACGCCGAGCGGCGTCTTCCCCATCGCGGTCACCTTCTCGACCTCGGCCACGGCGCCGGGGGCGATGCCCTGGCGACGCCGGCTGCCGACGTCGAACGTGACCAACTACAAGGGGCTGCTCTACAACACGTGGATCGAGGAGAGTGGGCGGACGGACGGCACCCGGCCCTCGATGCGCTGGGGGTTCTGGGTGGGCTACAACCACCCGCGACTGCAGGTCGGTGTCGGCCCGCAACCGGTGCAGGGCATGGGAAGCGGCATCTTCTACCACACCTCGCGGGCCGGCTACCGGTGGAACCCGACGGAGGGCTGCACCAACATCGGTGACCCTGCCCAGATGCGTTGGGTGCTGACCTGGCTGCGTCCCGACGCCGACCCGCGAGTCGTGCAGCACCGGTGAGTCGGTCCACATCGTGGACACGGGCCGCACGGCCTGTGGATGTCCCGGTGGACGAAGCGGTGGACGACCGGCTCGGACGGGGGACAACCGGGCCCGCGACTGTGGAGATCTTGGGGACGACGCAAACTTTCCGAACTGGCTCGGGTCAGACCCTTGTGCCGCCCCTCGCCGGGCACTAGAAATCTCCTCACGTCACCGGAAACGGAGACCGATCCCGAGGGAGACCTCGGGTGGCTCGAGGAAAGCTTCGCGGTTGCGCAGCCGCCGGGAAACCGGTGGGTGCCGGCTCACGGAGACACCGCGAGAGGCAGGAGCCGCCGGGCAACCGGAGGCGCCGGCCCTCACGGGAGACCTCGAGGCGTACAGGCAACCGGGCGACCGGATGCAGGTGCGCAGTCACCGTCGACCGCGTGGCAGGTCCCGCAGGCGCGGGCGACCGAGCGATCGGACGCCGAGCGAGGCGAGACCGGGCGAGGCCCCTCCATCTCATGCATGGAGGGGCCTCGTCGTCGTACGGCCCCCTCGACTCGCCCGGGCCCTCTCGAAGGGGGGTCTCAGCCCCGCCCGTCCCGCGTGGCCGCCTCCGCGATCGCCACGGTCAGCTCGGTCACCTCGACGGGCCGGGCGCGCGCCTTCTCCATCGACATCTGGCGGATCTCGGCGGCCGCCCGCCGGCTGCGGGTCATGGCCGAGTGCGACGTGAAGGTCGCCGACCACACCGCGACACCGCGCGACCGGTCGACCAGCAGGGTCGTGCCGCAGAGCATCGGCAGCAGGTCCGTGGCGGGCAGCGTCGTGGAGCGGAACGTCTCGACGAGCAGGTCGACGTCGGCCGGCGGGAACTCGATGCGTGTCGAGCGGTCGGTCGCGCCGACCGCCAACGGCCGGCGCCGGTGGCGCTCCACGACCTCCCAGGACTCGGTCGTCACGGTGGTGCCGGGCACGGCGCAGGCCTGCTCCCGCAGCGCATCGAGGACCGGTTCATCAGCTGCCATGCGCGTGGGCGTCCCCCAGAGCGAGGCGACGACCACCCGGCCGGCCTGCTCGCCGACCAGGACCAGGACGCCGACGTTGCCGGGCAGCGCGGCGAGCTGCGGCACCACGCTGACGCGCAGCCAGGGCAGCCGCTCGGCGAGGCGACGGGGGTCGCAGGCGATCGTGCTGGTCCGCAGGATCATCGTGCCCCCTCCGGCGCTCGCGCAGTCCGTCGGCGCACGCTGCGCCCGACCGCCCCTGCCACCGTGCGCCGTCGAGGCCGGTAGGACAACCCCCGACGGGGCGATGTCAGCCGCCGCGCGCGGGAGGGTTCCCCCGGGGCTACTGCAGGTAGCCCTCGACCTCGCGGGTCGGCCGCTCGTGCGCCTGGCCGGGGTCGGCGCCGGCCTCACGCAGGGCCTGCCGCTGACGGAGCAGGTCCCAGCACTGGTCGAGGTGCTCCTCGATCTGCTCGAGCCTGCGGCGTTGCTCGTCCTCGACGCCCCCTTCCCGGAGCCGGTGCTCCTCCTCGACCAGGGCGGAGATGGTCGTGCGGATGTCGGTGTCGTCCATGGGTCGTCCCCGTAGGTGTCCGGCGTCGGTCGAGCAGGGTAGGTCCTGCGTCACGCGAGCGTACGCCGCCGCGCGGACCGCCCGGTGCCGGGCGGCGGCGGCCCCTATCGGGTGTCCAGCGGACACACAGCCAACGTCCAGGCTCGGCCCCGAGAGTCCTCGCATGACGTCGAACGCGATCCCCGGCGGCGCCCTGGCCAGTCTGTCGGTGGTGACCGCCCTGTGGGCGGCCAACCACGGCCTGACCGACCTGGCCTCCGGCGGCGGAACGGCGCTCATCTCCGCAGGCCGCCTGACCGGCCTGCTCGCCGCCGACGTGCTGTTGCTGCAGGTGCTTGCCATGGCCCGCATCCCCTGGGTGGAACGGACCTACGGCCAGGACCGCCTGGCGCGCTGGCACCGGCTGGCGGGGTTCACCTCGTTCAACCTGATGCTCGGGCACATCGTGCTGGTGACCTTCGGCTACGCCGCCACCGGTCGCGTCGCTGTCCTCTCCCAGCTCTGGGACCTGGTCCGGACCTATCCCGGGATGCTGCTCGCGAGCGCCGGGACCGGCCTGCTCGTCGCGGTGGTGGTCCTCTCGGTCAAGGCGGCCCGCCGCCGGCTGCGCTACGAGTCGTGGCACCTCATCCATCTCTACGCCTACCTCGGCGTCGGGCTCGCCCTGCCGCACCAGCTCTGGACGGGCACCGACTTCGTCAGCTCGCCCCCGGCGCGCGCCTACTGGTGGACGCTGTACGCCGGCACGCTCGGCGCCGTCCTCGTCTTCCGGGTCGGCGTGCCCGTGTGGCGCACCCTGCGGCACCGCCTGGAGGTGACGGGCGTCGTCGAGGAGTCACCGGGCGTGGTGTCGGTGCACCTGCGCGGTCGTCACCTGCACTCCTTGCCCGTGCGGGCGGGGCAGTTCTTCCTCTGGCGCTTCCTCGACGGAGAGGGCTCCTCGCGCGCGCACCCGTACTCGTTGTCCGCGGCACCGCACCCCGACGTGCTGCGCATCACGGTGAAGGACCTCGGTGACGGAAGCCGCGCCCTCGCCGGCGTACGCCCGGGAACCCGTGCCGTCATCGAGGGGCCCTACGGCCGGCTGACCGCCGACCTGCAGAGCCGCCGTCGCGTGACGCTGCTGGCGGCCGGCATCGGGATCACGCCGATGCGGGCGTTGCTCGAGGAGCTGCGGTACGCCCCCGGCGACGCGACGCTGCTCTACCGCGCGCGTTCCGAGGAGGAGCTGACCTTCCGCGCGGAGCTCGACGCGCTGGCGAAGCGTCGCGGTGTGCGCGTGGTCTACCTGACCGGGCGCCGCGCGGTGGAGCCCGGCGAGGACGGCTCGTGGCGGCCCGAGTCGCTCGGGCACTTCACCGACGCGGAGGCCCTGCGCTACCTCGTGCCCGACATCGCCCGTCACGACGTCTTCCTGTGCGGGCCCGACGGCTGGACAGCCGCGGCCCGGGCCGGCCTGCGCAGGGCCGGCGTCCCCGACGCGCACGTGCACGAGGAGCGGTTCGCATGGTGAGCCGCGCCCGACGACCCGTCCCGCACCTCGACACCACCAGGAGCCACCGATGCGCCGCATAGTGCTCGCGATCGTCTCGACGATCGCCGGGCTGATCCTGCTGTTCGGCTACCGCACCTCGACCATGGGCGCCACGGTGGTCGACCAAGGGTCGACCACCGCGTCCTCGTCCGGCCAGACCCAGGCGCCGCAGAGCACGACGTCGGGAAGCGGTGGCGGCGCGGGCGCCGGCGACGGCACGTTCACCGGCGACACGGTGGCGACACGCTGGGGCCCCGTGCAGGTCCGCATCACCGTGTCCGCCGGCCGGATCACCGCCGCCACGGCGGTCACCTACCCCGACGGCAACGGACGTGACCAGCAGATCAACGCCGTCGCGCTGCCGGTGCTCGCCCAGGAGGTGCTGACCAGCCAGAGTGCGCGGATCGACCACGTCTCCGGCGCGACGGTGACCAGCGAGGGCTACATCGCCTCCCTGCAGTCGGCCCTCGACCAGGCCAACCTCTAGAGGAACCCGGTGCCGAGATGACGACGGTCACCATGCCGCGGCGTGCCTGGGTCGAGCAGGTCATGGGCCTGCCGGTGAGCATCCACCTGCGAGGCGCCGCCGTACGCGACCCGGGGGTCGCGCACGCGGTTGCGGCGAGCTTCGCCGAGCTTCGGATGATCGACGCGCTCTTCAGCACGTACCGCACCGACAGCGAGGTGAGCCGGGTCAACACTGGGCAGCTCGCGCTGGCCGACGCGCACCCGATGCTGCGGGAGATCGCCGAGCTGTGCGAGCTCGCCCGCGACCGCACCGACGGCGGCTTCGACGCGCGCCTGCCCAGCCCGCGCGGCGGGACGTGGTGGGACCCGTCCGGCGTGGTGAAGGGCTGGGCCACCGAGCGCGCCGCCCGATCCCTCGCCGCGGTCTCCACGCTCGCCGGGCACGACGTCAGCGTCAACGCCGGCGGCGACATCGCCGTCTCCTCGGGGCGGCGGGACTCCACCGGGTGGCGCATCGGTGTCGAGGACCCGGACCGGCCTGGACGGCTGCTGCTCGTCGTGCCGCTGCGGCAGGGCGGGGTCGCCACCTCGGGCACGGCGGCGCGCGGCCTGCACATCCACGACCCGCGCACCGGTCGGCCGGCGCAGGCGCTGCGTGCGGCGACCGTCGTGGGACCGTCGCTGCTGTGGGCCGACGTCTACGCGACCGCGGCCATGGTCCGCGGGACCGGCGCGCAGGCCTGGCTCGAGGGCCTCCCGGCGTACGACGGCGTGCTGGTCACGGCCGAGGGCCGGGTGACCGCGACCTCGGGCCTGGCGGGCTTGGCTCCCGGGCAGCCCGAGGTGCTAGCGGCGGACCGCTGACATGTCCGGGTAGCGGTCGCCGGCCGTGGCGCCGGGGGGAGCCGCGGCGTCCAGCCGTGCCAGGTCCTCGGCGCTGAGCCGGATGTCGGCCGCCGCGGCGTTCTCCTCCAGGTAGCGCACCCGCTTGGTGCCCGGGATGGCCACCACGTCCTCGCCCTGGTGCAGCACCCACGCCAGGGCGAGCTGGCTCGCTGTCACGCCCTTGTCCGCCGCGATCTCGCGGACCCGGTCGACCAGCCCGAGGTTCTTCTGGAAGTTCTCGCCCTGGAAGCGCGGGTTCTGCCGGCGGAAGTCATCGGGCTCGAGGTCGTCGATGCTGCGGATCTGCCCGGAGAGGAAGCCGCGGCCGATGGGGGAGTAGGCCACGAAGCCGGCGCCGATCTCGCGGACCGTGTCGAGAACGCCGTCGTCCTGGGGGTCTCGCGTCCACAGCGACAGCTCGGTCTGCACGGCGGTCACGGGGTGCACCGAATGGGCCCTGCGGATGGTCTCCGGCGCAGCCTCCGAGATCCCCAGGTAGCGCACCTTGCCGGCGTCGACCAGCTCCTTCATCGCGCCCCAGGTCTCCTCCACGGGGGTGTCGGGGTCGACGCGGTGCTGGTAGTAGAGGTCGATCACCTCGACGCCGAGGCGCTGCAACGACGCGTCGGCCGCCCGGCGTACGTACTCGGGCCGGCCGTTGACGCCCTTGCGGCTGCCGTCCTCGCCCCGCTCGTTGCCGAACTTCGTCGCGAGCACCACCCCCTCGCGTCGACCCTCGATCGCGCGGCCGACCAGCCGCTCGTTGGTGAACGGGCCGTACATGTCGGCGGTGTCCAGGAAGGTGACGCCCAGGTCGAGCGCCCGGTGGATGGTCGCCAGAGCCTCGCCCTCGTCGGCCGTGCCGTAGAACTCGCTCATCCCCATGCAGCCCAGGCCGAGGGCCGGCACCGCCAGGTCTGCCAGATGTCGTGTCTGCATCCGTGCATGCTGCCCCACCGGGTCGTCACGCCGCACAGCAGGCTCACAGCAAGGGAGCAGGCGCCCGCCAGGCGGCGGGCCGACAGTCAGGACATGAGCACTCCACAGGACATCAGCACCCCACAGGACATCAGCACGCCGCAGGACACGAGCACCCCACAGGACGCGAGCACCCCGCACGACACGGACCCGTCCGCCTCGCCGTGGTGGGCGCAGCCGAGCACCGCCACCGCCGAGCTGCCGCCCCCGCAGCCACCGCAGCCACCGCAGCAGCCCCCGGCTGCGCCGGGCCCCTCCTCCGGCCCGCGCCGCCCGCGCGCCGGGCTGGCGGTGGCGGCGGCCGGGGTGGTGCTGGCTCTGGCCCTGGGCTCCGGGGTCGCCGGAGCCGAGATCGCCATGCACCGCGGCTCCGTCACGACGGCGACCGTCGCCGGCGCCACCGTGGTCAAGGGCGGCACGAGCCCGACCGAGACGCTCGCCAAGGTGGCCGCTGCGGTGCGGCCCAGCGTCGTCTCGATCACCGTGTCGGCCGGCGGTGGCACCGACGAGGGCTCGGGTGTCCTGATGCGCTCCGACGGCACGATCCTGACCAACAACCACGTGATCGCCGCGGCCGCGTCGGGCGGCGACATCACGGTCACGTTCTCCGACGGCAAGACCGCGAAGGCGAGCATCGTGGGCCGTGACGCCTCGACCGACCTGGCCGTCATCAAGGCCGCCGGGGTCTCGGGGCTGACTCCCGCGACGTTCGGCGACAGCGACAGCGTGCACGTCGGCGACACCGTCCTGGCGATCGGCAGCCCGCTGGGCCTGGAAGGCTCGGTGAGCGCCGGCATCATCTCCGCACTGCACCGCCCGGTGGACGTCGGCAGCAGCGACCAGCAGCAGGACCCGTTCGGCGGCCAGCAGGGCAGCGGGTCGGGCGCCAGCACCGTGCTCAGCGACGCGATCCAGACCGACGCCCCGATCAACCCGGGCAACTCCGGCGGCCCGCTGGTCGACGCGCAGGGCCGGGTCATCGGCATCAACTCGGCCATCGCCTCGCTGTCCAGCGGCACCGGCCAGTCGGGAAACATCGGGGTCGGCTTCGCCATCCCGGTCAAGGAGGCCACCCGTGTCGCGGGGCAGCTCCTCGACGGCCAGACCGTGACCCACGCCGTCCTGGGCGTCCAGGTCAGCGACGTCGACGGCGGCGGGGCGCGCGTCGAGGCGCTCACGTCCGGCGGTGGCGCCGAGCAGGCCGGCATCAAGGTCGGTGACGTGATCACCGAGGTCGACGGGACGCCGGTCGACGACGCGACGGCGCTCACCGCGGCGGTCCGTGCCCACCGGGGCGGCGACACGGTTCGGCTGCGTCTCACCCGCAGCGGCACGTCCCGGACCGTCACCGCGACCTTGGGGTCCGGCTCGTGACGGCGCTGCGGTGGGACGATGGCCAGGTGACCGCAGCACGCGTGCCCCGTGCGGCAGCGGCCCAGCCTCTCCCGGAGGCGCGGCTGCTGGTCGTCGACGACGAGCCGAACATCCTCGAGCTGCTCGCCACGAGCCTGCGTTTCGCCGGGTTCGAGGTGACCACGGCGACCAACGGCCGCGAGGCGCTCACCTCGGCCCGCACGGTCCGACCCGACCTTGTGGTGCTCGACGTGATGATGCCCGACATGGACGGCTTCGACGTCGTGCGTCGGATGCGCGGCGAGGGCGCGACGGTGCCCGTCCTGTTCCTGACCGCGCGCGACGCCACCGAGGACAAGGTCGCCGGTCTGACCGTAGGCGGGGACGACTACGTCACGAAGCCGTTCAGCCTCGAGGAGATCGTCGCGCGGATCCGCGCCGTGCTGCGCCGTGCGGCCGGCCGCAGCGGGGGCGCCGACCTGGAGTCGCGGCTGGTGTTCGCCGACATCGAGCTCGACGACGACACCCACGAGGTGTGGAAGGCCGGACGTCTCGTCCAGCTCTCGCCGACAGAGTTCAAGCTGCTGCGCTACTTCATGCAGAACGCCGGGCGGGTGCTGTCCAAGTCGCAGATCCTCGACCACGTGTGGCACTACGACTTCGGCGGTGACGCCAACGTCGTCGAGTCCTACGTCTCCTACCTGCGCCGCAAGCTCGACACCTCCGAGCCGCGGTTGCTGCACACACTGCGCGGCGTCGGCTACGTGCTGAGGATGCCCCGTGAGTGACAGATCCGTCCTCACGCGGCTGCGCGCCATCCCGCGCCGTACGCCGCTTCGGGTGCGGCTGGTCGTCGCGCTCCTGGCGCTGGTCGCCCTCGCCCTGGTCGTCACCGGCGTGGTGGCGACCACGGCGCTGCACGGGTACCTCGTGCAACAGGTCGACCGCGACCTGACGGCCGGAGGCCCCGACCTGGGCGGGCCCCCGGCCGGCGGTGACGACGAGTCGCCGTTCCGCAGCGGGCGGGCCGAGTGGCTGCGCTTCACCTCGCTCGATGTCGCGCGGCTCGGGCCCGCCACCCTCACCGGTCCGGCGACGTCGCCGCCGGTGGTGACGCGCGCGATGATCCGCTCCGCTGCCGTCGAGGGCCGGGCGTTCACGGTCCGGTCGCGTGACGGCGCTTCGGACTGGCGGGTGGCGGTGCAGCCTGAGCGGTTCCGCGGCGTCGGACCCGTCCTGCAGGTCCGGGCGATCTCGCTGCGCGACGTCGACAACACGGTGCACCGTCTCGTGGTGATCGAGACGATGGTCGGCGCGCTCGTGCTGCTCCTGCTCGGTGCCGCGGGCTACTTCGTGGTCCGCTCGAACCTCAAGCCGCTGGTCGAGGTCGAGCGAACCGCGGAGTCGATCGCGGGTGGTGACCTGACCCAGCGGGTGCGCGAGCACGACCCGCGCACCGAGGTGGGCCGGCTGGCCCGGGCGCTGAACGGGATGCTGGCGCAGATCGAGTCGGCGTTCCGGTCGCGAGAAGCGTCCGAAGCCGCCGCCCGCGCCTCGGAGGAGCGGATGCGCCGGTTCGTCGCGGACGCCAGCCACGAGCTGCGCACGCCGCTGGCCACCATCCGCGCGTACTCCGAGTACGCGACGCGGGCTGACCGCGCCCTGCCCGATCCGGCCCAGCAGGCCTTCGATCGCATCGACGCCGCGGCGATCCGGATGACGCATCTCGTGGACGACCTGCTGCTGCTCGCCCGCCTCGACGCCGGGCGGCCACTGGCGCGCGAACCCGTCGACCTCACGCAGGTGGTGGTGGAGGCGGTCGCCGACGTGCGGGCGGCCGGCCCTGGTCATCGCTGGCGCCTCGACCTGCCCGACGAACCGGTACCGGTCATCGGCGACCCGCACCGGCTGCACCAGCTCGTACTGAACCTCCTGGCCAACGCGCGGGCGCACACACCGGACGGCACGACCGTCACCGCCACCCTCATCGTCGTCCACGGCGTCATCCGCATCGAGGTGGCCGACGACGGTCCCGGCATCCCGGCCGAGCAGCAGGAGGCGATCTTCGATCGGTTCACCCGGCTCGACGAGTCGCGCGGCCACCCGACCCGCTCGGACGACTCCGGCTCCAGCAGCCACGCCAGCAGCGGGCTCGGACTGGCGATCGCGCGCGGCATCGCCGTGGCGCACTCGGCGACGCTGAGCGTCCGCAGCCGCCCCGGGCGCACCGTCTTCACGATCGAGATGCCGGACCGGCAATCGGACGAGCGATCGGACGGTCAGGCGGACGGTCAGGCGGACGCCGAGGGTGACCTGCCCGACACTCCTCTCGATCCGATCTGACGACCCGACCGATTCCCCGGGGGTTCGCGGGGTGAGTCGGAGCGACTCGGCTCCGCGCCGGCTATGAGGGGGTTTGACCGGTATCGCCGCCGGAGACCGAAACGAGACGCCTACCCCCGATCGAGGAGT
>JAVEDI010000018.1 GCA_030841035.1 Actinomycetota bacterium
CCCCCCCCCCCCCCCCCCCCCCCCCCCCCCCCCCCCCCCCCCCCCCCCCCCCCCCCCCCCCCCCCCCCCCCCCCCCCCCCCCCCCCCCCCCCCCCCCCCCCCCCCCCCCCCCGCGGCTGGTCGACGTGGACACCGGCGCCGTGCGGTCCGTCATCGCCGCCGGAGGGGCTGGCCGGGGGAGCCAGGTGACCGGACCGGCAGCGTCACAGGCCGGTGTGCACGCCGTCCGGGTGCGCTGTGAGCATCTGCTGGCTTCCGGCCGGGACCGTGCTCACCGTCGACCCGAGGCGACTCACGGCGAACTATTCGATGCCGGGGCGGAACGATGCGCTGCTGAGCGGCCCTGACGCGGTCTGGGCTTCCACGTATCCCGCCGACCTGGCCACGGAGTCCATGGTGCTGCGCCCCGTCGACGGTGGCCGCCCGGTGACGCTCCCGGGCGGCTTCGAGGCATACGCAGCCACTGGCCAGGATTTCCTCGGCAGCGCGATCCGTGACGGCCAGCAACCCCGCCGAAGGCGCCTTCAACATCGCCGCCGTACCGCGCACCGACCCCGCCAACATCCGCCGCCTAGGTGTAGTGCCCACGGACCTTGTTGACGGTCTGGGGTTGACGTGAGGGAGGACGTCCGGGCGAAGTGATGGGTGTCGATGCCTGTCGCTTCGGGCCGGAGGTCCTCGTGGTCAACGCTAAGCCGCGGTTGTCGCCGTGGTCACGTCTGCAGTTGGTGGAACGTGTTCTGGCTGGTCGCCCGGCGGCTCATGTGGCCGCGGAGATGGGGGTCTCCCGGGCCACCGCCTACAAGTGGTTGGCCCGTTATCGGGCCGAGGGCAGTGCGGGGCTGCTGGACCGCTCGTTGCGGCGGTCGGTGCGCCGCCCCCTACGGATGGCGAGCGGTGGACGGCGCACTCGTCAAGGACACCGCCGAGCAGACGGCGCTGCGACTGATGAGGTCGATGCGCAAGGACGGCTGCTCGACGCGGGACATCGCCACTGTTCTTGCCGCAGAGGGCTACCCGACCAAGCGCGGCGGTCGGTGGACGTCGCCCGTCGTGGCGCGCATCCTCGCCAGGCAGGCGTCATGATCCGCCGCTGCACGGCTACAACGCGGCGCGGCACACCTTGCGCGGCTCGTGCTCTCGCCGGAGGGTGCCTCTGCCGACAGCACGCTCCAACTCCGTCACCGGCCCTCGACCCGCCTCGCTGGGATCAAGTACGGCCCGGCGCGATGCACCGCTTCTTGGCGTACCTGGCCACACCGCTGGCAAACATCCGTCGCGAGGCCGTGCAGGCGTTCATCGGCGAGATGCAAGCTGCCGGAAAGCAATCCTCGACCATCCGCAACAACGTCACCTTGCTGCGCGCCGTGCTGAACGAGGAGTGCACGGGCGACGGTTGTCGTACAACCCGGCCTTGGGAGTGGGCCTGCCGTCGGTGAAGCGTCCAGCTGACTACGACAAGGTGCGGTACGACCTCATGCCCGACGATCTCGACCGCATCGTGACGAACCTCCCTTGGCCGTACGACGTGCTGACGTTGACCGCCGCCTACACGGGCCTGAGAGCGGGGGAGTTGGCCGGACGACAGGTGGGCGATGTAGACCTGATGCGACGCACCGTGTTCGTTCGACGTTCCATCATCGACGTGAACGGCGTGCTCTCGGCTGACGTGCCGAAGACCAGCAGAAGCGTGCGCGTCGTCAGCGTCGAGGCCGTGGCGAATGATCTGGCGCGGCATGTCGACCGCTTGTGACGAGAGGCTGCCGAGTGGTTCGGCGCGACGCCTGGTGGCGAGCACCCCGGCGACGTGGCACTGCCCCTGTTCCCGGGGCTCATGGTGGGGCGGCGCCGTGAGGATGGCCTGCCACGCCTCGACTTCAGCAAGCCGCTCAGGCACTCCGCCTGGTACGGCCGGTACTGGAAAGCCGCAGTCGCGCGGGCCGGCCTCCCGGCGTCCCTCCGGTTCCACGATTACGGCACGCGTGCGCCACCTGGCTCCTCAACGACGATGTGCCGCTCAAGGACATTCGCGACACCCCTCGGCACTCGTCCGACTCCACGACCCTGCGCACGGACGAGGTTACGTCTAGTAGTGCGCTAGTAGTGCGCGGCTCTCCATGATCGGCCCCGACCCGCATAACCGCAGGTCGGGCAGTGCCCCCGGCAGTGTCTGAGTTCAGGACATCGTTCACACCTGTCGCGGGACATCGTTCACACCCTGAGGCGAGGGGTGAGCGATGGGCATGCCGCAGCTGGTGGTCACCGCGGTGTTGGTCGAGGGACGCAGCAAGAGCGAGGTGGCGCGCCAGTACGGGGTTTCCCGGCGCTGGGTGATCACCCTGGTGCAGCGCTACCTAGCGGAGGGCGAGGGTGCACTGCAACCGCGGTCCCGGCGTCCGGTCCACAGCCCGCAGCGCACCGCCCGGGCGCTCGAGGAGGAGATCGTCGCGCTGCGCAAGGAACTCGACCGCGGCGGGCACGAGACCGGCGCGGCCACGATCGCCTTCCACCTCGTCCAGCGGCACGGCAGGGCTCCGGCGATCTCGACGATCTGGCGGATCCTGTCCGCCCGCGGGTTCGTCGTCGCGCAGCCGCACAAGCGCCCGAAGAGCAGCTACCTACGGTTCCAGGCCGACCAACCCAACGAGCGCTGGCAGCTGGACATCACGCACTGGAGGCTCGCCGGGGGCACCGAGGTGGAGATCCTCAACCTGCTCGATGACCACTCCCGGGTCTGCCTGGCCAGCGACGCCCGGCCGGTGTTCAAGGCCCGCGACGTCGACGACAGCTTCCGCAAAACCGCTGCCACCTATGGCGATCCGGCCAGCATGCTCAGCGACAACGGTGCGGTCTTCACCGGCCGTTCCCGCGGCGCCGGCCGGGTCGCCCTGGAGGTCACCCTGCACGCCCGCGGCATCAGCTTCCGGCACGCCCGCCCGTATCACCCGCAGACCTGCGGCAAGATCGAACGATTTCCACCAGACCCTCAAGAAGTGGCTCGCCCGACAGCCCCCGGCCCGCACCCTGCGACAGCTCCAGGCCCAGCTGGACACATTCCGGGCCTACTACAACACCGTCCGGCCGCACCGCGCCCTGGGCCGGCTCACCCCGCAGCAGGCCTACCTGGCCCGGCCCAAAGCCACCCCGACCGGCACCCCGCTCAACGACAGCCACTACCGCATCCGCCACGACAAGGTCGACCCCAGCGGCGTGTTCACGCTGCGCCACAACAGCCGCCTGCACCACATCGGAATCGGCCGACGGCACGCCGGCACCGACATTCTCGTGCTGGTCCACGACCTTCACATCCGGGTCCTGAACTCCGATGGGGAACTGCTCCGCGAGCTCCTGCTCGACCCGTCCAAGGACTACCAACCCCAGCCGAAAACGTGAACGATGTCGCGAGACATCTGTGCACGATGTCCCGCGACATCACAATCGTGCCCCCGGCAGGATTCGAACCTGCGACACACGGTTTAGGAAACCGATGCTCTATCCCCTGAGCTACGAGGGCGGGGGCAGCGCCGAAGGTCCAGAGAACCCGATCGGCTCAACATCATCTGCGGGCTACCGCCTGCCTTTGGATGGCGTCTGGAGGCTACCGGAGCGACAACCTCACTACCGGCACTACCGGCCCTCGTGCGGTCATCCGTCTCGGCCACCTGCGTCAACCACGCGACTGCCTCGTCCCCCGTGGACTTTGCCGGCCGCAACCTGTGACCGGCTCCGACGGCGCCGGACAGAGATCGCGGACCCGAGAGACGAAGCCGTGGGGGTCGGTGTGGGTGCGCTGTGGGGAAGTCCGGGCATCAGCACGAGCTGGACCTCGGAGCCGCCCAGCGCGTCCGCCAGGGAGAGCCGCAACCTCCGCCAGACGCGGCGCGGTCCGACTCGAAGCCACTCCGGGACCTCTCGGACTGCGAGGTTGGTCCGCTCCCGCGGCCGGTCGAGCAGCCAGCGGTGCAGCGCCCGTGGGGGGCTACGCGGGGTCGAAGACCGGGCCCTGCTAGATCAAGGTCCTGATCCGGTCCGGCGGCCGGGCCGCTACGTGCGCGGCGATCTGCGCTCCCATCGACTGCCCGACCAGCGGCACATCCCGCACCGCGCGCCTCCGACCAGCTGATGACCCACGTAGCCAGGTCGGAAACCCTTCCGGGCTCCAGCGTCGCTCGTCCGCTGCGCGGCCGGCCTGGTGGCTCGACCAACGGATGCGGGGCCATCGGCGTGACACCTTCCCGGTTATAAACCCGGGCGCGCCGGGCGCACCCTGGCCGGCCCGCACGACCTTCGCGCGCCACGTGCGAACCGGCGGACCGTGCCCAGGTCCATAGCCACACCACGTCACCGGAAGGCGTGCTGGTTTGCGGGCTGCTCGCCTGGAGAGGAGGGCGGCTGCGCGTCGAGAAAGCGGCGCACTACTGCGCCGCTCCGGTTGGAGCGGCGCTTCGTGCGGGGCGGCGTTCGAGCCAGCCCTCATACCGCTACAGGAGACGACCATGTCGACGTACGCCGAGAAGAACGACACCACCGGACGGGAGCGGGAGGCCCGGGCGGTGCACACCACCGAGACGAAGCCCGCATTCAAGACGACCGAGCTGATCGCCTACGTGCTGACCGTGATCGGCGTGCTCGTCGCCGCGGCCGTCATCGACGAGAACCAGGATGGTCAGGGCTTCGGCGCTGAGCGCGCCTGGCTCTACATCACCATGTTGACCATCGGCTACCTGGTCAGCCGCGGCCTCGCCAAGGCTGGCAGCTACGACAAGGACCCCAGCGGCTCGCATCGCTGAGCCCATGGCGCGTCAAGACCGCATCCGGGTCCGCCCCTTCGGGGGTGGACCCGGATGTGTCGCCATGATCCTCTTCTCGGTCGTCGCCTCGATCCTGGTGACGGTTGCGCTCAACGTCCTGGCCCGCTGACACGACCCGCGTCAGCGATCGGCATCGGCGCCGGCGAGGCTGACCCGGTCCCGGCCGTGATGACCGTGCCAGTCCAGGACCATCACGGTCGCGTCGTCGGCCAGGGCCGGTCCTGTCACCTCCAGCACGTCGTCGGCCAGCTGGCGGGTCGTCTCCCGCGCGTGCAGCGACCTTGTCTGCCGGATGTCGGAGATCAGGTCGAGCGCCGCCGCGTTCCGCTCGAGCATGCCGTCCGTGACGAACACGACCCGGTCGCCCGGCTCCAGCATCAGGTCCGCGGTGGTGTACACCTCGTCGGGAAACAGGCCGAGCGGCCTGCAGCCGGGCAGCTCAACGGCAGTGACGTCCCTACCGCGGGCGAGGTAGGGCGCGGCGTGTCCGGCGTTCACGAGGGTGAGCACGCCGCTGCGCAGGTCCAGCCGCCCCAGCAGGCCGGTGGCGAATCCTTCGTCGGCGACGCTGGTGGCCCACTCGGAAAGGGCGCTGTTTGCGGCGGCCGCCTGCTCCAGCAGCGTCGCACCCTGGCGGCGCGTGTTGCGCAGGCTGCCCACGCACAAGGTGGCGGTCAGGGCGCTGGCCACGCCGTGCCCCATGGCGTCGGTGACCGACAGGTGCAGCACGTCGCGGCCCAGGCTGTAGTCGAACGTGTCCCCACCGACATTCGCTGCCGGCTCCAACCACGCCGACAGCGTGAACGAGCCCCCTTCGCAGGTGAACGCTGAGGGCAGCAGCCGGCGCTGGATCTCGGCCGGCAGGGTGAACGGTGTGCTGCGCTGGCCCCACTCGAAGAGGTCGGTGTGTCGGCGGTTGGCAATCACCACGAATCCCAGCAGGTGCGCCGTCCGGCCAATCTCCGCCAACGTGTCGGCATCCGGTTCGGTCGGCAGCGACATCTCGAGCAGCCCGAGCGCCTCGCCTCGCTCGGTCACCGGCGCGAGCACCGTCCACTGACCCTGGCGCACGCCGCCGGCGAAGGACTGACCCGGTGGGAGCACCTTCGGCTGCTGACTGCGGAGCGTCTCCTCGACGGGCCCGCCGTCGAAGGGCAGGAGCACCGCGGACTCCTCGACGTCCCGCCGGTCAGGAACGGTAGCCCCCCGGCCATCGGTCGAGCGCGGGAGAGTGACGTGGGCCAGCCGGGCAAGAGCGCGTCCCGACAGGTCCGCAATCAGGAAGGACACGGCGCTTGCGCCCAGCGCTGCACCGAGTTCACGAGTGACCGCTTCTACTGCCTCCACGGGCGAGACCGCCTCGGCCACCTCGAGCACCCGGCCTGCCGCATCTGCCCGCCCGTCGATGTCCCTCACCTCCCGGAGCATAGGTGGGCGCATCGCGAGGCTCGATGCCCAGTCAGGAGGGGCTCGAGTGAGTCTGGTGGCTAGGGATGCTTCTGGACCCGCGCCGCGGTCCGGTCGAGGTGCGCGGTCATGACCGTGCGGGCCGTCTCGATGTCACGCTCGCGGATGGCCTCGACGTACTGCCGGTGCTCGCGCACGCCCTTGCGTCCCATCAGCGGCGCGACGGTCTGCGCCTCCCGCAGCGACATCAGCAGCGGGCCGTGGAAGGACCGCACGATCATCTCGATCGCGGCGTTGTGGGTGCAGGCGGCCACCCGCGTGTGGAAGGCGGCGGACATGGACATCGTGTAGGTGGCCCGGCGCTGCGCGCCGTCGGCCTCGTCGACGAGGGCGAACAGCTCCGCGATGTCCGCCTCGGTCGCCCGCTCGATCACCATGGGCAGGATGCCGAGCTCGAACACCTTGCGAGCCTCGGTCACCTCCGCGGCGGTGACACGCGAGAGGCTCAACAGGTCGGCGAAGCCCTCGCCCAGCCGGTGGCTGCTGGGAGTGGTCACGAAGGCACCGCCTCGGGCGCCCACCCGGATCTCGACCAGCCCGCTCGACTCGAGGACGCGCAGCGCCTCACGCACGGTCACCCGGCTGACGCCGAAGCGCTCGCACAGGTCGCGCTCGCTCGGCAGCCGGTCGCCCGGCACGAGCTTGCCGTCGCGCACCAGCAGCCGGATCTGGTCGACGATGACCTGTGACACACGCCCCACCGAGACCGGCATGAAAAGATCGGTGTACGGGTCTCGGTCAGAGGTCGGCCTGCCGGCTGGACGCTCGGGGGACATCCGCTAGTTTCCTCTCACACCGGCCGCGTGCGTGGACGTTGGGCGACACCACGACGCAAGACGCAGCCGATGGTAAAATCATTCTACCGCCGTCGATCGGACGCGGTCCATAACCGAAGGAGCCGTCCTCGACCACGGTCGGGTTGACTCGACTGCAGCATCGGGAGCACGACCAGGGCCGCCGCCCCCGACGTGACCGCGGCGACCAGCAGTCCGAAGCGGGGTCCCCAGGCCTGGCAGACCCAGCCGAGGATGGGTGCGCCGATCGGAGTGCTGCCCAGGAAGACCAGCGAGTGCAGGGCTATGACGCGGCCCTGCATCGACGCGTCGGTGCCGATCTGCAGCATGGTCCGGGCCAGGGTGTTGAAGCAGATGTTGGCGACCCCGAGCGCCACCATGGCGACCAGGGCGACACCGAGCACCGGAGAGAGCACACCGACGAAATTCGCGGCGGAGAACGCGAAGGTCCACAGCAGCATCGACCACGGGGTCACGGTCGAGCGGGCCGCGCTGGCGAGGGCACCGAGCACGGCGCCGGCGCCCAGCGCGGACGTGAGCCAGCCGTAGACCTGGGCGTCGCCGTGGAACGTCTCGCGTGCGAGCACGGGGAGCACGACGCGGAAGTTCTGCCCGAAGAGGGCCACCACGGCGACCAGCAGCATGCAGGCGCGAAGGTCAGGGTGTGACCACACGTAGCGCAGGCCCTCGCGGGCCTGTCCCCGGGCGCGGGTCACCGACTCGGCCCGCCGCAGCTTGGTGCTGTCGATGCGCAGCAGCCCGGCCAGCACCGCCAGGAACGACACAGCGTTGACCGAGAAGGCCGCCCCGGCGCCGACGCCGGCGATCAAGAGGCCGGCGATGGCCGGACCGATGAGCCGCCCCGCGTTGTGGATCGTGGAGTTCAGCGCTTGTGCGTTGACGTAGTCGTCCGGCTCCACCATCTCGGTGACGAACGCCTGACGGGCGGGTACGTCGATCACGGTGACGAGCCCGAGCAGGAACGCCAGGCCGTAGACCATCGACAGGGTCACGGCACCCGTAAGGGTGACGGCAGCCAGCACGATCGCGAGTACGGCGGCGGCCGCTTGCGTGGCGATGATGGCCCGGCGCCGGTCGACCCGGTCGACCAGCACGCCGCCGTACAGGCCGAGCAGCAGAGTGGGCAGGAACTGCAGCGAGGTCGCTATGCCGACGGCGACCGGCGAGTTGGTGAGGTCGAGCACCAGCCAGTCCTGCGCCACGCGCTGCATCCAGGTGCCGATGACGCTGACGGCCTGGCCGAGAAAGTAGTAGCGGTAGTTGCGGACCGCGAGGGAGCGGAAGGTCCGGGTCCACCGCGCTCGTGCCCGTTCGCCTGCGGCCACCCGCACCCTCCTCGACGTAAGTGGCAAATGGTATTACCTTCACCCGACAGCACCGATCTCCGAGGAGGCCGTCGTGGACCGCGAGCACCCGCGCTCCGGCGATGTGGCGGTGATCGGGCTCGGCGCGATGGGCGGCCCCATCGCCACGCATCTCGCACGCGCGGGGCTGCGCCCGTGGGTCGTGGACCTCGACGCCGACCGGGTGGCCGGCTGTGTGCGCGCCGGCGCCCGGGCCACCGATCTGGCAGGTGCTGCACGCGCGGGCGTCGTACTGCTCATGGTGCCCAGCGACAGGGACGTTCGTGCCGTGTGTCTCGATCACCGGTTCACCGGCTTGCTCATGGCCGGTGCGGTGCTGTGCATCGCGAGCTCCGTCCAACCGGAGACGTGCTCGACAGTCGCGGCGCAGGCACCGCAGGCAGCGGTCCTCGACACCGCCTTGACGGGAGGGGTGCGAGGCGCCGAGGCCGGGATGATCAACCTGTTGGTTGGTGGCGACCTCGGAGCCCTCGACCGGACGCGGTGGGCGCTCGAGCCGTGGACCGCGACCATCCACCATCTCGGCCCGCTCGGTGCCGGCCAGATCGCCAAGACGTGCAACAACATGTTGCACTGGGCGCAGATCACGGCGATCGCCGAGTCGCTGGACCTGGCGCGTCGCTACGGCCTGTCGGTGCCTCGGGTGCGCGCAGCGTTGCTCGACTCCCCGGTGGCCAGCAGGACGCTCGCCGAGCTGGAGCACATGCGATTGACCTGGCACGCCAAGGACCTCGCGAATGCGCTCGCGGCCGGCGACGCGGTGGGGCGGGAGCTGCCCGTCGCCCACGCGTCGCAGGAGCTGATGCGGGACATCACCGTCGAATACCTGCAGGAACTGCTCGGTCACGAATCGGGAACGTGACCTGAGAGGGGTTGTGTTACCTGGGAGTAACGAATTACGCTAATGGTAGGACCTTTGGACCCTAGTGTTCAGACCACGGACACCGACCGACCCCCCGAGCTTCTGGAGCGGACGTGCGCAAGGATTACCTGAGCGGAGTACTGGCCGGCGAAAAGCGAAACCGCGACTCGTCGGAAATCGCGGCCCGAGACGAGTTCAACCGCAACAACCCACCGATCGAAGGACTCGTCGTCCCGCAGGACCTGCGGAAGATGGAGCTGCCGGAGCGCCCGTGGCGCAACAACCGCGGGCAGTGGTTCGACCTCGCGGACTACGAGGTCCTCTCGGCCCACATCGCGGAGCTGAAGCCCGGCAGCAACTCCGTCCGCCACCGCCACACGACCGAGGCCTACCTGTACATCGTCAAGGGCCACGGCTACTCGCTGATCAACTACGACGACGACCCCATCGAGGCCGTCGAGTGGTCGGAGGGGACGCTGTTCGCGCCGCCCCGATGGGCGTGGCACCAGCACTTCAACCTGGACACCCAGGACACGTCCCGCTACCTGGCCATCCAGGACACCGGCCTGCTGCGGACCCTGCGGCTGCACAACATCGAGCGCCACTCGGTCCAGCTCACGCCCGAGCAGGGTGCCGAGCTGATGCGGGCAGCGGCCGAGAACGGCACCCTGCACGGCAGTCACGGGCAGGTGGGCACCTCCGTCCTGCAGCAGCACGGTCACGACGTATCCGGCGGGCTCGACCCCGAAGGGGACTGATTGCACACCACCGCGCGCACGGTAGCGCCACGTACTGAATGACGTTCGTCGGGCCGGTTGCTTGCGACCGGGAGTGTCAGGAGATCTCATGCGTCATCGTTCCGTTGCTGTGTGCGCGGCCTCAGCCGTCGCTGCAATTCTGCTTTCCGCGTGTGGGGCTTCGCCCAACTCGCAGTCGCAGAGTGGGGGTAGCCAGGGCAAGGGCGGCGGTCAGGTCGCCGCTCACGCCAAGAAGGTCTACGACAAGCTGAACTCGATGACCGGCCAAGCGCGCACCGACGAGCTGGTCAAGATGGCCGAGAAAGAGGGCCAGCTGTCGATCTACACGTCCAACACGGACATCGACTCCTTGATCAACGGGTTCGAGGACGCCTACAAGGTCAAGGTCAGCGTCTACCGCGCCAACTCCGAGACCGCCCTGCAGCGCGTGCTGCAGGAGTCCAAGGCCAACTACTACGGCAACGACATCTTCGAGACGAACTCCCTGGAGCTGAACGTCGCGAACAAGGAAGGGCTGCTCTACCCGTACAAGAGCGAGCTTCGCGACCAGGTCCGCAAGGAGGGGCAGGCCAACGGCTGGACGGCGTCGAGGTTCAATGTCTTTGTGGTCGGTTGGAACACCAAGCAGCTGAAGACCTCGGACCTGCCCAAGACCATCGACGGCTTCGCCGACCCGAAGTGGAAGGGCAAGATCTCGCTCGAGCTCGGCGACTACGACTGGTTCACGGCGATGTACCAGTACTACCTGCAGTCGGGTAAGAGCGCGGCGGAGGTCAAGGACCTGTTCTCCAAGATCGCGGCGAACGCCAAGGTGGTGAAGGGCCACACGGTGCAGGGTGAGTTGCTCTCCGCGGGCCAGTTCGGTGCCGCTCTGTCCGTCTACAGCCACACCGTCGACAAGGCGGCGCGTGACGGCGCCCCCGTGGTGTGGGATCCCAAGGACGGCGACCCGGTCCAGCCCATCGTGATTCGGCCGAACGGCGTCGGGCTGATGAAGACCGCCAAGAATCCGGCGGCGGCGACCCTGTTCGTGGACTTCGAGCTCACCGAGGGCCAGAAGATCTTCGCGGGATTGTTCCGTATCGGCTCCATCCCGACGACCAAGGACCCGCTCCAGGGCTACCAGGTGATCTCTCCACCGGAGAACGAGCTGCTGACCCACGGCAAGAAGTGGGATGACCTCTATTCCTCGATCCTCGAGGGCGGCGAAAAGGTGGACAACTGATGGGACGGTTCATGTCAGTCAACAACAGTCGGCCGCCGATGGGCCGCCGAGGACGCCGCCGCGTGGTCGGAGGCGCGGTGCTGCTCGTGGCAACCCTCGTGACGACGTCCTGCGGAGGGTCACCTACCGCGAGCAGCAACGGGTCGAAGTCGTCGAAGTCGGGCTCCACCTCGGCCGTGAAGTTCTTCGCGAAGATGTCGAAGCAGCCTGACGACCAGCGACACGACGCGCTGGTCAAGCAAGCGGAGAAGGAGGGACAGCTCGACTTATACACGTCGATGACCTCCGACGTGGCCGACGCTGTCACCTCGGCCTTCTCCGACCAGTACAAGGTCGACGTCAACGTCTACCGGGCCGCGTCCGAGACGGTCCTGCAGCGCATCCTGCAGGAGCAGAAAGCCAACTTCCGGGGCAACGACGTCGTCGAGAGCAACGCGACGGAGATGTTCGCCCTGCAGAAGGAGGGTGACCTCGCGCCGTACTCCGGCACGCGCCGCGACCTCGTGCCCGCCGCCGGCAAGTTCGCCGACTGGACCGCCACGCGGTTCAACCTGTTCACCCCGAGCTGGAACACCAAGCGCGTCAAGCCCAGTGAGGCGCCCAAGACCTGGGAGGACCTGGCCGACCCGAAGTGGGACGGTAAGCTCTCCATGGAGATCAGCGACTCCGACTGGTACCTCACGCTGTACAAGTACTGGGAGAAGCAGGGCAAGTCCAAGCAGGAGATCGACAAGCTCTTCGCCGACATGGCGCACGGGGCGAAGATCGTCAAGGGTCACACCGTGCAGGGCGAGCTGCTCTCCGCCGGGCAGTTCTCGGTCGCGGCCTCCAACTACTCCTACATCGTCGCGCGCGCCAAGCAGACCGGCGCGCCGGTCGACTACCTGCCCTTCGTGCAGCCCGTCATCGCCCGACCCAACGGCATCGGGCTGATGAAGACGGCCAAGCACCCCGCGGCAGCGATGCTGTTCACGGACTGGCTGCTGAGCAAGGACGGTCAGAAGGTCCTGACCGATCTCTACCTCACACCGGCGATCCCGGAGGGCAAGAACCCGCTCGACGGCATCACCGTGATACCGGTCGACGTGAAGGAGCTGCTGGCCAACGACGAGAAGTGGTCGGCGCAGTACGACAAGGTGGTCTCCGGCGGCGACGTAGTTACGCAGTGAGTCGAGGCGATTAGACGATGGCAACCGCTACACGCAGCGAACGACCTCCCCGCCGCCTCACCGTCGCGCGAGGAGGCCGGCGATGGTGGCCGACCCCCAAGATCCTGATCGGTGCCGGCGTGGCGCTGGGTATCGGCTACCTTGCAATCGTCCCGCTGTACTACCTGCTGTGGGGCACCTTCTTCGACGACAAGGGCTTCACGCTCAGCGGGTTCACCCGAGCCTACGGCAACTCCCGCATCGGCGAGCTGATCACCAACTCGCTGTGGTTCGCCGTGGGTGCGGCGATACTGGCCCTCGTCGTCGGTACGGCGCTTGCCTATCTCAACGTGCGCACCGACGTGCCGTTCAAGGGCCTGTTCTTCGCCGCGTCGATCATCCCGCTGGTCATCCCCGGCATCCTCTACACCGTCGCGTGGATCCTGCTCGCCAGCCCGGACATCGGCCTCATGAACAAGGCCATCGAGCCGGTGCTGGGGCCCGGGTTCTTCGACGTGTTCACGGTCTGGGGGATGGTCTGGGTCGAGGGGCTGCACTTGTCACCGATCGTCTTCCTGCTGATGGTGGCTGCCTTCCGGTCGATGGACCCCTCCCTCGAGGAGTCGGCGCTGATGTCTGGCGCGAGTCGCACGACGGTGTTCCGGCGGGTCACCGCACCGCTGGTGCGTCCCGCCATCGTCGCGGCGGTCCTGATCATGACGGTGCGCAGCCTCGAGAGCTTCGAGGTGCCGGCGCTGCTGGGGCTGCAGAACGGCATTTTCGTCTTCACCAGCCGTATCTACCTCATGCTTCGCACGTACCCGCCGGATCTGGCTGCCGCCGGTGCGCTGGCCGGAGGTCTGCTCCTGTTCGCCGTGGTCGGCGTCGCGTTGTCGAACTTCATCGGGCGCGCCGGGCGCACCTACCAGACGGTGACAGGGAAGGGCTTCCGGCCGCGGCCGCTGGAGCTGGGCAAGTGGCGCCCCGTCGCCGGTGCCATGGTGATCGTCTACTTCATCTTCACCGTGCTAGCCCCGCTCGCGGTGCTGCTCTACACCTCGCTGCTGAAGTTCTACCAGCCGCCCTCGGTGGCCGCGTTCAAGAGCATGAACCTGGACAACTACAGGGCCCTGGCACACATGGACAAGGCCACCACTGCCCTGAAGAACTCGTTGTTCCTCGGGGTCGCCTCTGCCACGCTGGTCATGGCCGTGATGGCCATCGCCGCCTGGCTGGTCATCCGGTCCAAGATCCCCGGCCGGCAGATCATCGACCAGCTGGCGTTCATGCCCTTGGTGATACCGGGGCTGGTGCTCGGCCTGGCGCTCTCCTTCGTCTACCTGCGCAGCCCTGTCCCCATCTACGGCACGATCTTCATCCTGCTGATCGCTTACTGCACCCGGTTCATGCCCTACGGGATGCGCTATGCCGTCACCTCGATGCAGCAGATCGGCTCGGAGCTGGAGGAGTCGGCGCAGGTCAGCGGTGCCAGCTGGTGGCAGACCTTCCGCCGCGTCCTGTTGCCGCTGCTCTCGCCGGGGCTGGTGGCCGGCTGGATCTACATCCTCGTGGTGTCCTTCCGTGAGCTGTCCAGCTCCATCCTGCTCTACAGCCCGGGCAAGGAAGTGTTGTCCATCCTGATCTTCGAGCAGTACGAGAACGGTCAGTTCACCGTGCTGTCCGCGCTCGGAGTCGTGATGGTGCTCACGCTGGTCGTGCTCGTATTCATCGCCTACAAGCTCGGAGCAAAGATCGGCCTCCGTGATGGCTGAAGACGTGACCGCGCCGACACCACCTCAGAGGAGACGCCACACATGCTGACCATCGACCACCTCGTCAAGTCCTTCGACGGCGAGCGTCGTCGCCGGCGCGGAAAGCAGAGTGAGGCCAGCGTGGCCCGCGTCTTTGCGGTCAACGACGTCTCTCTCGAGGTCAACGACGGCGAGCTGTTCACGCTGCTCGGTCCCTCGGGATGCGGCAAGACCACGACCCTGCGCTCGATCGCGGGACTCGAGCGACCCGACAGCGGGGCGATCACGGTCGACGACAGGGTGTTCTTCCAGACCAACGACCGGGGCCGAGCGGTCAACGTGCCGGCCAACCAGCGCGGCCTGGGCATGGTGTTCCAGTCCTACGCCATCTGGCCGCACATGTCGGTGTTCGACAACGTGGCATTCCCGCTGCAGGTCCGCCCTCGGTCCAAGCGGCTGTCCAAGCGCGAGATCGGCGAGCGGGTCGGCAAGGTGCTCGAGACGATGGAACTGGGCAAGATGGCCGACCGTCAGGCCACCAAACTCTCCGGAGGCCAGCAGCAGCGGCTGGCGCTGGCCCGGGCGATCGTGATCGAGCCCTCGCTGCTGCTGCTCGACGAGCCCCTGTCCAATCTCGACGCCAAGCTTCGTGAGTCGCTGCGGTACGAGCTCAAGCGACTGCAGCGCGAGCTCGGCATCACGTCGGTCTACGTCACCCACGACCAGATCGAGGCGCTGGCCCTCTCGACACACATCGCGGTCATGAGCGCCGGCAACGTCGTACAGCTCGGTCGACCGCGCGACATCTACCAGAACCCGAACAGTCGCTTCGTCGCCGAGTTCATCGGCACCTCGAACTTCATCCCTGGCATCGTGCGCAGTCGCGACGGTGACCGGCACACGGTCGAGACGACCGACGGCCGGCTCGCGCTGGACTCCACCGCGACGCTTCCGGTCGGCGCCGAGGTGGTCGTGTCCATCCGACCGGAGGCGGTCGAGATCTCGCGGACCTCGCGCGGTGGCGAGGTCGTCAACGAGTGGTCGGGGAAGGTCCTGACCCGCGCGTTCCTCGGCGACTCGGTGGACCACGTCATCGGTGTCGGCAAGAACGAGCTGCGGACCCGCAACAACCCCGAGACGTCCATCGAGCCCGGGACGACGGTCTACCTGCGTCTCGATCCCGGGAAGCTCGCCCTGGTGCCGGTGAGCTGAGCTCGAGCGCATGGGGCTGCCTCTCGTCTTGCACAACCGCGACTTCGACCTCTACTGGTCGGGTGTCGTCCTCTCACAGATCGGCACCCGCGGCACGGTCGCGGCGAACCTGTTCCAGGTCTACCAGCTGACCGGGTCGGTCGCGCAGACCGGACTTGTCGGCGCTGCGCAGGCAGTGGCGCTGCTCGTGCTCAGTCCGCTGGGCGGCGCGCTGGCCGACCGCCACGACCGTCGCCGGCTGCTCCAGTGGGCCCAGGCAGCCTCGCTGGTCGTGGCCCTCGGCCTCGCCATCGTGACGCTGACCGGCAAGGCGCAGGCGTGGCACGTGATCCTCTGCGCCCTGCTGACGACCGCGGCCACGACGTTCGACCAACCGGCTCGACAGGCACTCATCCCGGCCCTCGTGCCGCGCGAGCAGCTGGGCCAGGCGATTGCGCTGCTGAACCCCTCTCGTGAGGTGGCCGTCCTCATCGGTCCTGCCCTGGCCGGCCTGCTCATCGCGCTCAACGGTCCGGGCCTTGTGTACGTGCTGGACGTCGTGACCTACGCGGCCCTGATCGGGGTGCTCGCCGTGCTGCGCGTCCCGCCACTGACGAGTGCCGCCACCGCTGTGCGCAGGTCGGTCGTGGCCTCGATCGTCGAGGGCGCGCGCTACGTCGCCCACCGCCCGCTGATCTGGAAGCTCATGTCGCTCGACGTGGCGGCGACGGTCTTCAGCGCCTACCGCGTGTTGCTGCCCGCGCTTGCCATCGACATCCTGCACGTGGGACCGAGCGGGTACGGCCTGCTCGGCAGCGCACCGTCCGCGGGCGCCCTGCTGGCGACGTACACCGTCTTCCGCGTCGTCGGCCGCAGCCGCCGGCTCGGGCGGGTGCTGCTGGTGTCAACGGTGCTCTACGGCCTGAGCGCGATCCTGTTGGTCCACGCGCCGATCTTCGCTCTCACCCTGGTGGCCGCCTTGCTGCTGGGCGCCTTCGACGCGATGGCCACGACCATCCGCCACACGGCGGTCCAGATCGAGACCCCCGACGAGCTGCGGGGCCGGGTGCAGTCCTTCTACCAGATGTCCTCGCGGGGCGGGCCGGCGCTCGGCGACGTCGTGGTGGGCGCCTTTGCCGCGCTGGTCGGCCCGATCGCCGCGCTGACCTACGGGGCGTTCGTCACGATTGCCGTTGCGGCCGGTTTTGCGAGCCGGCCCAACGTTGTGCGCGAGTACGCCGGTGTGGCCGAGCCAGCCGAGCCGGAGCCGGCGCGCCCGCCGGGCTGAACCAGCGCCCCGTAGCAGCGCCTCGGTTCGGCGCCGACCCCCGGGCGCACCGCTACTTTGGTTGGCACACCACGTCGACGAGCGCCGGTCGTCCGGTGCCGCGCACGTGCTCGGCCGCCTTGTGAACCGCGTCGCGGACCCGGTCGGGGTCGGTCACCGGCCCCTCGGCCCACCAGCCGAAGCCACGGGCGATGCTCGCGAAGTCGGGCTCCGGCGTGGCGATGGCCATGCCGATGTGTGCCCGCTCGACGGGGGTCCCGCGGTAGCGGGCGAGCCGCTCCTGGTGTTCCCAGTCGTTGTAGTAGGCACGGTTGTTGAACATCACGACCAGCAGCGGCAGGTCGTAGCGGGCAGCGACCCACAGTGCACCCACGTCGAACATCAGGTCGCCATCGGGCTGCAGGTCGACGACCAGCCGACCGCTGCCCTTGTGCGCCAACGCCACGCCGAGGGAGATGCCGATCTGGGTGGCCGTGCCGAGCTGTTTCCCCGGGTGCCGGTACGGCCGGTCGAAGTCCCAGGTGCGCAGCGCCCAGTCGGCGGCCGTGCCGGCGGTGAGCACCCAGTCGTGCGCCTTGACCACGTCCCACACCTCGGCGGCCAGCCGGGCCGTCGAGACAGGTGACTCACCGGCCCTCTGCGCCGCCTCGGCACGCCACCCCTCCCAGGTGCTTGCGTGCAGCTCCTCCAGCTGCCGGCGCCAGGCGGTCCTGCTCGCGTGCCGGTCGGGTGCCTGCGCCGCCAGCAGGGTGCGGCACTCCTCGAGCAGCAGCGGCAGCGCGACGGCGGTGTCGGCAGTGACCTGTACGTCGGTCGGCACCAGCTCGGCGTAGTCCTCGCTCCACGACGAGATGCCGACGTCGTTGAAGCCGACGTCGAGCACCTGGCAGCCGGCGGGCAGCCGCGAGGTGATGCGCCGGGTCGTCGACTCCAGCTTCTGGGTGGCCTTGCCCATGTCCTTGACGTCGACGAAGAGCAGGCAGTCGGTCTGCTCCAGCGCCTCGGAACCGGTGACGTTCAGCGGATGACGGTTGGGGAAGTTCAACCGCCAGTGCGTCTCGATCGCCCCGATGCCGACCTCCTCGGCCAGCGCCACCAGGACGTCGAACGACTCCGGGTCGCGGCCGGGATAGCCGAGGACCATCGTCGGCCGCTCGGCCGCACACAACCGCCGCGCCAGCTCGCGCAGCGCCGAAGGCTCGGGAGCGAGCCGCGACGGCACCGTTGCGAGGCGCTCGAGGTCGTCCAGGGGCACCGGGGCGTCGACCGGGTCCTCCTGCAGTGCCGCGTCGAGGGCCACGTAGACCGGACCGCGCGGCTCCTCCTGCGCGATGCGGTGCGCGCGCGCCAGCACGGTGGGGACCGACGCGAGCGATCGGGGCTCGTGGTCCCACTTGGTGTAGGACCGCACGGCCTCGCCCTGCACGTTGGCCGAGTGGATCCAGTCGATGTTGGGTCGCCGCCGCGAGTGGTCGGCGGGCCCCGAGCCGCCCAGGACCAGCACGGGGGTGCGGTCGATGTAGGCGTAGTAGACGCCCATGGTGCCGTGCAGCAGCCCGACGAGGTCGTGCATCACGACGGCCATCGGCTCGCCGCTGGCCTTCGCGTAGCCGTGCGCGACGCCCATGGCGATCTTCTCGTGCGGGCACTCGATCATCGTGATCTCGTCGCCGGCGTAGTTGACCAGCGAGTCGTGCAGGCCGCGGAAGGACGAGCCGGGGTTGAGGCTGACGTACTTCAGCCCCAGCCGGCGCAGCACGTCGACCATGACGTCCGAACCCCAGGTGGGCTCGTCGTAGGGCGCGAAGTTGGTCATGTCAGCGTCACCGTGACGGTCTTCTCCCGGGTATAGGACAGCAGCTCCTCGAGCGCGTTCTCCTTGCCCAGGCCGCTGCTCTTCCAGCCACCGAACGGCATCCCCATCTCCTTCTTGCCCGAGCCGTTGACGAAGACGTAGCCGGCCTGCAGCGCGCGTGCGGTGCGGTGGGCGGCGGACACGTCCGACGTCCAGACGTTGGCCGTGAGCCCCAGCGGGGTGGCGTTGGCGCGCCGCACGACGTCCTCCACGTCGCGCCAGCGCAGCACCGACATGACCGGCCCGAAGACCTCCTCGCGCACGACGGTCATCTCGTCGTGCAGGCCCGTCAGCACGGTCGGTTCGACGTAGAAGCCCCGGTCGAGTCCGGCGGGGCGGCCACCTCCGGCGGCTACGGTCGCACCCTCCTGCCGGGCGCCGTCGATGTAGGCGAGCACCCGTTCGTGATGGCTGCGGAAGGCCAGCGGCCCGACCTGCGTCGACTCGTCCATCGGATCGCCGACGGAGAGCTGCCCCAACCGGTCGAGCAGGGCGTCGAGGAAGCGGTCGTAGACGTCGTCGTGGACGAACAGCCGCGACGTGGAGCCGCAGGACTGACCGGTGCAGCGCGCGATGTTCATGCCGGCCACCGCGGCAACAGCCGCCCGGCGCGGGTCGACGTCCGGGAACACGATGATCGGGTTCTTGCCGCCGAGCTCGAGAGACACGTGCTTGATGCCTTCGGCGGCCCCGCGCAGCACCGCCCTCCCGCTGGGCACGGAGCCGGTGAACGCGACCCTCGCAACGCCGGGGTGGGCGACGAGCGCCGCGCCCGTCGTGCTACCTCGCCCGGTGACGACGTTGAGCACACCGGGCGGCAGCACGTCGGCAGCGATCCGGGCCAGCTCCAGCGCGGACAGGGAGGTCTGCTCGCCGGGCTTGAGCACCACGGCGTTCCCGGCCGCCAGGGGAGCGGCAACCTTGGCGGCGGCGAACTTGAACGGATGGTTGAACGGGATGATCCGCGCCACCACGCCGTACGGCTCGCGCAACGTGTAGGACAGCGTGTCGGGGCTCGGGGGCGCTGTGCTGCCACGGGTCTCCGGCGCGAGGCCGGCGTAGTAGTGCAGCTCGGCCACGGCCCCGAGGACGTCGGAGCGCATCCCGCTCAGCGGTGCGCCACCGTCGCGCACGTCTAGGCGGGCAAGGTCCTCGGTCTCGGCCGCGATGCGGCTCGCCAGGTCCCGAAGCAGCGCCGCCCGCTTCGCCCAGCCGAGGTCGCTCCAGGCCGCCGCGGCGGCGGTCGCGGCGTCGACAGCAGCGGCCACGTCGGCCGCCCCCGCATCGGGCAGGGTGGCGATCACCTGTTCCGACGTCGGGTCGACCGACTCGATCCGCGCCCCGCCGGCCGCGTCGACCCACTCACCACCGACGTGCATGAGCCGGTGCGGCACCTCGGTGCGGGTCCTGTCCTGTGTTGCGGTCATCGTGGTGACGTCCTCACGTGTACGACGGCGGTGGCGCCGGCCGTCGCGGCCGCCACCCCTCGGCCCAGGGCGCCGGCGAGGCGACCGGGATCGGTGACCGGGCCCTCGGCCCAGCAGCCGTAGCTGCGGGCCAGCCCGGCGATGTCGACGCATGGATCGGCGATGCGCATGCCGATCCAGCTGTTGGCGCTCGGGCGGCCACGCTCGCGAGCCACCGCCGCCTGGTGCGGTTCGTCGTTGTAGAACGAACCGTTGTCGTTGACGACCACCAGCGCGGGGATGCGGTAGTGCGCGGCAGTCCACAGCGCGCCCGCCGCCATCAGCAGGTCGCCGTCACCCACGATGCCCACCCCGAGCTGGCCCCGGTCGCGGGCCGCCAGCGCACCGCCCACCAGCGCACCGGGGCCGTAACCCACCCCGCCGCCGCCGGAGTGCCCCAGGTAGCCGCCGGCCCCGGGCAGCTGCCACAGACCCTCCGGCCAGGTGCGGGTGTTGCGCAGGCAGAGCAGGTGGTCGGTGTCGCGCACGGCCGCCCACGTCTCCCCGACCAGCCGGGTGGGGGAGACGACGGGGTCGTCCCAGCGCTCGGCCACAGCGGCGTGCTGCCGCGCGCGCAGCGCCGCCGCGCGCGCCACCACGCTCGTACGTCGCACCTGCGCGGCGGCGCCGTCAACGGCTCCGCGCAACCGCTCGGCAAGCAGTCGCAGCCCCAGCACCGGATCGGCGAGCAGCGCCACGTCGCGCTCGACGGCGGCCCCCATCGCGTTGCTCCACGAGCGCAGGCCGAGGTCGCCGTGCGACAGGTCGATGACCGTGGGTCCGCTGCGGACGGGGGCCGACCCACCACGTGCACCGTGACCGACCGGTCGCAGCAGGGCCGGCAGGTCGACGACGTCGACGGCCAGCACGACATCGGCCTCGTCGAGCAGGGCCTCGTCACCGGTGCAGTTCTGCGGGTGCGCCGTGGGCAGCACCGACCAGTTGCGGTCGTCGCGGTAGGCCGCGCCGAGCAGCCGCACCACCTCGTCGAGCGGCGCCACGACGGAGGCGTCGAGACCGACGCGGCCGGCCACGACCACGGGACTCCGGGCACCCGCGAGCAGCGCGACGGCGCGGTCGACGGACTCGGGGTCCGGCGCGATCGGCGGGGCGGGCGCGTGCCGCTCGAGCACCGGCCTGGCGACCGGCCGGTCGAGCAGCTGCTCCTGCAGCCCGGCGTCGAGGGAGACGTAGGCAGGTCCGCGCGGTGCCGACAACGCCCGTCGCCGTGCGCGCACGACGTCGGCGACGGCCGCCTCTGCCGTCGCCGGCTCGGCGTCCAGCACGACGTAGTCGCGCACGAGCTGTGCTTGCGTCGTCGCGGAGTGGGTCCAGTCCACCGGTCGGCGCAGGGCCGGGTCGGCCGGTCCGCTGCCGCCGAGCAGCAGCAACGGCGTCCGGTCGCAGAATGCGTCGTAGACCGCCATCGAGGCGTGCATCAGCCCGACCAGGTCGTGCACCGCGGCCGTGCCCAGCCGGCCGGTCGCCTTGGCCCAGCCGTGCGCCAGCGACACCGCGATCTCCTCGTGCAGGCACAGCAGCAGCTGAGGGTCGTGGTTGCCGCCGTAGTTGACGACCGAGTCGTGCAGCCCCCGGAACGACGACCCGGGATTCATCGGCAGGTAGGGGACGTCGAGGTCGCGCAGCAGGTCGACGATCGCGTCACTGCCCCATGTCGCCGCCCCGCGGGTGCCGACGTCCACCGGCCTCTCGACGTCGAGGGTCACGCGATGTCCCCGACCGCTGCCGCGCCGGCGACCTCCCACAGGTCGTCGGCGCTGAGCAGGCCGGGGTCCTCGGCCAGTTCGGGTCGAGCGGCCAGCGCGGCCAGCACGAGCTTGCGGGCCCGTCGTCCGTCGACCCCGGAGCAGCGGGCCGCGAGCTTGGCGTGCAAGGAGTCGTCGGCGGCCAGCGGCGCGAGGGCCGGCCACTGCGCGGCCAGCTCCGCCAAGGAGTGACCCAGGATCCGGGCGAGTACCTCGTCGTCGGGCAGGGACATCTGCAGGACCAGGTCGGCGCGCGACAGGAACGCCTCGTCGACGGCCGCGAGGAAGTTGGTGGTGCACAGCATCAGGACGTGCGGGCAGGCGGAGCGCAGCGCGTCGAGCCCGTCCAGAGCGGCGTCGGTCGCGCGGTGCACGTCGACCGGGTTGGTCTCGAAGGACGCCGTGCTGCGCCGCACGGCGAGGGCCTCCACCTCGTCGAGGAGGACCACGGTGTGGGGTCGTCGGGCAGCGAGCTCCGGCAGCGTCTCGGCGAACAGCCGGCGAACGGCCCGCTGGCTTTCGCCGAGCATCTCGCTCGGGAACGCGTGCGGGTCGATCTCGACGAACGTGGTGGCGCCCCGGCGCGACACCGCGAGGGCAGCGGCCTGGGCCAACCCCTGGCACAGCGTTGTCTTGCCCGTCCCGGGCGGGCCGGCGAGCACGATCACGCCGTGCGGCGGCCCGGACAGGCTCTGCAGGGCGCGGCCGTGTCGCAGCACCAGCAGCGCGTGACCGAGCAGCCGTTCCTTGGTCCCGGGAGGGACCACCATGGTGTCCCACGGGCCGTCGTGATGGTCGGCGGGCAGCACATGGATCGCGCTGACCCCCGGCGGCAGACGTGTCTCGACCATGGCGCGTGCTGTCAGGGCCAGGTGGGTCGCTCGAGCGGGGGCCACTCGATGCTGCTCGGGTCGCCGGCCTGCTTGTCGCGGATGTGCTCGGGCGGCTCCTCGAAGAGCACCAGGGGGTCGGTGAGGACCCGCATCGTCTCGAGCAGGCTGTCGAACATGTGGATGCGCACCACCTTGGCGGTGTTGTCCGGGTCGTCGTTGAAGTGCTGGTGCCACAGGAAGTGGTCGACGACGATCAGGTCACCCTTCTTCCAGGGGTGCTCCTCGCCACCCTCGGGCTCGGTGCCGAGGTAGCTGTGGCCGCGGCCTTCGACGACGTAGAGCCAGGCCTCACCAGGATGGCGATGCATCGACTGGCCGCGCCCGGGCCCGATCTCGAACATCGCCATGGTGATGCCCGACGCCTGGTAGCCGATGGCCCGGTCCAACAGGAAGGTCGTGCGGGTGCCGCGGGGGGTGTTGAGCAGCTCGAGGTCGTCCCAGCTGGTGTGCAACCGCCCGGTGCGCCGGGACTGCTGCTCGCGGCCGACGCGACGGACGCGCCGCGCGTAGGGGTCGTCGCCGGAGAGATCGCCGGTGTACGCGGGGCGCCCCGGCAGGTCCTCGGCAGCCGCATCGCCTGCGTCCTCGAGCACCGAGAGCCCCATGGTGTCGAGCATCGGCTCGCTGGAGAAGGTGAGGTAGCGCGCGGTCTCGGTGCCGTGGTTGCCCGACCGGTGCCACGCCCAGGACGGCAGGTGCAGCGAGTCGCCCGGTCCCCACTCGATGAGCTCCCCGTCGATCTCGGTCCAACCCCAGCCCCCGACCACGAAGACCATGGCGTCCCAGGAGTGCCGGTGGATCGTCGTGCGGGTTCCGGGGGCGAACTCGTGGACCAAGGCATCCATCGTGCGGGTCGGGCGGTCACCGTCGGCACCGACGTAGACCCCGATGCGGCTCCCGCGCGGGCTGTCGTGCAGCACCGCGTCCTCGGGAGTCACGATGTCGCGATGGTTGGTGCGCCAGTCCTCGAGGAACTTGGCCCGGCGGTTCTTCTGCACGTGGTAGTGCGTGACGTCCGTCGTCGTTCGCGTGGGCATCAAACCTCCAATGGACTGACCATTAGGCACACTCTGCCAGCCGGGTGCGGTCCCGCACAAGCCGCCGCCCGGTCGCGCGAGGGCGACCGCAGCGACGTGCTCATCGTGGCACCCGCAGGGCGGGAAGCGACAGGATCACGCCGGTCACCGCCATCGCAGCGGCGAGCGGTGCGACGGTGATGGCTGCGGCGACTGCCAGCGGCGCACCGAACAGTGCAGCCGCACGAAATGCGCCGGCCACGGCGATCGCCTCTCCCCGTTCCTCCGGATGGACGGCGTCGGTAGCAACGGCGGGGCCCACGGTCTGCAGTGCCCCGGCTCCGAGCCCGGACAGTCCGAGCGTGACCGCAGCGAGCCAGCCGAAACCCGCCACGGGGACGAACAGCGCCATCGCCAGGCCGGCCAGCAGACAGCCCGCGACCAGGGAGCGGCCGACCCAGGGCCCGTGGACGCGGGCCACGACCACCGACCCCAGGACCGAGGCGGCGTTGGCTACCGAGACCAGCACGCCGATCGTCCGGCTCGACTGCCGGGCCGCCTCGAGGGCCACCGGGACGTAGGAGCTCAGCAGCCCGCGCCAGGCCCCCGCGCTGGCTCCGGCCCAGCAGCCCGTCGAGACCCCCGCTCGCCGCCACAGCCGCCCTGCGGGACGGTCGGGCGGGCGCAGGAACGGCGGCAACCGGTCCAGCAGCGCGGAGGGGATCATCCCGAGCACGGCGACGCCGGTCGCGACGGCCAGCGCGAGCTGCATCGACCGCTCGGCGAGGACACCGGCGAGGACGGGTCCCGCGAGCAGGCCGACGCTGGAGATGAAGTTGACCTGCGCGAGCGCGCCGACCGAGCTGCCCGGACGACGTACGACGTGGGTCTGGCTGCCGGTCCAGAAGCAGGCGCGGGCGACGCCCTGCAGGAGGAAGGCCGCCGCGAGCGGCAGGAGCTCGGCACTGAGGGCAGCCACCGCGTTGGACAGGGCGAGCATGAACCCCGCTGCGGCGATCAGCGACCAGTCACCCACTCGTCGCATCACCGCCCCCAGCCCGACCCGGCTGGCCATCTGGGCGGCCGCCGACGCCGCGGTCAGCGCGCCCACGTCCGCACCGGAGTAGCCGGTGCGCAACGCGAGCAGGGGGAGCGCTACCGAGGCCATGCCCAGGGAGCAGGAGAAAACGGCAGCGCCCCCCGCAGCGGCGGCTACGTCGCGCGAGGGGCGCCGGAGTGCGACGCGTGGCACCTGCGACTCAGGCCGTGGAGCCTGCCAGCTGTGCGCCGGCGTAGCCGGACGCCGGCTCGAGGTAGTGCACCGTGTCGTAGCCGAGGTGCTTGAACACGCGGTTCTGCGCGGACAGGAGTCGCACCGGCGTACCGTCCGCGGCGAAGTGCTGCGCCACGGTGTTCTGCGGCACGTAGACGGTGTCGCCCTTCTTGAACTCGTGTCGGGTCGGCTCCTTGGCCACCCGCGCGTAGTACTTCTCCGCGATCTCGGCCTCGACCTCCCAGTGCAGGGAGTAGCCCTCGCCGTCGAGCACGTAGAGCACCTCGTCGGCCATCTTCCAGTGCTTGCCCGAGCTGCCGCCGGCGGGGATCTCGAGCTCGAAGACGTCGACGCTGAACACCCGTACGTCGTCGGTCTGAGGGCTCGACAGCACCCGAACCCGACCGAGTGGAGTGTCCTCCCACGTGGTGTCAGCGGGCTTCACGACCTTCTTGCGGTCAAGGACCCCGGGAGTCCAGATGGCCGACCAGTCCTCGCGCGGGCCGAACTCCTCCTCACGCTCGATGGGACCGCTGCGGCCCTGCTGGATGAGCCCCATGAACATCCACGTGCACTTCGCTTTCAGGACGAGGGCCACGGCCTTCTCGTCGTAGGGGTTGAAGTGCCGGTGCACGGAGTCCGTGTGCACGAGGACGAGGTCGTCGGTCGCCCAGTCGTAGCGCTGGTCGTCGTGGATCTCGTAGCCGGCTCCCTCCAGGATGTAGAAGGCGGCCTCGTTCTGGTGTCCGTGCCCGTGGTTGGACGAGTGCGGTGGCAGCTCGACGAAGTGCACCTGCAGCGTCTGCGTCAGGAAGTCCTCGTCACCCGGACCCACCCGCCACCATGTGCGTGAGTCGGCGCTGTCGCCCGAGTGGGCCACCTGCGCGTCGTCGACGACGACCGTGTCGTCGCGCACCCGCCCGACGGCCAGCTGCTTGCGGCGGAACGCGCCCAGGCCGTAGGTCTCCGATGTCATGCCGCGTACGAATACGCGTCCCTTCTTGCCCATCTGTCCTCCGTTTATCTTGTGTCGGTTCTTCGTGCGGGCGTCGCCACCTCCTCAGCTGGACGTGATGAACGCGGTTTGCGTCGTGGCCACCCGGGCCGCCCGGTCAGGCGGCCGCGGCGTCTGTGGAGTGCCCCGGGAACAGCGCGGACTCGGGGTCGATCGCCACCGCCGCGTTGTTCACTGCCGTCGCGGCCTCGCCGAAGCCGACCGCGATCAGCCGCACCTTGCCCGGGTACTCGGTGATGTCACCTGCGGCGTAGACCCGCGGGACGTTGGTCGCCATGCGGGAGTCGACGACGATGTGCCGGTCGACCATCTCGACGCCCCACGACTCCAGCGGCCCCAGGTCGGCGGTGAAGCCCAGCGCGGCGACGACGGCCTGGCAGTCCAGACGTCGTACGTCGTCGCGCGGCTTCACGCGGGTGATCTCGACCGCCTCGAGGCTGCCGTTGCCGTGCAGTGCCGAGACGGTGTAGGGGGTCAGGAACTCGATGTCGAGCTCACGGGCGCGGCCGACGCTCGAGCCGTGTGCGCGGAACGCGTCGCGGCGATGCACGAGCCGGACCGACTTGGCCACCGGCTGCAGGGCGAGACACCAGTCGACCGCGCTGTCCCCACCACCGACCACGACGACGTCGAGGCCGGCGTAGTCGGCGGGTTGTGGCACGAAGTACTCCACGCCGCGACCGACCCAGTTCTCGCCTACCGGCAGCGGGCGCGGGGTGAAGGTGCCGATACCGCCGGCGAGGACGATCGCCTTGGCCACGACCTCCTCCCCGGAGCCGGTCGTGACGTGCAGCCGTCCGTCGGTCCCGTTCGCCAGGCTGGCCGCCTCCTGCCCGAGCAGGTACGTGGGCGAGAAGGCCGCGGCCTGGTCGAGCAGGCTCGCGACGAGGTCTCGACCCCGGACGGCGGGGAACCCGGCCACGTCGTGAATCAGCTTCTCCGGGTACATCGCGTTGACCTGTCCGCCCGGCTCGGGCAGCGAGTCCAGCACGGCCACGCGCAGGCCGCGGAAGCCCGCATAGTAGGCGGCGAAAAGGCCTGTCGGCCCGGCGCCCACGACGAGGATGTCGGTCTCGATCGTCATACCCACGCTCCCAATGGTCATACCTTCATACCTTAGTGTCGCACTGTTGGGCCGATGAGTAAAGGGACCGAGCACCTCGGGCCCCGGATGAGTCAAAGGCATATTGTCATGCCATTGACCCGCGCCTGGCCGGTGGGACGCCCGGCCTCAGCGCAGCGAGACGCCGACGCGGAGCTGGCGGTCCCTGGTAGCGCCCTACCGGTCAGTAGGAGTGGCGGATCTCCATCACCGCGCGTACGCGGTCCTCGTCGAACTCCTCGCCGAGCCAGTCGAAGAGCGGGCGCAGCGCCGAGGGGTCGGCGATGTAGTCGTTGTAGTGCACGCGGAAGACGGCGTCGCCGAAGAAGTCCAGCGCCTCGGCGTACTGCTTCTCCAGCTGCTGCAGCTCCTGCTCAGCGTCGGGCTTGCGCGCCCACCACCTGCTCTTCGCGACCTCCGAGAGGTCGCGAGTGTTGAACACGAAGCGCGCTCCGGGGAACAGCTGCTGCATGAACTCGAGGAACTCCTGCATCCGGTCGGGCATCCAGTAGATCTCCTTGAACCCCACGACCCGGGTGTCGGGCGCGGGCCGCAAGAGGGTCTCCAGGACCAGCTGCCGCATGTTCCGCAGCGCGGTGTCCGCGCGGTAGCCGTCGATACCCCACCACGAGTGGCGCTCCGGCAGCGGGTAGCTGCGGGTGAGGCGGTACCGGCTGCGACTCGCCTTGTCGTGGAAGTGGAACAGGTGGTTCAGGGCGGCGCCGTTCTCTCCGCGGATCACGACGCCCGGCGTCGAGGAGAGGATGCCCTGCAGCAGCGTCGAGCCCGAGCGGCCATAGGTCACCACGAAGAGGTAGGACAGATCTGGCCGGTCACGCCCGGAGGCGACATCGGCGGCGGCGCGCACCCGCTCAAGCTCCGCGGCCTGCCCTGCGATGGTCTCGCTCAGCCGCGCACGCTGCGCCCTGAGGTCGGCGATGGTCAGCGACTGGGCGGCCCGCTTGTCCTCGAGGTAGGCGATGGTCGCGCGCGCACTGCCCGGGCGGCGGATGCCGGCGCGCCGCAAGAGGCCGCGGAGGGCGGTGCGCGCCCGGGAAGGCTCGTTGCCCGGCGTGACCACGGTGTCGGCACCCTCTCGTCGACGTCCCGGAGATCTTACTGACCGTGCTGGTGGGCGCCCCGGACGGGCGTCCGTGCGCCACCTATCATGGACGGATGGGTGAGAAGCCCGGCCGCGACGACACGCCGCTGCCCGAGCGCAGCTCCGACGACACCGACCTCGGCTGGGGTGAGCACCCCGACGAGACCGACGACGACGAGCGGCTCCTTCGGGAGAGGCCGCCGCACTGGTGATCAGATCAGTGCTGTGGTGACGACCGCGGTCAGCCGCTGCGAAGCACGACCGACAGCCGCTGCGACACGGCGGCGGCGGCCAGCCGCGCGGCAGTCGTGTCGGTCGTGACCACGACCACCAGGGCGCCGGACGTGTCGGTGGGACCCAGCACGGAGCCGGAGGCGGCGGGCACGCTGACGACGGGCACGGCAGAGGCGACCAGCCGTGCGCCGGCGCCGCCGTCGTCGGCGCCGGCCGCGAGCACATCGACGACGTCCCCGGCGTGCAGGAGACGCACCGAGGCGGCGTCGGCGATGCGCACCGGCGCGGCGACCAGCGTGTCGCCGTAGGCCTCGAGGAGGGACCGTCCGACCAGTCGTACGTCGGTGAGCACCTCGCCCTTGCGGACCGGGCCGACCAGGATGCGCCCCTCGGCGTCGGCGCGCTCCCGCAGCGCTCCACCGGGCAGGGCGTCGCGCGGCACGCGGTGCACCGTCACGTCGGTGCCCGACACCCGGACACCGCCGGACAGGTCGCGGGCGGCCACGACGACTCGTGCACCCGGCGGCGGCGAGGGTGTGACCGCCTGGAGCGCGAACGCCACGGCCGCGGCCAGCAGCCCGGCGGTCAGGAGGCGACGGTGCCAGGCCGCGGCGCGCCGGACTTCACGCAGCCAGCCGGGCAGTGCCGGGCCGGCGCGAGGGCCGCCGCCGGTCACGGCAGCTCGAAGGGCAGCCGCTGGGCGTCCAGGGCCTGCCGGCAGGAGCAGTCGTCGTCGGACGGCAGCGCTTGCACGACGTCGAGCAGCAGGGCGCGGAACGTGTGGATGTTGGCCGCGAAGACCCGCAGCACCTCGTCGTGGGTGACCCCCGCCCCGTGCTCGAGGCCGGCGTCGAGGTCGGTCACCAGCGCGATCGACGTGTAGCAGAGCGCCAGCTCGCGGGCCAACGCCGCCTCGGGGGCACCGGTCATGCCCACGACAGTCCACCCCTGGCTCTGGTACCACAGCGACTCCGCGCGGCTGCTGAACCGGGGCCCGTTGACGACCACCAGCGCGCCGCCGTCCACCGGGCCCAGCCCGCTGGCGTCGGCCGCGTCGACAGCGACGCGCCGCCCCCGGGGGCAGTAGGGGTCGGCGAACGCGACGTGCACGACCGGTCCGACGTCGTCGTAGAAGGTATGGCCACGACCCCAGGTGCGGTCGACGAGCTGGTCGGGAACCACCACCGTGCCCGCGTCGTGAGCGGCCACGAGGGAACCGACGGCGCAGGGGCCGAGCACCTGACGGACGCCGACGCTGCGCAGCGCCCAGAGGTTGGCGCGGTAGTTGACGCGGTGCGGCGGGAACCGGTGGTCAGTGCCGTGCCGCGGCACGAAGGCGGTGCGGCGCCCGCCCACCTCTCCGATCGTGAGCGGGTCGCTGGGCGGTCCCCACGGCGTGTCGAGGACCACGGTCTGCGCGTCGTCGAGCAAGTCGTAGAGACCCGAGCCGCCGATCACGCCGACCTCGGCCCGCGGACCGTCGTAGCTCGTGCTGGGTGCCGCCATGGAGCCAGACAGTAATGCCGAGCGGAGGGGCCGGCGGCCCCTCCACAGCCGTTCCTCTCAGGTCAGGCGGCGCTGCCCGTTGTGGACGACGACTTACCGGACGACTTACCGGACGAGCCGCTGGAGGAGCCGCTGGACGAGCCGCTGGACGACGGCTTGCCGTCCTTGGGCTTGCTGTCGCTCGCCTTGCTGTCCTTGGTCTGCGACGTCGAGCTGCCGGCGTCCTTGGTGTCCGTGCCCGAGCCGCTGGACGCCTTCTCGCGGCTGTCCGTGCGGTAGAAGCCGGAGCCCTTGAACACGATGCCCACCGAGTTGAAGACCTTGCGCAGCCTGCCCTGACAGACCGGGCACTCTCGCAGCGCTTCGTCGGTGAACGACTGGACGGCCTCCAGCTGGTGGCCGCAGTCGGTGCAGGCGTACTGGTACGTCGGCACGGGTCGTCCTCTCGGTGGTTGTACGTCGGCCCGCCGGTCCGGTGGATTGGCACTCGGGCGCGTCGAGTGCCAATTGTGCGTCACCGCGACCCCTCCCGTCCACCTGCCGATTCCGATGAAGGCGGCCGTGACAGTCCGAGCGGAGTGTCCGGCGATTCTGGCTACGGACGCCCCGGCCGGCTACGGACATTCCGCAACGCTGCTCCGGACGCGGGTCGGAGTAGTCCGCGTCGACCAAGCCGGGGGGTTTCGCCTCGCCCCGCACGCGGCTCGATCCGGAGTTCGACGCGCACCTCCGGTTCTACGCCGCCGGCGTCTTCCATCTGTGGGCGCAGCTCCGCCTCGGCGACGGGCACGCCATCACCGTCCCGTTCAGGCTGCGGGTGCAGGACGACCGTCGGTTGCGTGGCTCTCGACGGGCCAGAAGGCTGGTTCGACGACCTGAGCCGCGAAGATGTCCAGGCGCTGCTCAACACCGCCGCCGATGGACTGCGCACCAGGCCCTGTGATGGGTACCGTCGAAGCGTCGGACGGCGCGGGAGGAGGGGCCATGGCTCCGGGCAACATCGAGAAGGCACGTCGCTCCGCCATGAGCAAGCCCGTGGTGCGCTCCGCTGCCGCGACGAAGAAGCTTGCCACGTCTCTGCGCCGGCTGGGCGCCGACGACAGGACGGTCGCCAAGCTGACGGGCAAGCTCGGGCGGGTCTAGCCCATCCCCGTTGACCACCCGCGGCTGCTCACTCTGCGTTGCTGAGCGGGGCGCCAGAACGCCTGATCCACACAGGCAAGGGCGGAGGGTCGTGTCTGCTAGCTGTACTGACCACAGCGGTTGGTGACACCGCGACGCGACCGTCTGGGTCCGTGACCTCGTGGTCCACGCCCTGCTCACCCCGCGCAGGACGAGCAGGCGCGGGCGAGCGGGCTGTGCCCGGTCGAGCTGTCCGATGCCGAGCTGGGGCGCACCCGTCGCACCGTGCGCTCAGGCGGCGTCGATCGGGTGGGTCCGGCGGGGCATCAGCCACAGCACGAGCACCAGGGCGACCGCGGCGATCAGGACGCCCCGGAAGACGTTGTGCCCGGCGTCGTACAGCGCCGACCGCACGAAGCCGGTCATCGGGCCGGCCGCGGAGTGACCGCCCAACACGCGGCTCGCGGCGTCGGCGCTGCTCGGGAGGCGGCCTGCGACGGCGGCCGGCGGGTGGGCGAACCGGTGCGCGAGCGTGGCGTTCGCCACGGCACCGAAGACCGCCACGCCCAGGGCGCTGCCGAGGTTGCGGCAGAACATGTTCGTCGCCGTCACGACGCCGCGGCGTTGCCAGTCGACCACAGACTGCACTGCGACCATCGTGGGAGCGGAGCACAGGCCCAGTCCCGCGCCGACGACGAAACACGCGAGGGCGACGGCGAGCACCGTTGACGTGGGGGCCAGCAGCGCGACGAGCACGGCGCCCAGAACGACGATGAAGCTGCCGATCACTGCTGTGTTCCGGAACCCGATGCGCAGGTAGAAACGGCCGGACATCCACGCGGCGACCGGCCAGCCCACGGTCATGGCCGCCACCGCGAAGCCGGCGACCAGTGCACCGGTGCCGAGCACGCCCTGCACGAAGGTGGGGACGTAGGACGTCAGTCCGATGAGGACCACGCCGATCGCCACCGAGGCGAGGTTGCCCCCGAGGAGCACGCGGTGGCGGAAGACCCACAGCGGCAACACCGGCTCATCCGTGCGCCGCTCGACCAACACGAAGGCCACGAGCGCGACGGCGCCGAGGCCGAACACCGTGAGACTCATGACCGAGCCCCATCCCCAGGCGACCCCACCCTCCAGCAGCCCGAGGATGACCAGCGACGAGCCCGCGATGAGCAGCAGGGCTCCGGGGACGTCGAGGTTGTGCCGGCGGCGCTCGACCCTCTCGTGGAAGCTGCGCCACAGCATCCAGGTCGCCACCGCGCCCAAGGGGATGTTGACGAAGAAGATCCACCGCCAGCTGAGGTACTCGGAGAACACCCCGCCCAGCGCCGGCCCGATCACCGAGGCGGCGCCCCACACGCTGGCCACGTAGCCCTGCACCCGGGCGCGTTCCTCCACCGAATAGAGGTCGCCGACCACCGTGATCGTCATCGGCAGCACCGCGCCGGCGCCGATCCCCTGGACGGAGCGGGCGATGATGAGGGCCGGCATGCTCCAGGCGACGCCGCACAGCACCGAGCCGGCCAGGAACACCGCGATGCCGAAGAACAGCACCGGGCGCCGCCCCACGACATCGGCGAGCTTGCCGTAGAGCGGCACGGTCACCGCCTGCGTCAGCAGGTAGATCGAGAACAGCCACGGGAACTGGGAGAAGCCGCCGAGGTCGCGCACGATGGAGGGCACAGCCGTCGCGATGATCGTCGCGTCGAGGGCGACCAGCGCCGTGGAGAGCATCACGCCGATCAGGACCGGCCCCCGCTCTGAGCGCAGGCCGACGGCGGACAGCTTCTCGGTCGTCATCGACGGTGCCAACCCATGTGCCCCCCGAAGCCTTCCCGTCCCGGCGACGGTGTGCCGGCACCCGACGCGGGCTGGTCAGGCGGGCGAGCTGACGGCCCGCTGGGACGCGGAGCGGATGGTTCGGGCGGTGGTCTTCGCCTCGTACATCGCGGCGTCCGCTGCGCGCAGCACCGCGGGGACGTCGGGGAAGTGCGCGGACAGGGCAGTGATGCCGATGCTGACCGTCACGGCGACGGTCGCCTCGTCGACGGCGATGGGCGCCGCCACCGACTCGCCGAGCCGTTCGGCGAGCCGCTGGGCCTCGGACACGTCGACGCCTTCGGCAAGCACGACGAACTCGTCCCCGCCGAGCCGCGCGACCAGGTCCTGCGGACGCACCTGCTCACGCAGGCGGGCGGCCACCACCCGCAGCACGGCGTCACCGACGTCGTGCCCGTGCGTGTCGTTGACGGGCTTGAAGTCGTCGAGGTCGCAGAACAGCACGGCCCCGGGGTACCGGTCGGCGGCCTCGCTGACCGCGGCGCGGGACCGGCCGCTGCGGCCGCGGGTCCCTTGCAAGGCGTGAGTGAGTGCCTCCGTCAGCGTCGCCCGGTTCGCCAGGCCGGTGAGCGGATCGTGCGCGGCCCGATGGCGCAGCTCCTCCTCCGCAGCCCGCCGGGCACTGATGTCCTCGACCTGGGTGAGGCCGTAGAGCAGCTCCCCCGAGGCCAGCCGCACGACAGAGGTGGTGATCTGGACCCACACGACGGTGCCGTCGGGGCGGATGTAGCGCTTCTCCGCCCGGTAGGCGCCATGGTCGGTGGTGCTCAGCGCGCGGATGAACGCCGCCTCGTCGGGGGCGCGGTCGTCCGGGTGGGTGATGTCGGCGAACGTGCGGGCCATCAGCTGCGGTGCGCTGTACCCGGTGATCGCGCACAGGGCGTCGTTGACGCGCAGGAATCGGCCCGGGTCGGAGGGGTCGAGGCTGATCATCGACATGCCCGTGCTGGCACCCTCGAACGCGAGCCGGAAGGCCTCCTCGCTGGCGTACAGCTGCTCGGCTAGTCGCGCGTTGTCGATGGCGACACCGGCCTGGGCGGCGAACATCTCCAGGAGCTCACGGTGCAGCGGACCGGGGCGTCGCCCGTCGTGGGGGAGGTCGACCGACAGCATCCCGACCAAGGTGCCGTCCGGAGCGCGCAGCGGCGCGAACAGGGCATCGAGGGGATGCCAGGCGTCCGGGGCGTGCGCGTCGCACGACTCGACGGGAGGCACCCAGCCGACGGCGGCCCCTTCGGGGATCCGGTCGTGCGGCACGAAGCGCAGGCCGCCCCAGTCCTCGGCGACCTGGAACTCCAGCTCGAACGCGTCGGCCGGCGAGCGGACGCCGAGCAGCTGCCGCCGGGCGTCCTCGGGGCCTGCCACCGCGACCGTCTCGAAGGCGCCGTCCGCGTGGACCATGTTGACGACCGCCACACCGAAGCCGAGACCGTCCACGACCCCGTCGACGACCGCTTGCAACGTGTTGCGCAGCCCGCGGCCGCCGTTGACCCGGCCGATCAGCTCGTACAGCCGCCGAAGCGCGGAGAGACGGACGGCTCGTTCGCCGGCTACCACCTGGTGCTCACCCCCGTTGTGCTCACCTCCATCTTGACCGCGATGTATCGGTCGCGCATCCCCCTCGGGGACTGTACGGAGTCTCGACCGGGACGCCGCGAGCGGTGGGGCTGCACCAACGGCTAACCTGTCCTGCATGAGCGGCGCGGCACAGCACCGGCCCGATGTGACCACCTCGGCAACTGCGGGCCTCTGGCGGCTCGCGCGCGGCACGGCCGTCGGTGGCGTGGCGAGCGTCCTCGCGCTCGCCGGCCATGTGCTCGGCGGCGGTACGCCGGCCCCGGTGCCGGCGCTGCTGCTGCTGAGCGGGACCGTCGCCGTCTCCGTCGCGCTCAGTGCCCGGCGCTGGACCACGGGGTCGCTGCTGGGCCTGCTGCTGAGCCTGCAGGCGGTCGCGCACGTCGCGTTCGCGCACGCCGGCCACGCCGTCCCCGTCGCCGGTGACGCGCACTCCGCAGCAGGCCACACCGCTGGTCTGGTGGCGTCGGGCCACGCCCACGCCGGCGCGGGGATGCTGACCGCGCACGTCACGGCGGCCGTCGTCACCGCGTTGCTGCTGCGTCGTTGCGAGCACTGGTGCTGGCGACTGCTCGAGCTGGCGGCCGGCGTCCTACGTGCCCTGCGGCTGCTCGGCGTCCGCGTCCGTAGCGGCTGGGAACCGGTCGCGCTCACCGGCGGTCGCGTCGACGCGCTGCGCGCGGCGGCCCTCGACCTGGCCCATCCACGTCGCGGCCCGCCCGCCGCTCCGGCTCGCTGACGCGGCAGACCCGGACCGGGTCGGCCGCGGACCGACGTTCCGCACCCGATCCACCGCCGGAGAGGCGGCTCATGGTCACCGCACGCTGGTCCGTCCTCGCGACCGTGCTCGTCGCAGGCGTCCTCGCGCTCCTCGCGACGATCCTCGCGCTGCCCGCCTCGGCGCACGCCGGGCTGGTCTCGATCGATCCCGCCGACGGCGCGACGGTCACCGCGGCGCCGTCGCGGGTGACGCTCACCTTCGACGAGGACATGGCCGAGCCCGCGGTGGTCCTCGTCACCGGGCCCGACGGGCAACGGGCCGCCGTCGGCCCCGCGCGCGTCTCCGGTGCTGTGGTCTCCGTCGGCGTCGACCTACCCTCTCCCGGGCGCTACACCGTGGCGTTCCGGGCCGTGTCGGCCGACGGGCACCCGGTCACCGACCAGACGTCGTTCGCGTTCCAGCCCGGGGGCGTTGCCTCCGCAGGCTCGCCGGCCGCGAAGCCCGGCAGCGTCGGGGGCGCCAGCGCGTCAGGGGCGACGTCAGAGTCCGCGTGGCTGGTGGTCGGCACCGGTGTCGCGCTCGCCGCGCTGGTCGGCGTAGGCCTCGTGCGCGCGCTGCGCGCCAACGGCCACCGGGCGGCGCCGTGACCGCCACGTCACGGGGACCCCGGGTGGCGCGCGACCGCCCGGTCCCCCGCGCGGCCTCGCTGCGCTGGGCGGCGCTCGGCGCGGTGGTTGCTCTCGTGGTGCTCGTCGTGGTTCTGCTGGTGGGTGGGGGCGCACCTCAGCCGGTGCCCGACGGCCTGCCCGACCCCGGACCGGTGACCGGCTGGGGCCTTCCGGTCGCGAGGCTGCTCGCCGAGCTCGCGGCTATGGCGAGCGTCGGTCTGCTGCTCACCGCCGCCCTGCTGCTGCCCTCGCCGCGCGACGCGCTCGCCGACCTGCCTGCCCGGGCCGTCGCGCTCGCCGCTCGCGCCGCGACGGTGTGGTTGCTCGCCGTCGTGGCCGAGGCCGTCCTGACCGTCAGCGAGATCCTCGGTGCCCCTCCCGGGCAGGTGCTGGACCCGACGCTGCTGCGCAGCTTTCTCGGCCAGACCAGCGACGGGCGGGCGCTGCTGGTGCAGGCCGTTCTCGTGGTCGTGGTGTGCGTGCTGGCCCGCACCGCTACCACCACCCGTGCGGTGGCCCTCGGCTGCGTGGTGGCCTTGGTCGCGCTCGTGCCGCCGGCCTTGACCGGGCACGCCGCGTCCACGGGAAGCCACGAGCTCGCGGTCGCCAGCCTCGCCGTGCACGTCCTCGCCGCGTCGGTGTGGGTCGGCGGCCTGGCCGGGCTCGCGTGGGCGGCCGCGCAGGGCAGCGACACCCTGCGGCACGCGGTACCGCGCTACTCGACGGTGGCCGGCTGGTGCTTCGTCGCGGTCGCTGTCAGCGGGGTGGTCAACGCGGGCGTCCGGCTGCAGGGCTTCACGCCGCTGGGCACCTCGGCGTACGGCGGCCTCGTGCTGGCCAAGGTCGCGGCGCTGACCGCCCTCGGTGCCTTCGGGTGGCACCACCGCCGCCGTGGCGTCCCTGACGTGGTCGCCCGGGCCGGCACGGCCAGCGGCCGGCGCGAGACGGCACGGCTGTTCTTCACCGTCGCGGCCGCCGAGCTGGTCGTCATGGCAGCCACCGTGGGGCTTGCAGTGGGGCTCTCCCGCACCCCGACACCGCCTGGTGCTGCGCTCGCGCGCTCGCCGGCGGCCGAGCTCCTGGGCTTCCCGATGCCGGGGCCGCCGTCGCTGCGCAGCCTGCTGCTCGGCTGGGTCCCCGACGGCTTCGCCCTCACCTTCCTCGTGGTGGCCGCGCTGCTGTACGCCCGCGGGATCCGCAGCGTGCGCCGCCGTGGCGACGCCTGGCCCTGGGGCCGGGTGGTCTCGTGGTACGCCGCGCTCGTCGTGTTCGCGTGGGCGACGATCGGCGGCCTGGGGCTCTACAGCCACGTGATGTTCAGCGCGCACATGGTCGCGCACATGCTGCTGAGCATGGTCGTGCCGATCGGGCTGGTGCTCGGGGCGCCGGTGACGCTGGCCATGCGGGCGCTTCCGGGGCCTCGGGTGCGCGGCGAGCTCGGCCCGCGACAGCTGCTGCTGGCCGTGCTGCACTCGCGACCGTTCCGCGTGGTCACCCACCCCTTGCTCGTCCTGGCTTTGTTCGTCGCGAGCCTCTACGCGCTGTACTTCACGCCGCTGTTCCCGACCCTGATGCACAGCCACCTGGGTCACGTGGCGATGGAGTTCCACTTCGTCGCCGTCGGCTGCCTCTTCTTCTTCGTCCTGGTCGGGATCGACCCGACGCCCTGGCGGATCCCCCCCATCGCGCGCATCGGGCTGCTGTTCGCGGCCATGCCCTTCCACGCGTTCTTCTCCATCGCCATCATGAGCGGCGACCGGGTGCTGGCCCCGGCCTACTTCCGCGCCCTCCACCGGCCCTTCTCGACCGATCTGCTGGGCGACCAGCACCTCGGCGGTGGCATCGGCTGGGCCATGGGTGAGCTGCCGATCCTGCTGGTGCTCGGCGCCGTCTTCGTGCAGTGGGCCCGCTCCGACCAGCGCGAGGCGGACCGGTTCGACCGAGTGGCCGACCGCGCGCAGCGGCGTACCTCGCTCGGCGGTGCGGGGGACGCGCCAGCGGGCAGCGACCCGCTTGCCGACTACAACGCCTACCTCGCGTCCCTCGCCGCTCACGACGCACGCGACGCGGGGGCACGTGACGGAGGGACGCCGCGATGACCAGCCGTGCGACCGGGAAGGAAGCTGCGCGCGCCCGCGTCGCGCAGCTGAAGGCGGCCCAGGTGCGGGCGGAGCGGCGCCGGCGGGCGCTGCTCGGTGTCGCCGCCGTCGGTGCGGTGCTGCTGATCGTGGTGGCGCTCGTGCTCGCCAAGGCTGCGGGACTGGGCAGCAAGCACAGCTCGTCCACGACGTCGTCGACGTCGACGGGGTCCGCGACGCCGCTGCCGGCTGCGGTGGCAAGGGCGGTGACGGCGGTGCCCCCGTCGACCCTGGACGCCGTCGGCGTCGACGGCGTCACCACCGTGCCGAAGGCGATCCACGCGCCGGCGCTCACCCAGGGTGGCAAGCCCAAGGTGCTGTACGTCGGCGCGGAGTTCTGCCCGTTCTGCGCCGCGCAGCGGTGGCCGGTCGTCGTCGCGCTGTCGCGCTTCGGCACCTGGCACGGTCTGGCGGCGACCGAGTCGGCGACCAACGACGTGTTCCCCGGCACACCGACGCTCAGCTTCCACGGGGCGACGTACACCAGCGACTACCTGGCCTTCACCGGCGTGGAGACGACGACCAACCAGCCCAGGACCGGCGGCGGCTACCGGCCGCTGGACTCCCTGAGCCCGGCCGACCAGCAGGTGTTCGACACCTACGACCGACCGCCGTACGTCGACGGCTCACCCGGCAGCATCCCGTTCCTGGACCTCGGCGGGAAGTTCGCGCTCAGCGGTGCGAGCTACTCGCCCGAGCTGCTCAAGGGCAAGACGCGCGCGCAGATCGCGGCCGGTCTCAAGGACCCGAACGACCCCGTCGCGCAGGCCATCGACGGCAGCGCCAACCTGCTCAGCGCGGCACTGTGCTCGCTGACCAACCAGAAGCCGGCTGCCGTGTGCACGTCATCGGGCGTCAAGGCCGCCGCGACGAAGCTTGCCAGGTCCCCGTGAGCGGGCGCCGGGTCCCCGCCTGGCTGAGCGCGGGGTCGTTGCTGCTCAGCATCGCCGGTGCGGGGATCTCGGCCTACCTCACCTACGAGCACTACTCGGGCTCCGCGTCGTTGGCCTGTCCCGACACGGGGACCGTCGACTGCCTCAAGGTGACGACCAGCTCCTACGCCGCGGTGCTCGGCGTACCGGTGGCACTGCTCGGCCTGCTGTTCTTCGTCGCGATGACCCTGCTGTGCCTGCCGCAGGCCTGGCGTGCCCCGCTGCCCTGGCTGCCGCGGTTGCGGGCCGTCGCGCTGCTCGGCGGTGCAGCGTTCGTGCTGTACCTGGTGTGGGCCGAGCTGTTCCGCCTCGACGCGATCTGCCTGTGGTGCACGGCGGTCCACGTCGATGTCGTCCTGCTGCTGGGGCTGGTCCTCGTCGGCGAGGCCTACGTCGAACCGGCCGAGGAGCAGGCGCCCGTCACGTCGCCGCTGACCATCAGTGATGGGTAGCCGACTCGTGGTCGAGGTGCCCGGCGGCCTCGAACTGGAACGTGGAGTGCGCCACGTCGAAGTGCCCGACCAGGCAGTCCTGCAGCTCGTCGAGCAGCCGCGGCAGGTGGCCGTCGTGGAAGCACTCGTCGTCGACCACGACGTGCACCGTGAGCACCGGCAGATGACTCGCGACGCGCGACGCGTGCAAGTCGTGCACGTCGCGCACATGAGGCACGGCCTCGATGTGCGCGCGTACGTCGGCCAGGTCGAGGTCGCGCGGCGTCGACTCGAGCAGTACGTCGACGGCCTCGCGCAACAGCCGCCACGTGCGGGGCAGGATCAGGGCGCCGATCATGAGGGAGGCAACGGCGTCGGCGCGCAGCCACCCGGTGAGAGCGATCACGGTGGCGGCGACGAGGACGGCGGCCGAGCCCAGCGCGTCGTTGACGACCTCGAGGAAAGCGGCTCGCATGTTGAGGTTGCCGTGCCTGCCACGGGCCAGGACGGTGATGGCGACGACGTTGCTGAGCAGTCCGACGATGCCGAACACGAGCATCGCGGCCGAGGCGACCTCCGGCGGCGACAGCAGCCGGCGAAACCCCTCGACGAGCACGAACACCCCGACGGCGAGCAGCACGGCGGCCTGCGTGGCGGCGGCCAGCACCTCGGCGCGCAGGTAGCCCCACGTGCGGGCGGGGGAGGCGGGTCGCCGGGCCAGCAGCGTCGCGGCCAGCGCGAGTGACAGGCCGAACGCATCGGTGAGCAGGTGCCCGGCGTCGGCCAGCAGCGCCAGGCTGCCCGACACGGCAGCACCGACCAGCTCCACCAGCAGGGTGACCAGGCTGAGCACCAGGGCCACGGTGAGCCGCCGGGGCGAGCCCGGCGGGTGCGCGTGGTCATGTCCCGTGCCCATGGCTCACCCTCCTTCTCGCTGTGCCGCGAGCCCAGTATCGCCGGGCGGGCCCCGCCGCTTGCCGGTGATACCCCTGCGGGGTATGTTCGCATCAGCCGAGGGATACCACCCCGGTCGTTCGAACCTTGACCGAGGAGTGCGCTGTGGACGCGACGTCGCCGGGCTACTCCGAGCACAAACAGGCCCACCTCAAGCGGTTGCGCCGCGTCGAGGGCCAGGTGCGTGGGCTGCAGCGGATGGTCGAGTCGGACGCCTACTGCATCGACGTGCTCACCCAGGTGTCGGCGGCGACGAAAGCGCTGGAGTCGGTCGCCCTGCTGCTGCTCGAGGAGCACCTCGACCATTGCGTGACCGACGCGATCCACGCCGGCGGCGAGCAGGCGCAGCTCAAGGTCAGGGAGGCGTCGGCCGCCATCGCCCGGCTCGTACGCTCGTGACCTCCATGACGACGCGGACCCACCGCCTCCTGGGCGCCCCATGATGCCGGCAGGGTCGGCCGACGCCGGGCAGGACGCTCGCCGGGTCGAGCTGCTCATCGGCGGGATGACGTGCGCGTCGTGCGCCGCGCGGGTCGAGAAGAGGCTGAACAAGGTCGAGGGCGTCGTCGCGTCGGTCAACTACGCCACCGAGAAGGCGCTCGTGCAGGCGCCGACGTCGGTGTCGACCGACGACCTGGTCGCCGTGGTGGAGGCCACCGGCTACCAGGCGTCGCTGCCGGCACCTCCCGCCGCCGACGCGGGCTCGAGCGCTGCGGAGCCGCCGGACGAGCCGACGCGGCGGCTCCGGGAGCGGCTGCTGGTCAGCAGCGTGCTGACCGGGCCCGTTGTGCTGCTGTCGATGATCCGTGCGCTGCAGTTCGACGGCTGGCAGTGGGCCGCGCTGGTGCTCGCCTCTCCGGTCGTGGTCTGGGGCGCGCTCCCGTTCCACCGCGCCACGTGGGGGGCCCTGCGCCACGGCGCCGTGACGATGGACACGCTGGTCTCCCTCGGCGTCGGCGCGGCCTACCTGTGGTCGCTGTGGGCGCTGTTCCTGGGTGACGCCGGGCTCCCCGGGACGCGCATGGAGTTCACCCTCCTGCCGGTCCGCGGTTCCGGCGCGACCGAGATATACCTCGAGGTCGCCTCGGCCGTCACCGTGTTCCTGCTGCTCGGCCGCTACCTCGAGGCGATCGCCGGGACCCGCTCGCGCGCAGCACTGAGTGCGCTCTTCGACATGGGAGCCACGGACGTGGCGGTGCTGCGCGGCGAGGGCCACGGCCTCGTAGAGGTTCGGGTGCCGATCGCCGAGCTCGGCGTCGGCGACCTGTTCGTCGCGCGGCCCGGGGACACGATCGCCACCGACGGGGTGGTGGACTCGGGCCGCTCGGTCGTGGACGCCTCGATGCTCACCGGCGAGTCGGTGCCGGTCGAGGTCACCACCGGCGATGCGGTCGTCGGCGCCACGGTGAACGTCGGCGGCCGGCTGGTCGTGCGGGCCACCAGGGTGGGTGCCGACACACAGCTGGCCCAGATGGCCGCGCTGGTCGAGGCAGCCCAGAACGGAAAGGCGCGGGTGCAACGGCTGGCCGACCGGGTGTCCGCGGTGTTCGTGCCTTGCGTGCTGGTGCTGTCGGTGCTGACCTCGGTCGCGTGGCTCGCCGCAGGCGGCGGAGCCGGCGTGGCGTTCACGGCTGCGGTCGCCGTACTCGTCATCGCCTGCCCGTGCGCGCTCGGCCTGGCCACGCCGACCGCGCTGATGGTGGGCACCGGACGCGGCGCCCAGCTGGGCATCCTCATCAAGGGCCCGGAGGTTCTGGAGTCGACCGGCCGCATCGACACGGTGGTGCTGGACAAGACGGGCACGGTCACGACCGGCCGGCTGCGCGTGCTCGACGTGGTGGTGGCGCCGGATACCGACGCCGACCGGCTGCTCGCGCTGGCCGGCTCCCTCGAAGACGCCAGCGGGCACCCCCTCGCGCGGGCCGTGGCTGCGGCGGCGCGCGACCGCGGCGGCCTGCTGCCCGTGACCTCGTTCGAGGACCACGACGGCCGGGGCGTGAGCGGCACCGTCGGGGAGGTCGACGTCGTCGTCGGGCGCCGCGGCTGGCTGGCTGAGCGCTGGGACCTGGTGGCGGCCGACGACCTCGTCGCCGCGTCGGTGGCGGCCGAGACCGCGGGGCGCACGCCGGTGTGGGTGGGTTGGGACGGCGCGGTGCACGGGTTCGTCGTCCTCGGCGACACGGTGAGGGCCACGTCCGCCGAGGCGGTGCGCCGGTTGCGCGGCCTGGGGCTGAGACCGGTGCTGCTCACCGGCGACAACCCCGGTGCGGCCCGGGCGGTCGCGACCGAGGTCGGCATCGCAGAGTCCGACGTGCACGCGCAGGTGATGCCCGCCGACAAGGCGGCCGTCATCGCTGCGTTGCAGGCGCAGGGTCGGGTCGTCGCGATGGTCGGCGACGGTGTCAACGACGCTCCGGCGCTCGCGACCGCGGACCTCGGCCTGGCGATGGGCACCGGCACCGACATCGCGATGCACGCATCGGACCTGACGCTGGTGCGTGGCGACCTGCGGCTGGCGGCCGACGCCATCCGATTGTCCCGGGCGACCCTGCACACCATCAAGCACAACCTGTTCTGGGCCTTCGCCTACAACGTGGCGGCCCTGCCGCTCGCCGCCGCCGGGCTGCTCAACCCCACGGTCGCCGGTGCCGCGATGGCGTCCAGCTCGCTCTTCGTGGTCACCAACAGCCTGCGGCTGCGCCGCTTCCGCCCCGGGACCGATGAGGGGGCGACCGTGGGCGCCCGCCGGTCGCAGCCGAGGTACGCCGGTGCCGCCCGGTGACCGCGACCGAGGCGCACACCGACGTACCTGCGGAGCTGGTCGCGCACCTGTCCGGCTGGGTCGGAACCTGGCCCCCTGGCGTGCCGCCCGCGGTCGCCGGCAACCCGCGCAACGCCGCGCCCGGTTGGGACGGGGCCGTGCACCCGGTCACCGGAGTCGTGGCTCCCGACGGCGCGGTGGCGGTCGGCGTACCGCCGATGGTCTCCGCCGAGGTGCGTGCGCGGGCCACGGACCTCGCCGCGTTGCTGCGCGACCTGCCGCACGTCCTGGGCAGGCCCGCGCACCTGGTCCGTGCGGGGGTGTTCCGCTGGACGACCCAGCCGGCTCCGCTGGACGACTCGGGGGAGTGGGTGCCCTACGACGACCCGGGGGTGCCCGAGTGGCTGCGCCCCTTCGGCGGTGCGGTCCTGATCGCGCGCGACGAGCGCGGTCGTTACCTTGCCGGGGTCGGGATCAAGCGGCACGACGCCCACGGGCACGAGCTGTCGGTGGGCACCGAGCCGCACGCGCGCGGGCAGGGCCTGGCGCGCCGGCTCGTAGCCCAGGCGGCGCGGCACGTGCTCGCGGCAGGGGCCGTGCCGACGTACCTGCACGACCCGCACAACCTCGCCTCCGCACGGGTTGCCGAAGCGGCGGGGTTCCCGGACCGCGGCTGGCAGGTGCTGGGACTCTTCGGACCCGCGGGGCCCGACGCCGAGAGCCGGGACTGACCGCAGCAGCGAGCAGGCGGATCAGGCGGAGAGCGCCAGCTCGCAGTCGATCGGGTCGCTGGCGCTGAGCAGCAGGTCGTCGAGCGGCTGACGTTCCCGCGGCGCCCGCTCCCGGGCCGCGAAGGGCTCCGGCAGGCCCTCGCCCGTGGCGCGGGACCCCACGGCGAGGACGACGACCGGAGCCAGGCTCTCGTCGAGGCCGAACGCCGCCGCGGCCCGCACTGCGTCGAAGCCGCCGAGCTGGTGCACCGCCAGCCCCTCGTGCTCGGCCTGGGTGCTGAGATGGGCGACCGCCTGACCGGTGTCGTAACGCGCCCAGGGCATCGGCGTCCCGTCGGCGTCGTGCACCTGGGCGGCCACCAGCACCAGCGCGGACGCCTCGCCGGCCCAGACCTGGTTGCCGGCGGCGAGCGTGGCGAACAGCCGGTCGAAGGCCGCTCCACCGCGGCGGGCCAGCAGGAAGCGCCAGGGCTGGCTGTTGTTGGCCGACGGGGCCCAGCGGGCGGCCTCGAGCAGCGCGGTCGCCTGTTCGCCGGTCAGCGCCGAACCGGCGTCGAAGGCCCGCGGGCTCCATCGCTGGGCGAGCAGCGGGTGCAGCGGCCGGGCGGTGCTCGCGCTCTTGTGGTGGGACGCGGTGGGCACGGATTCAGTGGTCATGAGGGGCTTCCTGGTGAGGGTGTGGCGGTGGTCAGGCGACCTGGAGGGAGCGCTTGGCGAGCCCGAGCCAGAAGCCGTCGATGACCTGGCGGGCAGGCGCGTGCGGGTCGCTGGCCGCGCCGAGCGTGACGAACAGCGGAGCGAGATGCTCGACGGTGGGGTGGGCGTAGGGCATGCCCGGTGCGTGGTCGTGGAAGGCCGCCAGCTCGTCGACGTCACCGCGGGCGATCGCCTCACCCGCCCAGGCGTCGAAGTCACTGGACCAGCCCGGCGCGGCGGCGTCGGGGCGCCAGTCACGCAGGAACGGCAGGCCGTGGGTCAGGAACCCGCTGCCGATGATCAGCACGCCCTCGTCGCGCAGCGGGCGCAGCCGCCTGCCCAGCTCGAGCAGCCGGGTCGGGTCCATGGTCGGCAGCGACGCCTGCAGCACCGGGATGTCGGCGTCGGGGTACATCACCGTCAGCGGCACGTAGGCGCCGTGGTCGAGGCCCCGGTCCGGCTGCTGGACGACCGGCTCCGAGTCGGGCATCAGCGCGGTCACCGCGGCCGCGAGCTCCGGTGCTCCGGGCGAGCGGTACTGCGTGCGGTAGTAGCGCTGCGCGAAGCCGCCGAAGTCGTAGACGAGGGGTACGCCGGTGGCTGTGGCGCCGAGCGTGAGAGGTGCCGACTCCCAGTGCGCCGAGATCATCAGGATCGAGCTCGGACGCGGCAGCTCGCCCGCCCAGGCGCGCAGCTGGCTGGTCCACAGCTCGTCGTCCACCAGCGGTGGCGCGCCGTGCCCGAGGTAGAGGGCCGGCATGCGCCCCTCGTGCTGCTCGGTGGTTGCGAGCGCGTCCTGCTGGGTCATCGTGCCTCCTGGAAGCGTCAACTCGTCACGTCACCCTCGTGAACATAGTTGAACCATCAATCATTCCGCTATCCTCCGGGCATGGCGACGACGCGATGGCTGGACGAGGAGGAGCAGCGCGCCTGGCGTGCCTTCCTGGGCATGACGGCCCTGCTCCCGGCAGCACTGGACCAGCAGCTGCAGCGGGACGCAGACCTGAGCCACTCCTCCTACATCGTGCTCGCGATGCTCTCCGAGGCCCCCGATCGGTCGCTGCGCATGAGCGAGCTGGCGGCGCGGGCCAACTCGTCGCCGAGCCGGCTCTCGCACACGGTCGCCAGGCTCGAGGAGCGCGGCTGGGTCCGGCGTGAGAAGTCGGCCGAGGACCGGCGAGGCAACGTCGCCGTCCTGACCGACGAGGGCTGGGACGTGGTCGTGGCCACCGCGCCAGGGCACGTGCGCGCCGTGCGCGACCACGTCTTCGACGCGCTGAGCCCCGCGCAGGTTCGCCAGCTCACCACGATCGCCGAGGCGGTCCTCGGCCGGCTCGACCCGGACGGCACGCTGCGGCCACCCGCCCCGCCCCGCTGAGCGGTTCCGAACGGCGTACGGCCTGGTCGCCCCCGCCGCGCGGACCAGTAGGCTCCCCGCGATGAGCGGACGCATTGCCGTGTTCGGCGCCGGCTACGTGGGGCTCGTGACCGGCGCCTGCTTCGCCGACCTCGGCCACCGGGTCGTGCTGCGCGACGTCCTGCCGGAGAAGATCGAGGTGCTGCGGCGCGGCGAGATCCCGATCTACGAGCCGGGCCTGGACGCGCTGGTCGAGCGCAACCGCGACCGCCTGACGTTCACGACGGAGGTTGCCGAGGCCGTCGACGGGGCGGACTTCGTGTACGTCGCCGTGGGCACGCCGCCGACGTACTCGGGCGACGCCGACCTGTCGGCGGTCTGGAGGGTCGTCGACGAGCTGCCCGCGCTCGACCGGCGCATCGTGCTGGTCATGAAGTCGACGGTGCCGGTCGGCACGGGAGACAAGGTGCGCGCCGCGCTCGACGCTCGCGGGCTGACCAACGTCGGCTACGTGTCCAACCCCGAGTTCCTGGCCGAGGGGACCGCGCTGCATGACTTCATGTCGCCGGACCGGGTCGTCGTCGGTGCCTTCGACCCGGCCGACGCCGGGGTCGTGGCCGAGCTCTACGCCACGCTGACCGCACCGATCGTGCGCACCGATGTCAGCTCGGCCGAGATGATCAAGATGGCCTCCAACGCGTTCCTGTCCACGCGCATCAGCTTCATCAACGAGATCGCCAACGTGTGCGAGCTGGTCGGTGCCGATGTGACCGCGGTCGCCGAGGGCATGGGGCTCGACCACCGGCTCGGCCGGCATTTCCTCAAGGCGGGCATCGGTTTCGGCGGGTCCTGCTTCCCCAAGGACATCTCCGCGCTCAAGCAGCTGGCGGGCAACTCCGGCTACCACTTCCAGCTGCTCTCCTCCGTCATCGAGGTCAACGAGCTGCAGAAGCGCCGGGTCATCGGCAAGCTGCAGAAGCATCTGGGCGACCTGCGGCAGCGGCGCGTGGCCCTGCTGGGACTGGCCTTCAAGCCGGGCACCGACGACATGCGTGAGGCCCCCAGCCTGGTGCTCGCGTCGCGCCTGCTCGCCGAGGCTGCCGAGGTGCGCACCTGGGACCCGGTGGCCTCGGCGGAGCACCTGTTGCCGGCCGCGACGCAGTGCCCGACCGTCGAGAAGGCGGTCGAGGGTGCCGACGCCGCGGTCATCGTCACCGAGTGGCCGGAGCTGGCCGACCTCGCCCGGGCCGAGATCCGCGACCTGATGGCCCGCCCACTGATCATCGACGGCCGCAACCTGCTCGATCCCGAGCAGGTGCGGCGCGCCGGGTTCGCCTACGAATGCATCGGCCGCCCCTCCCAGACTGCCGCTGCGCCGGGCTACTCCGCCGAGTAGCGGGGCCGACCCGACCTGGTGGCGTCGAAGACCACTGCCAGCGGGGTGGCGGTGAACACCGAGGAGTAGGTGCCGACACCGATGCCGAGCAGCAGCGCCAAGGCGAAGTCGGCCAGGGAGTCGCCGCCGACCAGCAGCAGCGTCGCGAGGATGAAGACGGCGCCCATCCCGGTGTTGACCGTGCGCGGCAGCGTCTGCAGCACGGCCTCGTTGGCGGCCGTGGCGAACGGCGTCTTCTTGCTGCGCGCCAACGACTCCCGGACCCGGTCGAAGACGACGACCGAGTCGTTGACCGAGTAGCCGATCACGGTCAGCAGCGCAGCGAGGAAGACGCCGTCGATCGGCTTGCCCAGCCAGGCGAACAGGCCCGTCACTATCGCCACGTCGTGGAACATGGCCAGCACAGCCGCCCCGCCGAAGGTCAACCGGAACCGGATCGCCAGATAGAGCAGCTGCGCGCCCAACGCCACGGCCAGCGCGATCAACGCCTTCTGTCTCAGCTCGTCGCCGAGGCTCGCTCCGATCAGCTCGTCGCGGACCTTGGTGACCTCGCCACCGCGCCCCGCCAGGGCCGCGCGGACCTGCGCCTCCTCGTCGTTGGTCATCCCGGCCGTGCGCACCGAGATGTTCTCGCCGCCCCCCTCGGCCCCGGACGTCTGCACGACGGCCCGCGGGAAGCCGGCATCGCTGACCGTCTCCCGGACCTGGTCGACGTCGACCGGCCGGCTGGTGGAGTACTCCACCAGCCGACCGCCGGTGAACTCGACGCCGAGGTCCAGCCCGCGTACGCCGATGCCGGTGAGCGCGAGCAGGGTGAGGACGCCCGAGACCGCCAGCCACAACCGGCGCCGCCGCATCAGGTCGGGGTTGCGACGAGTCAGCCAGTCACGCACCTTGCCGGTGCGGTCGATGCCCGTCCACCGCGGCCGGCTGATGACGCCACGCCGGTTGACCGCCCACTCGGCGAGCACCCGGGTGATGACCAGCGCCGACAGCATCGAGGCGAGCACGCCGATCGACAGCGTGACCCCGAAGCCCCGGACCGGCCCCGACGCGAGGAAGAACAGCAGCCCGGCCGCCAGCAGCGTGGTGACGTTGGAGTCCAGGATCGCCGTCCACGCCTTGCGGAAGCCGGTGGCCAGGGCACCACGCAACGACTTGCGCCGCATCGCGGCGTACTCCTCCCTGGCTCGCTCGAAGACCAGCACGTTGGCATCGACCGCCATGCCGATCGCCAGCACGAAGCCCGCCAGCCCCGGCAGGGTGAGCGTTGCGCCCAGGGCCACGAGCGCCGCGTAGCTGATCAGTGCGTACGCCGCCAGCGCGACCGTGGCCAGGGCGCCGACGAGGCGGTAGATGACGAGGATGAACAGGCCGGTGAGCAGCACGCCCACGACCGCGGCCTTGGCGCTCGCGTCGATGGCTGCTGCTCCGAGAGTCGGGCCGACGGTGCGCTGCTCGATCACCTCGACGGGCACCGGGAGCGCGCCGCCCTTCACCAGTGCGGCGAGGTCCTTGGCCTCGGCAGCGCTGAACTGGCCGGTGATCTGCGTCGAGCCCCCCGGGATGCCGACGTCACAGGCGACCGAGGGGTCGACCTGGGGTGAGGAGATGACCTCGTCGTCGAGCACGATCGCGACCCGCCGCGCCGGGTCGCCGGGGGCCGCGCACGCCGCCCTGCCCGTGAGCTCCGCCCACGTCCTGCCGCCGCTGCCGTTGAAGTCGATCGTGACGAACCAGCCGCCGACGCCCTGCGGGTCGATCTCCCCGGCGGCGTTCTTGACGCCCTCGCCGGTCAGAACCGCAGGCCCGACACGGATCGGCTGCCCGTCCTCGTCCTCGATGGTCCGGGAGCCGGCGGGCTCAGCAGGCTCGCTGGGCGGTGCTGGGTCCGACCCGTCGGCTGCCGGTGAGGGCGTCGGTGTGGCCGCGCCCAGCACGGGGTGGAAGGTCAGCTGCGCGGTGCGGCCGATGACCTCGGCGGCCTCGCGGGGGTCCTGCAGCCCCGGCAGCTCGACGATGATGCGCCTGGCACCCGAGCGGGTGATGGACGGCTCGGCGACACCCAGGGCGTCGACGCGGCGGCGCAGCACCTCCAGGGCTCGGTCGGTGGACTCGACGTTCGCGACGACGGTCGGGGAGTCACGCGTCTCGAGGACGATCTGGGTGCCGCCACGCAGGTCGAGACCGAGACGGGCGGGAGTGCTCAGGGCGAAGAACAGCGCGCCGGCGACGAGGCCGAGGGCGACGAGGGCGCGCACCAGTGGTGCAGACATGGAAAGCCTCCTGCGGAGCGTGCGCCGGAGCCCACGCCAGGAGAGTCAGGCGGGGCGGGCGCGGGGGACGACGGGGACGTCAGCGACCGCAGGAGGAGGGGGGGAGCGACCGGCGCCGACCGGCAGGAAGCGCCCGGCCGCGCGCAGGCCCGGCCGGTGCAGGACAGCCGAGCACGTGCCCGGCTGGCCGATGTTCCCGGCCGCGCACCTGGTGGGCCGGACCGGGGTGTGCGGGAGGTGACCCGTGCGGTGCGCTGCCGGGGGCAGCGCGCTGGCCCGGCGCTCGTGGCGGGCGGCGCGCGAGGGACCAGCATGGCCGCCGGGGGCCCGGGCGCGACGGTGCTGACCGGTCGTGGCCTGCGAGGGCGCAGCGACGACCGCCGCTCCCACGCTCGTCGAGGCGCTGCGCGCGACGCTGCGCGCAGCGGCGGGGGCTGCGCCGCCGGCGAGCGGGAGGAGCAGCGCGAGAGCGGTGACGACCAGTGCGGCGGCGCGGCGCGGCAGCGTCTGCGACACGACCGGTGGCTCCCGTCCTGCGAGCGGGTGGCGAGCCGTCGCGGCGCACCTCCTGCGGGCGTCCTCGGCGACGTCCGCCGATCCGCGCCGATCCTACCGGCGGCGGCGGTCAGCGGGCGCTGTCGCGCCGCCAGCCGGCCAGCCGTCCGCCGCGGGACACCGCCCGCAGCCGTTTCTCCACGTCGCCGCGCGTCGCCGCGGCGGCGACCAGGATGAGGTCGTCACCGATCCGCAACGGGGTCGAGGGCTGGGGGACGAACGCTGCGCCGTCCCGCACGATCAGCGTGATGGAGGCGCCGGTCGGCAGGTAGAGCTCGAAGACCTCGACGCCGGCCAGCTTGGAGCCGGCGTCGACGTGCACCTGCAGCAGGTCGGCATCGAGGCGCAGCAGGGGGGACGACTCGATGTCCAGGCTCTGGGTCGCGCCCACGGTGATCAGGCCGAGCCGCCGGGCGACCCACGGCAGCGTCGGCCCCTGGACCAGGGTGAACACCACCACCAGGACGAACACCAGGTTGAAGATGTCGTCGTCGCCGGGCACGGTGGCCAGCACGACGGGGACCGCTCCGCGCAGGCCCGCCCACGACAGGAGCAGCCGCTCCCGCCGCGAGACGCCCAGCCAGCCGACCGAGAGCCACACCGCCAGGGGCCGGGCCACCACCAGCAGGGCCAGCCCGACGCCGAGCGCGGGCAGGATCGAGGATCCCAGGTCCTTGGGCGTGACCAGCAGCCCGAGCATCACGAACAGCCCGATCTGGGCGAGCCAGCCCAGCCCCTCGACGAAGCCGCGGGTGGCCGGGCGGTGCGGCAGGCGGGCGTTGCCGAGGAAGAGGGCCGCGAGGTAGACGGCGAGGAAGCCGCTGCCGTGCAGCACGGCCGCGGCGCCGTACGCCAGGACGCACAACGCGAGCACGGCCAGCGGGTAGAGGCCCGACGCGGGCAGCGCGATGCGCCGCACCCACCACGCACCCACCCAGCCGACCCCGAGCCCGACCACCGCGCCGATCGCGAGCTCGACCACGATCAGCCCGAGCAGCTGCCACCACGTGGGGGCATGCACGGCCGAGAGCGCGACGACCAGGATCACCACGGGGGCGTCGTTGAAGCCGGACTCCGCCTCGAGCAGTCCGGACAGGCGCGCCGGCAGGGGCACCCGGCGCAGCACCGAGAAGACGGCGGCCGAGTCGGTCGGCGCGAGCACGGCGCCGATGAGCAGGGCCTGCCGCCAGTCGACACCGAGAAGCAGGTGAGCCGCGCCGCCGGTCACGAGCACCGACACCGCCGTGCCGAGGGTGGCCAGCGAGGCGGCCGCGGGCACCGCCGGGCGGATCTCCGCCCACGACGTGGTCAGGCCGCCTTCGGCCAGGATGATGACCAGCGCGGCGTAGCCCAGCGCCTGGGCGAGCTGCGCGTCGTCGAAGTCGACGCCGAGCACGTTCTCGCCGAGCACGACGCCCAGGCCCAGGTAGAGCAGCAGCGAGGGCAGGCCGGTGCCGACCGAGAGCCGCACAGCTGCGATCGCGACGAGCAGCACGACGGCGCCGAGCAGCAGCAACGTGTCCAGCTGGTCGGCCGTCACGTACCCCTCCCTGGACGACGTGGTGCCCTATCGTTTCCGATCGCCCCCGCTCAGGCGAACCGGCGCAGTCCTGCGGGGCTGATGGCCGCGGTCACGGGTCGGTCATGCGCCTCCGCTGGTACGGCGGGCAGCACCTCGCCGTCGTACAGCAGGGCCACCACGGGCCGCTGCTGCGGCACCCGGGCCAGCGCGCGGTCGTAGGAGCCGCCGCCCCGCCCGAGACGGGTGCCCCGTCCGTCGACCGCCAGAGCAGGCACGACCACCACGTCGGCGCCCGCCACCGCGTCCGTCCCCAGCCGCGCGCCCGTGGCTGTCCACAACCCCGGCGAACCCTGGGCACGGTGCGCGGACCCGTCGTAGTCTGCCCAGTCGAGATCGAGGTCGTCGAGCAGCACCGGAAGGAGCACGCGCACGCCTCTCGACCGCAGGGTCGCTACGAGGTCATGTGTCGGGGGCTCCGTGCCGATGGACAGGTAAGCGGCCACGGTGGCAGCGGACAAGGTGTCCACGGTTTGCAGCACGGCACGTGAGATCGCAACCCCGGCGACCTCGCGGGCACGCGGCGTCATCGCGCGCCGCGTCGCGGCGACGCGCGTGCGCAGTTCCTCCTTGGTCGGGGTCGCTGTCACGGTGGCAGCATCGCAGCAGCGCACCGGCCTGCCGCGAGAGTGTGCAGGAAGGGCGGTGCCGGGATGAGCCTGAGGTCCCGCCTGTACCTCGTGCTCGGTGCACTCTTCCTCGTGCCGATCCTCGTGGGTGGCCTGGTGCTCGTCCTGGTCGTCCCCGAGGTCCAGAGCAGCCAGCGCACCGCCTCGGTGCGCGGGGCGGCCGTCGCCATGCGGGCCGAGATCGCTGCCGAGTGCAACGAGCTCGTCCTCGCCTCACAGCTGGTGGCCAACGCCTCCGCGGCGTCCACCCCGCAGCACGCGGTCCGCACGGTGGTGCCGAGCGTTGCCGACTACGCCGCGCTGCTGGGGCCGTCCGGCACCCCCGTGGCGCAGGCGGGCCGGCTCCCCCCGGGGGTGCCGGGGCCGGGCAGCCTGCCCGACTGCACCGCCGGTGCCGCGCTCGGACCGGTGCTCGCCTCCGCCGTCAGCACCAGCGGCGTCTCGGGCGGCGCCGTCACCGCACGGGTCCTCGACCGGGCGCTGCTCACCCGCCTCGCGGCGCGGACCGGGGTCGACAACGAGGTCGTCCTGCTGCGCGACGGCAGGCTGGTGGCGACCAGCGCACCGGCCGCGGACACGCGCGCCGTGGTGCGCATCGCCCGTGGCCGCGTGGGGGTCGTCTCGGCCGGCGGCTGGGTGGCGGCGGTCGTCGCGCAGGGCCGCGGCTCGCCGTTCACGGTCGTGGTCGCGTCGCGAGACCCGGGGTTGAGCTCCGCGCTCGTCGCGGGGTTCGTGCTGATCCTTGCCGCCGGCGCCGCAGCGGCCGTTCTGCTGGTCACGTCCTTGGCGCGCAGCCTCAGCCAGCCCTTCACCGATCTGACCGAGGTGGCCGAGCGGGTGGCTCATGGCGACTTGGACGCCCGCCTCGACACGGTCGGCGAGGGCGAGGCCGGCCGGCTCGGTGAGGCGTTCAACCACATGACCACCGAGCTGCGGCGCAACATGACGGCTTTGGAGCAGAGCCGCGAGGACCTGCGCGACAGCCTGCAGCGCATCGGCGACACGTTGATGAGCACCCACGACCTGGAGGGACTGCTGCAGGTGGTCCTCGAGACGGCGGTCGCCACCCTCCGGGCGGAGGCCGGCGTGGTGCTCTACGGCGCTCCCGACCAGCTGCGCCTGGTGGCCCAGATGGGGCTGCACGAGGCGGGGATCCCGGCGCCCACCGGGGTCACCGTCGGCGCCGGCGTGCTGGGCCGGGTCATCGCCACCGGCGAGAGCGTGCGCGGCGAGCTCTCCTCCGGCCCTCCGGAGCTGAACCCGGCCTCCGACGAGCCGCGCAGGGGCCAGATCCTCGCGACCCCGCTGCGCAGCATGGGAGCGGTCACCGGCGTCCTCGCGCTGTACGGCCGGCCGTTCGACGCCACCGACGACGACGCCCTGCGCACGCTCTCCGGGCAGGCGAGCACGGCCATCGACAACGTGCAGCTGCACCAGGAGGCGCAGCGGCTGTCCACGACCGACGCTCTCACGGGACTGTGGAACTTCCGCTACCTGTCCATGAGCCTGGCCCGCGAGATCGAGCGGTCCACCCGTTTCGAGCGCCCCCTCGCCGTGCTGATGCTGGACCTCGACCACTTCAAGGCGGTCAACGACACCTACGGCCACGCGCGGGGCGACACGGTCCTGCGCGAGCTCGCGCAGCGGGTGCAGGACCAGATCCGCGAGGTCGACACCTACGCCCGGTACGGCGGCGAGGAGTTCGTGGTCGTGCTTCCTGAGACGACCATCGAGGGTGCTGCCCAGCTCGCCGAGCGCATCTGTCTGGCGGTCCGACGTCAGCCGTTCCAGGGTGACGGCGAGGAGCCGCTCACGGTCACCGTCTCCATCGGCGTGGCGGCCTTCCCCCAGCACGGGTCCAGCGCAGCCACGTTGATGCGCTCCGCCGACAGGGCGCTGTACGTCGCCAAGCACGAGGGCCGCGACCGCTGGCACGTGGCCGGCGAGGAGGCCACCGCGCCGGTCGGCCACTAGGGGCGCGAACCGCGTTCCGGTCCGGTGGGATGCCCTAGGGTCTGGGACGTGGCAGGCACTCGGACGCGCACCGTCACGAAGGCCGTCGTGACGGTCGCCGGTCTCGGTACCCGCTTCCTCCCGGCGACCAAGGCCACGCCCAAGGAGATGCTCCCGGTCGTCGACAAACCGGCCATCCAGTACGTCGTCGAGGAGGCTGTGGCCGCCGGGCTGGACGACGTGCTGCTGGTGACCGGTCGCAACAAGAACGCCATCGAGAACCACTTCGACCGCAACTGGGAGCTCGAGAACGCCCTCGAGGCCAAGGGTGACCACGAGCGGTTGGCCCGCGTGCGCGAGTCCTCGGTGACGGCCGACCTGCACTACACCCGCCAGGGCGACCCCCGTGGCCTCGGCCACGCCGTGCTGTGCGCAGCGCGCCACGTCGGGCAGCAGCCGTTCGTCGTGCTCCTGGGTGACGACCTGATCGATCCGCGCGACCCGCTGCTCGAGACGATGCTGGACGTCCACGCTCGTCACGGCGGCAGCGTCGTGGCGCTCATGCAGGTGCCGCGTGACCAGATCCACCTGTACGGCTGTGCCGCGGCCTCGCCCACCGACGAGGCCGACGTCGTACGCATCGACGACCTCGTCGAGAAGCCCGACGCGGACCGGGCGCCGAGCGACCTGGCCATCATCGGGCGCTACTTGCTCGCCCCCGGGGTGTTCGACGTGCTCCGCGCGACCGATCCCGGCCGCGGCGGTGAGATCCAGCTGACCGACGCGCTGCGGACCATGGCCCGCTCGGGGGAGCACGGGCCCGTGCACGGCGTCGTCTTCCGCGGTCGCCGCTACGACACCGGCGACCGGCTGGACTACCTCAAGACCGTGGTGAGCCTCGCGGTCGAGCGCGACGACCTCGGTCCCCAGTTCCGTGGGTGGCTGCGCACCTTCGTCGCGGAGCTCCCGGCATGACCGTCCGCTCGAGCCGCACGGGGACGGCGCCGCGATGAGATCTGTCGACGAGCACCTCGCTGCGATCCTCCAGGGCATCGAGCCGGTCGCCCCCCTGGACCTGCAGCTGCTGGACGCGCACGGCTGCATCCTTGCGGAGGAGGTGGTGTCCGACGTCGACCTACCGCCGTTCGACAACTCCTCCATGGACGGCTATGCGGTGCGCGTGGACGACCTGGCGGGAGCCGGTCCGGCCTCGCCGGTCACCCTGCCGGTCGTCGGCGACGTGGCCGCCGGGTCGCGGGCCGTCTACTCCGTGCAGCACGGCCTGACCGTGCGCATCATGACCGGCGCCCAGATCCCGGCCGGCGCCGAGGCGGTCGTCCCGATCGAGTGGACCGACCGGGGGCTCGCCGACGTAAACGTGACCCGCGCGCCCGAGGCAGGCGCTCACATCCGCCGCCGCGGCGAAGACGTGCACCGGGGCGACGTGGTCCTCGCGGCCGGTACCCGGCTCGGGCCGGGCCAGCTGGGCATCCTCGCGGCGATCGGGCGCGACCGGGTCACCGTGCGACCCCGGCCGCGCGTCGTGATCCTCTCGACCGGCAGCGAGCTCGTGGAGCCGGGTCAGCCGACGACGTCCGGCCAGATCCACGAGTCGAACTCCTACGTGCTCACCTCGGCCGCCCGCGAGGCCGGAGCCACCGCGTTCCGCGTGGGGATCGTGCCCGACGACCCCCACCAGCTGATGGACGCGATCGAGGACCAGCTGATCCGTGCCGACCTGGTGCTCACCAGTGGTGGGGTGAGCGTCGGCGCCTACGACGTCGTCAAGGAGGTCCTCTCGCGGCTGGGCACGGTGTCCTTCGAGCAGGTGGCCATGCAACCCGGCAAGCCGCAGGGCTTCGGCACGATCGGTCCGGACAGCACGCCCATCATCACGTTGCCGGGCAATCCGGTGAGCGCGTACGTCTCCTTCGAGGTCTTCGTCCGCCCGGTGATCCGCAGGATGCTGGGTGTCGAGCCACTCTCCCGGCCCGTGGTGCGCGCCGTCCTGGGGGAGGGGCTGACCTCGCCCGCGGAGCGGCGGCAGTTCGCGCGTGCGTGGCTGGATGTGCGTGACGGGCGCTACGTCGTCACGCCGGTCGGCGGCGCAGGCTCGCACCTCGTCGCCGGGCTCGCGCACGCCAACGCGCTGATCGTCGTCCCGGAGGACGTCACCGAGCTCGCCTCCGGCGACGCGGTCGACGTCATGGTGCTCGAGCGCAGGCATTCGTGACCACCTCCGATCACGGGTTCACGCACCTCGACGACGCCGGGGCGGCGCGGATGGTCGACGTGTCGGCGAAGGACGTGACGGTCCGCGAGGCGACGGCCTCCGGTCGCGTGCTCGTGTCACCGGAGGTGGTCGCCCTGCTGCGCGGCGGTGGGCTGCCCAAGGGAGATGCCCTCGCGGTTGCCCGCATCGCCGGGATCCAGGCGGCCAAGCGCACGCCCGACCTTGTCCCGCTCTGCCACCCGATCGCGATCCACGGCGTGAGCGTGGACCTGCAGGTCGGCGGCGACTCGGTCGCGATCACCGCGACCGTGCGCACGGCGGACCGCACCGGCGTGGAGATGGAGGCGCTGACCTGCGTCGCCGTCGCCGGCCTGGCGCTGGTCGACATGGTCAAGGCGGTCGACCCGGCGGCGGTCATCAGCGAGGTGCGCGTCGAGAGGAAGTCGGGCGGCAAGACCGGCGAGTGGCGGCGTCCCGGAGCGGCCACGTGAAGGCGCTGGTCGTGAGCGTGTCCAACCGGGCCTCCGCGGGTGTCTACGAGGACCGCACCGGTCCGGTGCTCGTCGAGGGGCTGGCCGGGCTCGGCTTCGAGGTCGACGGACCGCGCGTGGTACCCGACGGCGAGCCGGTGGCCGAGGTGCTGCGTGAGGCCGTCGCGGCGTCGTACGACGTCGTGGTCACCTCGGGCGGCACCGGCATCACACCAACCGACCGCACGCCGGAGATGACCCGCGGCGTTCTCGACCGGGAGCTCCCGGGCATCCCCGAGGCGCTGCGCGCCTACGGGCTCGCGCACGGCGTGCCGACCGCGGCGCTCTCGCGCGGGCTCGCGGGAGTCGCCGGGTCGACGGTCGTGGTCAACCTGCCGGGCTCGCCGGGCGGGGTGCGTGACGCGCTGGCCGTGCTCGGCCCGGTGCTGGGCCACGCCGTCGACCAGGTGCACGGCGGCGACCACTAGCGGAGGGGGGTGAGCGCCTCGGTGACTCCCGGCTGGCCGGTCACCTTGCGGGAGGGCCCGGTGGGCTTGCGCCCGCTGCGCCGTCGCGATCGCGTGGCGTGGCTCGAGGTGCGCGGTCGCAACCTCGACTGGCTGGCGCCGTGGGAGGCCACGCCGCCCCGTGACGCACCGGCCCTCGCCTTCCCGACCATGGTGCGCAACCTGCGCAGGCAGGCCCGGCACGGTCAGCTGATGCCGTTCGCGCTGACCTACGACGCCCGACTGGTGGGCCAGCTCACGGTGGGCAGCATCACGTGGGGGTCGCTGTGCGCCGCACACATCGGCTACTGGATCGACGTACGGATGGCCGGGCGGGGCATCATGCCGACCGCCCTCGCACTCGCCACCGACCATTGCCTCGGGACCGTCGGCCTGCACCGCATCGAGGTCAACATCCGACCTGAGAACGTCGCCTCGCTGCGGGTGGTCGAGAAGCTGGGCTTCCGCGACGAGGGGATCCGCCGCGCCTACCTGCACATCGCGGGTGCCTGGCGCGACCACCGCACCTTCGCTCTCACCGCCGACGAGCTGCCGCCGGGCGGACTGCTCGCGCGCTGGCGCGCCCGGTCACACCCGTCGGAGCCGTTCGGGCCCGGTTCACCACATCAGTCACAGGAGTGACATTGCGACACACCGGCAACGGTACGTGTCTGCGATGCGCCCTCGGCCTACCGTGCTCCACGTGGGCAGCGGCCTGATCTATGCAGCGATCATCGTGATGTGGGCTGCGTACTTCATCCCCCGGTGGCTGCGCCGCCACGAGGAGCTCAGCGAGTCACGGTCGGTGGAGAAGTTCGACCACGCGATGCGCATCCTCTCCCGACGCGAGCCGACGCCGGACCAGCGCTACGTCGTGATGCCCGCGCGCCCGGACGAGCCGGAGCGCCCCCGGCGCCGGCGCACCCCGATGCCCGCCACCGAGGTCCGTCCTCGCACCTCCCGGCCGGTGAGCGTCGCGCGGCGGACGACCGCTCGTGAGCGCTCGCTGGCCGTACGTCGGCGCCGGGTGCTCGCCGCCCTCATGCTGCTCGCCGTCGCGGTCGCCGCCGCGACACCGCTCACCCCGCTGCCGTGGTGGGTGCCGGTGGTCCTGGTCCTCGTCACGCTGGGCGACCTCCTCCACCTGCGCATGCAGGAACGTCGTCGTGTCCAGCGCACTCGCGACCGCGAGAAGGTCCGCCGGCGTACCCACTCGCGGCTGCAGCGCGTGGACTCCGCGGAGCGCCTCGAGGTGGCCCGCCGGATGCTGGCCGAGCGGCGAGCGGCCGCCGAGGCCGAGCGCGTCGAGGCCGAGTGGGCGGCGCACGAGGCCGCTCGTCTCGCAGGCGAGGCGGCCGACGCGACCGGCTGGCAGCCCACGCCCGTGCCGCTGCCGACGTACGTCACCAAGCCCAAGGCCCCCCGGTACGGTCGGGCGGTCGGCCTCAGCGCTGGCGCGCATGCGGGTGCAGCGGTCGCGCAGGGCCAGGAGCCCTTCGACCAGACCCTCGGCGCCCAGGTGCCCGCCGCTCACGTGCGGGCGCACGCCAGTGACGAGGCCAAGGACGCCGCCTTCGAGGAGCTTGACGCCATCCTGGACGGGCGCAGGGCCGTCAACGACTGAACCGCGCTCTTTGGTAGCCTCGGGCGTCGCACACTGGGGCTGTAGCGCAGCTGGTAGCGCACCTCGTTCGCAACGAGGGGGTCAGGGGTTCGAGTCCCCTCAGCTCCACCCAGAACGTT
>JAVEDI010000021.1 GCA_030841035.1 Actinomycetota bacterium
GTTCGGTGATCGAGCCGGCCCCCGGCAGACACCAACCGAACGAGACGAGAGGCACCGACGTGGGAGCACCGCAGAACTACCTCGCGGTCATCAAGGTCGTCGGCATCGGCGGCGGCGGCGTCAACGCGGTCAACCGCATGATCGAGGTGGGCCTCAAGGGCGTCGAGTTCATCGCCATCAACACCGACGCCCAGGCCCTGCTGATGTCCGACGCCGACGTCAAGCTCGACGTCGGGCGGGAGCTCACGCGCGGCCTCGGCGCCGGCGCCGACCCCGAGGTCGGGCGCAGGGCCGCCGAGGACCACACCGAGGAGATCGAGGAGGTGCTGCGAGGGGCCGACATGGTCTTCGTGACCGCCGGAGAGGGCGGGGGCACCGGCACCGGCGGCGCACCGGTCGTGGCCAAGATCGCCCGCTCGCTCGGTGCGCTCACCATCGGTGTGGTGACCCGGCCGTTCGGCTTCGAGGGACGGCGTCGGGCCGGCTCGGCCGAGACCGGCATCGACGAGCTGCGCGAAGAGGTCGACACCCTCATCGTCATCCCCAACGACCGGCTCCTGTCCATCTCCGACCGCGGCATCAGCATGCTCGACGCGTTCAAGTCGGCCGACCAGGTGCTGCTGCAGGGCGTCTCCGGCATCACCGACCTGATCACCACGCCCGGACTGATCAACCTGGACTTCGCCGACGTCAAGTCGGTGATGTCCGGCGCGGGCTCGGCGTTGATGGGCATCGGCTCCTCGCGCGGGGACAACCGGGCGGTCGAGGCCGCGGAGTCGGCCATCTCCAGCCCCCTGCTGGAGGCGTCCATCGACGGCGCCCACGGTGTGCTGCTCTCGATCTCCGGGGGCTCGGACCTCGGCCTGTTCGAGATCAACGAGGCGGCCCAGCTGGTGGCCGAGGCGGCGCACGCCGAGGCCAACATCATCTTCGGCGCGGTCATCGACGACGCCCTGGGCGACGAGGTGCGGGTCACCGTCATCGCGGCCGGGTTCGACGGCGGCACACCGCGCCGCGCGGTGCCCAGCGTGTCGCGCCGTTCGGAGCCCGCGGCGAGCCCGGGCGCACCGACGCGGGCCGAGGACCGACCCGCCGTCGCCGCGCCCCGCACCCGCCGCCCCGAAGCCGGTGAGCGGGTGCCAGAGCCCGCCATGGCCGCGGCCAACGGCCATGGGGCGGGGCGCTCGGTCGACCTGACCCGCGACACCGAGTCGTCGGTGAGCACGCGCCCGACGCGCACCATCGTCTTCGACGACAACGACGACCTCGACGTGCCCGACTTCCTCAAGTAGCGCTGCGCACGGTGATCGCCGTTCGTGCCGAGCGCCGATGATGGGTCCATGCGCGCACGCTTCCTGCTGACCGACCGGCGAGACGGCGTGAGTGCACCTCCCTACGACGGGTGCAACCTCGCCTCCCACGTCGGTGACGACCCGCACTCCGTCGCCGCCAACCGGCAACGGCTCGCCGAGACGCTCGGCCTGGCGCCGGGGCAGCTGGCGTTCATGGACCAGGTGCACGGCCCGACCGTGGCCGTGGTCGAGGACGCGGACGCGACCCCCGAGGCCGACGCGCTGATCACGACGCGCCCCGGGCTGGGCCTGGTGGTCCTGGTGGCCGACTGCGTCCCCGTGCTGCTCGCGGCCACGGACGCCGCGGGCCGAGCGCGCGGGGTCGCCGTGGCGCACGCCGGGCGCCGGGGGCTGGCGCTCGGAGTCGTTCCGGAGGCGCTAGCGGCGCTGACCGAGCACGCGGCGCAGCCCGAGCGCACCGTCGCCCGCATCGGGCCCGCCGTCTGCGCCCGGTGCTACGAGGTGCCGGAGGAGATGGCGGCGGAGGTCGGGGCCGCCGTCCCGGCGGCACGTGCGCGCACCCCGACCGGCGCCCCGGCGCTGGACCTTCGGGCCGGCGTCCTCGCGCAGCTGCGAGCCGCCGGTGTGACCGACATCGAGGTCGACCCTCGCTGCACCAGGGAGACGCCGCAGCTGTACTCCTACCGCCGCGACGGCCTCACCGGTCGGTTCGCCGGCGTCGCCTGGCTGCACAGTGACTGAGGATCCCCGCCGCGACGAGCTCGCCGGTCGCCTCGCCGCCGTCGACCGTCGGGTCGCGGACGCGTGCGCCGCCGCGGGCCGAGCGCGGGCCGATGTCCACCTGATCGCGGTGACCAAGACCTTCCCGGCCGACGACGTGGCGCGGCTGGTGTCGCTGGGCGTCGCGGACGTCGCCGAGAACCGCGACCAGGAAGCCGCCGCCAAGGTCGCCCGGTCCGCCTCGCTCGGTGTCACGGGGGTGCGCTGGCACTTCGTCGGCCAGCTGCAGACCAACAAGGCCCGCTCGGTGGCGGCGTACGCCGACGTGGTGCACTCCCTGGACCGCGTGCGGCTGGTCGCCGCGCTGGAACGCGCCGCGGGCGAGCACGGGCGGGTCATCGACGCCCTGGTGCAGGTCGACCTCGGCGACGGGCGTGACCGAGGTCGCGGCGGGGCCGCCCCGAGCGGGGTGCCGGAGGTGGCCGCGGCGCTGGCCGAGTGCGACCACCTGCGGCTGGCCGGCGTCATGGCGGTCGCGCCGCTCGAGGGGGCACCCGGGCCGGCCTTCGCGCGGCTGGCCGACGTCGCGGCGGAGATCCGGGGGACATATCCCGACGCAACGGTCGTCTCGGCCGGCATGAGCGGTGACCTGGAGGTGGCCGTCGCGCACGGTGCGACACACCTGCGTGTCGGGCGCGCGTTGCTCGGTTCGCGCCCTGCGCTCGGGTAGTTTCCTTCGAAAGACAGGTTCCGCTCGACCGGAGGGCAACAGGCATGGCCGGCGCAATGCGCAAAGCGATGGTCTACCTCGGCCTGGTCGAGGACGAGGACCGCTTGGACTACGACGAGTACGACGACTACGACCACGACGCCGGGCCCGAGGGTGCCGAGCGTCGCGAGGGGCGCTCGTCCGGCCCGCGCTCGCTCGCGGCACTGCGCGAGGAGCACGGCGGCTCGGTCGCGACGATGCCGCAGCGGGGGGCATCCTCGGCGCGGGCCTTCGACCGGATCACCACGATCCACCCGCGCACCTACAACGAGGCCAAGCAGATCGGCGAGAGCTTCCGCGAGAGCACCCCGGTCATCATGAACCTCTCGGACATGGACGACTCGGACGCGAAGCGCCTGGTCGACTTCGCGGCCGGCCTCGTCTTCGGTCTTCGTGGCACGATTGAGCGGGTGACCAACAAGGTGTTCCTGCTCTCACCGGCGAACGTCACGGTGACCGCCGAGGACAAGGCGCGAATGGCGGAGAGTGGTTTCTTCAACCAGAGCTGACGGCGGCGGCTCCCGCGAGCGGCCTGTTTCGGGCGTGACCTGCCGATGAGCCACACCATCGGCAGCCTGCTCGCCACGCTGTTGTGGATCTTTTTCGTGCTGCTCATCGCGCGACTGGTGCTGGACTACGTCCAGATGTTCGCGCGGTCCTGGCGCCCGACCGGCCTCGTGCTGGTGCTCGCGGAGATCGTCTACACGGTGACGGACCCGCCCCTCAAGGCGCTGCGCAAGGTCATTCCGCCGCTGCGGATCGCCAACATCGCTCTCGATCTGTCGTTCCTGGTGCTGATCATCCTGGTGCAGATCTTGCTTGCCGCGGCCAGGCAGTTGTGACGCCGGCGCCCTGATGTACCACAATGGTGTCGCCCTGCCGGGCCCGAGCCGCCGCACGGCCTGGAACCGGGAGCGGTGTCCCACCACCCGAGCTGTGCCCGTGCAGTACCCCCGAGCACGACCAACCGAGGAGACTCCAGAGGTGACGCCATGCCGCTGACCCCCGAGGACGTGGCCAACAAGCAGTTCACCAGCACGCGGCTCAAGCCCGGCTACGACGAGACCGAGGTCGACGAGTTCCTCGACGAGGTCGAGGCCGAGCTGACCCGGCTGTACCGCGAGAACGACGAGCTGCGCTCCAAGTTGGCCGCCGCTCAGCGTGCCGCGGCCGAGGCCGGGGAGGGACGGGCGGCGACCACGCAGCAGATCGCGCCGCCGGCACCTGCCCCCGAGCCGACCCCGCAACCGCCGCCCGCGCCCGCGCCCGCGGCGCCGTCGGGCGCGAGCGCGTCCGAGACCGCGACCGGCATCCTGGCGCTGGCCCAGCGCACCGCCGACGAGCACGTCTCCGAGGCGCGCACCCAGGCCGACCGCATCATCGGGGAGGCCCGCACCCGGGCCGACCAGCTCAAGCGGGAGGCCGACGACAAGCACCGGCAGATGATCGGCTCGCTGGAGAACGAGCGCGTCGTCCTCGAGCGCGAGGTCGAGAAGCTGCGGGCGTTCGAGCGGGAGTACCGCAGCCGGCTCAAGAGCTACCTGGAAGGCCAGCTGCGTGAGCTGGACAACCGGGGCAGTGAGGCGCCGGCACCACAGCGGCAGGGCGACGGGCAGCCCCCCACGCCGCCACACGGTCAGCAGCCGCAGCAGCAGCCGGTCGCACAGCAGCAGCCGCGCAGCCCGTTCTCGCCCGGCGCCCCCGTGGGGACCCAGGGGCACAACGGCCCGAGCGGGCCTCCGCAGCAGGCACCCAGCGGCTTCGCGCTGGACGAAGGGACCGAGCCGCGGGGCTGAGCAGCCGACACGACGACCGACGCCGGCGACCTGAGAGCGGGTCGCCGGCGTCGGTCGTTCCCGGGCGGTCGCGGCGCGCCCCGGTGGCGCGGATCAGGCCGAGACGAGCGCGCGGAACGGGTCGCGAGCGGGTGCCGCGGGCAGCGTGACGCGGTTTCCGTCGGCCGAGAGGCCGGTGAGCGCCAGGACCGCCGCGAGGATGGTCAGCGGCGACTGCCCGCTGTCGCAGCCGGCCTGGGTCACCATCGCCCGGTAGATCGTGACGTAGTGCTTGGTGGGGGTGTCGTAGATCCAGTCGATGGAGCCGAGATGACGGGCGGAGCCGGAGCTGCCGCCGGGACCGTCGAACGGGCGGTCCCACACCTGGATGCCGGCCGGGCCTGACGAGAACCGGCCCTCCTGCCGGACATCGCAGCCCTCGGCAGCGCTGAGCAGCTCACGGGTCTCGCGCTCGGCCAGCACGAGGGCCGGGCGCACGTGGCTGGCCAGCGCCGGGACCGCCACGGCGCCTTCCTTCAGCCGTAGTCCGTGCGTCGAGTGGTGGGCGAGGGAGACGACCTGCAGGGCCATCGCGACCTCCTTGGTCCGTAGGTGGTCGCGAGAGTGCAGGGACTGCTCTGGCCCTGGGCCTCGAGACCTTCAGGGCGCTGTATCGGCAGAACACCCGGGCCGGGCTCATTAGCCCGTCCGGGCGACCTGCTGCCGCGCCCGCGTGCGGACACCGTCCCTTGGCCGAACCTTTACGGCGTCACTGCTGCGAACGGGTGAGCGTGAAGGCCAGCCCGAGGCCGTCGTCGCGGTGCACCGGCCCCTCGGCACCGAGCAGGTCCGCCTTCTCGAAGCTGCGCGCCAGCACCTCCTCGGCGATGGCCGCGCCGTGCTCCTCGATCGCTGCAGCGGCCTCACCGTCGGCCGACCAACGCAGCGCGATGCGGTCGGTGACCTCGAACCCGGAGGCCTTGCGGGCCTCCTGCACCAGCCGAACGGCCTCACGCGCCAGACCGGCCCGACGCAGCTGCGGGGTGATGGTCAGGTCGAGGGCGACCGTCTCGCCCGCGGCCGTCTCGACCGCCCAGCCCTCACGCGGTGTCTCGGTGACGACGACCTCCTCGGGCGAGACCGTCACCGGCGAGCCGTCCACCAGCACGCTCGCCGTGCCCGTCGTACGCAGCGACTGCGCCAGGGCCGCCGCGTCGGCACGCGCCAGCGCCGCCGCGACCGTGGGGGTGTCCTTGCCGAACCGCTTGCCCAGCGCCCGGAAGTTGCCCTTCACGCTGTGGTCGACCAGCTCGCCGGCCGCCGAGGACAACGGCTCGAACGCGAGGACGTTCAGCTCGTCGGCGACCTCCCGCCGCAGCTCCTCGGGCAGCGTGGCCCAGCCGGGCGCACCGACCAGGGCACGACCGAGCGGTTGGCGCCCGCGCACCTTCGACGCCGCCCGGGCCGCGCGGCCGAGCTCCACCAACCGCCGGACCAGGGCCACCTGCTCGCGCAGCTGCGGGTCGACGAGGGCGCCGTCGGCCTGCGGCCAGGCGGCGAGGTGCACCGACTCGGGGGCGTCGTGGGTCACCGGCCGTACGACGTCCTGCCAGAGCCGCTCGGTGACGAACGGCACGATCGGCGCCATCAGCAGGGTGAGGGTGGCCAGGCTCTCGTGCAGCGTCGCGAGCGCCGCCGGCTCGCCCGCCCAGAACCGCCTCCGGGACCGGCGGACGTACCAGTTGGACAGGTCCTCCACGAACGACGCCAGCAGCCGTCCGGCCCGCTGGGTGTCGAACACCTCGAACGCGGCGGTGACGTCGCTGACGAGCCGGTTGAGTTCGGAGAGCATCCAGCGGTCGAGCAGTGGCCGCTGCGCCGGCGCAGGGACCTCGCCACCGGGCGCCCAGCCGTTCGCGTCGGCATAGAGGGTGAGGAACGACGCGGTGTTCCAGTAGGTGAGCAGCGTCTTGCGCACGATCTCCTGCAGCACGCCGTGACCGACCCGCCGCATCTGCCACGGTGACCCGCTCGCGGCCATGAACCAGCGCAGGGCGTCGGCGCCGTGCTCCTCCATGAGCGGGATCGGCTCGAGGATGTTGCCCAGGTGCTTGCTCATCTTGCGGCCGTCCTCGGCGAGGATGTGGCCGAGGCACACGACGTTCTCGTACGACGAGCGGCCGTGCACGATCGTGTTGACGGCCATCAACGTGTAGAACCAGCCGCGCGTCTGGTCGATCGCCTCCGAGATGAACGCGGCCGGGAACGCCCGCTCGAACGTCTCGACGCTGCCCTCGGCGTGGGGGTAGCCCCACTGGGCGAAGGGCATCGAGCCCGAGTCGTACCAGCCGTCGATCACCTCGGGCACCCGGCGGAAGGTGCCGGGCACGCCGTGCTTGGTGAACGTGATGTCATCGACGAACGGCCGGTGGGGGTCGGTGCCGGACAGGTCGCGGCCGGCCAGCTCGCCCAGCTCGGCGAGCGACCCGACGCAGACCCGCTGGGACGGGTCCTGGTCGTTGACCCAGATCGGCAGCGGCGTGCCCCAGTAGCGCGACCGGGACAGCGCCCAGTCGATGTTGTTGTGCAGCCAGTCGCCGTAGCGTCCCCACTTGATGTTCTCGGGCACCCAGGTGGTCTTCTCGTTCTCGGCGAGCAGCGCGTCCTTGACCTGGGTGGTGCGGATGTACCAGGAGGGCAGCGCGTAGTAGAGCAGCGCTGTGTGACAGCGCCAGCAGTGCGGGTAGGCGTGCTCGTAGGCGAGGTGGCGGAACATCAGGCCGCGGGCCTCGAGGTCGCGCACCAGCGTCTTGTCGGCGGTCTTGAAGAACAGGCCGCCGACCTCTCGTACGTCGTCGGCGAAGTGCCCGTCCGGCTTCACCGGGTTGAGGACCGGCAGCTGGTAGCTCCTGGCGACCGCGAGGTCGTCGGCGCCGAAGGCGGGGGACTGGTGCACCAGCCCGGTCCCGTCCTCGGTGGTGACGTAGTCGGCCAGCACCACGAAGTGCCCGTCCGCACCGGCCGGCCAGTCGAGCAGGTCGAAGGGCCGCTGGTAGCGCCAGCGCTCCATCTCGGCGCCGGCGAACCGGTCCACGACGGTCCAGCCCTCGCCCAGGGCCTGCCCGACCAGCGGGTCGGCCACGACGAGGGTCTCCACGCCGTCGGTCGCGGTCACGTAGGTGACGTCCGGGCGCACCGCGACCGCGGTGTTGGACACCAGGGTCCAGGGGGTCGTCGTCCAGACGAGCAGCGAGGCGGTGCCGGCGTAGGGGCCGCTGGTCAGCGGGAAGCGCACGTAGACCGAGGGGTCGACGACGGTCTCGTAGCCTTGCGCCAGCTCGTGGTCGGACAGCCCGGTGCCGCAGCGCGGGCAGTAGGGCGCGACCCGGTAGTCCTGCACCAGCAGGCCCTTGTCGAAGATCTGCTTCAGCGACCACCAGACGCTCTCGACGTAGCTGGGATCCATGGTCCGGTAGGCCGCGGACATGTCGACCCAGTAGCCCATCCGCTCGGTCATCCGCTCGAACTCGCCGACGTGGCGCTCGACCGACTCACGGCAGCGGGCGTTGAACTGCGCGACACCGAATGCCTCGATGTCGCCCTTGCCGTTGAACCCCAGCTCCTTCTCGACGGCGATCTCGACGGGCAGCCCGTGGCAGTCCCAGCCGGCCTTGCGCAGGACGTGGCGGCCCTGCATGGTCCTGAACCGGGGGAACACGTCCTTGAAGACGCGCGCCTCGACGTGGTGGACGCCCGGCTGGCCGTTGGCCGTCGGGGGGCCCTCGTAGAACGTCCACGGCTCGCCGCCCTCGGTCTGGGCGAGGCTGCGGGCGAAGGTGTCGTTGTCCTGCCAGAACGCGAGGATCTCGCGCTCCATCGCCGGGAGGTCGACGTGGGGCAGGACCACGGTGTACCCGGGGGTCTGGCGGCGATCGCTCACCTGGTGGGCTCCTTCGTCGGCGGTCGGCTCTCCGGCGAAGGGACGAGGCGCACGGCCCCGCGGTACCACCCTCCTTGGCCGCCACCCGTGGGGGCGACCCGCTTCGTTGGCCCCCTGCTGCCGGGTCTAGTGAGCCGCGCCGAGGCGTGGCCGTTCTTCCGGCGACTCCGAGGTGATGGCCTCATCGACGTCGTGCAGGTACGGCGGCTACGAGCCTAACGCGCAGGGGGCTCACCCGTCCTGGTGGTTCCGGGGCTGGTGCACCGGGGGTCGTATCAGCCCGCCGCGGGCGACCCTCCCCTCAGCGTCGAGATCACGGAAGCTGACAGGGAGACCGAGATGAGCACGACCCTCAGCGTCGCTGTTCCCGCCGGGGCGGTCTGGTCGGGCGCCGACGAGGCCTTCTTCCGGCTCGTCGCCGCGGTCTTCCCCCCGGCGCTGCTGCTCGGAGCGACCGTCCTGCTGGCCAGCTACGACCCGGAGGAGGAGAGCGGCTAGCGGTCTCGGAGCAGTGCCGGGCGGCACGGGACGGGGGCCCGGCCGAGCACGTTCTCGCAGGTCACTCCCGCGAGCCGGTTTGGCAGGGCGGGAAGACCGACCTATCCTGCGGCACACCATCGTGAGCTTGGTCACGGTACGTGGTCGCCCTGTGCGGTCGCGGCTACGGGGTCGAACGCCCAGCTGAAGGGGCCAACATGGCAGAGCGCGCCAGCAGCACCGCGAGCGCCGTGCGCCGCGGCATGGGTACCGCCACGAGCCTGGCGCGTCGGTCCGCCGGGTCGGTCGCGCCGGCTCGCTCCAGCACGCGAGCCGCTGCGACCAAGGCGAGCGCGACGAAGGCTGGCGCGACGAAGGCGGGCGCGACGAAGGCGGGCGCCACCACCAAGGGCAGCGCCGCAACGAAGGCCTCCCGGGGCAAGGCGAGCCCGACCACGGTGACCGCGAAGAAGACCCCGGCACAGAAGTCGGCCGCCCGGCCGGCGACGCAGCCGAAGACGTCGACCCGCAAGAAGGCGCCCACGCCGGCCACCAGGGCGCCGGCGACGAAGGCTGCGGCGACGAAGGCTCCGGCGAAGAAGGCCCCGGCGGCCCGCAAGGCTGCGGCCACCAAGGCTCCGGCCGCGCGCAAGGCAGTGCCGACGAAGGCGGTCGCGAAGAAGGCGGTCGCGAAGAAGGCGGTCGCGAAGAAGTCGGCGCCGAAGAAGTCGGCGCCGAAGAAGCCGGCGGCGAAGAAGTCGGTGGCGAAGAAGTCGGCAGCGACCAAGGCAGTGGCGAAGAAGCCGGCGGCGACCAAGGCGGCGGCGAAGAGGCCGGCGCCGACGAAGGCAGTCGCCACCAAGACGGCGGCCACGAAGAAGGCCGCGGCCGCGACGAAGGT
>JAVEDI010000022.1 GCA_030841035.1 Actinomycetota bacterium
TCCCGCGAGCGCACTCGGGCGACGCGAAAGGGACGGCCCACCCGGCACCTGGGTGGACCGCCCCTTTCGTGTGGAGCTTCAGACGCGAGACGTCACTTGACGGTGACGGTGGCGCCGGCGCCCTCGAGGGCCGCCTTGGCCTTCTCCGCAGCCTCCTTGTTGACCTTCTCCAGGACCGGCTTGGGCGCCCCGTCCACCAGGTCCTTGGCCTCCTTCAGGCCGAGGCTGGTGAGCGAGCGCACCTCCTTGATGACCTGGATCTTCTTGTCGCCGGGCGCCTCGAGGATGACGTCGAACTCGTCCTGCTCCTCGGCGGCAGCGGCGTCGCCGCCGCCACCACCGGCCGCGGCGGGCGCGGCGGCGACCACGGGAGCCGCGGCGGTGACGCCGAAGGTCTCCTCGAACTGCTTCACGAACTCCGAGAGCTCGATGAGGGTCATCTCCTTGAACGACTCAAGGAGCTCGTCGGTGCTGAGCTTCGCCATGGTGGCGGGTCCTTCCGTATCGGTCTGTCTGCAGATGTGTGGGACGTCGGTGGTGGTGCCGCGCGGTGCGGGTCGGGGTGAGGCCTCAGGCCTCGGTGGTCTGCTCGATCACCGCGTCGTCGCTGGGTTCCACCGCGGCAGCGGCCGGCGTACCGGCCCCTCCCGCGAGGATGCTCGGGTCGGCCTCGGCCTTCGCCCGCAACGCCTCGATGACCCGAGCCGTCTGGGCGAGCGGCGCAGCGAACAGCGACACCGCGGTCTGCAGCGACGCCTTCATGGCACCCGCCAGCTTGGCGAGCAGCACCTCGCGCGACTCGAGGTCGGCGAGCGTCCTGATCTCCTCGGGCGTGAGGGACTTGCCCTCGAGCAGGCCGCCCTTGATGACGAGAAGCGGGTGGGCCCTGGAGAAGTCACGCAGACCCTTGGCCGCCTCGACCGGGTCGCCCTTGACGAAGGCGATGGCCGACGGCCCCTGCAAGAGGCCGTCGAAGGCGGTCACGCCGGCCTCACGGGCGGCGATCCTGGTCAGCGTGTTCTTCACCACGGCATAGGTGGTCTCGGCACCGAGGGACCGCCGCAGCTCCTTGAGCTGGGCGACGGTGAGCCCGCGGTATTCGGTCAGCACGGCGGCGTTGGAGCTGCGGAAGTCCTCTGTCAGCTCGGCGACCGCTGCCGCCTTGTCAGGCCTCGCCATATGTCGGGTCAGCCCTCCTTCCGGGGTGGTGCGCCGGACGGGCCGCGCAGGAGCAGGAACGACGAACGCCCCGGCGCAGGCGCGCGGGGCGTCAGGTGACCGGCGCCGTGACGCGCGGTCCTGCTGTGCTCCATCGCCTACGCGGGTCGCCCGCTCTCGCGGGGCCTTCGGTCACCTCGGGTGAGATGACGACCGGCGGTCTGTGGCAGGCACGAGGGTACGGCGACGCGGGCCCCACCGGCAAATCCGTGCGCCGGGCCGGCTCAGCCGCGCTCGGGCGAACCCAGCTGGCCGGGCGCGGCGACCCGGTCGGCGCTCGGCGCCCTGATGGACACCGGCCTGCCCCAGTCGGCGAACTTGCTGCTCACGACCACCGTTGCATGCCCGGTCGCCACGGTGGTCGAGAACTTGCGCGGCAGCGACTTGCCGTCGACCCACAGCGTGTAGCGCAGGCTCGTCACACCTGTGCGCAGCAGCGCCTCGTAGTGCCGCGCGAGGCTGCCCCCGGCGAGCCGCGCCGCTGTGGCGAGGTCGACCGTGGCGGCGTACCGCGTGGTCGAGACGCCGTCGACGTCGCGCCGCCCGGTGGGCGTGAGCCGGCTGGTCGCCCCCAGCAGGGCGAGGTAGCCGTCGGGGTCGAAGGACTGCCGTAGCTGGTCGAGCAGCGGGCCGAACGCCGTGCTGAGCGCGTCGTCGCCGGTGCGACCGATCTTCAGCCACGGCGTGGCCACGGGCAGGCCCGCGGCGGCCGGCAGCCGCAGGTAGCAGGCGGCGGGCAGCAGCACGACACGTACCTCGCCCTGCCCGGGCAGCGCCACCGACAGGTCCGCCGCGAGCGCCGAGCCGAACCGGAAGGACCCGCGCCCCGTCACCCGCTGGCGGCCGAACGCGCTGGAAATGGTGACCCGCGCGGACTTCGCCCGAGCCATGGCCCTGGTCATGTCCGCGACCAGCGCGTCGCCGTGGCGAGCCGTCGGCGAGGCGGTGCGCGACCCTGCCGAGGCGGCACCCGCGCCGTCGGCCGCCGCGCCGCAGCCAGCGAGCCCGCCGGCAAGCAGCAGGGCGCCGGCGGCGGCGGCGAGGCGACGTGCGCTCACCGGCAGCCGATCAGGCGTCCGCGGTGTCTTCGAGCAGGAACCGCGTCTTGCTCGGGTCGACCTGGATGCCAGGCCCCATCGTGGTGGCCATCGTGGCCTTGCGGATGTAGCGCCCCTTGGCCGCCGACGGCTTGAGCCGCAGGATCTCGTCCAGCGCCGCCGCGTAGTTCTCCACCAGCTGCGTCTCACCGAAGGACGCCTTGCCGATGATGAAGTGCAGGTTGGCGTTGCGGTCGACCCGGAACTCGATCTTGCCGCCCTTGATCTCCGAGACGGCCTTGGCCACGTCGGCGGTGACCGTGCCGGTCTTGGGGTTGGGCATCAGGCCACGCGGGCCGAGGACCCGCCCGAGGCGCCCGACCTTGCCCATCAGGTCGGGCGTCGCCACGACGGCGTCGAAGTCGAGGCGGCCCTTGTTGACCTCCTCGATCAGGGAGTCGTCGCCCACGATGTCGGCGCCGGCGGCCTTGGCTGCCTCGGCGCGCTCACCGGTCGCGAACACCAGGACCCGGGCGGTCTTGCCGGTGCCGTGCGGCAGGTTGACGGTGCCGCGGACCATCTGGTCGGCCTTGCGGGGGTCGACACCGAGCCGCATGGCGACCTCGACGGTCGCGTCGTACTTGGTGGTCGACGTCTCCTTGGCCAGGCGGACGGCCTGCAGAGGGGCGTAGAACGCGTCGGGATCGATCTTCTCGGCCGCGGCGCGGTAGGCCTTGCTGCGCTTCATTGCTGCTCCAGTGGTTCGAGTGAAGCCGTGGTACGACGGGCCAGCGCGGCCCTCCCACGGTGCTGCTGCGGGGTGGTTCAGGCGTGACCTTCGACGGTGATGCCCATCTGTCGCGCAGTGCCGGCGATGATCTTCTCGGCGGCGTCGAGGTCGTTGGCGTTCAGGTCGGGCATCTTGGTCTCGGCGATGGCCCGCACCTGCTCCCTGGTGATCCGGGCGACCTTGGTCTTGTGCGGCTCTCCCGAGCCCTTCTCGATGCCCGCCGCGGCGAGGATGAGCCGGGCCGCGGGCGGCGTCTTGGTGATGAAGGTGAAGCTGCGGTCCTCGAAGACCGAGATCTCCACGGGCACGACCTGGCCACGCTGGGACTCGGTCGCGGCGTTGTAGGCCTTGCAGAACTCCATGATGTTGACGCCGTGCTGGCCCAGCGCGGGGCCGACGGGCGGTGCGGGCGTGGCCGCACCGGCCTTGATCTGCAGCTTGATGACGGCTGCGAGCTTCTTCTTGGGGGGCATTGCTGTTCCTCTTCTACGTTGCTGCTGGCTGGCGGCACGTCGGCGCACGCCCGGCGGCGCGCGTCGTACGTGTCAGATCTTCTGCACCTGGCTGAACGACAGCTCGACCGGCGTCTCGCGACCGAAGATCGACACCAGCACCTTGAGCTTCTGCGAATCGGCGTGGATCTCGTTGATCGATGCGGGCAGGGTGGCGAACGGGCCGTCCATCACCGTGACCGACTCGCCGACCTGGAAGTCGGCAGCCTTGGTCTCGACGACCTTCTGCTTCTTCTCCTCCTCGGGGGCGAGGAACTGCATGACCTCGTCGAGGGCGAGCGGGGAGGGGCGGTGAGTGTGCCCGACGAAGCCGGTGACACCGGGGGTGTTGCGCACCGCGGACCAGGACTCGTCGGTCAGGTCCATACGCACCAGCACGTAGCCGGGCAACAGGTTGGCCTTGACCTGCTTGCGCTGGCCGTTCTTGATGACCGTCTCCTCGCGGGTCGGCACCTCGACCTGGAAGATGTAGTCCTCCATGTTCAGGGAGGAGGTCCGGGTCTCGAGGTTGGTCTTGACGCGGTTCTCGTAACCGGCGTAGGAGTGCACGACGTACCAGTCACCCGGAGCCCGGCGCAGCGCGTCGCGCATCTCCTGGACCGGGTCGACCTCGTCGTCGGTCGCCGGCCCGGCGTCGGCCTCGACCGCGCCGGTGTCGCCGGCGAGGACGTCCTGCGGGGTGCCGTCGGACGCGACGGCGTCCTCGGTGACCGCGGGGGCCCCGTCCTGCGGACCCGCGGCAGCGGTCTCGGCGGTCGGCGCGTCGACAGGCTGCTCGACGAGCTCCTGGCTCGGGGTCTCAGACACGGTGCGGGCTACTTCCTGGCTATCGGGTGCGGGTGGAGGTGGGGGCGCCGGCCGGCGCGGCCTGCGGCCACGGCCGGGTGGCGGGTCAGCCGAAGACGCCGAGGACGGCCTTGCTGAAGCCGAAGTCGAGGACGGTGACGTAGGCGATGACGACGAGCACGAAGACCATCACGACGGTCGTGTAGGTCACCAGCTCCTTGCGCGTGGGCCAGATGACCTTGCGCAGCTCGGTGATCACCTGGCGGTAGAACAGGGAGATGCGGGCCGGGAGAGGTTTCTTGTCCTCCCGCCCCTGGGCAGGGGTCGGAGTCGCGCGCGTCTCTGTCACGGGATCCTCACCAGTCGGTCAGTGGAGCAACGTGCCCCCAGTGCGGGGGACGCCTTGCAGGGCCGGAGGGACTCGAACCCCCAACCACCGGTTTTGGAGACCGGGACTCTACCAATTGAGCTACGACCCTTCATGGTGTCCAACCGCACCGCCCCTGCACGACGTGCGCCCGTTTCCGGGCGTGCTGGCGCAGTGGCGAAGAGGCCACCGGAGAGGCGAGTCTACGCGACAGCGGGCGCCGCGGTCGAACGCGGCGGAACTGCCCGACGGCGCGCGGGCGTCGTCTGCCACGATTGGTCCCATGAGCGCCGCGCCCAGCCCACGCCTGTCCCACCGCATCGCGAGCATCTCCGAGTCGGCCACGCTGGCCGTGGACGCCAAGGCCAAGGCTCTCCAGGCCGCCGGTCGCCCGGTCATCGGGTTCGGAGCCGGCGAGCCGGACTTCCCCACCCCTGACTACATCGTCGAGGCGGCGGCGGCGGCCTGTCGCGAGCCTCGTTTCCACCGCTACACCCCCACGCCCGGCCTGCCGGAGCTGCGCGAGGCGATCGCCGAGAAGACCGCCCGCGACTCGGCCTACGAGGTGTCGCCGGCCCAGGTGCTGGTCACCAACGGCGGCAAGCAGGCCCTCTACGAGACCTTCGCCACGCTGCTGGACCCGGGCGACGAGGCGATCCTGCCCGCGCCGTACTGGACGACCTACCCCGAGTCGATCCGGCTCGCCGGCGGCGTGCCGGTCGAGGTGCTCACCGACGAGCAGTCCGGCTTCCTGGCCAGTGTCGAGGCCCTGGAGGCGGCGCGCACCCCCCGCACCAAGCTGCTGGTGTTCGTCTCGCCGTCCAACCCCTCCGGCGCGGTCTACTCCCCCGTGCAGGTCGAGCAGATCGGCCGCTGGGCCGCCGAGCACGGCATCTGGGTGGTCACCGACGAGATCTACGAGCACCTGGTCTACGGCGACGCCCGGTTCGCCTCGATGCCGGCGCTGGTCCCCGAGCTGGCCGACCGGTGCGTGGTGGTCAACGGCGTCGCGAAGACCTACGCCATGACCGGCTGGCGGGTCGGCTGGGTGATCGGCCCCGCCGACGTGGTCCGGGCCGCCGCCAACCTGCAGTCGCACGCCACCTCGAACGTCGCGAACGTCAGCCAGGTGGCGGCGCTCGCCGCCCTGCGCGGCGACCTGTCGGCGGTCGCCGCGATGCGCAGCGCGTTCGACCGGCGCCGGCAGACCATCGTGGGGATGCTGCGCGAGATCCCGGGCGTGAACTGCGCCGAGCCGCAGGGCGCCTTCTACGCCTACCCGTCGGTCGCGGGCGTGATCGGCAAGGAGATCCGCGGCGTCCGGCCGCAGTCCAGCGCCGAGCTGTGCGAGCTGATCCTCGAGCAGGTCGAGGTCGCCGTGGTGCCCGGGGAGGCCTTCGGGACGCCCGGCTACGTGCGGATGTCCTACGCGCTGGGTGACGAGGACCTGGTCGAGGGCGTCTCGCGCATGCACAAGCTGCTGGCCGAGGCACGCTGAGCCAGCTCAGCGGTGCCGGGCGGGACCTGCGGACGCTGCCGAAGGCCCACCTGCACCTGCACTTCACCGGGTCGCTGCGTCCGGCGACCCTGCGGGAGATGGCCGCACTGCACCGGGTGCGGCTGCCCGACAGCCTGCGGGGTGCGCACCCGCCCGAGCTGCGCGCGACCGACGAACGGGGCTGGTTCCGTTTCCAACGGCTCTACGACGTGGCGCGCTCCGTGCTGCGCGGCGAGGACGACGTACGTCGGCTGGTCCTCGAGGCCGCGCAGGACGAGGCGGCCGAGGGGTCGGGCTGGCTGGAGATCCAGGTGGACCCCACCTCCTACGCGGCGCGGCTCGGCGGGCTGACGCCGACCCTGGAGATCGTGCTCGACGCCGCGAGGGTCGCGAGCGTGGCCACCGGCGTGGGGCTGGGCGTCGTGGTCGCGGCCAACCGGACCCGCCACCCGCTGGACGCGCGCACCCTGGCCCGGCTGGCCGCCCGGTACGCGGGTCGCGGCGTGGTCGGCTTCGGGCTGTCCAACGACGAGCGGCGCGGTCGGGCCGAGGACTTCGCGCCGGCCTTCCGCATCGCCGAGCGGGCCGGGCTGCTGGCGGTACCGCACGGCGGTGAGCTGGCCGGCCCGGCCAGCGTGGCGGCCTGCCTGGATGCGCTGGGCGCGCGGCGGATCGGGCACGGCGTGCGGGCCGCCGACGACCCGGCGCTGGTCGAGCGGCTGGCGAGCGCGGGTACGACGCTGGAGGTCTGCCCGATGTCCAACGTGCGGCTCGGCGTCTTCGACCGGCCGCAGGACGTGCCGCTGCTGGCGCTGCGCGAGGCCGGGGTGCGGGTGGCGCTGGGCGCCGACGACCCGTTGCTGTTCGGGTCGCGGCTGGTCGAGCAGTACGTCCTCGCGCGGGACTGCCTCGGCCTGGACGACGCGGCGCTCGCCGAGCTGGCCCGTGACTCGGTCCGGGGCTCCGCCGCGCCCGACGAGGTCCGCGCCCGGCTGCTGGCCGGCATCGACGACTGGCTCGCCACGCCCGCGGTGGCCGCGCCGGTCAGAGGCTGACGCCGACCAGGACGGGCTCGTGGTCGAGCGTCACCCCGAAGCGCTCGCGCACCCCCTCGCGCAGCGTGCGGGCCAGCGCCAGCAGCTGCTCGGTGCTCGCGTCGCCGCGGTTGGTCAGCGCGAGGGTGTGCTTGGTCGAGAGCCGGACCGGCCCCTCGCCGTATCCCGGCGCGAAGCCTGCCTGCTCGATCAACCACGCCGCCGAGGTCTTGACCCGCCCGTCGGGCTCCGGCCAGCGCGGCGCGTCGGGCGGCAGCCGCGCCGCGTCGGCGGCGTCCAGGACCGGGTTGGTGAAGAACGACCCGGCACTCCAGGTGTCGTGGTCGGCCGGGTCCAGGACCATCCCCTTGCTCCGGCGCAGGTCCAGCACGGCCTCGCGTACCGCGGGTGCCGGAGCGAGGTCTCCGACCCGTAGCCCCAGGTGGCTGGCCAGCCCGGCGTAACGGAGCGGCCGGCCGGCCGGCGCGACCGGCAGGTCGAACGTGACGCCCAGCACGACGTAGCGCTGGCTGCCCTTGAACGCGCTGTGGCGGTAGCCGAACCGGCACTCGTCCGGCGTCAGCGCGCGGACCCTCCCCGACGTGCGGTCCAGGACGCGCACCGCGGTCACGGTCTGCGCGACGTCCTGCCCGTAGGCACCGACGTTCTGGATGGGGGTCGCGCCCACCAGCCCGGGGATGCCCGACAGTGCCTCGACGCCCACCCGGCCGGCGGACAGGACGTCGAGGACGAAGCCGTCCCAGCCCTCCCCCGCCGCGACCGCGTGGTGATCGCCGTCGCGCGTCACGCCGCGGGTCGCGACCTGCACGACGACACCGGCGAAGCCGTCGTCGGACACCACCAGGTTGCTGCCCGCGCCGAGGACCAGTACCGGCTCGCCGGACGCGTCGGCCTCGCGGACCACGTCGACGAGCTCGGCCTCGGTCTCCGCGCGCACGAGGCGGCGGGCGGGTCCGCCCAGGCGCAGCGTCGTGTAGTCGGCCAGCGACCGCCCGGCCGGCTCGAGCGGGGTGCGCGGCTGCAGGGAGTAGCCGTCCGTGGTGTCGGACACCACCCAGCCCTGCGCCAGGATCTCGGTGGTGAGCCGCTGCGCAGCGGCCAGGTCGCGCCGCTCGACGGCCTGCTGGCGCGCCCGCGCGGCGTGGCGGACCGGCGGCGGCGGCTTCACGCCAGCGCGACCACGGCCTGCGCCCGGCCGAGCACCGTCGTCCCGGCATAGGTCGCCTTGAGGTCGACGCGGACGCGCCTGTCCGGCAGCTTCGCGGCCACCGCCGCCTCCACCTCGACCGTCGAGCCGACGTCGTCGTCGGGCACCGGGACCGGCCGGGTGAAGCGCACACCGTAGTCCACCACGGCGCCCGGGTCGCCCGCCCAGTCGGTGACGACCCGGGCCGCCAGGGCCATCGTGAACATGCCGTGCGCGATGACGTCGGGCAGGCCCACGGAGCGCGCGACACGCTCGTTCCAGTGGATGACGTTGAAGTCGCCGGACGCGCCGCAGTAGCGCACCAGGTCCGCGCGGCGGACCGGGAACGTCTGGCCGGGCAGCGCCGAGCCGACCTCGACGTCGTCGTAGCGGATGGCGGCGGCCATCAGCCCTCGCCCCTCACGACCAGTGTCGAGTACGCCGTCACCACGTGCTCGCCCTCGACGGTCCGGACCTCGCTGGCGGTGGTCACCATGTCGTGGCCGCCCGCCGAACGGATGCTCTCGATGGTCAGCGTCACGGTCAGCGCGTCACCCGCACGGACCGGCCGGCTGTAGGCGAAGCGCTGCTCGCCGTGCACGACGCGGCTGTAGTCGATGCCCAGCTGCGGGTCCTCGACGATCACGTGGCCGGCCGGGTAGGTCACCACGATCGGGAACGTCGGCGGCGCCACCACGTCGGGATGCCCGAGGGCGCGGGCGGCCCCGGGGTCCCGGTAGAGGGGGTTGGGGTCGCCGATCGCGTCGGCGAACTCGCGGATCTTCGCCACGCCGACCTCGTAGGGCGGGGTGGCCGGGTAGCTGCGCCCGGCGTAGGAGCGATCGATCGGCATGGGGCGACGCTAACGCACCGGCGCCGGCGGCCCGGGCGCTGCCGGGCCGGTCGGGGCTAGCGAGTCTCGCGGTGCAGCGTGTGCCGGCGGTCGCGCGGGCAGAACTTCTTCAGCTCGAGCCGGTCAGGGTCGTTGCGCCGGTTCTTGCGAGTGATGTAGTTGCGTTCCTTGCACTCGACGCATGCCAGCGTGATCTTGGGTCGGATGTCGGTCTGCTTTGCCACGGTGGCATCTCCTTGCCTTGTCCGGACGGGCCGGCAGGTGGTCTGCCGGCCCGGTGCGCCAGGGTGCGCCGGGCTGTTGTCGTGCGCCGAGCTGTGGTCGATCTGTCGTCCGGTAGCGGAGGCCGGACTTGAACCGGCGACACAGCGATTATGAGCCGCTTGCTCTACCAGGCTGAGCTACTCCGCCGAGTCGGTCGCCCCCGTCCCAGGGACACTGGGTGGGAGCGACGTTCCAGAGCCCCCTTACGGAATCGAACCGTAGACCTTCTCCTTACCATGGAGACGCTCTGCCGACTGAGCTAAGGGGGCACGAGCGCGACGAGAATACACGGCGGTGGGTGGCCAGCCGAAATCGCGTCGGGCCGCCGTCAGACGACGAGGAGGGCGCGACCGTCCGTCGCGCCCTCCTCGTGGGTGGCAGGTGAAGGATTCGAACCTTCGAAGGCTAAGCCGACGGATTTACAGTCCGCTCCCATTGGCCACTCGGGCAACCTGCCGCGTGCCGTCCAAGCGACGGCGGCAGACAGGATAACCGAGGTCGCTCAGTGGTCGCAGGACGGCTCCTCCGTCCCGGACTGCCGGTCGGCCGGCGCGCTCGGCCCGTCGGTCGAACGGTCCGGTCCCGCCCGGGTCGCCCCTATCAGGCCGATCGCGCCCAGCAGCATGAGCAGCGCGGGCAGCAGCCAGCGCAGGTCGAGGTCGTGGCCGGCGCCAGCGCCGGTCGCGAGGTACACGGCCGCGACGAGCAGGAACAGCCCGCCGACGCTCAGCGAGAACCAGTCGGTCTCATGGCGTCGCACGACGCACCTCCACGTCGCCAGCGCCCAGCTCGGCGTCGATCGTGATGGCCGGGAGCGCGCCGTCGCGCGGGTCGACGTACCTGCGGTGCACGGAGGTCCCGTCGATCTCGGGGCTGTCCGGCAGCTGGATCACGCCCGCCCGCACGTCGGCGGCCACGTCGACCGGGACGCCGCTCGGCAGCACGATGATCATCTGGCCGACGCTCTGCCGCAGCCGCACGTGCACGGGCTCACCGGCGGCGGGCCGGAGCCGGCTGAGGTCCAGCGTCGAGCGGCCGAACGCGAGGCGGTAGGTCGCGCGGACGTCGGTGACCGTGCTGGGCGCCCAGATCCGGTCCCCGGTGCCGCCACGGAAGTCGCCGACGCCGAGCACCGCGGACACCGTCGTGGCCAGCAGCAGGAGCAGCCCCAGGAAGATCAGCCCGCGGGCGCGACCGAACACGGCGCCGACCACCAGGCCGGCCCCCACGACCGACAGGCAGCAGGCCAGCACGATGTCGAGGGGGACGTCGTGGGTGGTCGCGACGTTCCAGGCGAGCAGCGCGCCGGCGGTGAGCAGGGTGAGGCTGACGGTGACCCGGCCCAGGGGGGAGCGCGGCCGCCGGGGCGGGGACGGGGGCAGGGCGTACCAGTCCCCGGGTGGCGGCGGTCCCTGGGGCAACGGTTGCGTCGGTGCGTCCGGCGTCGCGGTGGCCGCGGGGGGGTAGGCCGCACCGGGCACCGGCGGGTGGCCGGTGGCGGCGTACGACGCAGCGGCACCGGCGTACGCCGTGCCGGGGGTCTGGCCGTAGGCGCCGGGCGCGCTCGGTCCGGCGGCTGCCGACGGGGCGCTGTAGGGCGCTACCAGCGGACGGTTGCCCTCGCGCGAGATCAGGTAGGCGGCCACGCCGATCGCGACCAGGGCCGCGAAGCCGCCGAACCCGAAGCCGGTGCGGGCGAAGTTGCTCACGACCGCCAGCCCGACGATGGCCAGGACGACCCCGCCGACCACCTTGGAGGTCGCCCGGCCGTTGATCAGCCGCGCGGCCTCGGACTCCTGCTCGCCCTCCTCGGGCACCAGCAGCCAGCCGACGGCGTACAGCAGCAGGCCCGAGCCGCCGAAGATCGCGAGGCTGACGAAGACCACCCGGAAGATCAGCGGGTCGATGCCGAAGTAGCGCCCGAGGCCGCCGGCCACACCGGCGATCTTGCGGTCGGTGACACTGCGCCGCAGCGGCGGCCGGGGGGCGGGCGGCGGCGCCGGGGGCTCGGCGGGCGGGGGCTGGGTGGTCGTGGACGTCGTCGCGCCGGGCGCCTCACCCGCCGGACCGGGGGGCTGGGGGGTGTCGGCGTTCTCCTGGTTCTCGCTCATGGCCCCATGGTGGTCACCATCCGGGCCCGCTGCCCATCGGGCAGTGCCCCCTACTCACCCTGAGCCGACCCTGAGGGCCGCTCCAGGGTCCGCCTGATGCGGGCGCCCGCGTGCGCATGTGACGATCGTCGCGTGAGCATCCCGCCCGGCACTGCAGCCGCACCGCCGGTGACCCCGCGGCTGGTGCGCGTCAGCCGCGGACGGCTGCTGGCCGGCGTCGCGCGCGGCCTGGCCGAGCACCTGGGCGTGGACGTGCTGCTGGTGCGCATCCTGTTCGTCGTGCTCTCGGTGGCCGGGGGCGCCGGCGTCCTGATGTACGGCGGCTTCTGGATCTTCGCGCCGCTGCAGCCCGACCCGGCGACCGAGAGCGCCCAGCCCGTCGGACGGGACCGCGACCTCGGCATGCTGCTCGCGCTGGGCTCCCTGGCACTCGGCGGCGCACTGCTGCTGTCCGCGCTCGGGATCGGGCTCAACCCGGACCTGGCGGTGCCGCTCGCCGTGGTGGGCGTCGGCGTGGTCATCCTCTGGCGCCAGGCCGACGACACCCAACGCGAGCGATGGCGCACGGCCACCGCCACCCACCGGTGGTCCGGCGCCGTGCGCGCCGGGGCGGGCGTCGCCCTCGTCGTGCTCGGCGGCGGCGCGATCCTCGTCGGGCCGGTCGACCTCAACGGGAGGTCCGGCGGCATCGTGGCCGCGCTGGTGGTGACCCTCGGCCTGGGGCTGGTGAGCGGGCCCTGGTGGATGCGCATGGTGCGTGACCTCAACGCCGAGCGCGGCGCCCGGATCCGCGAGCAGGAGCGGGCAGAGGTGGCCGCGCACGTGCACGACTCGGTGCTGCACACGCTCACCCTCATCCAGCGCAGCGTCGACGACCCCCGGGAGGTCGCCAGGCTGGCGCGCGCCCAGGAGCGGGAGCTGCGCAGCTGGCTCTACCGGCCGCGCGCCGACCCGGGCGCGACCGTGACCTCGGAGATCGAGCGTGTCGCCGCCGAGGTCGAGGACGCGCACGGCGTCGCGATCGAGGTCGTCGTCGTCGGCGACGCGGACCTCGACGAGCACCTGGGCGCCCTGCTGCACGCCACGCGGGAGGCGTTGGTCAATGCCGCGAAGTACGCCGGGCAGTGGCCGATCTCGGTCTACACCGAGGTGGAGCCGCAGCAGGTGACGGTGTTCGTGCGCGACCGCGGGCCGGGCTTCCAGGTCCAGTCGGTGCCCGAGGACCGGCTCGGCCTGCGACAGTCGGTGGTGGGGCGCATGCAGCGCCACGGCGGACGGGCTACCGTGCGCAGCGAGCCAGGAGCCGGCACCGAGGTGCAGCTCGAGATGCCGAGGAGCTCGTCGTGACCGACCAGCCACCCCGTCCGGGGGCCGTGCGGGTGGTGCTCGTGGACGACCACCGGATGTTCCGCAGCGGCGTGCGCGCCGAGCTGGCCTCCGCGCCCGAGAGCGCGATCGAGATCGTGGGCGAGGCCGAGGACGTCGACTCGGCGGTGCGGGTCATCGAGGCGGAGCAGCCCGATGTGGTGCTGCTCGACGTGCACCTGCCCGGCGGCGGCGGGCGCGCCGTTCTCGCGGCGCTGGTGCCCCGGCTGCCCGACGTCCGGTTCCTCGCGCTGTCCGTGTCCGACGCCCCGGAGGACGTCATCAGCGTCATCCGGGGCGGCGCGCGGGGCTACGTGACCAAGTCGATCACCGGGCCCGAGCTGGCCGGCGCCGTACGGCGGGTGGCCGACGGAGACGCGGTGTTCTCCCCGCGGCTGGCCGGCTTCGTCCTTGACGCGTTCGCGGCCACGACCGACGTGGCGGCCGTCGACGAGGACCTGGACCGGCTGACCCAGCGCGAGCGAGAGGTGCTGCGGCTGATCGCCCGCGGCTACACCTACAAGGAGGTCGGCAAGGCGCTGTTCATCTCGGTCAAGACGGTCGAGACGCATGTCTCCGCGGTGCTGCGCAAGCTGCAGCTGTCCAACCGCTACGAGCTCTCGCGCTGGGCCACCGACCGCCGCCTCGTCTGACGCCGAGTCGACCACGTCGGGGGCGTGGGTCCGATAGCGTTCCGCGCATGGCTGACTCCTCCTTCGACATCGTGAGCAAGGTCGACCGCCAGGAGGTCGACAACGCCCTCAACCAGGCGGCCAAGGAGATCTCGACGCGCTTCGACTTCAAGAACGTCGGCGCCGAGATCGCCTGGTCGGGCGAGAAGATCGAGATGAAGGCCAGCTCCGAGGAGCGGGTCAAGGCGGTCCTCGACGTGTTCGAGACCAAGCTGGTCAAGCGCGGCATCTCGCTCAAGGCGCTCGAGAAGGGCGACCCGGTGCTCTCGGGCAAGGAGTACCGGGTGAGCGCGTCGATCCAGGAGGGCATCTCCCAGGAGAACGCCAAGAAGGTCTCCAAGATCATCCGCGACGAGGGGCCGAAGTCGGTCAAGGCGCAGATCCAGGGCGACGAGCTGCGCGTGACCTCCAAGAGCCGCGACGACCTGCAGGCGGTGCAGGCCCTGGTCAAGGGCAAGGACCTCGACTTCGCGGTGCAGTTCGTCAACTACCGCTGAGCCGACCGCAGGTCGGCTCGTGGCGCGGGAACGCCCGGCACGTCAGCGCCGGTAGCCGGCCATCTGCTCGAGGCGGGCGATGCGCTCGGCCATCGGCGGGTGCGTCGAGAACAGCTTGGCGACGCCTTCGCCGCGGAACGGGTTGGCGATCATCAACGCGCTGGTGGTCTCGAGCCGGGGCTCGGGCGGCAGGGGCAGCGCCCGGGTGCCGGCCTCGAGCTTGCGCAGCGCGCTGGCCAGAGCCAGGGGGTCGCCGGTCACGGCCGCACCGGAGGCGTCCGCCTCGTACTCGCGCGAGCGGCTGATCGCCATCTGGATCAGGCCGGCCGCGACCGGGCCCAGGATCAGGACGGCGAGGGCGCCCAGCGGCCCGGGACCGTCGTCGTCGCTGCTGCGACCGATGGGGATGAACCACACCAGGTAGCCGAGGTACATGATCACGCTGGCCAGCGCGGCGGCCACCGAGGAGATGAGGATGTCGCGGTTGTAGACGTGGGACAGCTCGTGGCCGAGCACCCCGCGCAGCTCCCGCTCGTCGAGGATGTCCAGGATGCCCGTGGTGCAGCAGACGGCCGCGTTGCGCGGGTTGCGGCCGGTGGCGAACGCGTTGGGCGCCTGGGTCGGTGAGATGTAGAGGCGAGGCATCGGCTGCCGGGCGGCGGTCGAGAGCTCTCGCACCAGGCGGTACATGCCGGGTTGCTCGGCCTCGCTCACGGGCCGGGCGCGCATCGAGCGTAGCGCCAGCCGGTCGCTGTAGAAGTAGCTGATGCCGTTGGTCGCCAACGCGATCGCGATCGCCACGGTGAGACCCTGGGCGCCACCGATCGCCTGTCCGGCGAACAGGATGAGGCCGGAGAGCAGCGCCAGCAGGACTGCTGTCTTGACGCCGTTGTAGTGCCGGTGCACGGGATCCTCCGGGAGGCTCTTGCTCTCGCACGACCAAACGCGTCGCCGGGTCGGCGCGTTCCCGAGTCCTCGGCAGCGGGACCGCAGCGGACGGCACGGTTCTACCCGAGCGCGTCCAGCACCATGCGCGGCACCACCGAGAGCCACAGCGCCGCCCCCAGCGTGATGCCGATCGCCAGCCCGTCCGACCACGAGATGCGGTACGACGGCGGCCGTGACGCGCTCTCGGCCCCGGCGGGACCACCCAGCGGGCTGCGCACGTACAGCGAGGCGGCCCAGCTCAGGTAGTAGTAGAGCCCGATCACGACGTTGACCGCCATGACGATCGCGAGCCAGCCGGTGCCCTGGGACACCGGCGCCTGGAACACGACCACCTTGGCGAACAGCCCGAGCAGCCCCGGCGGCAAGCCGGCCAGGCAGGCCAACGCGAACGCCAGCGCGAACGCGCTCAGCGGCTCCGTGCGCCCGAGACCGCGGTAGTCCTCGAGCCGGTTGGCCGGTCGATGGCGGCCGACCAGGGTGACGACCGCGAAGGCCCCCAGGTTCATGACGGCGTAGGCCAGCACGTAGGCCACGGTCGCGGGCAGCACTGCGGCCACGTCGCCCTTGCCGGCCGCCCCGAGCGGCACGAGCATGTAGCCGGACTGGGCGATCGACGACCAGGCCAGCAGCCGCACCGCCTGGCGCTGGCGCAGCGCGACGAGGTTCCCGACCGTCATCGACAGGGCGGCCAGCACCGCGATGACCGGCGCCCACACGTCGGCGTACGGCGCGAACCCCTGGGTCAGCAGTACGGCGAGGCCGACGAACCCGGCCGCCTTCGAGACCACGGACAGGTAGGCCGCCACCGGCACCGGCGCGCCCTCGTAGGTGTCGGGCGCCCAGAAGTGGAACGGCACCGCAGCGACCTTGAAGGCGAAGCCGGCGATGGCCAGCCCGACGCCCAGCACGAGGGCGGAGCTGCGCGTCGCGGGGTCGCCCAGCGCGGTCGCGATGCGGTCGAGGTGCACCGCCCCGGTGACGCCGTAGACGAGGCTCAGCCCGAACAGCGTGACCGCCGTGGAGACCACCGACACGAGGAAGAGCTTGAGCGCAGCCTCGCTGGCCCGCCCGTCGTAGCGCGGCAGGGCCACGAGCGCGAAGGCCGGCAGCGACACGACCTCGAGCGCCACGACCAGCGTGAGGACGTCGCGCGCCGCAGCCAGCGTGAGGGCGCCGGCGACGGACATCAGCAGCAGGAAGTAGTACTCCCCCGCAGGCAGCCGGGCCTCGGTCACCGTGTCGATCGAGAGCAGGACGACCACGAGGGCACCGAGCAGCACGAGCACCTGGAAGGCGAGGGTCAGGGAGTCGACGACGTAGGAGCACGACGGGAGGGCGAGCCCCTCACCAGGTACGCAGAACGTACGCCGGCTGTGGTCGGTGAGGGGGAGCAGCGTGGCCGTGGCCGCTGCCAGGCCGGCCAGCGTGACCCAGCCGGTGACCTGCTTGCGCTGTGTGCCGAGAAACGTGTCGAGAACCAGCACGGCCAGGCCGGCCAGCGCGACCACCAGCGGCGGGGTGATCGCGACGTAGTCGATGGACTGCACCCCGCTCACGGTCACGCCCCGATCATGCGACGGACGACGGGCTCGGTGACGTCGAGCAGCAGCGCCGGCCACAGGCCGAGCGTGACGACCAGCAGCACGACGGGGCTCCACACCGCCAGCTCCAACGGCGTCGCGTCACGCATCAGCACCGCTTCACGCCACCGCTCGCTCGTGGTCCCTTGGGCGACGCGGCGCAGCAGCACGACAAGGTAGGTCGTGGTGAGCACGACCCCGATACCGGCCAGGGCCATCAGCACCAGGTAGTAGCCGCGGTCGAGCCCGGCAGCCGGGTCGAAGGCACCGAGCAGGGTGAGCATCTCGCCCCAGAAGCCGGCCAGCCCCGGCAGCCCGAGACTGGCGATCGCCGCGAAGGCGAGCAGGCCGCCGAGCCGGGGCAGCCGCTCGTAGAGCCCGCCGCCCAGCTCGTCGAGCAGTGCCGTGTGGTGGCGGTCCTTGATGGCGCCGGCGAGGAAGAAGAGCAACCCGGTGATGAGACCGTGGGCGACGTTGGCGAACAAAGCGCCGTTGAGGCCCACCGGGGTCAGGGTGGCGATGCCGAGCAGCACGAAGCCCATGTGCCCGACGCTCGAGAACGCGATGAGCCGCTTGAGGTCGCGCTGCACGAGGCAGGCCAGCGCACCGTAGAGGATGCCGACGACGGCGAACGCGCCCAGCCACGGCGCCAGCGTCCGTGCACCGTCGGGCACGAGCGGCACCGCGATCCTGATCAGGCCGTAGGTGCCCATCTTCAGCAGGACGCCCGCCAGCAGCACCGAGCCGACGGTGGGCGCGGCGGTGTGCGCGTCGGGCAGCCACGAGTGCAGCGGCCACATGGGCGTCTTGACTGCGAAGCCGAGCGCCAGTGCGGCGAACGCGAGGACCTGGACGCCGTGCGAGAGGCCGCCACCGCCACGCTCGGTCAGCGCTTCGATGTCGAAGGTCCCGGCCTTGAAGCCCACCAGCAGGATGCCGAGCAGCATCACGGCGCTGCCGAGCAGCGTGTAGAGGATGAACGTGTTCGCCGCGCGCACCCGGGCGACCGCGTCGCTGGTGTCGCCCCACTGGGCGATCACGAACCACATCGGCACGAGCACGACCTCGAAGAACACGAAGAACAACAGGAGGTCGAGGGCGACGAAGGTCCCGAGCATGCCGACCTCGAGCAGCAGGAGCAGGCCGATCAGGCCGCGCGGCCGGCCGGCCTCGGGCAGCACCTTGAGCGAGTAGACCGTGCACAGCAGCGTGAGACCCGCCGTGAGCAGCACCAGCGGCGACGAGATGCCGTCCACACCGAGGTGCAGGCGCAGTCCGAGGCTCGGCACCCATGCGACGTCGGTGCTCGGCTCGACCGCGACGACCCAGCACGCGAGCAGCGCGGTGACGCCCGTCGTGACGACGCCCAGGCGTACGGCGACCCGGTCGCCGAGCCGGGGCGGGGCCAGCAGCAGCGCGACGGAGCCGGCCAGCGGTATCCCGAGCAGCAGCGGGATCAGCGCGCCCGTCATGTCAGCGTCACCACCCCGACCGCGAGCAGGACGACGCCCGCCAGCAGCCCGGTGAGATAGGTCTGCACGTTGCCGGCCTGAGCCCGGCGGAGCAGCCCGGCGACGCGGGTCGCCTCGGTGCCCGAACCCGCGACGGCGGCGCCGATGACCCCGTCATCGGTCCAGCGGACCGAACGCGCAGCGAGCCGGACCGGCCGCACGAACAGCCGGTCGTAGAGGTCGTCGACCCAGAAGGCCTCTTCGAGCGCTGGCCGCAGCCGCTGCAGCCGCAGGCTCGGGTCCCGCGAGGGGGCGCGCCGCCACACGGCCAGCACCGCGGCGAAGCCGCCGAGCGCCAGGACGATCGACAGCACCGAGGTGACCGCGCCGATGTGCAGCGGCCTCGCCGGGAAGGCGGGGTCGAGCGGTGTGATGCCACCGGGCACCCGCTCGTCGAGGGACAGCCAGTGCGGCAACCAGCCGTGCCCGAGGCCCGCGAACCCGAGCAGAGCAGCCGGGACGGCAAGGACGACCAGCGGCCAGCGCATCGCCGGCGAGGACTCGTGCACCGCGATCCCGCTGCGGGGGGCGTCGAAGAACGTCATGAGCCACAGGCGGGTGACGTACGCCGCGGTCACGGCGATCGTGAGCAGGCCCACCACCAGCACCAGCCACGCCGCCCACGACGCCACCGGCCCCTCGTGCAGCGCCGCCTCCTCGGCGGCACCGAGCACCGCCTCCTTGGAGAAGTAGCCGGAGAACGGAGGCAGGCCGGTGAGGGCGGCGAGGCCGACCGTCATGGTCGCGAAGGTGACCGGCATCGCCTTGCGCAGGCCACCCATGTCGCGCAGCAGGTTGGTGCCGACGGCATGGATCACCGAGCCGGCGGCCAGGAAGAGCAGCGCCTTGAAGGCCGCGTGGGTCAGCAGGTGGAAGACCGCCGCGGTCGCGGAACCCACCGCGAGGGCCGCCAGCATGTAGGCGAGCTGGCTGACCGTCGAGTAGGCCAGCACCCGCTTGATGTCGTCCTGGGCCAGGGCCGCGAGGGCCGCGCCGAGCATCGTGACGCAGGCGATGACCGCCATGACGGCCAGCGTGACGGGAGCCGCGAGGAAGACCGGATAGAGCCGGGCGACGAGGTAGATGCCGGCCGCCACCATCGTCGCCGCGTGGATCAGGGCGCTGATCGGAGTGGGGCCGGCCATCGCGTCGGGCAGCCACACGTGCAAGGGGAACTGCGCCGACTTGCCGACCACACCGCACAGCAGCAGCAGCGTCGCGACCGTGACCGTGTGCTCGGACAGGCGCCCGGCCTCGCCGACGGCGTGGCTGATCCGGAAGCTGCCTGCGGCGACTCCGAGGGTGAAGATGCCGAAGAGGAAGCCGACGTCACCGAGCCGGGTGACCACGAACGCCTTGACCGCGCTGCGCTGCGCGTCGGGCTGCTCCCAGTGGTGGCCGATCAGGAAGTAGGAGCAGACCCCCATGACCTCCCAGCCGACGAGCAGGACGAGCAGGTCGTCGGCGAAGACCACCAGCATCATCGCGGCGGTGAACAGGGAGACGAACGCGGCGTAGGAGGAGTAGCGCGGGTCGCCCTTGAGGTAGGCGACGGAGTAGACCTGCACCGCCAGCGCGACGACGCCGACCGCGACCGCGACCAGGGCCGCGAGACCGTCGACGCGCAGGTCGACGCCGATCGGCAACGTGCCCGTCGGCACCGAGGCGAGGTGCGCCGAGTCGCCGTAGCGGCCCGTCGCGCCGGCGGTCACCGCTTGCGCGGCGGGCCAGAGCACCGCGAGCAGGGCGACAGCCGCGCCGCTGACCGCGACGGGAACCGCCGTGCGCGGCCGGCGCCCTCCGGTGAAGAACCCGGCCACCGCCGCGAGGAACGGCGCGAGGACGGCCACGTAGACCGGCGTCACGTGGCGACCGCCTGCTCGTCAGCCGTCACGGGCAGCGCCGTCGGCGGGTCGGTCTCGCGCAGGTCGGTGAGGCCGTCGAGCTCCACCGTGGCCCGGTTGCGGAAGACGAGCAGCACGATCGCGAGCCCCAGCCCGATCTCGGCGGCCGCGATGGTGATGACGAAGAGCGTGAACACCTGCCCGGCGAGCAGGCCGTCGCGCAGGTAGACGTCGAACGCGACGAGGTTCAGATTGACCGCGTTGAGCATCAGCTCGACCGCCATGAGCACGAGGATCGCGTTGCGCCGGGCCAGGACGCCGTAGACCCCCAGGGCGAACAGCAGAGCCCCCACCATCAGCGGCATCAACAGCGGCATCAGTCACCGCTGCGGGTGTCGAGGGGAACGGGGTCAGGCGAGATGTCGCGCCGGGACAGCACGATGGCGCCGACCAGGGCGGCCAGCAGCAGGAGGGAGAGCACCTCGAACGGCAGCACCCAGCTGCCGAAGATGGCCTCGCCCGCCTGCCGTGCCGATCCGGCGACGTGGTCACCCGACAGGTCGATGCGCGCGCCACGGAAGGAGTCGACCAGCGACGCGACGAGCACTCCGGCGACCGCGGCGGCAGTGACGGCCGCGGCGACCTGCTGGCCGCGGGAGGAGTCCAGCTCGTCGGACGCCCCGATCGGCGCGCGCGTGAGCATCAGGCCGAACAGCAGCAGCACGACCACCGCACCGACATAGATGAGCACCTGCACCCACGCGACGAACTCAGCCGAGAGCAGCAGGAAGCAGCCGGCCACCGCTCCGAGCGTCAGCACCAGCCACAGTGCCGCGTGCACGAGGTGGCGGGTGGTGACGACCAGCACGCCGGAGCCGACGGCGACCACGCCGAGCAGCGCGAACAGCACCTCGACCGTGCTCACCCGTCGGCCGGCTCGGGGCGGTCCGGCTTCTCGAGCGACTTGAGCGCCGCGTCGAGCTCCTTGGGGGGTGGGCCCTGGCTGTCCAGCGCGGGCGGGGCGGGCACGGTGGCCATCCAGTCGCCGAGCCGGCCCTTCTCGTGCGTCAGGTTGCGGATGTCGAGCTCGGCGTACTCGAACTCGGGTGACCAGAACAACGCGTCGAACGGGCAGACCTCGATGCAGATGCCGCAGTACATGCACAGCGAGAAGTCGATGGCGAACCGGCCCAGCACGTTGCGCTGCCGCTCGCGCCCGCCGGGCGCCGCGGGGATGGTCTCCTTGTGCGAGTCGATGTAGATGCACCAGTCCGGGCACTCGCGCGCGCACAGCATGCACACGGTGCAGTTCTCCTCGAGCAGCGCGATCACGCCGCGGCTGCGCGGCGGCAGCTCGGGCTTGACGTCGGGGTACTGGTCCGTGACCGCCGGCCGCGTCATCGTGCGCAGCGTGACGGCCAGTCCCCTGACCAGTCCGGTTCCCGGCACCTTCATCGGGTCACGTCCCTCATGTGATGAGCACCTCCACGACGCCGGTCAGCGCCAGCTGCAGCAGGGCGACCGGTACCAGACCCTGCCACGAGAGCCGCTGCAGCTGGTCCTCGCGCAGCCGCGGGTAGGACACCCGCAGCCAGATCACGACGAAGGCCAGCACCATCGTCTTGATCAGCGTCCACAGCCAGCCGAGCGACTCGGCGTACGGCCCGTGCCACCCGCCCAGGAAGAGGACCGTCGTCAACGCGCACAGCACGACGATGCCGGCGTACTCGGCGAGCAGGAACAGCGCGAACCGCAGCCCGGTGTACTCGGTGTAGGCCCCGAAGATGATCTCGCTGTCGGCGACCGGCATGTCGAACGGGGGTCGCTGCAGCTCGGCCAGGCCCGCGACGAAGAAGACGACCGCGCCAGGCAGCTGCCACAGCAGCCACCACGGCTGCCACTGCTGCACGATGCCCGACAGGGACAGCGTGCCGGCCGCCATCGCGACCGAGGCGGCCGCGAGGAGGAACGGAAGCTCGTAGGCCATCAGCTGGGCCGCCGTGCGCAGGCCGCCCAGCAGGGAGAACTTGTTCGCGCTCGCCCAGCCCGCCATCAGCGAGCCGAGCACCCCGACGCCCATGACCGCGACCACGAAGAACAGGCCGAGGTCCAGGTCCTGCGCGACCAGGCCCGGCCCTACCGGGATCGCAACCAGCACGACGAGGTAGGGGATGAGCGCCACCGCCGGAGCGAGCTTGAACACCGTGGCGTCGGCCGCGGCCGGCACGATGTCCTCCTTCTGCGCGAACTTCACCCCGTCGGCCACCAGCTGGGCCCAGCCGTGGAAGCCGCCGGCGTACATCGGGCCGAGCCGTGACTGCATGTGCGCCATCGCCTTGTGCTCCGTCTGCCCGACCACCAGCGGCAGCACGAGGAAGGCCCCGAGCACCAGGAGCACCCGCAGTGCGCCCTCGAGCACGTCGATCACGGCGCCGCCTCGGGTCGCGGGCCCCATGCCTGCGGGTCGGGGACGCCGGGCGGGCGGGTCTTGCGCCGCCCGGGTGACCCCGACCCTCGGGCCGGGAGCCCGACGTCCGCGTCGGACTCGCCCGGCTCCTTGGCTCCTGGCCACGCCTTCGCGGCCCGGGCGGCGAGCACGAAGCTCTTGCGCAGCGGGTGCCCCTCGAAACCGTCGGGCAGCAGCAGCGGCACGAGGTGCGGGTGACCGTCGAAGACCAGGCCGAACATCTCGAAGGTCTCCCGCTCGTGCCAGGACGCGCCCTTGAAGACCCCGGTCACGGTGGGCAGGCGCAGGTCGTCGGCCGGCACCCGCGTGCGCAGCAACAGGTGCTCACGACGCTCGACGCACCACAGGTGCGCCACGACGTCCAGCCCGGGCGCCTCGGCGACGTCGAGCTGGTCGACCGCGGTCAGCCAGTCGAAGAAGGTGAACCCGAGCGCGCGCGCCGCGGTGATCGCCTCGACCCAACGACCGGGGGGGACGTCGACGGTGTCCTGGCCGAGCGCTGACTCGACGGCGCAGTCGGGGCCGAGCCCCGCGACGAGGGCGTCACCCGGGCGCGCGCCGGGAGGCTCAGTCGTCATCGCCGGCGGCGACCGAGCCGACGGTGGTCGAGGGGGCGTGGCCGGCGTACCGCTCCGGCAGCGACTCGGCGGCGATCTTGTCCTGCAGCCGCAGGATGCCCTGCAGCAGCGCCTCGGGCCGCGGCGGGCAGCCAGGGACGTAGACGTCGACGGGCACGATCTGGTCGACGCCCTTGGTGACGCAGTAGGAGTCCCAGTAGGGGCCGCCCGAGTTGGAACAGGCACCGAACGAGATGACGTACTTGGGCTCGGGCATCTGGTCGTAGAGCCGCTGGATCGCCGGCGCCATCTTGTCGGTCACCGTGCCGGAGACCACCATCAGGTCGGCCTGGCGAGGTCCGGGCGCGAACGGGATGACACCCAGCCGGATGAAGTCGTGGCGCGACATCGACGACGCGATGAACTCGATCGCGCAGCACGCCAGCCCGAAGTTGAAGACCCAGAGGCTGTAGCGACGTCCCCAGTTGAGGATCAGCCGCATCGGCTCCGGCGCCAGCCGCTGCAGCGGCCCCAGCGTGGGGTGCGGCAGCTCCACCGCACTCACGACACGTTCCTGAGGCACGTCAGGTCCATGTCAGTACTCCCTTGCGCCAGGCGTAGAGCAGGCCGACGGCGATGAAGCCGAGGAAGACGAACATCTCGGCGAGCGTCGTCGCGCCGTAACCGGGCGCCGCGAAGACCGTCGCCCACGGGAACAGGTAGATCGCGTCGACGGCGAAGATGACGTAGAGGTAGGCGAACACGTAGTAGCGGATGTGGCTCTGGGCCCAGCCCTCCCCGACCGGGTCGACGCCGCATTCGTAGGTCGTGCGCTTGCCGGGCGCCGGCGCCGAGGGTCTCAGCAGGCGGTTCGCGGTGAGGGCAGCGGTGACGAACGACACTCCGACCAGCAGCACGACCCCGACGAGGGCGTAGTCACCGTAGAAGTCGTGCATCCGCTCGCACCTCCGCTCGCTTGCGCGGCAGCCTAGCCCGTACGGCGGCCCGGCCCCGCGAGGCCTCCGGACAGGCCTCGAAGACACCCGCTGGACACCGGCCCTGCGCCGCGACACGCCGACGTAGAGTGCTGGTGTGGCCAAGGACGTCCAGCAGCTCGACCGGGTGATCATCCGCTTCGCCGGTGACTCCGGCGACGGCATGCAGCTCACCGGTGACCGGTTCACCACCGAGACGGCGTCGTTCGGCAACGACCTGTCCACGTTGCCGGACTTCCCCGCGGAGATCCGCGCGCCGGCCGGCACGCTGCCCGGCGTCTCGGCGTTCCAGCTGCACTTCGCCGACCACGACATCATGACCCCCGGTGACCGGCCCGACGTGCTCGTCGCGATGAACCCCGCCGCGCTCAAGGCCAACCTGCGCGACCTGCCGCGCGGCGCCGACATCATCGTGAACACCGACGAGTTCACCAAGCGCAACCTCGCCAAGGTCGGCTACGAGACCAACCCGCTCGAAGACGACTCCCTGCACGCCTACAACGTGCACTCGATCGGTCTCACCTCGATGACCGTCGAGGCCCTGAAGGGCATCGCGATCACCAAGAAGGAGGCCGAGCGGGCGAAGAACATGTTCGCGCTCGGCCTGCTGTCGTGGCTGTACAACCGGCCGACCGAGGGCACCATCAAGTTCCTCGAGTCCAAGTTCGCCCGCAACGCGGCGATCATGAAGGCGAACATCACCGCCTTCAACGCCGGGTGGAACTTCGGGGAGACGACCGAGGACTTCTCCGTCTCCTACGAGGTCAAGCCGGCTGCCCTGCCGGCGGGAAACTACCGGAACATGTCCGGCAACCTCGCGCTCGCCTACGGCCTGGTGGCCGCGTCGCAGCAGTCCGGGCTGCCGCTGTTCCTCGGCTCCTACCCGATCACGCCCGCCTCCGACGTCCTGCACGAGCTGTCCAAGCACAAGCGCTTCGGTGTGCGCACGTTCCAGGCAGAGGATGAGATCGCCGCGGTCGGCGCCGCGCTGGGGGCGGCGTACGGCGGGTCGCTGGCCGTGACATCGACCTCCGGGCCCGGTCTGGCACTCAAGCAGGAGACCATCGGGCTGGGCGTCTCCCTGGAGCTGCCGCTCATCGTCATCGACGTGCAGCGCGCCGGGCCGTCGACCGGCATGCCCACCAAGACCGAGCAGGCCGACCTGTTGCAGGCGATGTTCGGGCGCAACGGCGAGGCCCCGGTGCCGATCGTCGCCCCGCGCTCGCCCGCCGACTGCTTCGAGACCGCACTGGAGGCGGTGCGGATCGCGACGACGTACCGGGTGCCCGTCATCATCCTGTCCGACGGTTACCTCGCGAACGGGTCCGAGCCGTGGCGCATCCCGGACGTCGAGGACCTGCCCGACCTGCGGGTGCCGTTCGCCACCGAGCACAACAAGACCTTCGAGGACGGCGCCACCGCCTTCTGGCCCTACCTGCGCGACCCGGAGACGCTCGCGCGGCCATGGGCGGTCCCCGGGACCGCCGGGCTCGAGCACCGCATCGGCGGCATCGAGAAGGCCGACGGCACCGGCAACATCTCCTACGACCCTGCCAACCACGACTTCATGGTGCGCATCCGGCAGGCCAAGGTCGACGGAGTCGCGGCCACCATCCCGCCTCTGGAGGTCGACGACCCCAGCGGGCGCGCACGGGTGCTCGTGCTCGGGTGGGGATCTACCTACGGGCCGATCGGGGCAGCGTGCCGGATCGTGCGCGCGGACGGAGTCGACGTGGCGCAGGCCCATCTACGCCATCTGAACCCCTTCCCGAGCAACCTGGGCGAGGTGCTGCGGGGCTACGACACGGTGCTGGTACCGGAGATGAACCTCGGGCAGCTGGCCATGCTGGTGCGCGCGAAGTTCCTGGTCGACGCCATCGGCTACAACCAGGTGCGGGGTCTGCCGTTCAGCGCGGAGGAGCTCGCATCGGTGATCGAGGAGGTCGCGAAGCGGTGAGCACACACGGAGCTGACAGGCCGGACACCCGGGCCGGACGGCTCGGGGCACTGGACCTGGTGCCGAAGGCGCGAGACGCACAGTCGGCCAAGGACTTCAAGACCGACCAGGAGGTGCGTTGGTGCCCGGGCTGCGGCGACTACGCGATCCTCGCGGCGGTGCAGTCCTTCATGCCCGAGCTCGGGCTCGCCAGGGAGAACATCGTCTTCGTGTCGGGCATCGGGTGCTCGTCGCGTTTCCCCTACTACATGGACACCTTCGGGATGCACTCCATCCATGGCCGGGCCCCGGCCATCGCGACCGGTCTGGCCGCGTCACGGCCCGACCTGTCCGTGTGGGTGGTGACGGGTGACGGTGACGCGCTCTCGATCGGCGGCAACCACCTCATCCACGCGCTGCGCCGCAACGTCAACCTCAAGATCCTGCTGTTCAACAACCGCATCTACGGGCTGACCAAGGGCCAGTACTCCCCCACGTCCGAGCTGGGCAAGATCACCAAGTCGACCCCGATGGGCTCTCTCGACGCGCCGTTCAACCCGGTATCCCTCGCCCTCGGCGCGGAGGCGAGCTTCGTCGCCCGCTCCATCGACTCCGACCGCAAGCACCTCACCTCGGTGCTGCGCGCAGCCGCCGAGCACCGGGGAACGGCTCTCGTCGAGATCTACCAGAACTGCAACATCTTCAACGACAACGCGTTCGAGGCCCTCAAGGACCCCGAGACCCGCGAGGACTTCACGATCCGCCTCGAGCACGGCCAGCCGGTCCGGTGGGGCGAGCAGGGGCAGCACGCCGTCGTGCGCGCGATCGACTCGTCGCTGAAGGTCGTCGACTCGGCCGACGTTGACCCGTCCGAGATCGTGGTCCACGACGCGCACGCCGAGGACCCGTCGCACGCCTTCGACCTGTCCCGCCTGGCCGACCAGACGCTCGCCCGCACGCCGATCGGGGTGTTCCGGGCGGTCGACCGTCCGGTGTACGACGACCTGATGCGCGCGCAGCTCGAGGAAGCCGCGCAGACGCAGGGCGCGGGCAACGCCACCGACCAGCTGACCGGGCTGCTGCAGGGCAGCGACACGTGGCGGGTCGGCTGACAGCGGGCCCCTCCGCCGAGGTTCGACAGGATCAAACCGGTTAGACACTCCTGACGTCGTCGGGTTAGCGTGAGGACGTGACGGCGACGCGGCGGGGGACGGCGTACGGCGTCGCGGCGTACGTCATCTGGGGACTGTTCCCGCTGTACTGGCCGCTGCTGGAGCCGGCGTCCTCGCTGGAGATCGTCGCCAACCGCATCGTGTGGTCGCTGATCGTGGTCCTGGTGATCCTCGCGCTCACGCACGACTGGGCGTGGTTGCGGCCGTTCGCCCGCGACCGGGCGTCACAGTGGCGGCTGGCAGCGGCAGCGGTGCTCATCACCATCAACTGGGTCGTGTTCATCTACGGCGTCAACAGCGGCCGGGTGGTCGAGACCTCACTGGGGTACTTCATCAACCCTCTCGTCACGGTGCTGATGGGCGTGTTCCTCCTCGGCGAGCGGTTGAGCCGCGCCCAGTGGGTCGCCGTGGCGCTGGGCGCCGCCGCGGTGCTCGTGCTGACGGTGGACTACGGGCGGCCACCGTGGATCGCGCTCGGGCTGGCCTTCTCCTTCGGCACCTACGGGTTGTTGAAGAAGCAGGTCGGGGCCAGGGTCGGGGCGGTCGCCTCGTTGTCGGTCGAGACCGCCATGATGTGTATGCCGGCCCTGGCAGTGCTCGTCGCCCTGGAGCTGCACGGCAGCAGCCACCTCGGGCACGAGGGCGTGGGCCACGCGGCGCTGCTGGCCAGCTCCGGAGTCGTGACCGCGATCCCGCTGCTGTTCTTCGCGGCGGCGGCGAGCCGGGTGCCGCTGACCGTGCTGGGGCTGATGCAGTACTTCGCGCCCGTGATGCAGTTCCTGATCGGCGTCCTCGTCTACGCCGAGCCGATGCCGCCGTCGCGGCTCGCCGGCTTCGCACTGGTGTGGGTGGCCCTCGTGGTGCTCTCGGTCGACGGGCTGCGCAACCGGCGTACCCGCCGCCGCGCCGCGGCGGGCGCCCAGGCCGAGGCACTCGTCTGATGCCGGAGGAGCGACCCGCACGGATCAGGTGGAGCGGGTGACCACCGAGTCGCACAGGGACTCCAGGGCCGCACGGGCCGACCCGGCGGGCAGCGGCTCGAGCACCGAGCGGGCGTCATCGGCTATCCGTCGCAGGTCGGCCCGGGCGGCGTCCAGTGCCGGGTGGACGCGCAGCAGCGCCAGCGCCTCGCGGTGGCGGGCGTCGTCGGTGAGGTCGCCGTCGAGCAGCTCGAGCAGCCGCTGGTCCGACGGGTGCTCGCCCGCGGTACGCCGCGCGTGCAGCACCGGCAGCGTCGAGACGCCCTCGCGCAGGTCGGTGCCGGGCACCTTGCCCGACTGCACGCTCTCGGAGGCCACGTCGATGATGTCGTCGGAGAGCTGGAACGCCACGCCGAACCGCTCGCCGAAACGGCTCATCACGTCGACGTAGGCGTCATCGGCGCCCGAGAGCAGTGCCCCGAAGCGGCCGGAGGTCGCGATCAGCGACCCCGTCTTGTCGGCCAGCACCGAGAGGTAGTGCTCCACCGGGTCCTGGTCGCCGGGGCCCAGCGTCTCGCGGATCTGCCCGGTCACCAGCCGCTCGAAGGTGCGCGCCTGCAGCCGCACCGCCTCCGGCCCGAGGTCGGCGAGCAGGTCGGAGGCCCGGGCGAAGAGGAAGTCACCGGTGAGGATCGCGACGGTGTTGTCCCACCGCGCGTTGGCACTGGCCGCGCCCCGGCGCAGCGCCGCCTCGTCCATGACGTCGTCGTGGTAGAGCGTCGCCAGGTGGGTGAGCTCGACCACGACCGCCGCGGGTACGACGCCGGGTGCGCTCGGATCACCGAACTGGGCGGCGAGCAGCACCAGCAACGGCCGGAACCGCTTGCCGCCGGCGTCGACGAGGTGCCGTGACGTCTCGGCGACGAACGGGAAGTCGCTCTTGACCGCCTCGTGCAAGGCCGCCTCCACCGAGCCCATGCCGGCGCGCAGGTCCGCCTCGAGCACCGGGTCGATGCTCGAGAGGCCGAACGGGCCAGTGGTCACGGGTCACATCCTTCCCGGTCAGCGCACGAACTGCGAGGCCTGGGCCGCCAGGTCGAGCACCTGCGTGGGCCACACGCCCAGCAGCACCGTCACCCCGGCGCTCAGCGCGATCGTCATGGTCGTGAGCGCGCTGGGCACCGCGACCGCCGGTCCGTCGGGGGCCGGCGCCGAGAAGAACATCAGCACCACGACGCGGAAGTAGAAGAAGGCGGCGACGGCACTCATCACCACGCCGACGATGACCAGGGGCGTCGCGCCACCGGCGATCGCGGCCGAGAAGACCGCGAACTTCCCGGTGAAGCCGCTGGTCAGCGGGATGCCGGCGAAGGCGGCGAGGAACAGCGTGAAGACGGCGGCCACCAGCGGCGAGCGCTTGGCGAGACCGGCCCACTGCGACAAGTGGGTGGCCTCCCCACCCGCGTCCCTCACGAGGGTGACGACAGCGAAGGCGCCGATCGTGGTGAACCCGTAGGCCAGCAGGTAGAAGAGCACGCTCGAGACGCCGAGGATCTCGCCGGTCCTCGCATCGACGGTGTCGGTCGCCACCATCCCGGTCAGGATGAAGCCGGCGTGCGCGATCGAGGAGTAGGCCAGCATGCGCTTGACGTCGGTCTGGGTGATGGCGATGACCGAGCCCACCACCATGGTGAGGATCGCGATGGCCCAGATCAGCGGCTGCCACTCCCACACCAGCCCGCCCAGGCCGACGTAGAACACCCGCATCAGGGCACCGAAGGCGGCGACCTTGGTGCAGGCAGCCATGAAGCCGGTCACCGGCGTGGGCGCCCCTTGGTAGACGTCAGGCGTCCACGAGTGGAAGGGCGCCGCACCGACCTTGAACAGCAGGCCGACGGCCAGCAGCGCCGTGCCGACCACGAGCAGCGTGTCGGAACCCGAGCCGTTGCTGACGGCCGCCGCGATGCCCGAGAGACGCACGGTGCCGGCGTAGCCGTAGAGCAGCGCGATGCCGTACAGGAAGAACGCCGAGGAGAACGCGCCGAGCAGGAAGTACTTGAGCGAGGCCTCCTGGCTGAGCAGCCGGCGACGGCGCGACAGCCCGCACAGCAGGTAGAGCGGCAACGAGAGGACCTCGAGGGCCACGAACATGGTCAACAGGTCGTTGGCCGCGGGGAACAGCAGCATGCCGCCGATGGCGAACATCGTCAGCGGGAAGACCTCGGTCTGGGTGACCCCAGTGGCCGTGAGCACCCGCTCGTGCTCGGAGCCGGGCACCGACGAGCCGGCGGAGGTGAACACCCCGCCGCGGTCGAGCGAGGGCTCCGCCATCGCCAGCACGGCGGGGACGGCCAGGACCAGGATGGTGCCCTGCAGGAACAGCGCGGGTCCGTCGATGGCCACCGCGCCCATGACCGCGACGCCATAGTGACCGGCCAGCCCCACCACCGCCACGAACGCGGCGACCAGCCCACCCACCGCGAGCACCAGCTGCACGTGCTGCCGGGCGGTGCGTCCCATGAAGGCCTCGACGAGCACGCCCAGGAGCGCGACGCCGAAGACGATGAGCATCGGCAGCAGCTGGCGGTACTCGACCGAGGGCGTCTGGAAGGTCGCCGCGGAAAGCGTCACGACGTTCACTTGCGCGTCCCCTCTGCGACCGGCACCACCGGCTTGGGGTCAGTCTGGCCGATCTGCTGCATCGTGCGCTCCACGGCGGGGTTGATGACGTCGAGCACCGGCTTGGGATAGAAACCCAGCCCGATGATGACCGCCAGCAGCGGTGCCACGACCCAGGCCTCGCGGGCCGTCAGGTCGCGCAGCAGCCGGGTGCCCTCGGTGGGCTGGCCGGTCATCGTGCGCTGGTACATCAGCAGGATGTAGATCGACGCCAGGATGATGCCGCCGGTCGCGATGATCGCCGCTGCCTGGTAACGGGTGAACGTGCCGACCAGCACCAGGAACTCGCTCACGAACGTCGAGAGTCCGGGCAGCGCGAGGCTGGACAGGCCCGCGACGAGGAAGGTGCCGGCCAGCATCGGCGCCACGCGCTGCACGCCGCCGTAGTCGGCGATCAGGCGCGAGCCGCGCCGGCTGATCAGGAAGCCGACGATGAGGAACAGCGCTGCGGTCGAGAACCCGTGGTTGACCATGTACAGGGTCGAGCCGGACTGGCCCTGGGTGGTCATCGCGAAGATGCCCAGAGCGATGAAACCGAAGTGTGAGATCGACGTGTAGGCGATCAGCCGCTTCATGTCGGTCTGGCCGATGGCCAGCAACGCGCCGTAGATGACGCCGATGACGCACAGGGTGATGACCACGGGCGTGGCCCACCGCGACGCGTCGGGGAACAGCGGCAGGCAGAAGCGCAGCATGCCGAACGTGCCCACCTTGTCGAGGACCCCGACGAGCAGTACGGCGCCCCCGGGCGGGGCCTCGGCCGCCGCGTCGGGCAGCCACGTGTGCACCGGCCACAGCGGCGCCTTGATCGCGAACGCCGTGAAGAACCCGACGAACAGCAGCTTCTCGGTCGCCGGGGTGAAGTCGAGGTTGAGCATGTTCTGGAACAGGAACGCCTTCTCGCCGCCGTCGGAGACGACGAACAGCCCGATGACCGCGGCCAGCATGAGCAGGCCGCCGAAGAGGCTGTAGAGCAGGAACTTCACCGCCGCGTAGGAGCGCTGGGCGCCGCCGTAGGACCCGATGATGAAGTACATCGGGACGAGCATCGCCTCGAACAGGATGTAGAAGAGGAACACGTCGGTGGCGGCGAACACCCCGACCATGAACGTCTCGAGCAGCAGCAGGAGCGCGAAGTAGCCCTTGACGCTTCTGCGCGTGTCGTCGACGTCGTGCCACGAGGCGAGGATGCACACCGGCGTGAGGACCGCCGCCAGGGCGATGAGCACCAGCGCGATGCCGTCGACGCCGAGCGCGTAGCTCACGCCGAACTGCGGGATCCACGGGTGGACCTCGGAGAACTGGAACATCGCCTTGGCGTCGGGGTCGAACTGCAGCGACATCAGGACCGTGACGACGAGCACCACCAGCGAGATGGCCAGCGCAAGCTGCTTGGCCAGCAGGTCGCGCCCCTTGGGCAGCGCCGCCACCGCCACCGATCCCACGAGGGGGATCGCGGCGAGCGTGCTCAGCCACGGGAAGTCGGTCACGTCTGTCCCTCGATCGTCGTCACAGCTGCCTCGAATGCCGTCGTCACAGCTAGACCCCCACCAACAGCATGATGCCGACCAGCACGGCGGCACCCACCAACATCGACAGTGCGTAGGAGCGGACGAACCCCGTCTGCAGCCGGCGGAACCGGCCGGAGGTGCCCCCGATCAACGCCGCGACACCGTTGACCGCCCCGTCGACACCGCGGTTGTCGAAGTAGACGAGGGAACGGGTGAGGTACTGGCCGGGCCGCATCAGCAGCGACTCGTTGACCGCGTCCTGGTAGAGGTCGCGTCGGGCCGCCCGGGTCAGCGCGGTACCGACCGGGGCCGTGGCCGGGACCGGGCGTCGTAGGTACATGCTCCACGCCAGTCCGATGCCGACGGCGACGAGCAGCACCGTCAGGGTGGTCAGCACGCTCACCGGCAGCGCGGTGGTCTGCTCGCCGTGGCTGCCCACCACCGGCTCCAGCCAGTGCTGGATGGCCCCGGTCGGACCCAGCAGCAGGCCCAGGAACGCCGAGCCGATCGCCAGGACCACGAGCGGCACCGTCATCACCGCTGGCGACTCGTGGGGGTGCACGTCCTCGGTCCAGCGCCGCTCGCCGTGGAAGGTCATGAGGAACAGGCGGGTCATGTAGAACGCCGTGACACCGGCACCGATGAGCGCCGCGATCCCGAACACCCACGGCCGCCAGCCGTCACCGACGAACGCCGCCTCGATGATCTTGTCCTTGCTCCAGAACCCCGAGAGGCCGGGGAACCCGATGATGGCCAGCCAGCCCAGCAGGAAGGTGAACCAGGTGACCTTCATGACCGAGGACAGTCCACCGAAGCGGCGCATGTCGACCTGGTCGTTCATGCCGTGCATGACCGATCCGGCGCCGAGGAACATGCCGGCCTTGAAGAACCCGTGGGTGAGCAGGTGGAAGATCGCGAACGCGTAGCCGACCGGGCCGAGGCCGGCAGCGAGGATCATGTAGCCGATCTGCGACATGGTCGAGGCGGCGAGCGCCTTCTTGATGTCGTCCTTGGCGGTGCCGATGATCGCACCGAAGAGCAGCGTGATGGCGCCGACGATGACCACGACGAGCTGTGCGTCCGGCGCTCCCTCGAAGACCGGCGCCGACCTGATGATGAGGTAGACACCAGCGGTGACCATCGTCGCCGCGTGGATGAGCGCGGACACCGGCGTCGGGCCCGCCATGGCGTCACCGAGCCAGGACTGCAGCGGGAACTGGGCCGACTTGCCGCACGCAGCGAGCAGCAGCATCAGGCCGATCGCGGTAAGCGCTGCCTCGCTCGCGCGGTCGGCGGCGCCGAAGACCCCTGCGAAGCTCACCGTGCCGAGCTGCCAGAACATGATCATGATTGCGACCGAGAGCCCGAAGTCACCGACCCGGTTGGCCACGAACGCCTTCTTCGCCGCGGCGGCGTACTCGGGAACGTGGTTCCAGAAGCCGATCAACAGGTAGGACGCCAGGCCGACACCCTCCCAGCCGACGTACAGCACCAGGTAGCTGTCGGCGAGAACGAGCAACAGCATCGCCGCGACGAACAGGTTGAGGTAGCCGAAGAACCGGCGCCGCTCGGTGTCGTGCGCCATGTAGCCGATGGAGTAGATGTGGATCAGCGTGCCGACACCGGTGATGAGCAGCACGAAGCACATCGAGAGCTGGTCGACCAGCAGCCCGGCGTCGACCTGGAAGCTGCCGACGGAGATCCAGCTGTAGAGGTGCTGGCTGACGGCCCGGTCCTCGGCGTCGCGCCCGAGCAGCGCGAAGAACTGCACGAGACCGATCACGAACGACGCCGCGGGCATCGCCGTTCCGAGGAGGTGGCCGAACCGGTCGGTGCGTCGACCGCCGAGGATCAGCACTGCGGCGCCGAAGAGCGGCAGGGCGATCAGCAGCCAGCTCAGCGAGAAGACGCCGGTGGCGGCGGCGCCCTGCACGGACTGGGACGCGAAGGTCGTGGGCACGGTGGCAGTCCTAGTACTTCAGCAGGTTGGCGCCGTCGACGGAGGCCGATCGGCGGGCACGGAAGATGGTCATGATGATGGCGAGACCGACGACGACCTCGGCCGCCGCGACGACCATCACGAAGAATGCGATCACCTGGCCGTCGAGGTTGCCGTGCATGCGGGCGAACGCCACGAAGGTGAGGTTGGTGGCGTTGAGCATCAGCTCGACGGACATGAACACCACGATCGCGTTGCGCCGCAGCAGCACGCCTGCGGCGCCGATGGAGAACAGCAGCGCGGACAGGTAGACGTAGTTCATGGGGTTCATCGATCGTCACCGTCCCCTTCGATCTGGCTGGCGTCGCGCACGACGACGTCGGCACCCGGAGCCTGGCGTACGTCGCCGCGGGCGATGAGCACGCGCGAGACCGAGGTCTCTGCCGGGCTGCCGTCGGGCAACAGCGCGGGGGTGTCGACCGCGTTGTGCCGGGCGTAGACGCCGGGGCCCGGCAGGGGCGCCGGGTGCATGCCACCGCGGAAGCGCTGCACCGACAGCTCGCGCTGGGAGAGCGGACGCTCGATGCGCTCGCGGTGGGCGAGCACCATCGCCCCCAGCGCCGCCGTGATGAGCAACGCGCTGGTCACCTCGAAGGCGAAGACGTAGCGGGAGAAGATCAGCGCCGCGAGGCCCTGCACGTTGCCGTCCCGGTTGGCCTGGTCGAGCCCGGCGTTGTCGACGACGACGTCACCGATGGCGAACATCAGCAGCGCACCGAAGCCGAGCGCGGCCGCGACGGCGGCCACCCGCTGCCCGCGCAGCGTCTCGACCAGCGAGTCGCTCGAGTCCACGCCGACGAGCATGAGCACGAACAGGAACAGCATCATCACGGCGCCGGTGTAGACCACGATCTGCACGACACCGAGGAACGGCGCGTCCTGGGCGAGGTAGAACCCCGCCAGGCACAGCATCGTGAGCGCCAGCAGCAGCGCGCTGTGCACGGCCTTGCGGCTGAGGAGCATCCCCAGAGAGGCGAGGACGGCGACCGGTGCCAGGACCCAGAACAGGACCGCCTCACCGGTGCCCGTGTCGGTCGCCGCGAGCAGCAGGCCGGTCCCGCTCATCGGGGCACATCCTGCCCGGACCGGGCGCGGTCGGCGACGTACTGCTCCTGCTCCGGGGTCGCCCGGGTGACCTTGCCGCGGTAGTAGTCCTGCTCGTCCGTGCCCTCGACCATCGGGTGCGGCGCGGGCGCCATGCCCGCCAGCATCGGGGCGAGCAGGTCGTGCTTCTCGAAGATGAGGCTCTCGCGGCTGACGTCGGCCAGCTCGTACTCGTTGCTCATCGTGAGCGCCCGCGTGGGGCAGGCCTCGATGCACAGCCCGCAGAAGATGCAGCGCAGGTAGTTGATCTGGTAGACGCGGCCGTAGCGCTCACCGGGCGAGTAGCGCTCGTCGACGGTGTTGTCGGCGCCCTCGACGTAGATCGCGTCGGCCGGGCAGGCCCACGCGCACAGCTCGCACCCGATGCACTTCTCGAGGCCGTCGGGGTGCCGGTTGAGCACGTGCCGGCCGTGGAAGCGCGGCTCGGTCGGCTTCTTCTCCTCGGGGTACTGCTCCGTGACGACCTTCTTGAACATGGTCGCGAAGGTGACACCGAACCCCTTGACCTGGCTCAGCAAATCGGTCACCGGTCATCCTCCGACGTGAGGGTCTCGTCCTCGATCTCGGCCGGTGCGCTCGCACCGACCCGCGCCAGCGGTGGCAGCTGCTGGCCTGGCAGCGGCGGCACGGGGTGCCCTCCTGCCATCGGGTCGAACGGGGACTCCTCCGCCACCGCCTCGGGCTGCGGCCTGCGGGCCGCGACCAGGTCCCACACGAAGGTCAGGCCGATGGCCACTGCGAGGATCCCGCCACCGTAGAGGAGCACCTGCTGCGTGCGGAAGTGGTACTCGGTGTTGAGGGCTCGCACTGTCGCGACCATCATCAGCCAGGCGAGCGCGACGGGGATCAGGATCTTCCAGCCGAACTTCATGAACTGGTCGTAGCGCAGGCGAGGCAGCGTGCCGCGCAGCCAGATGAAGACGAACAGGAACATCAGCAGCTTGCCGACGAACCACAGCACCGGCCACCAGCCCTCGTTCGCCCCGTGCCACAGCGACAGCGGCCACGGTGCGCGCCACCCACCGAGGAACAAGGTGGTGGCCAGCGCGGAGACCGTGACCATGTTGACGTACTCGGCGAGGAAGAACAGCGCGAACTTCAAGGACGAGTACTCGGTGTGGAACCCACCCACCAGCTCGCCCTCGGCCTCGGGCAGGTCGAAGGGTGCGCGGTTGGTCTCGCCCACCATCGAGATGACGTAGATGACGAACGACGGCGCAAGAAGCACGGCGTACCACACGTGCGACTGGGCCGCGACGATCTGGGACGTCGACATCGAGCCGGCGTAGAGGAAGACACCCACGAAGGACAGGCCCATGGCGACCTCGTAGGAGATCATCTGGGCCGACGAGCGGAGGCCGCCGAGCAGCGGATAGGTCGACCCGCTCGACCAGCCCGCCAGCACGATGCCGTAGATGCCCACCGAGGCGACGGCGAGGACGTACAGCACCGCGACGGGAAGATCGGTCAGCTGCACCGCGGTCCGGTGACCGAAGATCGTCACCTCGGGCCCGAAGGGGATGACGGCGAAGGTGAGGAACGCGGGCGCCACCGAGATGATCGGGGCCAGGATGAAGACCACCCGGTCGGCGGCCTTCGGGACGATGTCCTCCTTGAGAGCGAGCTTGACGCCGTCGGCGAGGCTCTGCAGAAGGCCGAACGGGCCCACCCGGTTGGGGCCGATGCGCTGCTGCATGCGCCCGACCACGCGCCGCTCGGCGTAGATGGCGAACAGCGTCATCACGACGAGGAACACGAAGATGGCGACGGCCTTCAGCAGCACCAGCCACCACGGGTCGCGACCGAAGCCGGGGACCTCCGGCGAGGCGAGGATCGTGCCTGCGAAACCGGTCATCGGGCACCTCCGTCGCCGGCGGCGAGCCGCACGACCGCTCCCGGAGCAGCGGCGAGGTCGCGGCGCACTGCGCTCCCGGTGGAGTTGGTGGGCAACCACACGACCCCGTCGGGCATGTCGGTCATGACCAACGGCACCGTGACGGAGCCGCGATCTGTGCTGACGGTCACGAGGTCCCCGTCGACCACACCGAGCGCCTGCGCCGTGCCCGTCGACAGCCGCGCGTGGGCGGCGCGTGCCGTTCCGGCGAGGTAGGGCTCGTCGTCCTGGAGGCGGCCGGCGTCCAGCAGGAGCGACCACGTCGCGAGCACCGCCTCGCCGGAGGACGGCTGCGGCGGCTCGGCAGGGTCGCGGTGCTCGAGAGCGACGCGCTCGCCGTCCCAGGGACCCAGCTCGGCGATCTCGACCCGGGCGGCCGCCACGTCGGGCAGGCCGAGGTCGACGTCCATGGCGGCGGCGAGGACGTGCAGCGCGCGTACGTCCGCCAGTGCGTTGGTGCCGCGCAGCACCTCGGCGAACGGCCGCTCGCGGCCCTCCCAGTCGACGTACGTCCCGGCCTTCTCCACGGCAGGTGCCACCGGGAGGACCACGTCGGCGCGCTCCGTCACGGCCGAGGCGCGCAGCTCGAGGCTGACCACGAAGCGTGCCGCGTCGAGGGCCGCCCGCGCGGCCAGCGGGTCGGGAAGGTCGTCGGGGTCGACGCCGCCGACCACCAGGGCACGCACCTGCCCCTGGTGCACCGCCTCGAGGATCTGCGAGGTCGAGCGGCCGGTCTGCGAGGGCAGCGACTCGACGCCCCACGCGGCGGCGAGGTCCGCCCGCGCCGACGGGTCGGCGACGGGACGGCCGCCGGCCAGCACGCAGGGCAGGGCCCCCGCCTCGAGCGCGCCGCGCTCACCGGCGCGCCGGGGTACCCAGGCGAGCCGGGCACCCGACGCCTCGGCGAGCGCCACCAGGGAGGAGAGACCACCGGGCACCTCGGCCAGCCGCTCGCCCACCAGGAGGACCGAGCCCGCGCCGTGCACCAGCGCGGCCGCCTCAGACACGCGGGAGTCACGGGCGGCCAGCGCGTCGAGGATCTCGGGCTCGGTGCCCGGGGCGCTCACCAGGAGTCGTCCCGAGAGCTTCTCCAGCCCCCGGGTCGCGAACGGCGCCACGGAGTGGACGGCCAGGCCGTTCTTGCGGACCGCCTTGCGCAGCCGCAGGAAGAGGATCGGCGACTCCTCCTCGGGCTCCAGGCCGACGAGCAGCACGGACCGGGCCGTCTCGAGCTCGGCGTAGGTGACGCCCAGGCCGGTGCCGGCAACACGGGCCGCGAGGAACTCGGCCTCCTCGGCGGAGTGCGGACGGGCGCGGAAGTCCACATCGTTGGTCGCGAGTGCGACGCGGGCGAACTTGGCGTAGGCGTAGGCGTCCTCGAGGGTGGCCCGACCACCGACGAGTACGCCGGTGGCACCGTGGGCAGCGCGTAGGCCCTCGGCCGCGAGGTGCAGCGCCTCGGACCACGACGTCGGCACGAGGGTGCCCTCGTCGTCACGCACCAGCGGCGTCGTGAGCCGGTCCTGCGCCGTCGCGTACTGGAAGGCCCAGCGGCCCTTGTCGCAGTTCCACTCCTCGTTGACCGCCGGGTCGTCACCGGCGAGCCGGCGCAACACCTTGCCGCGCCGGTGGTCGGTGCGGATCGCGCATCCCGACGCGCAGTGCTCACAGACGCCAGGCGTCGACACGAGGTCGAAGGGGCGCGACCGGAACCGATAGGCCGCACCGGTGAGGGCACCCACCGGGCAGATCTGCACGGTGTTGCCGGAGAAGTAGGACGCGAAGGGGTCGGCCTCGTAGATGCCGACCTGCTGAAGGGCGCCGCGCTCGAGCATCTCGATGAACGGGTCGCCCGCGATCTGGGCCGAGAAGCGGGTGCACCGTGCGCAGAGCACGCAACGCTCCCGGTCGAGCAGCACCTGACTGGAGATGTTGATGGGCTTGGGGAAGGTCCGCTTGACGTCGTGGAAGCGCGACTCGCCCCGGCCGTTGCTCATCGCCTGGTTCTGCAGGGGGCACTCGCCACCCTTGTCGCAGACCGGGCAGTCGAGGGGGTGGTTGATGAGCAACAGCTCCATGACGCCCTGCTGCGCCTTGTCGGCGACCGGCGAGGTCAGCTGTGTCTTGACGACCATGCCGTCGGTGACCGTGGTGGTGCAGGACGCGAGCGGCTTGGCCTGTCCCTCCACCTCGACCAGGCACTGCCGGCAGGCACCGACCGGGTCGAGCAGCGGGTGGTCACAGAAGCGGGGCACCTGGATGCCGATCAGCTCGGCGGCCCGGATGACCAGGGTGCCCTTCGGCACGCTGACCTCGAAACCGTCGATCGTGACGGAGACCAGGTCCTCGGCCTTGACCATCGGTGCCGCCTGGCCGGCCGCCTGGGAGTTGGTGGTGACCGTCATCGTGTCCTGGCTCCTCCGGAACCGCTGCCCACGGGGGCGAACAGCGTCGACGCGACGGGGTCGAAGGGACAACCCCCGTGAGCGAAGTGGGCGACGTACTCGTCGCGGAAGTACTGCAGCGACGAGGTGATCGGGCTGGTGGCGCCGTCACCGAGCGCGCAGAACGACCGACCGAGGATGTTGTCGCTGATGTCGAGCAGCTTCTCGAGGTCCTCGTCGGTGCCCTGTCCCTGCTCGAGCCGGCGCAGGATCTGCACCAGCCAGAACGTGCCCTCGCGACAGGGCGTGCACTTGCCACAGGACTCGTGGGCGTAGAACTCGGTCCACCGCAGGACGGCCCGCACGACACACGTCGTCTCGTCGAAGATCTGCAGCGCCTTGGTGCCGAGCATGGACCCGACGGAGGCGATGCCCTCGTAGGACAGCGGCACGTCGAGGTGCTCGGCGGTCAGCAGCGGCGTCGAGGAGCCACCGGGGGTCCAGAACTTCAGCTCGTGGCCCTCGCGCACACCGCCGGAGAGGTCGAGCAGCTCGCGCAGCGTGACGCCCATGGGCGCCTCGTACTGGCCCGGCCGCGTCACGTGGCCCGACAGCGAGTAGAGGGTCATGCCCTTGGACCGCTTGCGGGGGTCGTCGTTGTCGGTGCCCATCGACCGGAACCACTCCGCGCCGTTGCGCACGATGCTGGGCACGCTCGCGATCGACTCGACGTTGTTGATGACGGTCGGCGAGGCGTACAGCCCGGCGATCGCGGGGAACGGCGGGCGGAGCCGCGGCTGGCCGCGACGCCCCTCGAGGGAGTCGAGGAGGGCGGTCTCCTCGCCGCAGATGTAGGCACCGGCCCCCGCGTGCACGACCACCTCGAGGTCGTAGCCCGAGCCGAGGATGTCGGTGCCGAGATAGCCCGCGTCGCGCGCCTCTGCGACGGCACTCTGCAGCCGCCGCAGCACGTGCACGACCTCACCGCGCACGTAGATGAACGCGCGGGAGGCCCGGATGGCGTACGACGCGATGATCACGCCCTCGATGAGCTCGTGAGGGTTGGCCATCATCAGCGGGATGTCCTTGCAGGTGCCCGGCTCCGACTCGTCGGCGTTGACCACCAGGTAGACCGGCTTGTCGCCGCCCTGCGGGATGAAGCCCCACTTGTTGCCTGTAGGGAAGCCGGCGCCGCCGCGACCGCGCAGCTCGGAGTCCTTGACGATCTGCACGATGTCGCCAGGCTGCTTCTGCAGCGCGGCGCGCAGGCCCTGGTAGCCGTCGAAGCGCTCGTAGACCTCGCGGGTCCACGACCCCGGCTGGTCCCACAAGCGGCTGAGCACCGGTGTCAGGACGGTCATGCCAGGTCACCGCGCATGCAGGGACGAAGCGAGCGACAGCGTGGGGTGCTCATGCTTCGGTGCCCTTCTCCTTGTCGGACGGGGTGGCGTCGTGATCGGGATCGGAGTGTGACGTGCTGGCCGGGGCATCGCTCTCGCTGGGTCCGCCGGCGCGACCGTAGCCGGTGCCGGAACCGCCGGACGCCGGTGCCGTACGTCGGGTGGCGGCGTCGCCGTCCTGGTGGCCGCGGTCCTGCTGCTGGGCGATCTGCAGGCCGACCAGCGTCGCGGGACCCGCCGATGGTCCCTCGTCAGCCAGCCCGTCGGGGAAGCCGGCGAGCACCCGGGAGACCTGCCTGAACGTGCACAGCCGCGGACCCCGCGTGGGCTGCACATCGCGACCCGCGCGCAGGGCGTCGACGAGGTCGGTCGCCGACTGCGGCGTCTGGTTGTCGAAGAACTCCCAGTTGACCATCACGACCGGCGCGTAGTCGCATGCCGCGTTGCACTCGAGGTGCTCGAGGGTGACGATGCCGTCCTCGGTGGTCTCGTCGTGACCGACGCCCAGGTGTTCCTTGAGCCGGGCGAAGATCTCGTCGCCGCCCATGATCGCGCACAGCGTGTTGGTGCACACGCCGACGGTGTAGTCGCCGTTGGGCCGCCGCTTGTACTGCGAGTAGAAGGTGGCGACCGCGGCGACCTCTGCCGTCGTGAGGTCCAGCAGCTCGGCGCACAGCTCGATGCCGCGCGGGCTGACGTAGCCCTCCTCCGACTGCATCAGGTGCAGCAGGGGCAGCAACGCCGACCGGCTCCTGGGGTAACGGCCGATGATCTCCTTGGCGTCGACCTCGAGCCGAGCCCGCAGCTCGGTGTCAAAGCCGCTCAACGGTCCACTCCCCCCATCACCGGGTCGATCGACGCGATCGCTGCGATCACGTCGGCGACCATGCTGCCCTCGGACATGGCGGGGGCGGCCTGCAGGTTGTTGAACGACGGGTCGCGGAAGTGCACCCGGTAGGGCCGCGTGCCGCCGTCGCTGACCAGGTGCACGCCGAGCTCGCCGCGCGGCGACTCGATCGCGGAGTAGACCTGGCCGGGCGGCACCCGGAAGCCCTCGGTCACGAGCTTGAAGTGGTGGATGAGGGCCTCCATCGACTGGCCCATGATGTGCTTGATGTGGTCGAGGCTGTTGCCGAGACCGTCGCCGCCGAGCGCGAGCTGGGCCGGCCAGGCGATCTTCCTGTCCTCGATCATCACCGGCCCGGGCTGCAGCTTGTCGAGGCACTGCTCGACGATCTTCAGCGACTCCTTCATCTCGGTCATCCGGATGAGGAAGCGGCCGTAGGCGTCGCAGGTCGTCTCGGTCACGACGTCGAACTCGTACTGCTCGTAGCCGGCGTAGGGCTGGGACTTGCGCAGGTCGTGGGGCAGGCCGGTCGCGCGCAGGATCGGCCCGGTGACCCCGAGCGCCATGCAGCCGGTCAGGTCGAGGTATCCGACGCCAACCGTGCGCTCCATCCAGATCTTGTTGCCGATCAGCAGCTTCTCGGTGTCCGACAGCCGCTCGGGCAGCAGCTTGAGCAGGTCGCGCACCCGGTCGACGGCACCGGGCGGCAGGTCCTGGGCCACGCCGCCCGGACGGAAGTAGGCGTGGTTCATGCGCAGCCCGGTGATCATCTCGAAGATGTCGAGGATCAGCTCGCGCTCGCGGAAGCCGAACGTCATGGCGGTGAGGGCACCGAGCTCCATGCCGCCGGTGGCGACCGCCACCAGGTGGGAGGAGATGCGGTTGAGCTCCATGAGCATCACGCGGATCACGTTGGCCCGCTCGGGCACCTCGTCCTCGATGCCGAGCAGTCGCTCGACGCCGCGCACGTAGGCGTACTCGTTGAACAGCGGCGCGAGGTAGTCCATGCGCGTGACGAACGTGACGCCCTGGGTCCAGTTGCGGTACTCGCAGTTCTTCTCGATGCCGGTGTGCAGGTAGCCGATGCCCAGCCGGCACTCGGTGACCGTCTCGCCGTCGAGCTCGAGGATGAGCCGGAGCACCCCGTGCGTCGATGGGTGCTGCGGGCCCATGTTGACGACGATGCGCTCCTCGGCGGTCTCTCCGAGGGCCGCCGTGATGTCGTCCCAGTCCTGGCCACCGACCGTGTAGACGGTGCCCTCGGTCGTCTCGCGCGACGCCGAGTAGGGATCGCCGTCCGCCGTGGGGACGTTGATGATCTTGTCGCTCATCAGTTGTAGGACCTCCGCTCGTCCGGCGGCGGGATCTGGGCGCCCTTGTACTCCACCGGGATGCCCCCCAGCGGGTAGTCCTTGCGCTGCGGGTGGCCGGGCCAGTCGTCGGGCATCTCGATGCGGGTGAGGCCGGGGTGCCCGTCGAAGACGATGCCGAAGAAGTCCCACGTCTCGCGCTCGTGCCAGTCGTTGCCGGGGTAGACCGACACGATCGAGGGGATGTGCGGGTCGCCGTCGGGACAGGTGACCTCGACGCGCACCCGCCGGTTGTGGGTGACCGACATCAGCGGGTAGACGGCGTGCAGCTCGCGACCGGTCTCGGTGGGGTAGTGCGCACCCGAGACGCCCATGCACATCTCGAAGCGCAGCGAGGGGTCGTCGCGCAGCGCCTGCATGACGGTGACCAGCGAGGCGCGACGTACGTGGAAGGTGAGCTCGCCGCGGTCGACGACCACGCGCTCCACGGCATCGCCGTAGCCGAGGTCACCGCCCTCGCCGAGCGCCCGCTCGAGCGTGTCGGCGACGTCGTCGAACCAGCCGCCGTAGGGCCGCGGCGTCGCGCCGGGCAGCTGGACCGGGCGGACCAGCCGGCCGTAGCCGGACGTGTCGCCGCTGCCCTGGGCCCCGAACATGCCGTGCCGTACGTCGACCGTCTCGGCCTCCGCGGGGGCAACCGGCGGCTGGGTCTCGGGCAGCGACCGGTCGAGCTCACTCATCGCAGGACCTCATCGCAGCAGGCCCTTCATCTGCGCGGTCGGCTTGGCGGTCAGCGCGAGCGCCTCGTTCTCCTTGACCTCCGCGGCCCGGTGGGCGCCGAGCTTGGTGTTGCTGATCTGGTCGTGGAGCTTGATGATGGCGTCCATCAGCATCTCGGGTCGTGGTGGGCAGCCGGGGAGGTAGATGTCGACCGGGACGACGTGGTCGACGCCCTGCACGATGGCGTAGTTGTTGAACATGCCGCCGCTGGAGGCGCAGACGCCCATGGCCAGCACCCACTTGGGGCCGGGCATCTGGTCGTAGATCTGGCGCAGCACCGGCGCCATCTTCTGGCTGACCCGACCGGCCACGATCATCAGGTCGGCCTGGCGTGGCGAGGCGCGGAAGACCTCCATGCCGAAGCGCGCGAGGTCGTAGCGCGGCGTCCCCACCGCCATCATCTCGATGGCGCAGCACGCCAGGCCGAACGTCGCGGGCCACAGTGAGCTCTTGCGCATGTAGCCGGCGAGCTTCTCGACCGACGTCAGCAGCACACCGCTAGGGAGCTTCTCTTCGATACCCATCCGTCCGGTCGCCTCCCTAGTCCCACTCGAGCCCGCCGCGCCGCCAGACATAGGCGTAGGCGGCGAGCAGGGTCAGGATGAACAGCACCATCTCGACGAGACCGAAGATGCCCAGCGAGTCGAAGTACACGGCCCACGGGTAGAGGAAGACGATCTCGATGTCGAAGACGATGAACAGCATCGCCGTCAGGTAGTACTTCACCGGGAAGCGGCCCCCGCCCACGGGCTGCGGCGTGGGCTCGATGCCGCACTCGTAGGCATCGAGGCGGGCCCGGTTGTAGCGCTTCGGGCCGGTCAGGGCTCCCGCGGCGATGGAGAATGCCGCGAACCCCAACGAGAGAGCGCCGAGCACGAGGATCGGGACGTAGCTGTCCACGCCGGGCTCACTCCCCTCTGTCGTCGCGCCCGTGCAGCGCGAGCCGTCGCACCCGGCGCGTGGCCGGGCTTGCCATCCTAGGAGCGCGCCCGTCGACGGCCGAACCGGGGTTGTGCAGGTCTCGCCTGCTGGTCGCGCCCATCCTCAGGCCGCCGGCGCGAGCCGGGACAGTGCGTTGACGACGCGGTCCATGGCGTCGCCGCCGCGCGGGTCGCTGAGGTTGGCCATCAGCTTGAGGACGAAGCGCATCAGCACCGGATGCGGCAGGCCGTGACGGGTCGCGAGCTTCATCACCCGGTCGTCGCCGATCAGCTTCACGAACATCCGGCCCACGGTGTAGTAGCCGCCGTAGCTGGCCTTGAGCGCCTGCGGGTACGCCGCCAGGGCGCGCTCGCGACCGTCGTCGGTGGGCCGGGCCAGTGCCTGGGCGATGACCTCGGCGGCCAGCTGACCCGACTCCATGGCGTAGGCGATGCCCTCACCGTTGAAGGGGTTGACCATGCCGCCCGAGTCGCCCACGAGCAGCATCCCGCGCGCGTAGTGGGGCTGCCGGTTGAAGCCCATCGGCAGTGCGGCGCCGCGCACCGGCTGGGTACGGTTGTCCTCCCGGAACCCCCACTCCTCGGGCGTCTGGTCGAGCCAGCGGCGCAGCAGGTCCTTGTAGTCGACCTTGCCCCACGCCGTGCTGGTGTTGAGGATGCCGAGGCCGACGTTCGAGGTGCCGTCACCGACGCCGAAGACCCAGCCGTAGCCGGGCAGCAGCCGCTCGCGACCGTCGCTGCCCCTGTCCCACAGCTCCAGCCACGACTCGAGCCAGTCGTCGTCGTGGCGCGGGCTCGTGTAGTAGGTGCGGACCGCGACACCCATCGGGCGGTCGTCGCGCTTGTGCAGGCCCATGGCGAGGGACAGGCGGCTGGAGTTGCCGTCGGCCGCCACGACCAGCGGCGCGCGGTACGTCACCTCGCTGCCGTCCTCGTCCGTGGCGGTGACCCCGGTGATCCGGCCCGTGCGGTCGTCGAGCACCGGACCCTGGACGTTGGTGTTCTCCCGCAGCACCACGCCGGCCTTGACCGCCTGCCGCGCCAGCAGGTCGTCGAAGTCCGAGCGGGGGCGCACCAGGCCGTAGGCCGGGTAGCTGGCGAGGTCGGGCCAGGGCAGCTCCAGCCGCATGCCTCCGCCGATGATGCGCAGGCCCTTGTTGTGCAGCCAGCCGGCCGGCTCGCTGGTGTCGATGCCCATGGCCGTGAGGGACCTGACCGCGCGGGGGGTCAGGCCGTCGCCGCAGACCTTCTCCCGCGGGAACGCGGACTTCTCGAGCAGCAGGACGTCGACGCCGGCCTGGGCCAGGTGGTAAGCGGTCGTCGAGCCACCGGGGCCGGCCCCGACGACGATCACGTCGGCGTCGTTCGGGGCGCTGCTCACGGTGTCCACCTCCGCGGCACGGGTTGGCACGTGCGCTTGTGAAATGTTTCACGATCTACGACGGGCGTCAGTCTACGACGGGGTGCGGGCGCCGGGCCATCGGGCTACCGGATCGCGAAGGCCCGCTCCGCGTGGGCACGGAGCGGGCCTCGACCGCGGCTCCGGCAGTCGTCACCGGAGCGGGATCCTGCTCAGTTCTTGAAGGCGTCCTTGACCTTCTCGCCGGCCTGCTTGAGGTCAGCCTTGCTCTGGTCGCGCTCGCCCTGGTGACGCAACGCGTCGTCGCCGGTCGCCGATCCCACAGCCTCCTTGGCCTTGCCGCCGAGCTCCTCGAGCTTGTTGTCGGCCTTGTCGTCCATGCCCATGTCGACTCCTCGTTGCCCGACCGCCGTTGCGGGTCGCCGACGGTGCTGCCACACCCCTTGCCGAGCAGGCGCCGATCAAACCCTCCGGGCCCGGTGCAGGGCGACGATGCCGTAGCTGAGGTCCGCCCAGGCCACGTCCGCCCAGCCCGCGCCCTGCAGCCGGGCAGCGAGCCCGGGCTGGTCGGGCCAGGCCCGGATCGACTCGGCCAGATAGACGTAGGCGTCGGGGTTGCTCGACACCCGGCGCGCCACGGACGGCAGCGCCCGCATCAGGTAGCCGCTGTAGAGCGTGCGGAACGGTCGCCAGGTCGGATGGCTGAACTCGCAGACCACCAGCCGTCCACCCGGACGGGTCACGCGCGCAAGCTCCCCCAGGGCGGCGTCGACGTCGGTCACGTTGCGCAGCCCGAAGGAGATCGTCGAGGTGTCGAAGCTCGCGTCGGCGAACGGCAGCCGCAGCGCGTCACCGGCCACCAGCGACAGCTCGGGATGAGCCTGCTTGCCGACGCGCAGCATGCCGAGCGAGAAGTCGCACGCCACCACGAAGGCCCCCGCGGCGACGAACGGCAGGGACGACGAGCCGGTGCCGGCCGCCAGGTCCAGGACACGGTCGCCGGGCCGCGCATCGACGGCGCGGGCAACCGCACGGCGCCAGGCCCTGGTCTGCCCCAGGGACAGGACATCGTTCGTGAGGTCGTACCGGCTGGCGACGGCATCGAACATCGCGGCGACCTCGTGCGGCTCCTTCTCCAGGTCGGCTCGGGTCACCCGCCCAGCCTGCCAGGTCGCCCGCCGCGCCACGTCGACCGGCTGGACACGCGGCTCCGACGCGGGTGCGCCCGCCCGCCGACGTGGGGCAGACTGATGGACGTCCGTGCCCGGCACATGACCCCCGACAGGCCTTGATGACACCCGATGAGGACGTCGCGCTGCTGGTCAAGCGCGCCGCGGCCGGCGACCAGGGCGCCTGGGACGTCCTGGTCGACCGCTACACCAACCTCCTCTGGTCGGTCGCCCGCGGCTACCGGCTGGAACGCTCCGACGCCGCGGACGTGGTGCAGGTCGCCTGGCTGCGCCTGGTCGAGCACCTGCCGAGCCTGCGCGAGCCCGAGCGGGTGGGCAGCTGGCTGGCCACCACGGTCCGGCGCGAGTGCCTCCAGCTGCTCGCCACGCGCAAGCGGCGTGGTACGACGGTCGACGACCAGATCCTCGAGGGCGTACCGGCCCAGGTCGCGCCGGTCGACTCGCAGCTGCTGACCCGTGAACGGCACGCCGAGCTGTGGCAGGCCTTCACCGGGCTGACCGAGCGCTGCCAGAAGCTGCTGCGTGTGCTGATGGTCGACCCGCCGCCGAGCTACCAGGACGTGTCGGCGTCTCTCGCGATGCCGATCGGCAGCATCGGGCCGACCCGGGCGCGGTGCCTCGACCGGCTGCGCGCACTGCTCGAGGAGTCCGTCTCCGGGGCAGGTGCGTCGTCGTGAACGACGAGGAGCTACTCGAGGAGCTGCGACGCACCGTCGTGGTGCACGACCCCCCACCGCCGACGCTGCGGGCCGCGGCGCGGGACGCCTTCGGGCTCGAGCGGCTCTCCGAGGAGCTGGTCCGGCTCATCGAGGACAGCGACCTGCAGCCCGCCGGGACGCGGGGCGCCGGCGACGTACGCCTGCTGTCCTTCGCCACCGAGGACGTCGAGGCCAGCGTCCAGGTGACCTCGGCCGGCGGCGCCTTCGACGTCACCGGTGTCGTCACCGGAGCGGTGAGCGCGATCGTCCTGCAGACACCCGCGGGGGCCCACGACGTGATCCTCGACGAGCAGGGCCGGTTCCACCGGGCCGGGCTCGTCGGTCGGATGCTGCGGGTCGGGCTGCGCATGCCCGCCGGGCGCACCGCCGCGTCCGCCTGGGTGCTGCTGGGCTGAGCACCGGGGCGCGGGCGTGCTCAGCCCGCGCCCGCCTGCCCCTCCTCGCCGGGCAGGGCCGCCTGCTCGGCGCGGTCGCGGTCGGAGGGGTCGAAGCCGGGGGCATCGGCCGAGGTCCCCTGGCTGCCCTCGACGTCCTGCGGGTGGGAGACGGCCCGCCTCTCGTGCGCGTGCGCGACCCGCTGCGGGTCGACGTTCTCCCGGTCGATGTTGCGGGGGTCGTCGCCCTCGGCGGGATGGACGTAGCGATCCTCTCCGGCTCCACCTGTCATTGGACTGCTCCTCGTGTCATGCCCGGCGCTTACCCGGGTAGGAGGGTCCCATGCCAGAACTGGACATCACGGCGTCGGACGAACACGTGTACGACGTCACCGTGACCGCCGACGACGCGACCGAGACCCACCACCGCGTCACCGTGCCCGAGCGCTTCCTCACCGAGCACGGGCTCGCCGCGTCGCAGGAGCCGGTCCTGGTGCGCTCCTCGATGCAGTACCTGCTCGAGCGCGAGCCGCCCTCGGCCATCATGGCGGCCTTCACCCTCGAGGACATCGGCCGGCACTTCCCCGGCTACCCCGACGAGATCATGGCCCTGATCTAGGGCCCGGCGGACCAGACGTAGGCTCCTGACCCATGACGGACGCTTCGGGACCGCCCGCCGCGGCGGCCCCTGGGGCGGACAGCACGCAGCCGCTCCCGGTGCGCTCGGAGGCCATCGACCTCACCGGGGGGCTGCTGCGCCGGCTGCCCTCCGCCGCAGGCGCGCTGGCCTGGCTGCGGCACGGGCAGGGGCTGGTCGGCTGGGGCGAGGTGGCCCGCCTCGAGGTGACCGGGCCGGACCGTTTCGCCCTCGGCCAGCGGTGGTGGCGCGAGCAGGTCGAGCGCTTCAACGTCGAGGACGAGGTCGGCGTCGCCGGCAGCGGTCCGGTCGCCTTCGGCAGCTTCACCTTCGACGACGAGTCCGGCGAGCTGTCCGTGCTGGTGGTGCCCGAGGTGGTCCTCGGCCGTCGCGACGGCGTGGCCTGGCTCACGACGATCGGTACGCCGCCGCGGCTCTCCTCGCCGCAGCCGCTGTCGGGTCCGGGACGGCTGACCTACTCCCGCGGCCAGACGTCGGTCACCGAGTTCGGCGCCGCGGTGGCCGAGGCGCTGGGGCACATCGCGGCCGGCGACCTGGCCAAGGTGGTGCTGGCCCACGACCTGCTGGCGACGGCCGAGGAGCCGATCGACCCGCGCTACCTGCTGGCCGGTCTCGCCGAGCGCTACCCCGACTGCTGGACCTTCGCCGTGGGGGCGCTCGTCGGCGCCACTCCCGAGCTGCTGGTCGCGCTGCACGACGGCGAGGTCAGCGCGCGGGTGCTGGCCGGCACCACCGCGAGGGGCGGCGACGAGGCCGACGACCGGCGCCGGCACGCAGCACTCCTGGGCTCGGCCAAGGACCAGGAGGAGCACCGCTACGCCGCGGAGTCGCTGGTGGCCTCGCTGCGCCCGCGCTGCGTCTCGCTGTCCGACACCGGCGACCCCTACCTGCTGGACCTGTCCAACGTCGCGCACCTCGCGACCGACGTACGGGGCACGGTCGCGCCGGGCACCGACGTGCTCGACCTGGTGGCCGCGGTGCACCCCACGGCGGCCGTCGGTGGTACGCCGACACCGGCCGCGGTGGCGATGATCCGCGCGCTGGAGTCCATGGACCGGGGCCGCTACGCCGGCCCGGTCGGGTGGGTCGACGCTGCCGGCGACGGCGAGTGGGGCATCGCGCTGCGCTGCGCCCAGCTCGAGGGGCGCACAGCGCGGCTGTTCGCCGGTTGCGGCATCGTGGCCGACTCGGACCCCGGTGGCGAGATGGCGGAGGCGCAGGCCAAGTTCCTGCCGGTCCGCGACGCCCTGGAGGGTGTCCGCTCCTAGCCCGGCCGCTCGTCCCGCCTCAGCGGGGGATCGCCGCGGTCACGGCGGCAGCGAGGCGCTGCTCGAGGTCGCGGCGGCCCGCGCGGTCGGTGCGCACCTCGACCACCGAGATGCCGGCTCGCGGGCACAGCGCCTCGCGCAGCCCGTCGAGCGAGGTGGCGAGCGTGTAGGGCGTATGCGTCGCGGCGCACCACGCCGCGAGGTCGACGCCGTGCGGGGTGCCGAACAGCCGCTCGAACGGGGTCGCGTGCTCGCGAGCGCCCTGCTCCAGCGTGGTGAAGATGCCTCCGCCGTCGTCGTTGTTGACCACGATCGTGAGGTCCGGGCGTGGCTCGTCGGGGCCGATGACCAGGCCGGTGCCGTCGTGCAGGAACGTCAGGTCACCCACCAGGGCGTAGCCGTGCCCGCCCTGGTGCGCGAGGGCTGCCCCGACGGCCGTCGACACGGTCCCGTCGATGCCTGCCGCTCCCCTGTTGGCCAGCGCCAGCCGGTGCTCCCCGGCCCCGGGGCCGGTGGGCTCGCCGGGGGGCAGCGGGTCGTCCCACGGGTCGGCCAGGTCGAGGTCGCGGATGGAGGCCGACGAGCCGGCCACCAGCAGCCCCTGCGGCGGGACGGCAGCGCTGACCAGCCGTGCCAGGGACGGTCCCGACACCTCGTCGCCCAGCACGTGGGCGACTGCGGCGCACGCGGCCCGGTCGGCGTCCAGCCACCGGCCCAGCCAGCCGTCCGGAACGGCCCGCGCGGCGCCCGGGGTGACCCAGGAGGGCGCCACGGCCGAGGTCGTGACCGCGTGGGGGCGCCGCAGGTCCGACCAGGGGTTCCCGCGCGCCACCACGATCAGCTCGGCGTCGAGGCGGTCGAGCAGCCGGGTCACCGGCCGCGACAAGGTCGGCCGGCCGAACACGACGACCCGTTCGACCTGCGGTCCCAGCTCCTGCAGCAGCAACCGGTAGGTCGCGAGCGCGTTCGGGCCGCTGCGGGCCCCCGAGGCCGGCTCCGCGAGCAACGGCCAGCTCGCTGCCTCGGCCACCCGGCGCGCCTCCCACCCCGCGCCGTCACCCGCGACGACCACGGTGCGCGGCCCGGGATCGAGCAGCGTCACGGGCGGCCCGTCACCTGCCGGCTGGTCGCCGTCCCCCGGGTGCGGGTCGCCGTCCAGCGGCTCGGGCCAGGTCTGCGTGCCCTCGGGCAGCAGCGGGTCGCGGAAGGAGATGTTGAGCTGGACCGGTCCCCCGCGCCGTGCGTCGAGCAGTGCCGTCGCGACGGCACTGCGCCAGCCCGGCAGCTGGCCGCTCGACGCGTCGGGCGCCGGGATGTCGGCGTACGACACGACCGCGCGGCCGTAGAGGCGCTCCTGGTCGATCGTCTGGTTGGCACCGACGCGACGCAGCTCCGCGGGACGGTCGGCGGTGATCGCGACGAGCGGCACGCCGGCGTACGCCGCTTCGACGACGGCCGGGTGCAGGTTGACCGCCGCGGTGCCCGAGGTCGTCACGACCGGCACCGGGGTGCCGGACGCCTTGGCCAGCCCGAGGGCCAGGAACCCGGCAGTGCGCTCGTCGATGCGCACGTGCAGCCGCAGCCGGCGTTGCGCGTCGGCGGCGTGCAGCGCCAGGGCCAGCGGCGCCGATCGCGAGCCCGGGGACAGCACCGCCTCGCGGACCCCGCCGCGCACCAGCTCGTCGACGACCACCACGGCGAGCGCGGTCGAGGGGTTCACGGGTCGTGACCCTACCGACGGGTCGGGAGCGCCCGGAGATCCCGCGGCTGTGCCCTCGTCGATGCGCAGCGCGGCGCGGCGCTCCTGTCAGACCAGGCGCACCTCGTGCAGCCGGTCGTGCCAGCGTCGCGCGGTGGGGTCGTCGGCGGCGACAGCGGCAGCGAGGTCCGGCTCGGGGCGGGACACCTCCAGCGCGCCGTCGACCACCTGCCAGGGCGTAGAGGTCACATCCCCGTCCAGCAGCGAGAGGGTCGCCAGCCCGCAGGCGTGGTCCAGCTCGGGCAGCGCGGCCGCCAGCGCGACCCCGGCGGCGATGCCGACCGAGGTCTCCAGCGCGGAGGACACGACGACGGGCAGGCCGATCCGCTCGGCGACGCGCAGGCTCGCCGCGACCCCGCCGAGGGGAGCCACCTTGAGCACGGCGATGTCGGCGGCACCGAGGGCAGCCACGCGCAGCGGGTCCTCGGCCCGGCGGATCGACTCGTCGGCCGCGACCGGCACGTCGACCCGGCGGCGTACCGCGGCCAGCTCCTCGACGGTGCGGCACGGCTGCTCGACGTACTCCAGGCCGCCGGCCGCCCGGTCGAGCAGCCGCACCATGCGCAGCGCCGTGTCGACGTCCCAGGCCCCGTTGGCGTCGACGCGCACCCGTCCCCCCGCGCCCAGCGCGTCGCGCACCGCTTCGACGCGGGCCAGGTCGTCGGCCTCGGACTGGCCGGGCTCGGCGACCTTCACCTTGGCCGTGCGGCAGCCCCGGGAGGCGAGCACCACCTCGCGCGCGAGGTCCGGGCCGACGGCGGGCACCGTGACGTTGACCGGCACCGACGTGCGCCGCGGCGACGGCCAGCCGACGTACGCCGCTTCGTGCGCCGCCCGCAGCCAGGGCGCGCTCTGCGCAGCGTCGTAGTCCCAGAACGGCGAGAACTCGCCCCAGCCGGAAGGACCGTGCAGCAGCATCCCCTCGCGTACGTCCACGCCGCGGAAGCGGGTGCGCATCGGGATGGAGTAGACGAGGGGGTGCTCCTCGGACGCGGCCACCGGCCTATCCTCGCGGACGTGCCGAACGAGCCCCGAGATGACCAGGTGTCCGAGCTCTTCGACCCCTCCGTGTGGCAGGCGGTGCCCGGCTTCGAGCTGACGGACCTGACCTATCACCGCTGCGTCGCGCAGGGACCGGCCGGTGCCACGGTGCGCATCGCGTTCGACCGGCCGCAGGTGCGAAACGCGTTCCGCCCGCACACGGTCGACGAGCTCTACCGCGTGCTCGACCACGCGCGCATGACGCCGGACGTCGGCTGCGTGCTGCTCACCGGCAACGGGCCCTCGCCGCGCGACGGCGGCTGGGCGTTCTGCAGCGGCGGGGACCAGCGGATCCGTGGCCGGTCCGGCTACCAGTACGCGACGGGTGAGACGGCCGACACGGTCGACGCGGCGCGGGTCAAGGCCGCGGGCGGCCGGCTGCACATCCTCGAGGTGCAGCGGCTGATCCGCACGATGCCCAAGGTGGTGGTGGCCGTGGTGCCCGGGTGGGCGGCGGGCGGCGGCCACTCGCTGCACGTCGTGTGCGACCTGACGATCGCCTCGCGCGAGCACGCCCGGTTCAAGCAGACCGATGCCGACGTGGGCTCGTTCGACGCGGGCTACGGGTCGGCGTACCTCGCGAAGATGGTGGGCCAGAAGCGGGCGCGGGAGATCTTCTTCCTCGGCCGCACGTACGACGCCGAGACGATGCAGCAGATGGGCGCGGTCAACCTCGTCGCCGACCACGCCCTGCTGGAGCAGGTCGCGCTCGAGGTGGCCGCCGAGATCAACGGCAAGAGCCCGACCGCGCAGCGGATGCTGAAGTTCGCGTTCAACCTGCTCGACGACGGCTTGACGGGCCAGCAGGTGTTCGCGGGCGAGGCGACCCGGCTGGCCTACATGACCGACGAGGCCGTCGAAGGACGCGACTCCTTCCTGCAGAAGCGCGACCCCGACTGGTCGCCCTACCCGTGGTACTTCTGAGCCCGACGGGGGTCGTGCGCGGGCGACCGACGACGCCGCGGGAGCACGTCGGCGACCGCGCGGACGAGACGGGCGGGCAACACCGGCGGCTGCGGCGCGGGTGCACCATCGACCCGGCGCAGCTGTCGACGCCTCCGACGGACCAGCCCTGAGCGCCCGGCCGCTGCGAGCACTCGGCGCGCGCCCGGGCGAGCTGATAGCGGCGCTGCCGAGCGCGCTGGACGGGACAGGACCCGCGCTGCTGCCGCTGCCGTCGGGTCCCGCACGGGGCCCCGTGCGCGCCATGGGCCGGCCCGAGGTGCAGCTCGAGCGCGACGACGTGGCCCTCGTCGTGCCGACGTCCGGCTCGACCGGCGAGCCCAAGGGCGCACTGCTCACCACGGACGCGCTGCTGCACTCGGCGCGCGCGACCCTCGACCGGCTCGGTGGCCCGGGGCACTGGCTGCTCGCGCTGCCGGTCACGCACATCGCGGGGCTGCAGGTGCTGGTGCGCTCGCTGGTGGGCGACCGCGAGCCCGAGGTGCTCGACCTCGACGAGGGCTTCGACGTCGACGCCTTCGCGGCGGCCACCGCACGGCTCGACCCGTCCGGCCGGCGCTACACCTCGTTGGTGCCGACACAGCTGCGCCGGCTGATGGACGCAGGCGTCGACCTCTCGCCGTACGACGCCGTGCTCGTGGGGGGTGCCGCGCTGCCCTTCGTGGCACCACCGAACGTCGTGCACACCTACGGGATGACCGAGACGTGCGGGGGCTGCGTCTACGACGGGTGGCCGCTGGACGGGGTCGATGTGCGCATCGAGGCCGACCGCCGGGTCAGCCTCGGCGGGACGGTGGTCTTCGCGGGCTACCGGCTGCGTCCCGACCTCACTGCCGCGGCGCTGGCGGAGGGTCGCCACGTCACTCAGGACCTCGGCCGGCTGCACCCGGACGGCCGGCTGGAGGTCCTCGGCCGGGCCGACGACGTGGTGCTCAGCGGCGGCGTCAACGTGGCGGCCGCGCTGGTGGAGCGGGCGCTGAGCGGTCATCCGGCGGTGGCAGCCGTCGCGGTGGTGGGTGCTCCCGACCGCGAGTGGGGCGAGCGGGTGGTGGCGGTCGTGCAGCCGAGGTACGTCGGCGGTGGTCCTGCGCTCGAGCAGCTGCGGGCGTTCGCCGCCGATCGGCTCGAACCGGCCGCCCTCCCGAGACAGGTGGTGGTCGTCGACACGCTGCCCCTGCTGCCCTCCGGCAAGCCGGACAGGTCGGCCCTGCGTACCCTCGTCGCCGGCACCCCCGCCCCCTGACACCGAGCGGCGACACCCCCGAGGAGACCGATGGCCAGCGCCGGACAGTGGCTCGAGGGCGCCCGCCCCCGCACCCTGCCCGCCGCGATCGCACCGGTGACGGCGGGCACCGGGGCAGCGGCCGCGGCGGAGGGCTTCGTGGCCTGGAAGGCGCTGCTCGCGCTGCTCGTCGCGCTCGCGCTGCAGGTCGGGGTCAACTACGCCAACGACTACAGCGACGGGCTGCGCGGCACCGACGCGCAACGGGTCGGCCCGCTGCGGCTGGTCGGCTCGGGAGCGGCGCGCGCGTCGACCGTCCGTGCCGCGGCACTGGCCTGCTTCGGAGTCGCGGCCGTGCTCGGCCTCGTGCTCGCGCTCGCGTCGTCGTGGTGGCTCCTCCTGATCGGGGCGGCGGCCATCGTGGCGGCGTGGTTCTACACCGGGGGCCGGCGCCCCTACGGCTACCAGGGGCTCGGCGAGCTCTCGGTCTTCGTGTTCTTCGGGCTCGTCGCCACCGTCGGCACGACGTTCGTCCAGGCCGGGGACGTCACCACCGCCTCGGTGCTGGCCGGCGTCGGCTGCGGGGCGCTCGCGTGCGCCATCCTCGTCGCCAACAACCTGCGTGACGTGGACACCGACCGCACGGCCGGCAAGCACACGCTCGCGGTGCGGCTGGGCGAGTCCCGCACCCGGGTGCTGTACGTCGTCCTGGTGGCGCTGCCCTTCGCCGCGCTGGTGCCCGTAGCGCTGGCTCACCCACCCGCGCTGGCGGCGCTGGCCGGCGCGGGCGTGCTGGTCCGCCCGGTGCGCGCCGTGCTGGGTGGGGCACGTGGCCGCACCCTGGTGCCGGTGCTCACGTCGACCGGCAGCGCGCTGCTGCTCTACGGCGTGCTCCTGGGCGCCGGCCTGGCCCTGGGCTGAGGCCGAGCCGAGACAGCGAAAAGCGTGGTGGCCGGGCTACGCTCAGGCATGAGGTACCTGCACCCATGGTGAGAGTTCTGGTCTACGCCCTGCCGATGATGCTGGCCGTCTACGCCCTGGTGGACTGCCTGCAGACGCCCACCGACGAGGTGCGGACGCTGCCCCGGATCGCCTGGCTGGCCGTGATCGTGGTGTTCGTGTTCGTCGGCCCGATCGCCTGGCTGCTCGCCGGCCGCGAGCGCAGCGCCCTCGGCGCCCTGTTCCGGCCCGCCCAGCAGGCCGGCGTCCCGAGGCCGGCCGCGCGACGGACTCTCGCGCCCGACGACGACCCCGACTTCCTGCGCAAGCTCGGGCGCGGCCGGCCGAGCGCCCCCCGGCGGCCCCCGAGCACCGACGAGGACGCCCTGCTCGAGGAGTGGGAGCGCGACCTGCGCCGCCCGGAGCCCCGCGACGGGGGCCCGGACGACGAGGGCCCGGCCACGGCCGGCGACGGCGCCCCGCGCGCCTGACGCCCCCGAGCACCGACGCTCACGCGCGTGGTCGGCTGCGGTGACCGGGGGGCGGGTCGGGCAGGACGAGGTCGGCAAGGACGCCGTAGTGGTCGCTGGCCCATACCCCCTCGACCGGGCCGTCCAGGATGCGTCGGCAGTCCGCGACCCGCAGGGTCGGCCCGTGCAGGCCGCTGCGCACCAGGATGTGGTCGATCTTTCGTGTGACGGCGGTGGCGACCTCACCCTCGCGGACCAGCGGGTTGGCCAGCTCGAAGGTGTGTCCGGGGTCGCCGGGATGGACGTACTCCCAGGCGTCCTGATAGCACACGCTCATCCCCTCGGCCGGCCGCCGCCCGCGCCAGAACAGCATGCTGGCCGAGTCCGGCGTGGCATCGAAGTCGCCCAGCACGACGACGTGGGTGTCACGGGAGCCGACGTGGTCCTCGAGCACCCTCGCGGCGAGCAGCGCCTGCCGCTCCCGTTCCAGCTCGAAGGGGAAGGGCCAGCTCGGTTTGTGGTGCGCCACCACGACGGGACCCACCGGGGTGGCGAGCTCGACCACGACCGTGGCGCACCAAGGCAGCGTGTCACGGCTGCGGTCGCTGATCCGCAGGTCGATCTCGGTGATGACGCGATGCGGCCACCGGGTCGCCAGCGTGCCGCCCACCCCGTCCTCGGACACGCGCGAGAAGTGGGTGAGATGGTGATCGGCCCCGAGCAACCGCTCGACGACCTCCGCCGACGTGACCGGGATCTCCTGCAGGGCGACCACATCGGGGTCAAGCGCGCGGATGGTCTCGCCCACCAGTCGGTGACGGCGCTCCCAGTCGGGGTTCGCGGGGCCGTAGACGTTCATCGTCAGCACCCGAAGACACGGTCCTGGTGGGCGCGAGGAATCAACCATGCGGCAGATTCTGACAAGCAACGTCAACCGCCGGCGCGGGATCGCGCCGACGCGCACCCGTCGGACACGGTGGTCGCCGTCCCGCAGTTGCCGACCTACGAGTCCCCCGACGTGAAGAACGTGGCGAAGCTACCGGTCACGGCCGTGACGACGAGGATCGCCCACAGCTCCAGGAATACGTCCACGATCTTGCCGCCGGCGGTGAGCGGGTTGGAGAACGATGACGAGACCGTGAGCAGCTGAACAGCGGTGAAGAATGCCGAATCGCCCACGCCGTGGATGTCGCCGCCCTTGCGGCCACTCTCCAACGCCCACATCGCGACGGTGCCGATGACGAAGACCACGAGCGAGAGCCCGAGGGCTACCACGAGACGGGCGAACAGCCTTCTGTGCCGTTCCTCGACGCGGAACAGCCTCGAAAGCTCGTTGCCGATCACCATGCCCTCCAACTGGATCCACGGCGGCTGGGCCGATGGGTCGTCCCAGGACCCGTCGGTCGAGTACACCAGCGCGCCCGCCCCCACCGCCCTCGACACGCAGGCGGGTGAGGTGTCGGGGACACCGGACGCCGACCAGCGCAGGCACCTTCACTCGCGCAGCACTGCCCGCAGCACCTCGACCACCAGGGCGTGGTCCTGCAGCTGCGGCAGGCCGGAGACGGCCACGGCGCCCACGACGCCGACCCCGACGACCGTCAGGGGGAAGGCTCCGCCGTGAGCGGCGAACTCGCCCCTGGGGAGCAGGAACATCTCCTCCAGGGTCCGGTCCGCGTCGCGACAGAGCTGGCCCACGTGCAGAGAGCTTCGGTGAAAGCGCCTCACGACCCGCGCCTTGCGCAGCAACCAGGCGTCGTTGTCCGGCGAGCTACCCGCAAGCGCCGCGTGGAAGAGCTGGTGGTCACCGCGAGAGATGTCGATCGCCACGGGCGCGTGCCGGGCACGCGCCTGCTCGGCGAGCGCTACCCCCAGCCGCCAGGCGTCGTCCTCATCGAAGCGTCGCCAACGCAGCTCCCGCTCCTGCGCGGCCAGCTCGGCCACGGACGGCCAAGGCGTCCCTGCCGCGCTCACCGGGGCGGCGTCGGTACGTCGACGCTGCGACCCTCGGCGGCGCTGCGCCGCGCCGCGTCGAGGACCGTCGCGGTGGCCACCGCGTCCCACGGGTCGACGGGAACGGCGCCTGCGCCGCGTACCGCGCGGGCGAACCGCTCGTAGAACAGGTCCCAGCGACCCCGCTCGCTGGGGATGGTCCGGACCTCGTCCCCGCGGCACAGCTTTCCCCACGCCGCCTCCGGCTCACGTCCCCAGTCCTCGCCCTCGGTGGCAGGGGTGCGGCCGTTCAGGAGCGCTTCCTCCTGGCCGTCCATCGGCCCGGCGACCACGAAGCTCCCCTCGCTGCCGGTGACCCGCAGCCGAGGCGCCGGAGCACCCTGTCGCCATGCGCCGGACAGGTGTGAGCGCATCCCGCTGCTGTGCTGCATCAGCAGCACGAAGTCGTTCTCCAGCTGCGCCCCCACCGCGTGGCTCTCGGCGTAGACACCGTGCACCGGACCGAACAGGAGCAACGCCTGGTCGACCAGGTGGCTGCCGAAGTCGAGCAGCAGGCCCCCGCCGGCCGCCGGCGGCTCCGGTTGCGGGGCCCAGCGCTCGAAGGTGGACTCCATGCGCAGGACCTGCCCCAGCTCCGCCGAGTCCAGCAGTCGGCGCAGCGTCAGAAAGTCCGAGTCCCAGCGCCGGTTCTGGTAGACGCTGAGGAGCACCCCGAGGCGCTCGGCGAGCTCCACGGTGCTCCGGGCGGCCTCCGCGTCCATCGCGAACGGCTTGTCACACACGACCGGGAGTCCTCGTTGGAGCAGCTCGTCGGTCACCGCTGTGTGCGTCGCCGCGGGGGTGCTGACGGTGACCGCGTCCACCCCGGCAGCGACCAGGTCCCCGACCGAGTCGAACGCCGGGACACCAGGGTGCTCGGCCGCCAGCTCGGCGCGCCGGGCCGGCGAACCGGTCACGACTCCCGCCAACGTGCAACCGCGAGCACCGGCGATCAGGGGAGCGTGGAAGTAGCGTCCCCCGAAGCCGTAACCCACCAGGCCGATCCGCACATCGCTGTCAGGCACATCCGGGATCCTAGGGGTGGCGGGCGCGGGGAAGTCCCACCGCAGCGGCCTCAGCAGCGGTGGTCGGCGTCCAACCCGGCCGGAGCCCGGCTTGCGTACTGCGCCATCCGGACCGGCCCGCCCGTGAACGACACCGCGCAGTGCGCCAGCGCGCTCGTCGGGGAGCCCACACCGGCGTACCAGACCGGGGCGCTGGACCACCGGGCACCGCCGGTCACGACGTCCCACTGGTGCCCGGTGCTGTAGACGCCGACGGTCCGCACGCCCTGACCCTTGAGGTAGGCGCTCATGCCCTGCAGCACCGCGAGGTCGTGGCGCAGGTGACGCGGCGCGGCACCCGGCTGCTCGGCCTCCCAGGTGTTGCGCAGCTCGACGTCGAGCCACCAGGTGGACAGGCTGACCGCTGGCGCACCCACCGAGGCCGCCGCGGCGGACGCGCGGGCGTAGGAGCTCGCCGCGGCGTTCCAGCCGTAGTCGAACGCGCAGGCCGTCGAGTCGTTCGCGGGGTAGGTGGCCGCGCACGCGCGCGGGGAGGCCTGGCCGCTCGGCCAGAACGACGAGAGCTGCGGACCGGGGTTCGCCGTGTTGACGTAGTAGGCGGGGGCACCGGTCGGCAGCGCCCAGGCGATCTGCTGCGCGAGGCAGCCGTTGACGTCGAACGGCTTGCCCCCGTCGACGCCGATCAGCGTGAACGGCGCACCGGCCGGAAGCACCGCCCCGCACTGCGGGTAGGACACGTCGAAGCCGGGCGCCACCGTGCGCACCGTGCGGGCTCGGGAGATGCCGACCCGGTGGTCGCGGTGGGCAGGCAGGACCACGCGCAGCGTCTCGACCGCGCCGGCCGTGCGATACGTGCGGTGGAAGGTGTACGTCGACCGCCGGCTGACCCGGGCGGTCGCCACCCGCTGCCACCGGCCGGCGACCTCGACCTGCAGCTGCAGCCGGCGACCGGCGTGCCCGGGTGTGACGTGACCGGTGAGTGGGGCGCGGGCGCCGGGAGGCACTCGCGCCGCGACAGCGAGGGTGAGGTGGGAGTGCGGTGCTGTGGGCGCCAACGGGACCGGAGCAGCCGCCGCCGGCCCGGCTGCGCCGGCGAGCAGCAGGCCGCAGAGCGCCGCCGTCACGGCAGCCCCGCGACGCAGGTCGGTTCTCACGGCCCGGTCAGCCCACGCCGGCGTAGGAGTGCAGGCCCACCAGGAAGATGTTCACGACGAGGTAGTTGAACAGGAACGTGCCGTAGCCCAGGAGCGCGATGTACGCCGCCTTGCGTCCGCGCCAGCCGGCCGTGGCCCGGGCGTGCAGGTAGCACGCGTAGACGACCCAGGTGATGAACGCCCACGTCTCCTTGGGGTCCCAGCCCCAGTACCGGCCCCACGCGTTCTCGGCCCAGATCGCACCGGCGATGACGGCGAACGTCCAGATCGGGAACGCGAAAGCGTGCATCCGGTAGGCCGCGCGGTCCAGGGCGGCGGCGCTGGGGAACCGTGCCATGAATGCGGGACCGTCGCCGCGGCGCTCGAGACGGTCCTGCACGAGATAGCAGATGGTCTGGGCGAAGCCGAGGGTGAGGATGCCCGAGGCGATGATCGCAGCGGTCACGTGGATGACCAGCCACACCGACTTGAGCGCCGGCACGAGCTGCTCGGAGTCGGTGTAGAGCACCGTGACCGCGAGACCGAGGGTGAGCAGGACCGGCCCGACGACGAACAGCCCCAGGTAGCGCACCGGGTAGCGCGGGTCGCGGCGGGCGAGCAGCACGAGGAAGACCGTGGTCACCGCGAGCGCACCCGCGGTCGAGAACTCGAACATGTTGCCCCACGGCGCCCGCCCCGCGGACAGGCCGCGGGCCACGACGGCGCCCAGGTGCAGCGCGAAGGCCAGGACCGTGAGCGCCACGCCGACGCGCCCGACCCGGTCGGCTCGTGCCGTGCCGTGCGTGCCGGTAGGCGGTGCTGGCGCGCGGCCCCCGTCCACGGCGGTGCGGGGCGCGGCGTCGTACGCCGTCGGGGTCCTTGCCACCGTCGCCATGGACCGCTCGGCGACGGGGACGGCACGGGTCTGCTGACGCCGCGGTGCGAAGGCCATCTCGGCGGCGTAGCAGTACATCGCGCCGGCGTAGACCGCCATCGAGCTGTAGAGCAGGTTGTTGCTGAGCTGCGCGAGCGTCTCGCCGGCCACTCAGTCCTCCTCGCCGATCGTGCTGGTGGTCGGTCCCGCACCCTCGTGGCCGAGCGACGACACGACGCCGGTGACCTCGTCGTGGAGACCGTCGCGGTCCTCGCCCTCCACGCGCGCCAGGGCCGCGACCTCGACGAGGCTACGCCCGCCGCCCGCCGCGGTCGCCCGCACCCAGACCCGGCGCCGCTTGACGAACAGCGAGAGCATCAGCCCGAGCAGCGCGCAGGCCGCGGCGAGCAGGGCCGGGGACTTGCCCGGGTCGTGCGCGACCTGCAGCGTCGCGTAGCGACGCACCCCGTCGAAGCGGATGCTGCCCTGCCTGTCGGGCAGCACCATCTCCTGGCCGGGGCGCAGCGCCCCCGCCAGCGGCTTGCCGGTCGGCCCCGTGAACTGGGTCATCGCGCGGGTGTCGAGCTTGTAGATCGACTGCGGTACGCCGGAGCCGGTGCCCAGGTCGCCCCGGAAGGCCGTGAGCACCGCGGTCGGCAGCAGGAGGTCCGGGTAGGTCGAGATCGGTCCGCGCGCGTCGATGGTCCCCGTCGGCAGGAAGAAGCCCTGGAAGCCGAGCTGCTCGGGCGTCGCACCCTCCACCTTGACGACGCCGACCGAGGTGTTGTTGCCGTCCTGCGGCAGGAACGGCACCGGACCGGAGAACACCTGCTCGCCGGTGCTGTCGCGCACCGTGAAGATCGGTGCGTAGCCGTTGCCGATGAGAAAGACCTTGGTGCCGTCGAGGACGAGCGGGTGGTTGACGCGCAGGGCATACCGGCGCGTCGCAGCGGTGGGCGCGGACTGGTAGGACAGCGTGGCGCGGAAGTCGCGCGGGGCGCCGCGCTGGTCACCGGTGGCCTGGTAGCGCACCCGCAGGCGGTCGAGCTCGACGGTGAACGGCGCGAGCTTGTCCTCGTCGAAGCCGGCACCGTGGGAGAACGAGTCGTAGGCCGCCAGTGTGTTGCTGAAGCCGGCCTTCTCGACCACGAGCACCGAGCCCTTGTAGCCGTACAGGTTGCCGACGGCCACGGCGACGAGCAACCCGATGAGGGCGGTGTGGAAGAGCAGGTTGCCGGTCTCGCGCAGGTAGCCCTTCTCCGCGCTGACCGCGTCCTCATGGCGCACCACCCGGTAGTGGCGGCTGCGCAGCTCCCGCGCGGCCTCGTCGAGGACCGACGCCGGGTCACGCCCGGCACGCCATCCCACGTGGACCGGCAGCCGCTCGAGGTTGCGCGGCGGGCGCGGCGGCGCGGCGCGCATCGCCCGCCAGTGCGCCTTGCTGCGCGGCAGCACGCACCCCGCGAGCGACACGAACAGCAGCAGGTAGATCGCGGCGAACCAGGGAGCCGAGAAGACGCTGAACAGCGAGAGCCGCTCGTACCACGGCGCGAGCCCGGGATGGGCTGCTTTGAACTGCGCGACGCGCACCGGATCGATGCCCGACTGGGGCACCAGTGAGCCGGGCACGGAGGCCATCGCGAGCAGGAACAGCAGCGCCAGCGCCGTACGCATCGAGGTGAGCTGCCGCCACGCCCAGCGCACCAGCTCGGCGGGCCGCATCGCGGAGGGCGGACCGGGCGGCTCGCTCTCCGCCTGCGGCGCGCTCGTCAGGCGCTCGGTCGCCGCGTCGGTCATCTCACACCGCCGGGGTGAAGCCGTTGACCCACACCTGCAGCTGCACCGTCAGGTCGTTCCAGACACCCGTGACGAGCAGCAGGCCGATGACGACCAGCATCGCGCCACCGGCACGCACCACCCATGCGTGGTGCCGCTTCACCCAGCCCATCGCGCCCATCGCGCTGCGGAACGCCAGCGCGGTCGCGATGAACGGCAGCCCCAGCCCGAGGCAGTAGGCGACGGCCAGCACACCGCCGCGCGCCGTGCTGCCCTGGGTGTACGCCAGGCTCAGCACGGCGCCCAGCGTCGGGCCGACACACGGGGTCCAGCCCAGGCCGAACAGCACACCGAGCATCGGCGCGCCCGCGAGCCCGACCGCGGGCCGGCGGTGCACCCGCCGCTCGCGCTGCAGCCACGGCACCCCGCCCATGAACGCCAGGCCGAGCAGCACGGTCGCTGCGCCGAGCACCCGCTGCAGGGCTCGTTCGTGCACGACGAGAAGGTTGCCGAGGCCGCCCAGCAGCAGCCCGGCACTGACGAAGACGAACGTGAAGCCGGCCACGAACAACAGGGCGCCGCAGAGCAGCCGCCCCCGCCGCTGCTGCTCGAGGTCGACGCCGGTCAGGCCGGTGACGTAGGACAGGTAGCCGGGCACCAGTGGCAGGACGCACGGAGACAGGAACGACACGAGACCGGCGGTCGCGGCCAGCGGCAGCGCCAGCAGCATCGACCCGTCGGTGATGGTGCCCTGCACGCTCATCGGCTCTGCTGGGTCCGCGACGCGTGCGCCGCCGACGTCCTCGCCGGCCGGCCGCCCTCGGCCAGCGTGTCCTCGACCAGGCCCTTCAGCGTTGCCCGGGTGACCGGGCCGAGCACCCGGTAGGCGACCCGGCCGCGCCGGTCGAGCACCAGCGTGCTCGGCGGCGCCTTGGGTGGAAGCGTGCCGCGCAGGGCCAGCAGGACGCGGCCCGAGTCGTCGTCGATGCTCGGGTAGGTCACCCCGAAGCGCTTCTGGTGAGCCCGGGCAGCGGCGTTCTGGTCGCGGGTGTCCACCCCGATGAACTGCACGCCCTTGCCGCGCACCTGCTGCCACACGCTCTGCAGCGCGGGCGCCTCCTTGATGCACGGCGCGCACCAGGAGCCCCAGACGTTGACCACGACGACCTGGCCGCGGTGGTCCCTGACGTCGAACGGCGCGCCCTCGAGCGTCTCGCCGCGGAAGCTCACCGGGTCGCCGCGGTCGGCGACGGAGACCCTGGCGATCGTGCCGTCGGAGTCGAGGAAACCCTTGTCGGGAGCCCCGGACTGGTTCAGCGACGAGCTGCAGCCAGCCAGCGCACCGCTGAGCAGGACGGCGGCGCAGAGCGTGCGCAGGGAGCGGGCAGGCATCACGCGCCGGCAGTGAACTTCGTGCCCGGCTTCACCGGCAGCAGGTCGTGAGCCGGCTCCTCGTAGGAGACGGAGACGAGCCGGTCGCCCCGGTAGGTGAACGACGTCAGCGACGCGAGCGAGCACTGCCGCTTGCGCGGATCGTGCCAGAGCCGTCGACCGGTCGCGAACGACCGCGCCGTCCAGATCGGCAGCTGGTGGCTGACGCACAGCGCCTCGTGGCCGTACGCCGCGTCGCGGGCGGTCGCGACCGCGGCCAGCATGCGGTTGGCGATCTCGCGGTACGGCTCACCCCACGAGGGGCGCAACGGGTTGATCAGGTGCACCCAGTGGGTGGGGCGGCGCAGGGAGCCGTCGCCGACGCCGAACGTCTTGCCCTCGAAGATGTTGCCTGCCTCGATGAGGCGCTCGTCGATCGTGACCGGCAGGCCGAGCGCCTCGGCCGCCGGCGCCGCGGTCTCCTGCGCTCGTTCGAGAGGGGAGGAGACGAGGTGCGTGACGTCGGCGTCGCGCAGGTGCTCGGCGACGCGCTGGGCCATCTCCCGGCCGAGCGCGGAGAGCTGGTAGCCGGGCAGCCGGCCGTAGAGCACGCCGGACGGGTTGTGCACCTCGCCGTGGCGCAACAGGTGCACGACGGTCGTGGCGTCGCTCACGAGTCCCCGTCCGGGCGGGCCTCGGCGGCAGCACGCGCGGCGGCCGGGAGCGCGTCGGCCACCCGGGCCAGGGCGCTGTCGTCGTGCGCGGCCGAGACGAACCACGACTCGAACGCCGACGGCGGCAGGTAGACGCCCTGCGCGAGCATCGAGTGGAAGAACGCGGTGAAGCGGTAGGACTCCTGTCGCCGGGCGCCGTCGTAGTCGCGCACCGCCTCGTCGGTGAAGAACACCGAGAACATGCTGCCGGCGTGCTGCAGGCGGTGCGGCACGCCTGCCTCCCCGAGCGCCGAGCTGACCAGCGCGCCGAGCTGGCCCGCGACCGAGTCGATGTGGGCGTAGACCTCGTCGGTGGCGCCGCGCAGCGTGGCGAGACCGGCCGCGGTGGCGACCGGGTTACCCGAGAGCGTGCCGGCCTGGTAGACGGGCCCGACCGGAGCGAGCCGTTCCATCACCTCGGCCCGCCCGCCGAACGCCGCGGCCGGGAACCCGCCGCCCATGACCTTGCCGAACGTCATGAGGTCGGGCCGTACGCCGTCCAGGCCGAACCAGCCGGCGCGGCTGACCCGGAAGCCGGTCATGACCTCGTCGCTGATGTACAGCGCGCCATGGGCGCGGCACAGCTCGGCGAGCCCGGCGTTGAAGTCCGGGTCGGGCGGCACGACACCCATGTTGCCCGCAGCCGCCTCGGTGATGAGGCACGCGATGTCACCGCCGAAGTCGGCGAACGCCTTCTCGACGGCGGGCAGGTCGTTGTAGGGCACGACGATGGTGTCGCCGGTCTGCGCGCCGGTGACCCCCGGGGTGTCCGGCAGCCCGAGGGTCGCGACCCCGGAGCCGGCCGAGGCGAGCAGCGCGTCGACGTGGCCGTGGTAGCAGCCGGCGAACTTCACGACCTTGGCTCGACCGGTGAAGCCGCGCGCCAGCCGGATCGCCGACATGGTGGCCTCGGTGCCGCTCGACACCAGCCGCACCTGCTCGACCGGGTCCACCCGGGAGACGATCTCCTCCGCGAGCGCGACCTCGCCACCGGTCGGCGTGCCGAACGACGTACCTCGCGCCACCGCCAGCCCGACGGACTGGACGACGTCGGGGTGCGCGTGCCCGAGCAGCAGCGGGCCCCACGAGCACACCAGGTCGACGTACTCGCGACCGTCGGCGTCGGTGAGGTAGGGACCGTTGCCCGACACCATGAACCGCGGGGTCCCGCCGACGGCGCGGAACGCCCGCACCGGCGAGTTCACGCCGCCGGGCGTGACGGCCGTGGCGCGCGCCAGCAGGGCCTCGGAGGCGGGCGCGTCGTAGGGGTAGGTCGGCGGCTGCGGGCTCATCGCCGGCCCGTTCGCTCGTCCAGCAGCTGGGCCGCGCGGACCGCCCAGTAGGTGAGCACGACGCGGGCCCCGGCGCGACGGATGGCGGTGAGCGTCTCGAGGATCGTGCGGTCGCGGTCGAGCCAGCCCTGCGCGAACGCGGCCTCGGCCATCGCCAGCTCGCCCGACACCTGGTAGGCCGCGACGGGGATGCCGGTGGGCGCGGCCGCGTCGGCCACGCGGCGCAGCACGTCGAGGTAGGGCAGCGCCGGCTTGACCATCACCATGTCGGCACCCTCGGCGATGTCGAGGGCCAGCTCGCGCAGTGCCTCGTCCAGGTTCGGCGCGTCCTGCTGGTAGGTCCGCCGGTCGCCCTCCAGGGACGACTCCACCGCGTCGCGGAACGGCCCGTAGAACGCCGAGGAGTACTTGGCGGTGTAGCCGAGGATCGCCGTGTCGAGGTGACCGGCCCGGTCGAGCGCCCGACGGACGTGCCCGACCTGCCCGTCCATCATCCCCGACAGGCCCAGCACGTGCGCCCCGGCGGTGGCTTGCGCCAGCCCCATGTCGGCGTACCGCGCGAGGGTCGCGTCGTTGTCGACCGAGCCGTCGGCCGCGAGCACGCCGCAGTGGCCGTGGTCGGTGAACTCGTCGAGGCAGAGGTCGGCCATGACCACCGTCGCGTCGCCCACCTCGGCGACGACGTCGCGGATCGCGACGTTGAGGATGCCGTCGGGGTCCGAGGCACCCGAGCCCACCGGGTCCTTGGCGGTGGGCACGCCGAAGAGCATCAGCCCACCGACACCGGCCTGCACCGCCTCGGCGGCGGCCTTGCGCAGCGACTCGCGGGAGTGCTGCACGACGCCGGGCATGGAGGGGATCGGCGCGGGCGCGTCGAGGCCCTCCTTGACGAACATCGGCAGCACCAGCTCGCGCGGGTGCAGCCGGGTCTGCGCGACGAGGTCGCGCAGCGCAGCCGTACGCCGCAGCCGGCGCGGCCGGCCGGTCGAGAACGGTGCAGCCTCCATCGAAGATCCTCTACTGCGTGGACGGGGCGGAGCTCGTGAGCACCTACTTGGCCTTGCGGCGGGTGGCGGTGCGCTTCTGCGACGGGCGCAGCACCGGCTCGCCGGCTTCGAGCGCGGCGAGGCGGGCTGCTGCGCCGTACTCGGCCAGTGCTCCCGCCAGCTCGACGATGGATGGCGAGGGGGCCAGCACGTCGACGCGCAGACCGTGCTCCTCCGCCGTCTTGGCCGTTGCCGGGCCGATGCAGGCGATCACCGTGGACGCGTGCGGCTTGCCCGCGATGCCGACCAGGTTGCGCACCGTGGAGGAGGAGGTGAAGACCACCGCGTCGTAGCCGCCGCTCTTGATGGCCTCCCGGATCGGCGCGGCCGGCGGGGCCGCGCGCACCGTGCGGTAGGCGGTCACGTCGTCGACCTCCCAGCCGCGCGCCACGAGACCGGCCACGAGGTTCTCGGTGGCGATGTCGGCGCGGGGCAGGAAGACCCGGTCGATCGGGTCGAACACCGCGTCGTACGGCGGCCACTCCTCGAGCAGACCGGCCGCGGACTGCTCGCCGCTCGGCACGAGGTCGGGCTTGATGCCCCACGCCAGCAGGTCGCCCGCGGTCTGCTCGCCCACGGCAGCCACCTTGATGCCGGCGAAGGCACGGGCATCGAGGCCGTACTCCTCGAAGCGCTCGCGCACCGCCTTGACCGCGTTGCGCGACGTGAACGCGATCCACTCGTAGCGCCCGGTCACCAGGCCCTTGATGGCGCGCTCCATCTGCTGCGGCGTGCGCGGCGGCTCGACCGCGATGGTCGGGACCTCCTCCGGCACGGCCCCGCAGGAGCGCAGCTGGGCGGCCAGCTCGCCGGCCTGCTCCTTGGTGCGCGGCACGAGCACCCGCCAGCCGAACAGCGGCTTGGTCTCGAACCACGACAGCGTGTCGCGCAGCGCGACGGTGTCACCCACGACGGTGATCGTGGGAGACGTCAGCTTGGCCGCCCGGGCGTCGGCGGCGATGCGCTCGAGCGTCGACACCACGGTCTGCTGGGCAGTGGTGGTGCCCTGCGTCGTCATGGCGACCGGCGTCTCGGGGTCGCGACCGGCGGACATGATCGCCTTGGCGACGTCACCGATCGTGGCGGTGGCCGACAGCAGCACCAGGGTGGCCTTGCCCGCCGCCACCGCGTCCCAGTCGAGGGCGCCCTCGGCGACGTTGACCACGCGCACCTCGCGTGCCTTGGCGGTGGTCAGCGGGATGCCCGCGTACGCCGGGACCGCGCTGACGGCCGTGACGCCGGGCACGACCTCGAACGGGATGCCCGCCTTGACGCAGGCGGCCGCCTCCTCCGAGCCGGTGCCGTAGAGGAACGGGTCACCGTCGAGCAGCCGTACGACGTGGCCACCCCGCTTGGCGGCCTTGACGACCAGCTTGGCACGCATGGCGTGGCTCAGTGCCTGCCCGTCGTCACCGACCGAGCCGTCGACGACCTCGACGTCCGGGCGACAGTGCCGGGCGACGAACACCTCGTCCTGGTTCTCGGTCACCACCACGTCGGCCGCGGCCAGCAGCTCGACGGCGCGGACCGTGAGCAGGCCGGGGTCGCCGGGACCGGCGCCGACGAACGCGACGGTGCCGGCCGGCTTGGCCACCGGTTTGGCGGTGGCCTCCTTGGCCACCACGGAGCTCGAGGCGGGCCCGGCCTCTGGCGCAGGAGTCTTCTTCTTCTCGGTTGGGCGGGTCACGTGACGCGCTCCCACATCAGGTCAGCCGCACCCTCGGCGAGCAGCTCGGTCGCGAGGTCGCGGCCGATGCGTGCTGCCTCGTCAAGAGGTCCGGTGGCGGACAGCCGTACGCTGGCCGAGCCGTCGACAGCGACGACGATGGCTCGCAGGTACAGCTCAGGGACATGCTCGCCCTCTGCCGCCTCCCCATAGGCCCCGACAGGGGCTGAGCAGCCGGCTTGCAAGGTGGCGAGCAGAGTGCGCTCGGCGGTCACGGCGAGTCGGGTCGCGACGTCGTCGAGCTCGCTGAGCAGCGTAGGCAGGTCGGGGCGTTCTGGCGAATCGGGCGCGCTCGCCGGGGCGCGGCACTCCACCGCCAGGGCGCCCTGCCCGGGCGCCGGCAGCATCTGCAGGGGATCGATGACCTCGGTCACGGCGGCCAGCCGGCCCAGCCGCGCGAGGCCGGCGCGGGCGAGGACGACGGCGTCGAGGCTCCCGTCCTCGACCAGCCGCAGGCGGGTGTCGACGTTGCCACGCACCGCGACCACCTCGAGGTCGAGGCCGAGCGCCCGCAGCTGCGCCGCGCGCCTCGGGGAGCCGGTGCCCACGCGTGAACCCCCAGGCAGCTCACCCAGCGTGAGACCGTCGCGGGCGACGAGCGCGTCGCGCGGATCCTCGCGCACGGGCACGGCGGCGAGCACGATGCCCTCGGCCGCACCGGTGGGCAGGTCCTTGAGCGAGTGGACCGCCAGGTCGACGCGCCCGTCGAGCAGCGCCTCGCGCAGCGCGCCCACGAAGACGCCCGTGCCGCCGATCTGGGCGAGCGCCGCGGTGGAGGTGTCGCCGTGCGTCGTGACCTCGACCAGCTCGACCTCGAGCCCGGTACGCCGGGTGATCTCGTCGGCGACCTGGCGGGACTGGGTCATCGCCAGAGCGCTGCGTCGGGTTCCGAGCCGCAACGGTGCCGTCACGAGCCACCTCCCGGAGAGGGCGGGTCACGCCGGTCCAGCAGGTCGGCGGCAGCTGCCGGACCGACGGCCTCGCCCGGCTCGACGGGCGGCATCGTGGCCGCCGTCATCGCCTCGACGGTGCGGGGGTCGAGGTCGAACAGCCGGGTCAGGGCGTCGGCGTAGGAGTGGCCGCCCGGCTCCTCGGCGAGCTCCTTGACCCGCACGGTGGGGGCGTGCAGCAGCTTGTCGACCACGCGGCGTACCGCCGTCTCGATCTCCCTGCGGGCGCGCGGATCGAGGTCGGGCACCCGCCCGGACAGCCGGGTCAGCTCGGCGACCACGACCTCCTCCGCCATGCCCCGCAGCGCCACCACGGTGGGTGCGACGCTGGCTGCGCGCTGCCAGCCGAGGAAGGCGGCGACCTCCTCGACGACGATCTCGCGGGCGGCCTCGACCTCGGCGACGTGTATCTGGTCGGTGAGCGCGCTCGCCGCGAGCGTCTCGAGGTCGATCACCGTGACACCGGGCAGGTCGTGGACCGCGGGGTCGATGTCGCGCGGCAGCGCCAGGTCGAGCACGACCAGTGGCCGCTCGCCGTGGCGCGCACGGGCCGCTGCGACCCTCGGTGCGTCCAGGACGTGGCCCACCGCGCCGGTGCAGGAGATCAGCAGGTCGGCGCGGGCCAGCGCCTCGTCGAGGTCCTCCAGGGCAAGCGCCTGCCCGCCGACGGAGGCGGCCACCCGGGTGGCGCGCTCGACGGTTCGGTTGGCCACCGCGATGCCCCCGGCACCCGCCTGGCTGACCACCGTCGCGGCGAGCGCGCTCATCGAGCCGGCACCGAGGACGAGCACCTCGCGGCCGGCGACGGTGCCCAGCACCTGCACGGCCGCGTCGAGGCCGGCGGTGACCAGCGAGCGGCCCGCCCGGTCGATGTCGGTCTCGGTGCGTGCCCTCTTGCCCACCCGCAGCGCCTGCTGGGCGAGACCGCTGAGCACCCGGCCCGCCGTACCGGCCGCCTGGCCGAGGCCGAGCGCCCGCTTGACCTGGCCGACGATCTGGCTCTCGCCGACCACCATGGAGTCCAGCCCGCAGGCGACGGAGAACAGGTGCGCGACGGCGCGGTCCTCGTAGTGCACGTACAGGTGGGGGGTCAGGACCGACAGCGGCACGCCGGCGTGGCGAGCGAGCAGCTCGGAGACGTCGGAGAGGCCGCCGTGGAACTTGTCGACGTCGGCGTAGATCTCGACCCGGTTGCAGGTGGAGAGCACCAGGGCCTCGGCGGCATGCTGGCTGGCCAGCACGTCCTCGAGCAGCTTGGCCTGCGCGTCGCCGTCCAGCGCGGCACGCTCGAGCAGGCCGACGGGGGCGCTGCGGTGCGACAGGCCGACCACCAGGACGCTCATCGGGGCCCCACGGCCTCGGCCAGCTCGCGGCTGACGTCACCCAGCGCGGCGGTCGCGAGCTTGCGCTGCTCGTGGAACGCGAGGATCTGCAGCTCGATCGACATGTCGACCTTGCGGACCTCGACCTCGTCGGGCACCGCGAGCACCACCGGCGCGAAGTTCAGGATGCTGCTCACTCCCGCCGAGACCAGCCGGTCGCAGATCGTCTGGGCGACCGGTGCCGGCGTCGCGATGACCCCGATGGCGATGCCGAGGCGTCGTACGAGGTCCTCCAGCGCCTCCAGGGGGTGCACCCGCAGCCCGGCGATCTGCTGGTCGACCAGCTCCGGGTCGGCGTCGACGAGGGCCCGGATCGCGAACCCGCGCGACGCGAAGCCGCCGTAGTTGGCCAGGGCGTGGCCGAGGTGACCGAGGCCGACGATGACGACCGGCCAGTCCTGGGTGAGGCCCAGCTCTCGGGAGACCTGGTAGACGAGGTAGTCGACGTCGTAGCCGACGCCGCGGGTGCCGTAGGAGCCCAGGTAGGACAGGTCCTTGCGCAGCTTGGCGGAGTTGACTCCGGCCGCGGTGGCGAGCTCCTCGGAGGACACCGTCCCGGCCCCGTCCTCGGCGAGCGTGCTGAGCGCGCGAAGGTAGACCGGCAGCCGCGCGACGGTCGCCTCGGGGATGCCTCGGCCCTGGGCACGGGCCGGCACGCGGGGCTCGCCGCGCGGGGAGCGGCGCGCGCCCGCCGCGCGCGGGAGGGGATCTGGTGTGGTCACAGGTACGACGGGTCTCCTTGGGGGTGACCGGGCCGGATCAGCGTATGCGCTTGTGAACGTGAGCACAAAGTCGTGACCGGGGCGCCCGCGCAGGCGGCGCCGGTCAGCCCTGCTCGCCGGCCGAGAGAGCGGCCCGCAACCGCTCGGGCGACACCCGCCAGAAGTCGTGCTGCTGCCCGTCCACGAGGGTGACCGGGATCTGCTCCGCGTAGCGTGCGCGCAGGTCGGGGTCGTCAAGGATGCTGAGCTCCGCGAAGCCGACGCCGAGCTGGGCGGTCACCTCGGCGACGACCGCGCGGGCCACGTCGCACAGGTGGCACCCGGGCTTGCCGATCAGGGTGACCCGCACGGGTGGCTGGTCGCTCACGGGGTGGGCTCCGCGCGTCCTGCGGCGGCCTCCCGCTGGCGCAGCCGGCCCTTGGCGACCTTCCCGGTCACCGAGTGGGGCAGCGAGTCGACCACCGACACGATGGTCGGCCGCTTGAAGCGGGCCAGCCGTTGCGCGCAGTGGGCCGTGACGTCCGCGGGTGAGAGGGACCTGCCGGCGCGGGCGACGACGTACGCCTTGACCGCCTCCCCGGTCCGCGGGTGCGCCACGCCGATCACCGCCGCCTCGGCAACGTCGGGGTGCTCGGCGATGACCTCCTCGATCTCCCGGGGGTAGACGTTGAAGCCGCTGACCAGCACCAGCTCCGTGCGACGGTCGACCAGGAACAGGTCGCCCTCGTCGTCGGCGTAGGCCACGTCCCCGGTGGAGTACCACTCGCCGGGGCCCGGTCGCTGCGAGCCGTCGGGCCAGTACCCGGAGAACAGGTTGTCGCCCCGGACCTGGATCTCGCCGGGATCCTCCTCGGCGACCGGGGCCCCGGACTCGTCGACCAGGCGCAGGTCGACGCCGGGCAGCGGGCGCCCGATGGACCCTGGCTTCACCCGGGAGGAGCCGAAGGTGCTCGTCACCACCGGCGCGGTCTCGGTGAGCCCGTAGCCCTCGTGGATGGTCATCCCGGTACGGGTCTGCACCTGCTCCAGCACCGAAGCCGGCAGCGGCGCGGCGCCGGACGCGAGCAACCGGACGCCGCGCAGGGCGCCGGCCAGGTCTGCTCCGTCGGGCTGCTCGTCCTCGAGGTCGCTCCAGGCGACGTACATGGGCGCGGCTGCGGGGATCGTGGTGACACCCTCGTCGCGGACCAGCTCGAGCGTGCCGCGGGGGTCGAACCGCTGCGCGAGCACCGCCCGTGCACCTGTCGCGACCACCATGCCCAGCGCGGCGTTGAGCCCGTAGACGTGGAACAGCGGCAGGACGAGCAGCACCACGTCGTCCTGGCGCATCGGCTCGGGATCCAGCGCCAGGCACTGGCGCAGGTTGGCCAGCAGTGCGCGGTGGCTGAGCATGACGCCCTTGGGGCGGCCGCTGGTGCCGGAGGTGAACAGCAGGACCGCGAGGTCCTCCCCGCCGGACTTCGACGCCACCGGTCCTGCCTCGCGTCCCGCCGCGACCACCGAGTCGAAGCCGGCCCCGTCGACCAGCGCCCGGTGGGTGGTCGCGACCGCCTCCTCGACGACGTGCACGGTCGAGTCCTCGCACAGCACCACGGTCGCATCCGCCTCGGCGAGCAGCCGCGCCAGCTCCGGGGAGGTGTAGCCGGTGTCGAGCGGCACGGCCACGAGCCCGGCGCGCAACAGGCCGAAGTACGCCGTCACGAACGCGGGCGTGTTGGCGAGCACGAGGCCGACCCGCTCACCCGGCTGCAGGCCGAGCGCGGCCCCGAAGCCCGCCGCCGCCGCGTCGACGACGGCGTCCAGCGCCGACCAGGTGATCTCCTGGCGGGTGGACCCGCTGCGGTAGACGAGGGCCACCGCATCGCCACGCCGCCGGGCCGTCGCCCGCACGCAGTCGGCCAGGTTGGTGGCCGCGGAGAGGCTGGCGTGACCGGAGTCGGACCCCACCCGCGCAGTCTAGGCTGCCGAGCATGCTGCGCGGCTGGCGTCGGGAGCGTGACGAGCGGGCCCACGACGACGCCGTGCAGGCCGGCCGCGCGTCCGCCGCCGCGGCCACGGTGCAGGCGGCGCTCCCGGCGCCCCTCGACGCGCGGGCCGCGGCCTTCTTCGACGTCGACAACACGATCATGCAGGGTGCCTCGATCTTCCACCTGGCCCGCGGCCTCTACGCCCGCGACTTCTTCAACGCCCGTGACCTGGGGACCTTCGCGTGGCAGCAGGTCAAGTTCCGGGTGATCGGGCGTGAGGACCTCGAGAAGGTGCACGAGGCCCGGGAGCGGGCGCTGTCCTTCGCCGCCGGGCACACGGTCGCCGAGCTGACGACCATCGGCGAGGAGGTCTTCGACGAGGTCATGGCGGCCAAGATCTGGCCGGGCACCCGGGCGCTGGCGCAGATGCACCTCGACGCCGGGCAGCGGGTGTGGCTGGTCACCGCGACGCCCGTCGAGGTCGCGGGCGTGATCGCCCGCCGGCTGGGGCTGACCGGTGCGTTGGGCACCGTCGCGGAGTCCGTCGAGGGCGTCTACACCGGACGGCTGGTCGGGGAGATCCTGCACGGGGAGGCGAAGGCCGAGGCGGTCCGGGCGCTCGCGCAGCGCGAGGGGCTCGATCTCGGCCGCTGCGCCGCCTACAGCGACTCGGCCAACGACGTCCCGCTGCTGGCGATGGTCGGGCAGCCGTGCGCCGTCAACCCCGACGGCGTCCTGCGGGCCCACGCCAAGGAGCACGGCTGGCGGGTCCGCGACTACCGCACCGGCCGCAAGGCGGCCAGGATCGGTGTCCCCACCGCGGCCGGACTGGGCGCAGTGGCCGGGGCGGTGTCCGCGGCGGTCGCCGCCCGCCGGCGAGGGCGCTAGCGGAGCCGGCGAGGGCGCCGGTCAACGTAGCCCGTCACGGGGTATTTACCGGACAAAACCGGCGCAGGGTACTGCGTCCTGGTTGGTGGCACTTGCCCCGTTCGCGGCTCCTGCGTACCGTCCCAAGCAGTCCCGCGGCGTTCGCGTCGGCGCGCCGTCGGGTATAACGTCCGCCGATCCGCTCGTCCTCTTCACCCGGGAAGGGAGGGGCCGGTGCGTCTCGTGGCGCCCGACAGGCAGGCCCTGGCGCTGCTGCGCGCCCTGGTGGCCCAGCCCTGCCCGGCCACGCCCGGACGCCTCGCGATGGCGACCGGGACGGTCATGGGCGGCGATTCCGCCGGGCGCCACGCGAGCTCGGGCGGCTCCGCGGCGGCGTACCCCCCGGAGGACCCCGACCAGACGCGGATGGCCGCGTTGGTGACGCTCGCTCAGCAGGGCGACGGCGAGGCGTTCGGGCAGATCTACGACCGCTACGTCGACTCGGTCTACCGCTACCTCTACTACCGGGTCGGCTCCCATCCTCTGGCCGAGGACCTCACGTCCGAGACGTTCGTCCGGGCGTTGCGGCGCATCGACACGTTCCACTGGCAGGGCAAGGACATCGGCGCCTGGTTCGTCACGATCGCCCGCAACCTGGTGACCGACCACTTCAAGTCCAGCCGGTTCCGGCTCGAGGTGAGCACCGGCGACATCCTGGACGCCGACCGGGCCGACGCCGACGGCCGGGGCACCGAGGACACCGTGCTCGAACGCCTGCGCAACAGCCAGCTGCTCGAGGCCGTGCGGGCGCTCAAGCCCGAGCAGCAGGAGTGCATCGTGCTGCGCTTCGTGCAGGGCCTGTCCGTGGCCGAGACGGCCGAGGTGATGCGCCGCACCGAGGGCGCGATCAAGCAGCTGCAGCTGCGCGCGGTCCGCGCCCTCGCCAAGCTCGTGCCGGATCCCACGACATGAGATCCGCCGACATGATCGCCACCGAGGGCGTAACCGTCGCTGGCGCTCCTCGTTGTCAGGTCGGGTCCGGACGCAGGGTCCGGGGCGTGACGAGAGCCAGGCAAGGGGGTGCCGACCGGTGAACGTGCTGCCTGACTCTCTGTCACCGTCGGCACGGCGGCGGGTGGATGAGTTCGCCGCCCTGCTCGACGGAGGCCGCCCGACGGCGGATCCGCAGCTGCAGGTCCTGGTCGCTCTCGCTGCATCCCTGCGCCCGGCCCCCCTGACACCGCGCGCCGAGTTCCGTTCCGGGCTACGGGCGACGCTGGTCGAGGCGGCAGCGGACCGCGTGGCGCTGCCGAGGCAGTCGTCCCCGACGGCCCCCGCACGTCCTCGGCTCCCGTTCGCCGCGCCGCCCGCGCGCCACCGGCTGCGCGGCGTGGTGGCGAGCGTGCTCGCCATGACGCTCGTCGCCGGTGCGGGCGCTGCGCTGGCGAGCACCCGTGCGCTGCCCGGCGACGCGCTCTACGGGCTCAAGCGGGGCCTCGAGACCATCCAGCTGGACCTGGCTCGCTCGGCCCAGTCCAAGGGTCGCGAGTACCTCGAGCAGGCCGAGAGCAGGCTGGCCGAGGCGGAGTCGCTCGCGGCCGCCGACGGCGCGCGCAGCGACGTGTCCCGCGAGCGCATCAGCGTGGCCCTGACCGAGATGCAGTCCGCGACGGCCGCCGGCGCCCAGGTCCTCACGGCGTCGTACGCCGAGACCGGCGAGCCCGAGTCGCTGCGCCTGCTCGAGCGCTTCGTCACCGCGGCGCGCGCCAGGCTGATCGACCTCGAGGCGATCCTCGACCCGCCGACCCGCGCGCGGGCGGTGTCCCTTGCCGACGCGCTGAGCGCGCTGCTGGCTCACCTGGCGACCCTGCTGGTCGAGCGGACGTCGCAGGCGGCAGCACTGGGTCCGACGGCGCCGGGTGCGCTGTCGGTGGCCCAGTTGGCCCGCAACGGCTGGGCGGCCGGCACGGACGCCCAGCGGGAGGTGGGCACCGGCGCCCCGACGCTCGGGCCGCCGGTCGATGCGAGCCTCGACGGCGGCTCGCTCGCCGGCACGCCCGCGGGCGCGGGCAGTGCCGGCGCTCTGGTGCCCGGCCTCAGCCCCGCTGCTGTCGGGGGCGTCGCGGGCGGGGGCGGCGGCGGAGGAGGCGGCGGCGCTGCCACCACCGGCACGACACCCGCCCTCCCGGTGCCGACCGTGTCGCTGCCGCCGGTCGGCGGTGGGGGCGGTGGCGGCACCGCTCCCGGACCGGTCCTGCCCCCGCCGGGCGCGCCGGTGGTGCCGCCCGGCGCGCCGGTGGTCAGCGTGCCGGTGCTCAGCGTGCCGCCGGCCAGCGTGCCGCCGGCGAGCCCTCCCGTGGTCAGCGTGCCGCCGGTCGGCGTACCGGGGGGTCCGCCGGTCAGCGTGCCGGTGCCGCCGGTGACCGGCCTGCCGTGCGTGCCGGTGCCGCCCGCCACCCACTGCTGAGCCGGCGCTGGACGCCGCGCAGCGCAGCGACGTCACGGCCGCTGGCTGCGTGCAGCCGGGGGACGGCTAGAAGAACACCGACCGGCGGTCCATCAGCAACCGGTAGAGCGCGTGCTGGATGGTCTCGCGGACCTGGTCGGTGATGTTGAACACCAGCATCGGGTCCTCGGCCGCGCCCGGCCCGTGCTCGGTGGTGTCGATGGGCTCGCCGAACTCGATGATCCACTTGCTGGGCAGCGGGATGGCGCCCAGCGGCCCGAGCCACGGGAACGTCGGCGTCACCGGGACATAGGGCAGCCCCAGCAAGCGGGCGACGGTCCGCATGTTGCCGATGACGGGGTAGATCTCCTCGGCTCCCACGATCGCGCACGGCACGATGGGGACCCCGGTGCGCAGCGCCGCCGAGACGAAGCCGCCCCTGCCGAAGCGCTGCAGCTTGTAGCGCTCGGAGAACGGCTTGCCGATCCCCTTGAAGCCCTCGGGCCACACGCCGACCAGCTCGCCCTTGGACAGCAACCGCTCGGCGTCGGCGTTGCAGGCCAGCGTCGTCCCCGTCTTGCGGGCCACCTCCCCGACGAACGGCGTCTGGAAGATCAGGTCCGCGCCCAGCATCCGCAGGTGCCGACGGGCCGGGTGGTGCTCGCGCAGCGCGATCTGCGTCATCACCGAGTCGAGCGGGATCGTGCCGGAGTGGTTGGCCACCACCAGGGCCCCGCCGTGCGAGGGCACGTTCTCCAGCCCGCGTACCTCGACCCGGAAGTAGCGGTCGTAGAGCGGACGCATCAGCCGCAGCAGCACGGCGTCGGTCAGCTCGGGGTCGAAGCCGAACTCGTCGACCTCGACCTCTCCGGTGAGGCGCCGTCTCAGGAACGCGAGCGCTGCGGCGGCCTTCTGCTCCCACTCGGCCGGCGGCCTCCCCCCGGTGCCGTCGGTGCCGTCGGTGCCGTCGCTCGCGTCGGCGGAGAGCGGGTCGGCGGGAGGCGGCGGCTCGCGTCCCGCGTCGGCGGCCGCCGGCTCGCGGGTCCCCCCGGTGCGGCGGGTGCCGCTCGTCCGGCGGCTGCGGCTCAGGCTGGTGCCGGCCGGGTCGGCGCCCGCCAGCAGCGGGCTGCTGCGCCGGCCCCGCGCGCGTTCGCCCGAGGCGCGCGAGGCACCCGCCGCCACGGCGTCGGCGGCGGAGGCCGTCGAGGCGCGGCGGCGGGGACGGTCGCCGTCGATCGGGATCACCCGCGCGTCAGCCACGGGCGCCGCCGTGCGTCACGACGTCCAACAGGCGCTGCTCGACGGCGGTGACGCTGTCGCGCGAGAGCGGCCCCCGCAGGCCCTGTCCTCGCACGAAGTCGTCGAAGGCCTCGGCGCTCGTGTAGTGCGGGATGAGGCCAAGGCCCTCCTTCATCCGGGTGGTGTCCACCCCGCGGCCGTAGGCCAGGAAGCGCAGCTGCTCGGAGGAGAAGTCGGCCAGGCCCAGCCGGCGCATGACCTGACCGAGCAACGGCGCGGCCGGCTGCGGGAGGGGCACCGACGGCCGTCCGGTACGCCGGACCGCCTGCGAGAGCGTCAGCACACCGTCGCCCGCGACGTTGAATGTGCCGGGGCGGTCCTCGAGCGTCGCGCGCCACATCGCCTCGAGGCCGTCTCGCTCATGGATGAACTGCAGCCGGGGGTCGAATCCGAGCAGCGTCGGAACGACGGGAAGGGAGAAGTAGGAGGTCAGCGCCGTCCGCACCACCGGCCCCACGAAGTTGGCGAACCGCAGGGTGCTGACGATGACGTCGGGCCGGCGCCGGGCGAACCCGCGCACGTAGCCCTCGACCTCGACGGAGTCCTTGGCGTAGCCGCTGCGGGCCAGCGCCTGGGGCTCCTGGTCCTCGGTGAACATCGCAGGGTCCCGCGGCGAGGAGCCGTAGACCGACGTCGAGGACTTCACGACCAGCTTGGCCACGCTGGGCGCCTTCTGGCACGCCGCGAGCAGCTGCATGGTGCCGATGACGTTGATCTCCTTCATCGTGGCGCGACCGCCCGCGCCCACCGGCGTCGCGAGGACCGCCATGTGCACGACGGTGTCCACCTCCGCACGGGAGATGACCTTGCCGATGATGGGGTTGCGGATGTCGGCGCGGACGAACTCGGCGTCGCCGAGGTCCTGCTTGGGCGGCACCACGTCGACGCCGATGACCCGGGTGATGTCGGGATCGGCCTGCAGGAGCTGGGCGAAGCGGCCGCCGAGATGCCGCGACACGCCCGTCACCATCACGACGCGGGCCACGCGGACACCCCCTGACGGGCCTGGCGGGCCGGGCGGCGCCGATCCTCTCGAGGGACCGCAGCGGCGCCCGGATCTGCTACTTCTTGTTACGACGCTGGACGCGGGTCTTCTTCAACAGCTTGCGGTGCTTCTTCTTCGCCATGCGCTTGCGGCGCTTCTTGATGACTGAACCCACAGGAAGACCCTCGCTCGATGATTGATTTTCGGGCCCGCGGGGCAAGGAAAGGCGACGCGACCGCGCAAGTGGCCCACGGCTTCCCTATCCCGCCTGACCGGCAGGGGCCAAAGCCTACCCCGGGACGACGTGACCTCTTCCCGGCCGCCTCGTTGTGACTGCCACATGCCGATCGCCCGGGCGTTGTCACACGACCGGGCCCGCCGCCAAGGGGTTCGCACACGATGCGCAGACAGTTCACCCGCCCGTTGCTAGCAGCGGGAGCGGCACTCGCTCTCGTTGCCGCGATCGCCCCCACGCAGTCGGCCACCGCCGGCGCAGCCGTGGGCACCGTCACCACCGACAAGGCCGCCGGCGCCACGACGTACGACGTCCGTAGCGGCCCGGCCGCCACGCTCTCGGCGACCAAGGCCCAGACCGACGCGGTCGCCTCGCTCCTCTCGTCCGCGGGTGCGGGCGCGCGAGTCACCTGGGACCACCGGTTCGGCACACCGCGCTCGATCTTCGGCGGCAGCCACTACCTGAGCGCGCCCCGCGCCGGCGCGGCCGCCGACGTGGCCCGCAGCTGGATCTCCGACAACCGGGCCGCGTTCGGCATGTCCCCGGCACAGGTCGGCGCCCTCAAGGTGACCCGTGACCACGCGCTGCCCGGCACCGGGACCCACGTCGTGACCTTCACCCAGGTCATCGGCGACGTGGCAGCCGTGCACGGCGGCCGGCTCAACGTCGCCGTCACCAAGGACGGCAAGGTGCTGTCCTACGCGGGCAACCCGACGCGGGGCGACGCTCTGGCCGGCGCCTTTACGCTGAGCGCCGGTGACGCGCTGAGCGCGGTCGCCCGCAAGCTCGCCCCCGGCGTCGCGTTCACTCCTGACGCCATCGGCTCGCAGGCCGGCTACACGACGTTCGCCAAGGGGCCCTTCGCGGCCTCGTCGTACGTCAAGAAGGTCGCCTTCCCGACCAAGGACGGCGCGCGCGCCGCCTTCCAGGTGCTGTTCATCCAGGCCCTGGACGAGGCTTACGACGCGGTCGTCGACGCCTCCACCGGTGAGGTGCTCTTCCAGCACTCGCTCGTCGACCGCGAGAGCGAGGGCACGGTCTACGAGAACTTCCCCGGCGCGCCCAAGGGCGGCACGCCGGTCGTGCGGTCCTTCGGCCCGACGCCCGAGTCCCCGAGCGGCTACGTCGACCCGACGGCCGTCGCCGGCCTGCCGGGCCCGACGACGCTGGGCAACAACGCCAGCACCTACGCCAACTACTCGAACTTCCTGGCGCCGATCGACCAGGGGCCCCGGCCGGTCAGCCCCACGAGCCAGTTCAACTACACCTACGACATGAACTGGCAGAAGTCCAAGGGGGCCGTCGCGCCGCCGTCCTACGCGCTGGACCTCAACCCGGCCGCGACCAACCTGTTCTGGACGCACAACACCATCCACGACGAGTACTACGACCTCGGCTTCACCGAGTCGGCCGGCAACTTCCAGCTCGACGGGGGCGACCCGGTCCTCGGCCTGGTGCACGCGGGTGCGGCCAGCGGTGGCGCGCCGACGTACACCGGGCGCGACAACGCCTACTTCCTGCCGCTGCCTGACGGCATCCCCTCCTGGAGCGGCATGTTCCTGTGGGAGCCCATCAACGACGCCTTCGAGGGTCCCTACTCCGACGGGAACTTCGACCGCAGCGTCATCCAGCACGAGTACACCCACGGCTTCTCGACCCGTTACGTCGCCGGCGGCGACTCGCTCGGGTCCTTCCAGGCCGGCTCGATGGGTGAGGGCTGGAGCGACTGGTACGCGCTCAACCACCTGTACGCCAAGGGCCTGCAGGACAAGGCGGTCGTCGGCGAGTACGTGACCGGCAACCCCACCCGCGGCATCCGGAACTGGAACTACGACCAGAACCCGACCAACTTCTCCAACATCGGCTACGACCTGACCGGGCCGGAGGTGCACGCCGACGGCGAGATCTGGACCACGATGCTCTGGGACCTGCGCAAGGCGCTGGTCGCGAAGTACGGCGCCGCCATCGGTGGCGAGACAGCCGCGCGGCTGGTCAGCGACGGCATGCCGCTGACGGCTCCGGACCCCTCGATGCTCGACGCCCGCGACGGCATCCTGGCCGCGGACCTCGACCGTAACCACGGCAACAACACCGACCTGATCTGGACGGTGTTCGCCAGGCGGGGCGCGGGCGCCTCGGCCACCAGCAACACCGGTGACGACACCGACCCGCAGCCGGCGTTCAACAACCCGGCGGCATCGCGCAACGGCACGCTCGTCGGCAAGGTGGTCAACACCTCCAACGGCGCGCCCGTCGCCGGCGCCAAGGTCTTTGTCGGCATCTTCGAGGCCCGGTCGACCCCGACCGCGCGCAGCTCGTCCACCGGTGGCTTCGGCATCACCATGGCGCCGGGGACGTACAACATCACGGTCCAGGCCCCCGGCTTCGGCGCCCAGACGTTCAAGGGCGTGACGGTCACCGCCGCCGCGACCAAGTCGCTGGCGTTCAAGATGGCCCCGAACCTCACCTCGCTCGCCTCCGGCGCGACCATCGTGTCGGCATCCAGCGAGGACCCGGGGCTGCCGGCGAAGTTCCTTCTGGACGACACCGAGGCCACGGTCTGGAGCACCCAGCAGGGCGCGACGCCGTACAACAACGGCCCGGACCAGCGGGTCACGGTCAAGCTGGCCAAGCCCGCCTCGATCACCTCGATCCAGGTGAGCGCGATGAAGAACACGACGTCCGCGCGCTTCGCGGCACTGAAGGACTTCACCTTCCAGGTGTCCGACGACGGGGTGCTGTGGAAGACCGTCAAGACCGGTGGCTTCACCTACCAGACGCCGCGTCCGGTGGCACCGGACCTGCACTACGCGTCGTTCCCGCTGGCCAGCCCGACGAAGGCCTCCTACGTGCGCTTCTTCATCGACTCGGTGCAGGGCGAGACCATGAAGTACGCGCAGGCAGCGGAGCTGCAGGTGTTCGGCAACTCGGCGAGCATCACGCCGACGGCCCCGCCGGTGGACCCGGACTACGTCGACCACGGCACGATCGTGGCGGGCAACCCGGCCGCCGGTGACTTCACCGGGGCGCAGAACGTCTTCGGTGTGACGGGCACGGAGTTCACCACCAACTGTGGGACCGTCCCGCCGGTTTCCCAGGGCGCCGACGGCTGGGTCACGAAGCTCCCGTCGGGCTTCGGCGACGGGACGCACACGGTGTCGGTCGTCGGTGGTGAGTCGACGCCGATCGGCCACGACCTCGACCTGTACTTCCTCAACTCCTCCTGTGACCTGATCGGGGCCACGGCGACGGCTGCGGCGGACGAGTCGACGGTGATCCCGGGGAGTACGGCCTATGTCATCACCCAGCTGTTCCTGGGTGCGAACGTGCCGTTCACCCTGACGGCCAAGGACGCCGGCTAGCCGGCCGAGCGGTCAGGCACGACGAGGACCCCGGGCGGCAGTGCCGCCCGGGGTCCTCGGCTGCGTGGAGGCGGCGGGCTCAGGCCGTCTCGACGTACGCGTGGTCGAGGTAGTCGTGCACGGCCTTCTCGGGGACCCGGAACGACCGGCCGACCCGCACCGCGGGCAGCGTGCCGGCGTGCACGAGTCGGTAGACGGTCATCTTCGACACCCTCATCACCGCGGCCACCTCGGCAACGGTGAGGAACGTGACCTCAGCAAGCGGACGATCAGCACCCATGACGCACCGGACCTCCAGCACGTGACGGGCGCCGGCTTCCCCACCGGCAGCACTACGAGACGCACGCGCTCTGGGGAGAGAGTAGGTGCGCAAGTGCCTCCTGGGAAAGGGGAGTCCCACGACGGACCCCTCACCACCCCCGGCTGGGCCCTGCGAGCAGGCCGTCGAACACCCGGGAAGACGAGGTAGCGTGCGCGACATGAGCCGCTCCCTGGTCCTGCCGTGGGACGACGCGCTCACCACCTACGACTTCGGGCCCGGGCACCCGCTCAACCCGGTCCGGGTCGACCTGACGATGCGCCTGGCCCGCGAGCTGGGGCTGCTCGACCTGCCGAACGTGGCGGTGATCCATGCCGAGCCGGCCGACGAGGACCTGCTGGCGCTGGTGCACGACCGGGATTACATCGCCGCCGTACGTCGGGTCGGCGACGACCCCGACCGACCCGATCCGTCGCGGGGACTGGGCATCCCGGACAATCCCGCCTTCCCGGGCATGCACGACGCCGCCGCCATGATCGCCGGTGCCACCGTCGCGGGCGCCCGGGCCGTCTGGAGCGGTGCGGCGGAGCACGCCGTGAGCGTCGCCGGCGGGCTGCACCACGCCATGCCGGGAGCGGCCAGCGGCTTCTGCATCTACAACGATCCCGCGCTGGCGATCGCCTGGCTGCTGCAGCAGGGCGCCGAACGGGTCGCCTACGTCGATGTCGACGTACACCACGGTGACGGCGTCGAGCGGATCTTCTGGGACGACCCCCGCGTGCTGACCGTCTCGATCCACGAGAGCGGCCGCTACCTGTTCCCGGGCACGGGGTTCCCGCAGGACGTGGGCGGTCCCCCCGCCGAGGGGTACGCGGTCAACATCGCCCTGCCGCCCGGCACGGCCGACAGTGGCTGGCTGCGCGCCTTCCACGCGGTCGTGCCGCCCCTGCTGGCCGAGTTCCGCCCGGAGGTGCTGGTGACCCAGCACGGCTGCGACAGCCACGTCCTGGACCCGCTGGCCCACCTCGGGCTCACCCTCGACGCCCAGCGCACGTCCTACGCCGCGCTGCACCGGTTCGCCCACGAGTACGCCGGCGGCCGGTGGCTGGCCTGCGGCGGCGGGGGCTACGAGCTCGTCGAGGTGGTGCCGCGGGCCTGGACCCACCTGATCGGCGAGGCCGCTGGTGCGCCGGTCCCGCCCGAGACCGAGACACCGCAGGGCTGGCGAGCCCACGTCGTCACCAGCCTCGGCGTGCAGCCGCCGCGGCGGATGACCGACGGCGCCACCCCGCGGTGGGCCGACTGGGCGGAGGGCTTCGACCCGGCTGACGCGCTCGATCGCGACGTGCTCGCGACCCAGCGGGCGGTCTTCCCGGCCCACGGCCTGGCCGGGCTGCTCGGCTCGTGACGGCCGGGCACGCGGCCGGGCGGGACCCCGGCGTCGACGTACGCACCGCGCTGCTCCAGCACCTCGTGGCCGCGCGTATCGCCGGGGACGTCGCCACCTCCCGCGAGGACAACCTGCTCAAGTACGGCATGTTCGCGACACGTATCCGCACAGCGATGTTCGGGCTCGAACCGCGCCACAGGTGGTCCTTCGGGGAAGTGCTCGAGCTGATGTCCCAGCGGGTCGGGGTCTCGCCGGACCCGCGCTACCTGCGCGGGCCCGACCGTATCGACCCGCAGCTCACCCTCGACGGCCTGGACCGGATGGCCGGACGGCTGGCCGCCGTGGCCCGACCGGGCGCGCGGGTGATCGTCGCGACCGGCCACCCGGCGGGGCTGCTGCCGGTCCACCTCAGCGTGGCGCGGGCGCTCGCCGGCGCCGGCGTACGGCTGCTGACCCCCGCCGCCGGCTGGACCCACGAGGTCTCGACCCGCACCGGACGGCTGCGCCGCGAGATCCGCTACGTCGCCGACGTCGCGACGGTCAGCAATCGCGGAGAGCTCAACCACACGCACTCGCCGCAGCCGATGCGCGCCATGCTCGCGGAGCTCGCCGCAGCCGGCGAGGACCCGCCGGACCTCGTGCTGGCCGATCACGGGTGGGCCGGTGCCGCCGGCCAGGCGGGAATCCCGTCGGTGGGTTTCGCCGACTCGAACGACCCGGCGCTGTTCGTCGGGGAGGCCGAGGGGGCCGTCGCCGTGTCGGTACCCCTCGACGACAACGTGGCACCGCACCTGTACACGCCGCTGACCGCCTACCTGCTCGAGCGCGCGGGCCTCGCCCCCTGACCCCCGCGCCCCCCTGTCCCCGCGCCCCCCGTCGCCACCTCCCCATCGCCGCCTCCCCGTCGCCACCTCCCCGTCGCCGCCTCCCCGCGCCATTCCCGTGATCGTGAGGGGAATCGGCACCGTTTCCGTGCCGATCCCCCTCACGATCACCCGGGCAGGGTGCCGATCCCCCTCACGATCACCGGGGCAGGGGTGGCGAACGGAGCCGCGTCACTCGGTGCGGAGGGCGACGACGGGGTCCAGTCGGCCGGCCCGCCGGGCTGGGGCGACGCCGAAGAAGATGCCGACGGCTGCCGAGACACCGAACGCCAGCGCGGGTGACCACCAGGCGACCACGGCGGGCAGCGGCGACACTGCGGACACCAGCAGGGACGAACCGACGCCCAGCCCGATGCCGATCAGCCCGCCCACGACGCACAGCAGCACCGCCTCGATCAGGAACTGCAGCAGGATGTCGCGCGATCGCGCTCCCAAAGCCTTGCGCAGCCCTATCTCACGGGTTCGCTCGCGGACGCTGACCAACATGATGTTCGACACCCCCACGCCGCCGACCAGCAGCGAGATCGCCGCGATGGCCGAGAGCACGAGCGTGAGCAGTCCGAGGATGCGCCCGATCGTGCCGAGGATCTGCGTCTGGGTGACGGCCGAGAACTCCTCGCCGGTGTACTTGTCCTGCAGGGCCGACACCAGCCGCTTCTGCAGCGGCTCGACGTCGTCGGCGGTCGGCGCCTTCACCGCCAGCCCGTCGATGCGGTCGACGCCGAAGAGCCGTTGAGCCGCCGTGACCGGGATGTGCACCTCCGAGTCCCGATCGACGCCGAACGTCGAGCCGACGCGCACGAACACCCCGATCACCCGGAAGCGCACCCCTGCGATGGAGACCTGACGGCCGAGCGGGTCGACGTCACCGAAGACGTCACGGGCGACAGAGGAGCCGAGTACGGCGACGCGCCGCCGGGTGTCGACGTCGGTGCCGGTGAGGTACTCCCCCCGCGCGACGGCCCGGTCGAACACGTTCGGCACGTTCTCGTTGACCCCGTTGACGGTGGCGAAGACCTTGCGGGACCCGACCGACACCGTCTCGCCGGAGGCGATCGTCACCGCGACCCGCCGGCGGTCGCCCACGACCCGGCCCAGCAGGTCGACGTCGGCGAGGGTCAGCCGGCTGACCGACGGCGCCGAGCCGAACTCGAACTTGCCGGGCACCACGATGATGATGTTCGAGCCAAGCCCCTCGACCTGTGCCTCGACCTCGCGCTTCGCCCCATTGCCGATGGCCACCAGGATGACCACCGCCGCGACGCCGATGATGACTCCGAGCATCGTCAGTGCGCTCCGCAGCCGGTTGGCCCGCAGGGCGTCGAGGGCCACCCGGAACGCCTCGGTGACCTTCATGCCGGTGCGTCCGCCGCGCTGGTGGCGTCGCCCGGCGTGTCCGCGTCGTCGCGCTCGATCAAGCCGTCGCGCACGTGGATCCGCCGCCGGGCCCGGGCCGCGATGCTCGGGTCATGGGTGACCAGCACGACCGCGACGCCTCTCTCGGAGTTCAGCCTCCCGAGGAGGTCCATCACGTCCGCGCCGCTCTGCGAGTCCAGGTTGCCGGTCGGCTCGTCGGCGAGCAGCACCCTCGGGTCGCCGACCAGCGCCCGCGCTATGGCGACCCGCTGCTGCTCGCCACCCGAGAGCTGGCTCGGCCGGTGCCCGAGGCGGTGGGCGAGGCCGACCGCCGCCAGGGCAGCCGCCGAGCGCGCCCGGCGTTCGGCGCGACGTACGCCGCGGTAGACCAGCGGCAGGGCCACGTTGTCCAGCGCGCTCGTGCGGCTCAGCAGCTGGAAGGACTGGAACACGAACCCGATGGTCTGGTTGCGCAGCTGCGCCAGCTCACCGTCGGTGAGCGCCGCCACGTCGCGTCCCCCCAGCAGCAGCGAGCCGGCACTCGGCCGGTCGAGGCAGCCGAGCAGGTGCATCAGCGTCGACTTGCCCGACCCCGACGGCCCCACGATCGCCAAGTAGTCGCCCTGGTCGATGCGCAGCGTCACGCCGCGCAGCGCGTGCACAGACACACCGTCGAGCCGGTAGCTGCGCGAGACGTCCCGCGCCTCCACCGCCGGGCCGGTCACCCGCGACCGGTCACTGGACCTGCTGACCGGCGTGCACCCGATCGGCCCCCCTCACGACGAGCCGCTCGCCGACCCGCAGCCCCTCGAGCACCTGCAGCCGGCTCTGCCCCTGCGCACCGAGACGCACCGTGCGCTTGCGCGCCCGGCCGTTGACGACGACCCACACGGCATCGCGTCGTCCGTCACGGAAGACCGCCGAGACCGGCGCCGCGACCACGTCACGGGCCGTGCGCACCCGCAGCCGGGCGACGGCGCTCATGCCGGCCCGCGGTGTCGGCGCCACGGCGCCGTCCGCGTCGCGGCCCGCGTCGAGCGAGAGCCGCACCACGTAGGTCACTCCCCCGCGCGAGGACGCGGCCGGTGTCGGATCGACGGCCACGACCGTCGCGGCGTACGTCGCGTCGGGCACGGCGTCGAGCTCCACCCGCGCCTCGACGCCGGGCCGGACGAGCAGCACGTCGGTCTCGTCGACCTGCGCGGTGAGCGAGAGCGTCGAGGAGTCGGTCACCGTGACGAGCGGCTGGCCGCTGCGCACCGGCTGACCCTCGGCGAGCGTCCCCGAGACCTGCGCCGAGGTCCCGCCGCTGCCGAGCAGCGCGCCGGCCTGCCCCTGCAGCTGCTGGGGCAGCTGGTCGAGCAACCCGGACGCGGACTGCCCGCCGGACGTCGGCGACGCCGTGAACGACACGGTGCCGGAGATGGGCGCCCGCACGACCAGACCCTCGACCGTACGTCGGGCAGCGGCGAGCGCCGCGCGCGTCTGCACCCGCTGGGCCGAGGAGAGGGCCGCGACGGCGCCGGACAGGCTGCCGAGACCCGCCTGGAAGGCGCGAACGGCGTCGTCGGCCTGCGCGCGGGCCGCGTCGTACTGCGCCCGGGACGCGGCCACCGCCGACAGCGCTTGGCGGCGCACCTGCGGGTCGGTGATGGCCTGCGCCGAGCGCCGGGCGCGGGCGAACGCCCGCCGGGCCGTCAGGTCGGCCTGCCGCTGCCTGCCGGAGAGCCCCGGAGCAGGCACCGGGGCGCTGCCCGCCGACGCGGCCTGTCGGTCGGCCACCAGCGCCTGCCGCAGGTTCTTGCGCGCCTGCGGCGACTCCAGCCGCAGCACGACCTGCCCGGCGCGCACCAGCTGCCCCTCCCGCACCCGCATCTCGGCGACCAGCCCGTCGGTGGCGGCGCTGACCGTGGCGACGGCCCGGGCGGTGACCGTCGCGGGCGCCTCGACCACCTCGGTGACCGTGGCGCGCCCGGCCGCGGCGACGCGAACGCCCGGGTCGCCCCCATCGCTGCACGCCCCTAGGGTCAGGACGAGCACGAGCACCACGCCGGTCAGGCGAGACGCCTCTCCGCCGGCCCGGCGCAGTACGTGATGCACCGTGTCATCGTAGGTTTGCGGTCAGCGGACCGCCGAGGCGCAGGACGACGGGACGGCGAGACCACCGGGAGGCAGCACGTGGAGCAGCGGCGACTTGGACGGCTGGGGCACGAGAGCTCGGTCCTCATCTACGGCGCTGCCGCGCTGGGCGAGGTCACCCAGGAGGTGGCCGACCGCTCGGTGCAGGAGGCCCTCGACGCTGGCATCAACCACTTCGACGTCGCGGCCAGCTACGGCGACGCGGAGCTTCGCCTCGGCCCGTGGATGCCACGCATCCGCGGCGACATCTTCCTGGCGACCAAGACCGGCGAGCGCAGGACCGACGACGCCTGGCGCCAGATCAACCAGTCGCTCGAGCGGCTCCAGACCGACCACGTCGACCTGCTGCAGCTGCACGCCGTCGGTGACAGCGACGAGCTCGACAAGGTCACTGCCCGCGACGGTGCGCTGGTCGCCGCCGAACGCGCCCAGGAGGAAGGGCTGGTCGGTGCCGTCGGCATCACCGGCCACGGCCACCAGGCCCCGGCCACCCATCTCGAGGCCTTGCGCCGCTACCCGTTCGCGACGGTGCTCAGCCCGCTCAACGTCGCGCTGTCGCGCGACGCTGCCTACCTGGCCGACTACGAGGCGCTGGCCGATGAGGCCCAGTCCCAGGACGTCGGCCTCATGATCATCAAGTCGGTCGCGCGGCGCAACTGGCCGGAGGACGACGACAAGCGCTACAGCACCTGGTACGAGCCGCTTGACCGCCAGCAGCAGGTCACGGCGGCGGTGTCGTGGGTGCTCTCCCACCCCGAGGTCACCGGCATCGCGACGCCCGGGGACGTCGGGCTGCTGGCCATGGTGATCGCCGCCGAGGCCGACCGGGTCAGCCGGGAGGCGGCCGAGTCGACGCTGGCCGACGCGCCGGCGTACAGCTCGCCGTTCATCTCCATCCCGATCTAGCCGTTCACTCCTCGCCCGCGAGCTCGCGGCCCCGGTCGCGCGCCGCCTCGAGCGCGGACAGGAAGGCCGCGCGGACCCGGTGGTTCTCCAGCTCACGGATCGCGTTGATCGTCGTACCCGCCGGTGACGTCACCGCCTCGCGCAGGGTCACGGGGTGCTCACCGCTGTCGCGCAGCATGACCGCCGACCCGATCGCGGTCTGGACGACGAGCTCGTGGGCGACCGTGCGCGGCAGGCCGAGCAGGATGCCCGCGTCGATCATCGCCTCGACCAGGTAGAAGAAGTACGCCGGCCCGCTGCCCGAGAGCGCGGTCACCGCGTCCTGCTGCGACTCGGGCACCCGGATGGTGCGACCCACCGGCGCGAAGACCGCCTCGGCGCGCTGCAGGTGCTCCTCGCCGGCGTGCGACCCGGCCGAGATCGCGCTCATCGCCTCGTCGACGAGCACCGGCGTGTTCGACATGACCCGCACCACGGGCATGCCCCCGGCCAGCCGGCGCTCCAGGAACGCGGTGGTCGTGCCGGCGGCCGCGGAGATGACCAGCCGGTCGGCGGGCACGTGCGGACCGAGCTCGGCCAGCAGCACCCCCATGTCCTGCGGCTTGACGGTCAGCAGCAGCGTGTCCGCGGCCGTGGCGGCCTCGACGTTGGTGAGGGTCCGCACGCCGTAGCGCTCGCGCAGCGTGTCCGCCCGCTCGGCCCGGCGGGCGGTGACGACGAGGTCCTCGGGCCGCCGACCGGCTCGCAGCATGCCCGAGAGCAGCGCCTCACCCATCTTGCCGGCGCCGAGCACCGCGACCGTGTCGCTCATGGAGCTGTCCCTCTCGTGAGCCGGTAGGTCACCGACCGCGCACCAGGCCCGGTCGGTCGCGCGTCAGCCCTTGGTGGCGACCGCACGCAGGAAGAAGCCCAGGTTCGCCGGGCGCTCGGCCATCCGTCGTACCAGGTAGCCGTACCACTCGTCGCCGTAGGGGACGTAGACCCGCATCCGCTCGCCGGCCGCCGCGAGCCGCTGCTGCTCGTGCGGCCGTATCCCGTAGAGCATCTGGTACTCGTAGCTGCCCATCTCGCGGCCGCTGCGGCGCACCAGGTCACCGGTGATCGCGACCAGCCGCGGGTCGTGGGTCGCCACCATGGGATAACCCTTGCCGGCCATGAGCACCTTGAGGCAGCGCACGTAGGACTTGTCGACGTCGGCCTTGCTCGAGAACGCCACGGAGTCGGGCTCCTTGTACGCGCCCTTGCACAGCCGCACGCGGGAGCCGGCGTACGTCAGATCACGGCAGTCCGACTCGGTACGGCGAAGGTAGGCCTGCAGCACCGCACCGACCTCCGGGAAGTCGCGGCGCAGCTCGCGCAGGATCTCCAGCGTCGAGTCGGTCGTGGTGTGGTCCTCCATGTCGAGGGTCACCGTGGTGCCGGCCGCCCGAGCCGCCTCGCAGATCGCGTAGGCGTTCTCCAGCGCGAACTTCTCGCCGTCGCCGGGCAGCGCCTGCCCGACCGCCGAGAGCTTCACCGACACCTCGGCTCCCGACGTGAGGCCCTCGTCGGCGAGCAGCCGGAGAACGGTGCGGTAGGCATCGCGGGTGGAGTCGGCCTGCCGACGCTCCACCGTGTCCTCGCCGAGCCGGTCCAGGCTGACCAGCCGGCCACTGGCGACGAGCTCACGGCTGACGTCGACCGCCTGCGCGGCGCTCGTCCCGGCGACGAAGCGAGAGACCACGCTCCGGGAGACCGGGGTGGTCTCGACCACGTGGCGGATGCGCGAGCTGCGCGACAACGACAGCAACGTGCGGCGGAGCACCAACGAACCTCCTGCTCGGGCGGGGGGCGGCCTGGGTCCGGCCCGGGTCCGGCCCGGGCGACGGTGACGCCGCCGGGACAGGCTAACGCCGCCGCTCGGTGGTCCGGTCGCCGCGCCGTCCCCGCATGTTTCGCCGGTGTGACGTGGGGCACCGTGGCGGAGTCGTGCTCGCGCGCGATCGCGCCGTCCGTGAGGAGCGCCCATGAGCGGGGTCCAGACAGGCACGGTCAGGACCAACATCCCGGCGCGGTTGGACCGCCTGCCGTGGTCGCGGTGGCACTGGATGGTCGTGCTGGGGCTGGGCACCGTCTGGATCCTCGACGGCCTCGAGGTGACCATCGTCGGGTCGATCGCCAGCCGCCTCACCGAGAAAGGGTCCGGGCTGCAGCTGACCAGCAGCCAGATCGGCCAGGCCGCTGCGATCTACGTGGCGGGCGCCTGCCTGGGGGCGCTGCTCTTCGGCTACCTCACCGATCGGCTGGGCCGAAAGAAGCTGTTCCTCGTCACCCTCGTGCTCTACCTCGCCGCCACGGTGGCAACGGCCTTCTCGATGAACCCGGTGTGGTTCTTCGCCTGCCGCTTCCTGACCGGCGCGGGCATCGGCGGCGAGTACGCGGCCATCAACTCGGCCATCGACGAGCTCATCCCGGCCCGCGTCCGCGGGCGGGTCGACCTGATCATCAACGGCTCCTACTGGATCGGCACGGCGGCAGGCGCGGCGCTGTCCGTCCTGCTGCTCAACGAGAACCTGTTCGCGAAGGATGTGGGCTGGCGCCTCGCGTTCGGGTTGGGTGCGGTGTTCGGCCTCGCGATCCTGCTGGTGCGCCGCAACGTGCCCGAGAGCCCGCGCTGGATGTTCATCCACGGCAAGGAGAAGGCCGCAGAGGGGGTGGTGGCCGACATCGAGGAGCAGGTCGAGGAGTCGACCGGCGAGAGCTTGAGCAAGGAGGACGACTACCTCACGATCCGCCAGCGCAAGACGATCGGCTTCGCGACCATCGCCAGGACGGCGTGGCAGCTGTACCCGCAGCGGTTCGTGCTGGGCCTGTCGTTGTTCATCGGCCAGGCGTTCCTCTACAACGCTGTGTTCTTCACGCAGGCTCTGGTCCTGACCACGTTCCTGAAGGTCTCGGACTCGTCGGTCGGCTGGTACATCGTGCCGCTGGCCGTGGGCAACTTCGTCGGCCCGCTGCTGCTGGGCCGGCTCTTCGACACGGTCGGCCGGCGCGTCATGATCACCTTGTCGTACGTCGTCTCCGGGTTGCTGCTGATCGTCACCGGCGTGCTGTTCGAGAACGGCACCCTCGACGCGACCACCCTGACGATCGCCTGGTCCGTGGTGTTCTTCTTCGCATCCGCCGGCGCGAGCGCCGCCTACCTGACGGTCAGCGAGATCTTCCCGATGGAGACCCGGGCCATGGCGATCGCCTTCTTCTACGCCGTGGGCACCGGGATCGGCGGCATCGTGGGGCCGCTTCTGTTCGGCAAGTTCATCGACCAGGGCAAGGACATGGTCGCCGTCGGCTACTACATCGGCGCCGGCCTGATGATCGGCGCCGGTCTCGTCGAGCTGGTCCTCGGCGTGGAGGCGGCGCAACGGTCTCTCGAGGACGTCGCCCAGCCGCTCACCGCGCAGGACGCGCAGGATGAGCAGGAGGGGGAAGGCGCGCAGGAGGAGCAGGCGGCGCGCTCGGTACCTCGCCCGCCCGCCAGCTCGATGCGCCGCTACCACTGACCGGCCGACGACGGCGGTCAGCGCCGTCCTGCTCCCCGGGGTCAGCAGGCCCGTGACGGTCCCCGTCGGCCGCCCGCCCGCCTCGGCCGCCCGCCCACCTCGGCCGCCCGCCCGCGCGCTCGCCTCGGCCGCCCGCCCGGGACACCGACGTTCGATAGGCCCACGGTCGACAGCCGCCCCACCCGGCGACCACCCGCCTATCGAACGGCCGGCGCTCGGACGTCGGAGGAGGGCGGTGTACGCCGGCGGTGTACGCCGGCGG